>NZ_JAKIKR010000061.1 GCF_023284025.1 Shewanella abyssi | reverse complement strand
CCTTTATATATAGTTTAAATTTTTTGCATTGAAAGCTTACTTGCTCATTAATTTAATCTTCACTAATTTAAATTACTCTTACTGTGTCAGGTTACCGTTTGGCCGACGGTAACCTGACACAGTAAGAGTAATTTAAATTAGTGAAGATTAAATTAATGAGCAAGTAAGCTTTCAATGCAAAAAATTTAAACTATATATAAAGGGAGCGCTAGTTAAATTAAAAGGAAGTTGCAATGGAAAAACATGGCATTAATAACTATAAACAGGGTGAATTTGAACATTCAAAAACAACAGAAGATGACTCCTCGCAGTGCGTAAGCCTGTTATACACTTACGAACAGGAGGATGAAACACCGAGTTATATCCTTGGCTATAATTGATCAAATGCCGCTCCAGATATTAACTAATGGGGCGGTATTAAAACAGCTGTTTATTTTAGTTTTTCACTTCAACACTTCCGCTGCAGCATACTCATGCCACCATAACGGTAAGGCGTGCCTTTCCACTCACTATGCTAGACACCAGCAACTTTCTTTATAGCTCCCAGTTAGCAGAACCTCTACTCGGTTAGTCAGCTAGCCGTGCCCGATCCCTCCCCCACTAAGGCAACAAAAACAGAGATAAAAAATAGATCTAAACAAGGCTAAACTGCAAAAATGAGCTTACTTCATTGACCATTCGCACCAAAAGAGAAGCGCTCATAGTCCTAGTTTTTATCAAAATAGATGCTTCTGGCATGGCTTTTTGTGACTTATGGGTTAACACTAAAACATTACCGTTGGTATTAAATCTGAAAATATAGATCAGCACTCTAAACAGCCCTAGAATAGAGGAATATTTAAAGTTCGATATTCTCTTTAAGTGACTCCATTTCTAGCCCGTAGTGCCTTTGGCTCATTTCAGATTTGAGGTCTAATAGTGACACTGTAGAGCTAAGCATAGCCCCATAAGACAATGTTTCGCACTTACTAGCCCAGTCCAATGACCACATGGCATCACACAGAGCGTTAAACGTCGGCTTAACGTCACCATCATAGCCAAATTGCCTTAGATACTTATTCTGTCCGACCACTACTGAACCTTTCTGTATACCCCTCATTAATAATATGCGCTTTATTATTGATGCTTTACCTGATAACAACTCCCCGTCATTAACGGCTTTTTTCCATAACCTCTGCGTATGCTCTTTAATCTCTAGAAATATCACCTTAATATTCCCAATAAACTCAGGGCTAGCCATATTTAATATGTGGGGGTTCACTCCCAGGAAGTTGACGCAGAGATTATCTTTCTCTGCCGCCCAACACTTAACTGGGTCATACATAAGTGTGTATATAATTTTCTCTTGGTTGGTTAATTTATTGGATGCTTCAATCATGTTTATTTTGCACAGAATATCGTTTACGTGCTGTATAAATAGGGCAACGATAATATCTTCTTTGCAGTGGAAATGGTTGTATAAAGTCTTTGTTGAACAGCCGGATCGACTTGCTATTACTGACATCTTAAAAGAACACAATCCTTGCTCTTTTATAACATCCTCAGAAACACTAAGAATGTTATTTATGGCCTTGGGCGGGTTTAGTAGGTAATTATTCATGGTCGATTCCATACTGCTTACTCTTACACCATAGTGGCACTTCATTAGTAATATTTCGCCCTGTTTGGGTGGGGAAAACTCAATATGTGACAAACGTTAAAAATATTGTAGCTATTGTTGTCGCAATAGCAATTCGCTGTATTTTTGTGAGTTAGTGCCCATTAGTGGTAAATATTGTGTTTCCAACAAGGGGGAAATTAGTCACGGAACGAAAAGTGTCACCTCATTAATATAATCATCAGAAACTAACCAACCTGATAATTATCGAGAAAAGATGAAAGCATCACTGACTACACTAGCCGTTGCACTATTAATGACATTCACTACGTCTGCTGCTGAAGTTATCGAGATTGCCACACCAGCGCTAGACAATACTGTGCAAAAAGTTTACTCGGTTTACTGCCCATTCTGCTACAAGTACGAGAAAGCCGTAACGCCAAACCTAATCAAAAACCTGCCATCTGGCACAAGGTTTCAGGCTATCTGCTTAGAAAACAAAGGGGCTCTTGGTGTTGAGGCCTGCGAAGTATTGGCCGCTGCAGATACCCTAAGCCACAAGAAGTACAAGAAAGCCAAGATGGCTATGTACTCCGCTGTGCATGACCAAAAGCTCAAGGAAGTAAAAGGTTCTAAAGCCGTTAAAGGCTCTCTTGCTGCTATCGGCCTCAAGGCTGCAGGCATGTCTCAAACTGAATTCAAGAAAGCACTCCACACAGAAAAAGCTCAAGACAAGCTAGCCTATGACCGCACCATTGCGCTAACCATTGCTAAAGAAAAGGGCATCCCCGCTCTTGTCGTGAACGGCAACAAGATGATTGATACCAGCACGATCACATCATTATCTAACTTAGATGAAACCATTAAGAATAACCTTTAGGACTCGCCATGATTAATCAATTTAAGAAGTGGTTTGCTGACTTAAAGGCTAGCCCAATGCCAACATTAGAGGCGACTCAGGAAGGCCGCGCTGTTTGGGCTGTCATGGCTGGTGTATGTGTTTTCTTGCTTGGCTCCGCAATGGGGTATTTTCAGTGGTTCTTGGAGATGGACCCTTGTGAAAACTGTGTTTATATCCGCTTCAGTCAATTCTGCATATTGATTGCCGGTGTAATGATGCTCATAAACCCAAAGAACAACGTGATTAAGGTCGTTGGCTTAGCGTTGGCTTGGTACGGGATTATCTACGGCATGGATAAGGCAATCATCTTGTCAGGCCAACACGTAGCATCACATGCTGCAGAGTCGGGTTTAGATTTGTTCCAGTCTGGTCAAGGCGCTAACGCTTGCTCATTAGAGCCTACGTTCCCTCTAGGCTTACCGCTTCATGAGTGGCTACCATTCGAGTTTTCTCCATCGGGTATTTGTGGTGAAGATGATTGGTCGCTATTCGGCCTGAACATGGCTCAATACTGCATCATTAGCTACTGCGTATTTATCGCCTGCGCTTTACCGCTAACCGTTGCTTTTATCACTAAAACGTTAAAAAACTCTAAAAAGTAGGAATTATGATGAAGAAAACTATCTTAGCAGCCGCGCTAGCTGCAACGACATTAACCCTAGCCCTTCCGGCGACAGCAGGTAAGTTCAACGCCATTAAGCCACCACCGGCACAAGGTCAGTTAGGTACCGTTATTGTTAACCCATACGGGCTATCCCCACAAACTGCCGTCATCGACTTAGGTGGCTATGAAATAGATTATGCAGAGGTAATCGTCCATGGAAAGGGGCAAAATGGCGTAGATATAGAGTATGACGCCCATCGCGAAACAATCTTAAACCATAACGGTGTTCCGGTGTTTGGCCTTTACGCTGACTATGACAACCAAGTAACCCTTAAATACGAGAAAGACGGCAAGAAAATTGAAGAGACTTACTCTATCTGGACTCTACCACAGCAAGGCGGCGCGGTAGTTAACGGCGTTAAAGCTAACTTCCCTGAAGTGACGGTAAACAAGGTTGATCCAGACTTCAAAGATCGCCTTTATCTAATGAATTACTTACTACCGGTACCAGGTTCTTACGACATCACTTGGAAAGGTGGTATGGGTGCAATGGAGTGGGATCGTTGGTCATTCGTTTACGTGCTAGATACTGAGGGTGAAACTCGTTGGGCGCTTGATACTAAGATGCTCCACAATGTAAAAGACATCGATAAGCGCGGCATCATGATGGGCTTCCACCAAACTGAAAACGGCGACCTAGTATTCGGCCAAGGCCAGAAAATCTATCGCATGGATATGTTTGGCAAGATGATCTTTGAGTGGAATCTCCCCCGAGGATACCAAGATTTCTCTCACGACATGCAAGCTATGCCTAATGGCAACTACCTAGTACGTGCGGCTAAGACTGACTACTTACGTAAAGATGGCAAACGCGTTCATACAGTACGTGACCATATCTTAGAAATGGATCAGAGCGGCAAGCTAGTTGAAGTTTGGGATTTAAACAAAATCTTAGACAACATGCGTGATGACCTGCTTAAAGCGCTTAACGCTGGCGCAGTTTGCTTGAACATCGATGAAGATAAGATGGGTAAGCTAGCTAAGATTGAGCCAGACGCTCCATATGCCGATATTCCTGGTGTTGGCGCCGGTCGCAACTGGGCACACGTAAACTCTGTTGAGTATGACCCTGCAGATGATTCCATCATTCTATCGCTACGCCATCAAGGTAACTTCAAGATTGGCCGCGATAAGGAAGTGAAGTGGATCCTCTCTCCTAGCATTGGTTGGTCAGATAAGTTTGCTGACAAACTACTTCAGCCTATCGATTCGGATGGTGATGAGATTGAGTGTACAGATAAAGGTTTCTGTGCTGATAGTGATTTTGACTTCACTTACACCCAACACACAACTTGGTTGACTAACAAGAAGTATGACGACGGTGGCCTAGGTATCGTTTCGTTTGACAACGGCGATGGCCGTCACATGGAGCAGCCAGCACTACCAACAATGAAATATTCTCGCGCTGTTGAGTACGTCATTAACGAAGATGATATGACAGTCGAGCAAAAGTGGGAATACGGCAAAGACCGTGGCTTTGACTGGTACTCTGTTGTTACATCAAACGTGAGCTATGAGAAAGACAAGAACTCTATGTTTACGTTCTCCGCTAACACCCATTTAGGTACTAAAGGTCGCCGTTCTGGTGGCACCTTGAACGAAATTAGATATGGCACTCAAGATGTAGCTGTTGACATAGACTTCTTATATTTGATGCCTCGTAACGCAGCTTACCGTGCGTTGGTTATCAACCCTGATAAAACCGTTAAGTAACTAAGTAATGCTGTAGGGGCTGAAAAGCCCCTTTTTATAAGGTGAAATGATGAACAAAATACTAAAAATAGCAATTCCGACTGTATTAGCCTGTGCATGTAGCTTCGGTGCTGCGGCAAAGGATTTTACGACGATAACTGCAGGGTATATCTTCCACACAGAAGACTCGCTTGATGACAATAAAAACCAGTTTGACCGCTCATTACTAACGGTGGCTAACGTTCGTGCCGGGACGTGGGGCAGAGTTATCACGGTTGGTATCGTTGAAAACCTTGAGCAATCGGCTTCAGCCCCCAAAGCTACCGCTCTGGGTGAAGCATGGACTACATTTAAGTTTGCTGGGGTAGCCCATATTAAAACCGGTTTCGCCCCTGGTCTTAACTACATGGTTGATGAATTCTTCTGGGCCAACACTAACGGCTACGAAAGCAACATGAAGCTAGGCCTGTCTTATGACCTAAATCTAGGCGGCATTAAAACGAATGTTGGTGCCGGTGCAAACTATGTCAGTATCGATAACGCTGGCGCAGACTTTACAGGATTCTCTGGTTACGCGCTTAACGTATCTATGCAATACCCATTCACGGACAACATTAGCGTTAAAGCGAGATATTTCGGTGTGTTTGACCGAGATTCAGATCATGCGAAAGGGTATACAGACAAGATAACCGGTGATCAAGATAGCTCAGGCTATTTGGCTGACATTACGCTCAAGTACAAGCTAACCAAGTCGTTTGCCGCTTGCTTAACCCTTCGTCAAGCTGATAGCTGGTACGGATATAAGACTTCTGCGGCTAACATGGCGTTAGTGACAGCCTCTTATACATTCTAAGTTCGACCGCCCCTCAGTGCTGTAGCTTCCCTGCAAGTGGGCAGCGCTGATTGGGCCCCAAAGGCAGAGGAAACATGGATGCCCCTAATTAGCACGTTTTGTAAAACTTTATCAGTTCTCAAAACTACTCCACAGCTCAAAACCTAATACTGCACAGCCTCATGATAATGGCACTCGCAAAGATAGCTATTTAACGTCGCGATCATCACTCGTTATAACATCAATAAAAAAGCAAAATAATCATTGCTATACCGTGTGACATTAGAATACTGGTTATAAATGCTGCGGGTATTAGCTTTATGGTAGAAGAACTATTCCTGCCCAGTAACGCCATTAAATTTAAAGTGATAGAACACAAAGCGCTTAAGCAAGCAATATTGAGAATAATAAAAATTGCTGATAATTGTTCTCCTGCTGTCATTGTTAGAAAACAATCCGACTCAGCAAGCTTTATCATTGATAAATCACGGCTACTTACCGTTTTTAATAGCCAGAATTCAGCCAAAAAAATACTCGTTTGTTCAAAGAATCCGATAAGCTGAAACCAACTAACCAAAAAATATTCTAGGGATTTAAAAATGGCATAAAGCGTGTCTTTAAAAAAATAACCAATAATTTCAAAAATAGCAATCAATGCTGCGCGATTAAAAACTATTTTATAACCGCCAATAAAATACATCTTTAGCCTTTCTTTAAAGCTTTTGCTATCAATGTGCCAACTTATAGGTAACGCTTTAGGGTCTGCTCCTAATATACATGGTAGTAACAGCGCTGCGATAATTGGGAGAGCAATAGAAACTAGTAATAAGTGCATGAAAGGATAACCTAAAGCACAAAAAATGAAGCAGGTTAAGCCTCCTGACGAGCAAAAACCTATCGTTAAAATGCAAAACCTTTGCCTACAGGAGCACTGACTCAATACAGGTTTAAGGATCAGATGAATATTTGAAGCTCCCATCACTGTTGATAACAAGCCAGTAAAAAGTGTTGTTTGATACTTATCTCTTATAGGCAGATTACTGTTAGGCGTTATTTTTGTGAGACCATGATGAATAATAGCGATAAAAAGCACTAAGATCATAAGTAAAGGGCTGACATAGGCAAGAAACTTAATGGTTACACTAAAAAACTTTGTTAACTCAGAGGTACCACCGATTAGCTCTTGCCATAATGAAAATGAGAAAAGAAATACAACAATTGAAAACTCAATATATCTCCTATAAATATGAATTACTTTTTTTATCGTGCTGCCATTCTATTTTTATAAGTGATCTTGATATCCTACTTGTCCAAGTCTATTTTTTCTGTGATCAAAATACATTTAATAACAAGCTAAATGTATCAATGTGCGACTATGAACCGCAGCTAACAATCCTGTCATGCGCTGAAGAACAAGAAGATGAAACACCGAGTTATATCCTTGGCTACAATTGATCAAATGCCGCTCCAAATATAAACTAGTGGAGCGGTATTAAAACAGCTGTTTATTTCACTTCAACACTTCCGCTGCAGCATACTCCATATAGATTAAACCACCATTAATAATTATTGTGATAACCAAGCTATTAAGCAGCTATTTATGTATTTACAGTAAATATATATTCAATAAAAAATAACACCGTCTCAGTTTAAATCACTCTCAACCATAAATGCGCTTGGTGCTTAGAAAGTTCAAGGAACCAATGGCGATTAGAATAGTAATGGTGAGATAGGGGAAAACATAAACTTCAAAAGACCATAACCGACTATAAAAAATAGCCACCAACAAGCGTCTTCTTGTTAGTGGCTACATACTTGGGCGCTACTGCTTGCTATCTAGCAGTAGCGTTTGACTTATTACGCTCCAAGGAACCCACTTAAAATTCTGGTTCTGGTCCGGCATACGATTACGGCCATCTTGCACCACCATCATCCCTTGCGACCAAACTCCACTACCTACCGAGCTTGAGGTGACATCCAGTCCGTCGGTCTCAGCACTACCGTCATGGCCTAATCTGGCATTAACCCCAATTCTAAAACGATCGATATAGGCATAAGGCGCAGTGCTGTCATACAGCAAATAGCTGTCATTTCCTTGGCTAGATACCACCAAATAACCAGTCTCGCTGTCAGCTTGATACAGTGATATCCCCTCGATATCGGCCACCAGCGGACCACCCGCTTTAATGATCATCTTGCCACTTAATTCCGCTGACTTATCATCGAGATTGAATACCCATATCCCGGTATTTTCTTCACCTAAGAATAGCTGCTTATTGGCATCATCGGCGACACACCCCTCTGGCTGGCTGGGTACACTAAACTGCCGAACCTCTGTCGCCTTAAGGTGATTGTCTTGCCATTTCAGTTCAATTTGACTCACGAGTCCCGACTTTTCATTAGCAAAAACATACAACTCATCTGCACTGGGTTGATACATGCAAAGGCCGTAGATATCGGTCAAGCTGGTCGTTTGCTCGGGTAACTGGGTTAAGGAGCCGTGAGCATCAATAGTAAAGATACTTAGGCTATTACGGTCGCGATTACTGGCGACGGCAATGTCACGATATTCACCGCCGAGTAATACCTGCTGCCTAATATCAACATTGTTTACCCGTCCGGCACCGATGGCTTGCAGCTGTTCACCTTGCATCGAAAAGCTCAATAAACCCCAGCGCTTATTGGTGCCGAGTACACGGCTTTTTTCCGGCGTGGTGGGATGGACCCATATCGCGGGATCATCCATGGTATCGCCAGATCTATCGGAAATATCACTCTCGACTGCGGTGGGGATCTCTTTTATCAGCGCTGCAGAGTTAGCCACCGTGATCTTTTTTGGCTGCCATTGGGCTTGATAGAATTGATCGTCATCATCCGAATAAGCCCAAAGCTGTGTATCTGCCACATACAGGCTTTCCAGTGCTTGGTTTTCTTTGAACGGCGCGGCCACTTTATCTCCCTCGGCATCAAAAATTTGGCCTCTTTCATCCATCATAATGATCTGATCTGCTTTAATGGCTAATCCGGATAACGCATTATCGGGCATAGAGACCACCAGCTCAGATCCTGCTGCCATATGGGGTGCAGCAGGGTAACGCCATAAACCTTGATGATTATCGAGTACATATAACTGCTCGTTATCATCGACGGCGCATTTTAAGGCACCCATTGATACCGACAGACTGCGTACCAATTGGGGCTGCCACACTCCATTCGACGCCAGTAACCACTGTTCACTATGACCTGCATCATCGCCTATCCAGCCATAAAGATTGTTATCTGCGCGCCGTGGTTGCAGGCAGAGCCACTCCACTTGAAATGCACGTTTAGGCAACAGTGACAAACGTTGGGTATTGTTCAAGTTCAACTTAATCCCCTGTACTTGGTCAACTTGAGTGTCGTAAGTCAATGCGGTATCGCCATGCACCGCTAAATACTCAAATTGACCAGGGACGATAACGTTTAATTGCTGTTTATCTGCCAATACTAGCCCTAACCGTTCACTGGCAAACAGCGCTCGCTGATCCCATATTGCCATTTCGCTCGCCGCTACAGGTCCTTGCAAAATCGTTCTGCGGTGCTGCGCATCAGGATTGTCTTGTGCCGCTAGCGGACCACTAAAAAGCGTCACTATGGTCAAGGCTATTATATTTTTGCTATTAATCATCTGAGCCCCTGAGCTTAATAGTTGATGAACTGAATACCGAGTTGGAATGTACGGCCATACTCTTCGTATTGGGCGTTATAGCGGCTCTGTCCGGTATAGGCGTAGTAAGGTTCATCGGAGATGTTTATCGCTTTGAAATAGACGCTGATATCTTCGGTTATAAAGCTTTTAGCGACAAAATCCCATTGAGTATGTGCCTCTTGGTAAATATCAAAGGCGGCATCATCTAGCTCGGTCACTTCAAGTAAATATTCTGACTTATAGGCTGCAGAAAGACGGAAGCTAACATAGGGGTTTTCATAGCCAAAAGAGGCATTGGCGGTAAGCTCTGACTGACTAGGCAGTGGAATGTCACGCCCTTGAAAACCATCATCTTGCCAACTGATATGCGCAGTTGAATCACTTAACGTTAGGTTACTGGTAAAGATGAGCCCACGCCAACCCTCAGGCATAAAACCAAACTCCTGCACATAGGCTAACTCAAGCCCTAAAATGTCAGCATCATCACCGTTGACATAGGTCTCGGCTTTATCAAAGTCTTGGTATTTACCATAGCCACCCAAATCGGCTTCATAAATGAAGTTGGTAATATCTTTGTAGAATCCGCTGGCAGAGATGACACCAAGGCCGCCCATATAGTGCTCGATGCTGACATCCCAATTCATTGCCTCTAACGCTTCTAAATCTGGATTACCAAAGCTTGCTTCCAACTCATCATCGTCTTGCTCAATTAAAAACCCTGGCGCCAATTGACCAAATGTGGGGCGTACTATGGTGTTTGTCCATGATGCACGCACCACGGTTTTATCACTCCACTTATAATTTAGGTGCAAGCCCGGAAGCCAGTGTTGATAGTCGCGGTCGGTATTATTGTCAAAGAAATCATTTTTACTTTCATCAAAGCCAGAACCTTGTGACTGCATTGCAGTGTGCTCAAAACGCACCCCCGCCAGCAGGCGCAAGCTATCAATATCAATGTGCCCCATGAAATAAGCCGCGGTAATATCTTCATCGATATCAAAATCATTGATCCGCGATTCAATCTCATCTTTGGCTGCTGTGCTGTCCATGCGATTGACCAAATCCCAAACCGGTGCAGCGGCAATAGAGGGGCCAAATCGACCTAGGTTGTAATCTGGTTCTGCGGCAGAAAATCGGCTTAATGATAGTTGCTCATCGCTGATACCCTGCTCGTCAAAGTCCTTGAAGATCCAAATGTCTTCGCGGTTCTCCTTGGCGCGTGCACTGTACTTAGCCCCAAATTTGAACTCGACAGGTTTTTCAGCCAGCAGCCATGTTTTACTTAAATCAAACTTGGTTGCGGTCATGGTATCGACGGTATTGGACTCTGCTATTTCGACTTTGTCTAATTGGTACTCATCTGCACTGTAAAACGCTGCTGAAGCTGAGATTTTTGGCACTGTTGCATCCTGATAAGCAACATCATCGAATGCGCCTTCAAAATCAGCGCCACCGATATAGCGCGGCTTATCCGCTTTGGCGCGGCTCCAACTGGTTTGGTAGTTAAGCGTCCATGTGTCGAACCGTGACTCACCGCCAAATACGATTGAGATTATCGACTGATCTTCCTGACGTGATTTTAACGAACGAGTGGCTTCAGCAGCGCTTGGAGCGTCAGGTAAGGCAGCGTCGTCCCATTTGATTTCGTTGGCATTACGGGTTTCGGTATCGACAAAGCTGCTATAGAGCGTTCGAATAAACAGGTCATTGTCATCATTGGCTCTAAAATCAACATTAGCGCCAAGTCCAACGCGTTCACGATTAATTTGGTAGTCACGCTGCTCAACTTCTTCTAGCACTGCTGGCTCATCAAAGCTCCATTTGCCACCAGTTTCGACATTGTCAGAGCCAAAATCGCGGTTATACCAACTCGCCGCAATGGCAACGCCAATATTGTCTTGAAAAATATCGCTATAGCTGCCTGCTAGTTTAGGGTTAACACTCTCCGTCATCTCATCATAACTGCCCTCAGCGCTAACATTGAAGTAGCTATCATCACGGTCAAACGCAGATAAGCTTTTAACGTCAATGGCACCACCGAGTGAATCGGCATCCATGTCAGGCGTTAGGGTTTTGGTGACTTCAACCGACTGCAATAGATCGGCAGGCACCACGTCGAGTGCTACCGCGCGGCGATCGCTGTCGGGTGACGGTAGCCGCGTGCCATTCATCGATACCGCGTTATAATCTGGCGCCATTCCACGGATGCGCACAAAGCGGCCTTCGCCCTGATCGCGCTCGATAGACACTCCCGGCACGCGTTGCAGCGCCTCGCTAATATTGGTATCGGGAAAGTTACCCAGTGCATCGGCGCTCAACACACTGACCAGGTTATCTGCTGCGCGCTGACGGTTTAACGACTTACTCAGTGAGCCTCGCTGGCCGACAACCTGAATATGCTCAAGGCCCTGACCTTTCAGCTCGATTTGCTTATTGATCAGGCTGACTTCACCGACTTGGATCTGCGACCGGTAAGTGGTTCCGCCCAAATACTGCACCACTAAAGTGTATTGTCCCTTGGGTACCTCTTGGAAAAAGAAGCGACCATCACGACTCGACTCCTGCTGCAGGTTGAGTTCTTCAATACTGATAAGCGCTCCCTCTAATGGCATTTTTGTCGCTGCATCTGTAATCGCACCTTCGACTTTGCCAGCCCATGAGGTAGATGGAAAAGCTAAACTTGCGGCAAACAGTGCAAGGTAGAGCGGTGAAAGCGAACCAAACTGCTTCATGTTGATGGATCCTATTTTAATTTGCGTTATATGGCTGAATTGCAGGCAAAGCTAAAATAGATAGATGACAGTAACGTGACGCCGATATCTGAACAGGGCGAAAATGGCGGTATTTTCAACTACTTTAACGACAATTGAGCCATTTTGACTGCTAATAACAGCCGCTAACCTCAAGTCATAAACGAGCAAAAAAACCAACACCACACAGACTAACGCTTTGTATTTGCATGAAATAAACTAAAACAAACACATCTACAGTGACCAACGATTAATGGCAATATCAAAAAAGTTACCCCCATGCTGAACATCCATTGAGCCAATTTGACTACTTAAAGGATCATAAAATCGTCACAAAATAGCAGTACGTTAGACGCAATACCCACCTCATGAACAGACACAGCATGCATAAATTTGTTACCTCAAAATTTACCCTAGGCATCACCTTGCTTAGCGGCTTATTGCTCAGCCTCTGCCTGCTACAGGCCGATACCAAAGTTAGCGCTAGTATCGATTGGCTTGATGTCGCCACAGAGGGGGCTTTATTGCTGCTTGGATTAAGTTGGCTTGCATTAGTGTTGCAAGCTCGGCCTGGTGGCAAAGTCACGCAACTGCTGATCTTCGGTTTACTGGGTTATAGCTTGGGCTGCTATATGGATCTGCTCGATGAATTTTTTGTAAACCATAGTCTCCCCTCTTGGTTCGCCTTTCTGGAAAAGTTGCCCACGCCTATCGGCTTGCTTACGCTTACTTGCGGCTTATGGTTGTGGCGCGAAGAGCAGATCACCATCAATGAACAGCTGCGCACTCGAGAGCAGTTTTTCCGCCAGCACAAACTCGTTGATAGGGTGACAAAGATTTATGATGCCCGGGCGATGCGTCAGCAAATAGCACTCAATCGCAATCACCCATTAAGCTTGATCATGATTGATATCGACAATTTTTCCGAGATAAATCAGCGTGACGGCTTCAACCAAGGGGATAAGTTACTCACCAATATTGCGCAGATGCTAACTTGCCAACTTCGCTCCCAAGATCTTGTCTGCCGTTTTGCGGGCGACCGCTTCATTATTTTACTGCCTAACTGTTCAGCACCATTCTCGCAAGCGATGGCAGCTGAACTGCAGCGTGCAATCGCGCATTTGGGTTGCCAAGCCAGCAGTGCTTATATCCATTACGATCCACATGCAGAACAGCGCCCAGTAGATGTCGATAGCTTGATCAGTCAAATTAACAAAGAGATGGAGCGCGTCAAACAAGCAAGACCTTGGCCCCAGGCCGTTTAGATGCAATCCATTGCCTATGCCCAAGACAAATGTATTAATAGCCAACTGCTTGCCGCCAGTATTGTGGCGATGTTTGAGCATAGACAGCTCGATGTAGAGCGCTTATTGAAAGGAACCGGGATTTTCAAGCAGGATTTGCAGCGCGCAGACCACAAGATTAGCCCATTGCAACTCATGAGCTTAATCGACAATGCATTGGGGCTATGGCCCGGAGATGATTTAGCATTTTTACTCGGCCAGCAGTGGTTACCAGTACAAAGTGGTGCACTCACCAATGGCCTTTTTTGCTGCAACAGCCTTGAGCAAATACAGCGCTTTTGGCAGCGATATCACTGGTCGAGCCAACCTTGGTTACAAGGCTGGCATTGGCGAACTAAAAGCGTGCAACACCTATTACTACAGCTAGATATAGGCGCCCAGCGCCAGCAGCAGTTTTTTACTGAACTGACACTATCAAGCTTAGTTTCAACCTATAAGAAGCTGACCCATAGAGCGTGGCGAGGCCATTTTTCCTTGCCTTATGCCGAACCTAAGTTATTGGATCAATACTACAAGTACTTAGGCCAAGACTTGTCATTTAACCAGCCTATCTGCGTCATTAGCTATGATGCTAAAACAGAGCAGCAATCGTTCGAACTGGCCAATCCACAGGGGTTAAAGCTCGCGCGGCAACAGGTACACCAACAAAGACAAGCAGCCGAGTATCAAATAGGGCTTCCGGCAGCGATCCGTTTATTGCTCACTCGGCGTAAAACACGCAGCTACACACTGCCGCAAGTCGCACAGCACTTAAGCCTAAGTCCTGCAACGTTAAAACGCCGACTCAAAGCTTTCGACATCAGCTTTCAGCAGCTGCAAGATCAGGCCAATATGCAGCAAGCCATCTTTCTTCTAGCGGTCTCTGGCGAGAGTAATTTAGCCGTCGCCAAGCAATTACACTTTGCCGACAGTAATAATTTCAGGCGCTCTTTTAAACGCTGGACCGGACAACTACCCAGCCAATTTAAGTACTGGTTGAGTCAAGTGGGGTAGCTTTGGTTTGATAAGTGCTCGATAAAGTGGGCTTGAGAGACATCTGTCTCTGTACAAACTCTATGGTTCGAGGCTTCGACCGCCTACTAGGTAATATCCAATAGCGGTCTGATCTTGAAAAACACTCTAGACGCGAACTTTTAATTAATTATCTAACGTCAATGTAGACGGGTCATCAGTTTCAATATAAAGCGCTTTAAATTTTTTATTGCCGTGCTCGTCTTCTACAATATTTTTAAAGCTATAGTTTTTAGCAAATTTAGATAGCTCATCAACATCTTCATCGCTACCGTCAAAATCAAACGAGACTGTACAAATTTTACCCGCACATGAATAACGCTCTGCATAGATGTTAATACCCCGCAGATTCAACAGTTTTTCAGCCAAAGTACTTTCGCGCAGAGCTGCATTTTCTGATTGCTCTATTGCGCTTACGCGGCTGACGAACTCATCGAAATCACCTACATTAAATGTTTCTATAATTGCAGCGCTAGAAACGGTTCCATTTTCCTGTACGTATGTGGATGTAAGCTCATCTGCACTTGAAAAGCTACCTTTTGTCAAATACTCGAACTGGGAGAAAAACAGATCCTCAGCTTCTGTTTCAACATCGAGTGTAACATCGGCAGTTTTGCTGCTTGATGCGGTCAATATTTCAACCTCTTTGGCGGCAATAATAGCGTCAGTTGATGGCGCTAGCATCGCAGAGCTATTCACAGGCTGTTTTTCAACTAAACGAGCACCAATTGCTGCTTCATCAGGTATTTGGGCTTGATATAAATAAGCGAAACCAGCAGAACCCAATAAACCTACGGCTATAATTTTTTTAATCATGACTGTTTCATTCCTTAAAACGATAAAAGCAGGAGAATCACTTTCCTGCATAAACGGACTCTAACCAAGAGTACATGAAAGTCTACATCCACCACTACACTTTATAGTGGTTCTCCCACCCGCATGTGTGACAGTCATGCTCCTTTATTCACAAGAACAGGTAATCCCCCATAAACCACTGACGAGCCAAAGCAGTAGACCAATATCCTTAAGCAAGGAGGCGATGAACAAATGGCATATAGAGTTAAAAAGAAAGCTTCCAGAAGTGCATTCAGACTTCTTAGAGTCATTAGGCTGCACCACTGAAGAGATAACGAGGATTAAAGAGTGGTAAACTGGTTAAACGGCTTGCCCAGCAGCCACTCCTGAGCTCCAAGCCCATTGAAAATTAAACCCGCCGAGCCAACCGCTGACATCCATAACCTCACCAATAAAGTATAGACCGGGGACGCTTTTGGCTTCCATCGACTTTGATGACAGTGCGTCAGTGTCTACGCCGCCTAATGTCACCTCTGCAGTGCGATAGCCTTCGGTGCCATTCATCACTATGCTCCAAGCTTCTAAATCAACAGCAAGCTGCTCTCGCTCTGCATGGACTAACTGGTTAAGGGCTTTATTGAGCAAAGCTTCATCAAATAATGCTTCAACTAAACGCTTTGGTAGCCACAATGCCAGCGCATTACGCAGACTTTGCTTAGGGCTGTTATTTAGCAGCTGCTCAATCTCCGCTCTGGCATCTTTATCTGGTAGCAGATTAATACTAATCGCCTCGCCCGGGTTCCAATAGTTAGAGATCTGTAAAATAGCAGGGCCAGATAGGCCGCGATGGGTAAAGAGTAATGCTTCGCTAAATTGAGTACCGTTTTTGGCAGTAATAGTACTGGGTACCGCAATGCCTGATAATGGCTCAAAACGTTGTTTCTGCTCGCTATGCCATGTAAAGGGCACTAAGCCGGCATGGGTCGGCAACACTTTTAGGCCAAACTGCTCAGCGACATGGTATCCATAAGGTGATGCACCTAGTTTGGGCATCGACAAGCCGCCGGTGGCGATAACGAGAGACTGACAAGTGTACTGTGCTTTATCAGTATGTACTTCGAACTGACCATCAGCATTTTTACTCACTTGGCGAATTTCAGTTCGCAGCTTAACGGCAGCGCCCGCCCACTCACATTCAGTGAGTAGCATGCTAACGATCTCTTTCGCAGAGTCATTACAGAAGAGCTGGCCATGATCCCGTTCATGATATTCAATGCCGTGGCGCTCTACCAACTCTATAAAGTCGCTTGAGCGGTAGCGTGCCAGTGCTGATTTTACAAAATGGCTGTTACTGCATAGGAAGTTAGCAGGTTCTACTTTCTGATTGGTGAAGTTACAACGACCACCACCGCTAATAAGAATTTTCTTACCCGCTTGTTTGGCATTATCGAGTACGAGCACATCGCGGCCACGGTAGCCCGCGGTCGCAGCGCACATAAGCCCAGCAGCCCCAGCTCCGATAATAATGACGTCGATATGTTCCACTCAATAACTCCTACACAATCTTACTTATACTTATAAACAGTGCACCAGTACTTTTCGCTGGGCACAAAAAAGGGCGCTATTTTAGCACCCTTTTTATACATGGATGTATTTATCCCATCTTCGCCATGGATGGCATGAAGTGGGGCTTATACATGGATGTATTTATCCCATCTTCGCCATGGATGGCATGAAGTGGGGCTTATACATGGATGTATTTATCCCACTCTCATCATTCTCGCCATGGATAAGATTAAGTGAAATATATACTCGGATGTATTTATCCCACTCTCATCATTCTCGCCATGGATGGCATGAAGTGAAGTGAAATATATACACGGAAGTACTTATCTTACTCCCAGCATTCTCGCCATTAATGGCGACGAAGCAAAAGCTATTTTGCTGATGTCTCAGACTTTCTCTCACGACCTAACAGCTCTTTAGCTGCATCATGAGGTGCTTTGCCTTGATACAATACTTGGTAAACCTGCTCAGTGATCGGCATTTCAACGCCTAAACGTTTTGCTAGCGTGTAAACCTCTTTAGTATTGCGGTAACCTTCAACAACTTGGCCAATCTCCACTTGCGCAGCTTCAACATCACAGCCTTTGCCAAGCGCTAAACCGAAACGACGGTTACGAGATTGATTGTCGGTACAAGTCAGCACTAAATCGCCTAAACCTGCCATCCCCATAAAGGTCGATGCTTGCGCACCCATAGCTTCACCAAGACGTGTTAATTCAACTAAACCACGAGTGATTAATGCAGTACGTGCATTTGCACCAAAACCGATACCATCAGATAGACCTGCTCCGATAGCGATAACATTCTTAACCGCACCACCTAATTGGAGGCCGATAAAGTCATCATTAGCGTAAACGCGTAATCGCTTAGGGCTATGTAACAATTCAATTAAATCATTAGTAAACTGTGGATCGGTACCAGCGATGGATATTGCTGTAGGCATACCAGCAGCAAGCTCTTTAGCAAAAGTCGGACCCGATAAAACAGCGAGTGGGAGATCTTCACCGAGGATTTCACGCGCCACATCTTGTATCAATCGACCCGTTTCAGGCTCAAGACCCTTGGTCGCCCACACAATACGTGCATCTTTACGCAAGAGTGGCTTAGCTTGCGCTACCACCATCCCAAAGACATGACTAGGTACAACAACCAATACATTGTTGGAAGCAGCAAGTGCTGTGGCTAAATCAGATTCTGGAATAAGAAGATCGGGAAGCGGAATACCGGGTAAGAACTCTTGATTGCACTTGTCGTTCTTGAGGTTTTCGATGTGCTCGGGTTCATGCCCCCAAAGCAGGGTTCTGTGGCCATTACTCGCTAGAGAAATGGCAAGGGCGGTGCCATAAGAGCCCGCCCCCAGTACCGTAATATCGGCAGTATTTTCCATGCGATTAAGCGTTAGCTTCTTCTGCAGGCGCATCAGCGGCAGCAGCTTGACGCTGTTGAACGTACTGAGCGAATAGCGCGTCGAAGTTAACTGGAGCAAGGTTTAGTTGTGGGAAAGTACCACGGCTAACTAGGCTACCAATTGCTTCACGAGCATATGGGAAAAGAACGTTCGGGCAATATGCACCTAAAGAGTGAGCAAGTTGCTGTTCAGTCAGACCAGTGATAGCGAAGATACCAGCTTGTTGAACTTCACAAAGAAACGCAGTTTCTTCGCCATTCTTAGCTGTCACAGTTAGAGAAAGCACAACTTCATATACGTCATCAGACAATTTGTTGCTGCGAGTATCAAGGTCTAGCTTAACTTCTGGAGTCCACTCTTTCTGGAAAACAGCTGGGCTGTTTGGTGTTTCAAAAGAGATATCTTTTGTGTAAACACGTTGGATGTTGAATTGTGGTGCTTGTTCTTCAGTGTTAGCTACTTCAGCCATAATTTCCTACCTTAAAAATGTTAATGAGGCTACTTCAAAAGAGCCAGTCTCAGGGTTTTTGCCTTCATGGGTAACAACCCAATTAGCTGTCCCAGTATTTGATTTATTTAGTCAACAGACGCTTTTTTGGAGGGGTATCCCTCAATTCACTGCCGGTAACCATTAATGCTAAGCCGTGACACTCTAATCAATTACTTAACAATAATGCAATGGCTACACCGACACTTCTATCTTTTGCTCTTTGAAACAGGCAAGTTACTTGACTGCCATTCACCCATACCACCTTTCAAATTATTCACGTTTTCAAAACCATGCTTAACCATAAGTTGGGCCGCTTGAGACGAAGTCATGCCAGCGTTGCATACCATTATAATGGGACTGCCTTTTGAGTTTTCAAGGGCACCAAGCTGATTATTTTTTATATCTGCGAGGAGAAGATTCACGGCACCAACAATATGGCCCTTTTTAAATTCCTCTTTACCGCGTACATCAACAACTTTGGCTTCTTGCTTGTTCATCAGCAAAGTCGCTTCTTGATGATTGACGTTTTTGACTTTTGATACGCTAGACTTAAACACCATAACGATAAGACCGACGAACAAACCAACCCAAGCCAGACTTAACATTGGGTTAGCTTTAAAAAATTCCATATATTCTTGCATGCTTTACTGCCTACTTTTAATTGGCCCAAATATAATGAGGCCACAGAGTATACCATTGCGCTGGCAGAATACAGAATGTTAGTCACGTAACGCACACGACAACAGGCTTTGAAACGCACACATTAGCAAATCGATAACCTCAATCTAGGTAAATTTCTTTATGCCAAGGACCAATTGGTAGTAATATTTAACCAATTCAAATTTTAATCTTATTTTTTCAAACTTAAAGGTACTACCATGACGACTCGCAAACGCCCGCTGGCATTGCTGATCCTCGATGGATGGGGTCACCGTGAAAACACGCAAAAAAATGCTGTTTTTCATGCAAATACTCCTGTTCTCGACAAGCTAAATGCCCAATATCCACATAGTCTAATTTCAGGATCAGGCATTGATGTTGGCCTACCGGATGGCCAAATGGGCAACTCTGAAGTTGGCCACATCAATATTGGTTCTGGCCGTATTGTGTATCAAGAGTTAACTCGCATCGGTAAAGCTATCGATGATGGTGAGTTCGATACCAACCCAGCACTCACCGCAGCAGTTGATGGCGCAGTCAAAGCCAATGGCGCAGTTCATATTATGGGACTGCTCTCTCCTGGCGGTGTTCATAGCCACCAAGATCATATCGAAGCCATGTGTCGCTTAGCGGTTAAACGCGGTGCAACTAAGGTTTATCTACATGCCTTTTTGGATGGTCGAGATACTCCACCGCGCAGCGCTAAAACTGGTTTAGCCCATTTCGAAGAGATGTTCAACACCCTGGGTACTGGCCAAGTGGCTTCCATAATTGGTCGCTATTACGCAATGGACAGAGATAACCGCTGGGATCGCGTTTCCCAAGCTTATGAGCTGATCACTGAAGGCAAGGGCTTGCATCAAGCAGCTAATGCTGTCGCAGGCCTTGAAGCCGCTTACACTCGTAATGAAAATGACGAATTTGTTGCTAGTACCGCAATACCCGATGCTGCAGGTAACATTGCCAAGCTAGAAAATAATGACGCGCTAATTTTCATGAACTTTCGTGCCGACCGTGCCCGCCAAATCACTCGTAGCTTTGTCGATGCAGACTTTGATGGTTTTGAACGTGCCGTGACGCCTAAAGCGCACTTTGTCATGTTAACTGAGTATGCCGCTAACATTGATGCTGCCATCGCTTATCCGTCAACAAATCTGGTCAACACCCTAGGCGAAACCCTACAAGATCAGAACATGACACAGCTGCGCATTTCGGAAACCGAAAAGTACGCTCACGTTACGTTCTTCTTTAATGGTGGTAAAGAGGAGCCTTTCGAAGGCGAAGATCGCATCTTAATCCAATCACCCAAAATCGCTACTTATGATCTGCAGCCAGAGATGAGTTCAACAGAGCTCACTGATAAGCTTGTTGCAGCAATAGAATCAACCGATTACGACGTGATTATTTGTAATTACCCTAATGGCGATATGGTTGGCCACACGGGTAACTTTGCTGCAGCAGTCAAAGCCTGTGAAGCTGTCGATGCTTGTTTAGCTCGAGTAGTAGAAGCATTAGCCAAGGTTGGCGGAGAATGTTTAATCACAGCCGATCATGGTAATGCTGAACAAATGACAGATGAAACGACTGGGCAAGCACATACCGCGCACACTAGTGAGCTCGTACCACTGATCTATGTTGGCCGTGATGCAGATATAGAAAAAGGTGGTCGTTTGAGTGATTTAGCGCCGACTATGTTAACCTTGATGGGACGAGAAGTGCCTGAAGAGATGACAGGCCGAGCGATAATTAAACTCAAAGAGTAATATGAACATTCGACTTTTTATCAAAGCCAGCATTATTGCTGGCTTTATATCACTTCCTATATCGGTAAATGCGACTGATCTCGAGCGGCGTCAATCTGAACTCAAGTCGATTCAGACACAGATTAACCAGCAGCAATCTGCGGTTAAAAACACCCATAAACAGAGAGAACGTTTAATCTCTTTGCTAAAGAAAGATGAGCAAGCCATCGCTGTGGCTGCAAAAAAAGTCAACAACACCAAACAAGACTTAACGCAAATAGACAAAACGTTAGCTAAACTCAGCGGCAAATATATCCAGTTAGATAAACTGAAAACTATCCAACAAAAAACCTTATCTAATCAACTTGCTAGTGCCTACCTGTCCGGCAATCACGACTACAGTAAAATGCTACTCAATCAACAATCTCCAGCCAGCATCGAACGCTTACTTGCCTACTACCAATATTTAAACAATGCCCGTATCGCGTCGATAAAACAGTTACAAACGACCATTGTCGAACTTGATGAAATAAGGCTAAAGCAGCAAGAAAACCAAAATAGACTCAATAAATTAGCTCTTGAACAACAACAGCAAGCTAAACGCTTAAACCAAGAACAGTCTCAACGCCAGCAAACCTTAACTCAATTGCAAAGAACACTCAGTAACAGTGGTGCAAAACTGGAGCAACTACAAATAGAGGAAGCCAGTTTAAAACGTGTGGTCGAGCAAGCTTTATTGGCAATGAAAAATAATCCGGCGTTCGAAGGATTATCCAGCAATCGCAAATTAAAGTGGCCCACCAAGGGCCGAATCAAATCAGGTTTTGGCAGCAAACGTTCAGGCCAAGTGAAATGGAAAGGCGTGACCATTTCCGCCGCAGAAGGACAAAATATCGAAGCGATTGCTGGCGGACAAGTGATCTATGCAGACTGGTTGCGTGGCTTTGGCATGGTATTAGTCGTCGATCACGGCAAAGGATTCATGAGCCTATATGGACATGCACAAACCCTGCTAAAAGCTGCGGGAGACTCCGTTAATAAGGGGGAATACATAGCATTAGTCGGTCGCTCAGGTGGACAGACAGAGTCTGGCCTATACTTTGAGGTAAGACATAAAGGGCAAGCTGTCGATCCAGCTCGATATTGTAAGCGGTAGACACAAAATCCCTTTCTTATACAAGGGGTTTATATGTCAGGAGTTATCCGTAATCTTAGTTATGCCACCGCGGGTTTAGTATTAGGTCTGTCACTTACCTTATTTGGCCAAGAGCATACACAGCAATATAAAACACGCGTCAATTATCCCGTATTGCTCGATGTCATCGATACAATTGAAACCTATTACGTAAAAAAATTCACCGAAGAGGAGCTCATTGAAGCAGCTATTGAGGGGATTTTTGCCAAACTCGATCCCTACTCCAGCTTTCTAGATAAACAGGCTTTTACCAATATCCAAGAGAGTAACGACGGTGAATATTTTGGCTTTGGTGTAGAGATAGCGACGGACAATGACCAAATTACCATAGTAACCCCTTTTCCCCAATCGCCTGCAGCGTTAGCCGGTATTATGCCCGGTGATAGGATTGTAAAGCTTAATCAGCAATTGGTTACCACTGATAAACTAGAAGCCCTACTCGATGAAATTAGACAGCATAGCTACGACAAGAAAGCGATAAACTTAGAGCTAATTAGGGCAAACTCCGAAACAATATATAGCGTCACCATCAGCCCTAGCCTTATCACCATTAACTCTGTCGAAGCACAGTTACTAGATAACCAAATAGGTTATATAAGACTGTCGAGCTTTCAAGAAAACTCGACTCAAGATCTGGTTAAGCAGCTCGCATTATGGCAAACAAACCCTTTAAATGGCCTCATTCTTGATCTTAGAAATAACCCAGGTGGACTGCTGGATCAAGCAATTAAAATCGCAGATATTTTTTTAGACCGAGGAAGAATTGTTGCAACTGAGGGGCGCTTCTTTGACGCAAATTCTGATTACTATGCCTCACCTCAAACCATGGTAAAAAGTGTACCAATGTTGGTTTTAATCAACAAGGGATCAGCATCTGCATCGGAGGTACTTGCTGCTGCTTTACAAGAAAATGGCAGAGCTAAACTTATCGGTCAAACAAGTTTTGGCAAAGGCACAGTTCAAAGCCTGATCCCCACACTTACAGAAGGCAATGCCATTAAGCTCACTATTGCCAAATACACCACCCCGAATGGTAAGGACATTCACGCCAAAGGGATTGTCCCCGATATTAAAGTGGCACTAGAGACTGTAACAAGTGATCAAAATATGCCTATAATCAATGCAAACTCACTCACGGGTGATATTGCTGAAGATAAACTGGTTAACTCAGCAATTGCCTGGATTAAAACAGAAAAATAACCTATACAGTGCGCTATTTATTATTTTGCTTTTTATTATTTAGTTCGAATGTTTTTGCCGCAAGGATTGCCATCATTATTGACGATATTGGATATCGTCAATCAGATAAGGCTGTGCTGGCATTGCCCTCAAACGTCACTCTCTCGGTGTTACCACTCACGCCTTTAGGCAAAACAGTCGCCACCCAAGCATACCAGCAAGGTAGTGAGATTTTAGTACACCTACCAATGCAAGCGCTCAATGGTAAAACGATAGGGCCAGGTGCATTAACTAACATAATGTCAGAGCAAGACTTTAAACAGCAACTCAAACAGGCTATAGATAGCGTACCTTTTGCTACTGGTGCTAATAACCATATGGGAAGCTTACTAACCCAACTTAGCGAACCTATGCACTGGGTAATGGATACCCTAATTGAACGAGATATTTATTTTATAGACAGTGTAACGACTAAATACACTCAAGCTGGAGCGATAGCAGAAGAGGTTGGTGTGCCGTTATTAAAGCGGACAATATTTCTCGATAACGACAAATCAAACGCAGGATTAGAATTTCAATTTCAAAAAGCGATAACACTTGCTGAAACGCAGGGTGATGTCGTTGTTATTGCTCACCCTTATCCTGAGACACTGGTGTTTTTGAACAACAACCTTCATCGCTTAGCAGAGGCAAATATCGCCTTAGTGCCACCATCAAAGCTACTACCTTTCAGTGTGGCAACGAAAGTGGAGGCTGCAAAAAACTCTACTGTAAGATTGAGATAGACAGGTCAGGTAGTAGCGATTTAAGCTCTTTGTTGTTACTTACAATCATTTCTAACGTATAACCGTCAAGCACAGCCAAATAAGCATTCACAGCTTCTGCAAGAACACCTTTTAAATGACAAGCTGGCGTAATTAAGCAGTATGGCTTACTGCAATCTATGGGAGATAGGGAGTTTTCGAGAGCTCGTACAACTTGACCTACATTGATTTCGTTAGCAGGTATAGCCAACTTAAAACCACCATTCTTGCCTCTAACTGTTTTTAAATAGCCCAGCTTTCCAAGATGATGTACAACTTTAGAAATATGGTTAGCTGACAAGTTAAACACATCTGTAATTTCGGAGATACGAAAAAGCGTCTCACGCTCTGGATGCAAAGCCAGATACATAAGTGTTCTCAATCCAAAATCAGTATAACGAGTTAACTGCATTGCCTACCAATCCATATAATTGACTATCAAACATAAGTTTCTAGATGCTTGTTGCTTGTTCCAGCGAGCTGATAAGCCATAAAGCTTCTTCATTACTAGCGCCACAAACATCTTCAGTTGCTGCAAATTGACCACAAACAGCCGGTCGTTCTAGTTTGCCAAAAAGCATACATAAATTACCATCATTCAACTGAATGCACCTTACTCCTGCAGGCTTACCGTGAGGCATACCTGGAATTGGAGTGGTGATAGAAGGTGCAATGCAACATGCACCACAACCTAGTCGACAATTCATCTTAATACCTTAAATTAGCAATGCTCATTATACCGCGATTAAACATAATTGATTTGTATCACATCACATACTGCTCAGCAGCAAGTTAATATCTTACCCTATATCAACGGGTGTTCGCCAATGTCATGACTGCAGCCCAAAATAACCTCCATCACTCTAAGACTTTATTTCAGACAAACGAAAAAAGCCTCTACATTGCTGTAGAGGCTTTCGTCTTTGTGTTGGCGGAGTGGACGAGACTCGAACTCGCGACCCCCGGCGTGACAGGCCGGTATTCTAACCAACTGAACTACCACTCCTTTAGCAAAAAGCCGAAGCATGATGCTAAATTCTTTTAAAGTCGCTAACGTGTCAAAGGTTAGTAGACTCGCTTTACTCTCAATAAGAGATCAAAGCTAAATAGGCGCCTGGAAATGACCTACTCTCACATGGGGAAACCCCACACTACCATCGGCGATACTGTGTTTCACTTCTGAGTTCGGAATGGGATCAGGTGGGGCCACAGCTCTAT
>NZ_JAKIKR010000060.1 GCF_023284025.1 Shewanella abyssi | reverse complement strand
ATTAGTAAGTCCCAGGTCGATTAGCTCAGCTGGGAGAGCACCTCCCTTACAAGGAGGGGGTCACTGGTTCGAGCCCAGTATCGACCACCATTCTCTGCTAAAGAGAATATAGATTAGTTAACATTAGTAAGTCCCAGGTCGATTAGCTCAGCTGGGAGAGCACCTCCCTTACAAGGAGGGGGTCACTGGTTCGAGCCCAGTATCGACCACCATTCTCTGCTAAAGAGAATATAGATTAGTTAACATTAGTAAGTCCCAGGTCGATTAGCTCAGCTGGGAGAGCACCTCCCTTACAAGGAGGGGGTCACTGGTTCGAGCCCAGTATCGACCACCATTCTCTGCTAAAGAGAATATAGATAATTAAAATTAGTAAGTCCCAGGTCGATTAGCTCAGCTGGGAGAGCACCTCCCTTACAAGGAGGGGGTCACTGGTTCGAGCCCAGTATCGACCACCATATTTCCTCCCTGCTATAGACAATTTTCCTTACTATTTAATTCGCCATTTACCTTCAGTATTTCGCAATTTCAACTATCCTTTAGTATCTTTTATTTTTGGATGAACTCCATGGCAGACGTCAGTCAATCGGCTTCGCTTTCGAGTATTGCCGCCTATTTAAAACTCACCTACCAATATGATCAGCAAACCGCCCTTGTTGAAGCAAAAGAAGTGATGCAAAACCTAGTAAGAATGCGCCAAAAAGGCTTTATCACCGGTTGGTATTTCGACGAACAAGGACATCTTGAATTACTCCCTAGTGACACAGTAATGCATCAGATAAATCCGACTAAGTAAGCATTAGGCATTGCTCCCTAGGTAGTGGGAACTAGGCGCGAGCAAACATCTATCTCCTGTTTACAGATCTTAGATCTGTATATTATCGGCTCCACACATCAGTAAAGTCCCCATTCTACATTCTACACTCTACACTCCACACACAATATACTGATTTAGCATGTAAAAAATCGCCTGTACGTTTTATGGCATAAGAGTGAAGTTCAATATGCACACCAGTTAAGTAAACTATTTTATTTACTTAACTGGTGGTACGTGTAATATTTGCCATTCATATTTCCCGTTAAAGACAAAATCGATGCCACAGACCGAAGCCAAAAGAATATTGATGATCACGCTAGTCGTGACCCTTATCAGTGTTGCCGGCATTGCCCTTCCCTACCCCATTTTAGCGCCACTGTTCGAACAAGGTGAAAGTGCATTAACTCAATTTCAAGGGCTGCCAAAAGAGCTATTACTCGGCATTGTACTGGGTGTTTATCCGTTAGGAATTATTATAGGAAGTTCTTTTATTGGGGCATTATCGGATACTTACGGCAGGCGTCGTTTATTAACCCTGACTTTAGTGGGCAGTGGCATTGGCTATAGTGCAACCGCTTTTGCAGCACTCTCTGGTAACTTTGCATTATTTTGTATTGCGAGGTTAATGACAGGCGTGTGTGAAGGTAATATTTCGATTGCGCGCGCTATTGCAGCCGATCTTCACCCGATAATAGATAAGACTCGCAGCTTTTCGCTCATTAGTGCCATGGGCTACGGTGGCTATCTACTGGGACCTCTTATGGGCGGTTATTTGATTTACTCTGGGATTGAAACGGTATTTATTGTCGCGGCGATAGCATGCTTTTTGTGTGCAGGCTTAAGCCACTTTCTCATGCCTGCAAGCTTAAACAAAACAGTCAAAGCCGCAAGTAATGCTTCCAGCCTTGTGCTATTACGCCAAGCGGATTTACGACGTTTTTTCATGCTTTATCTACTACTAACCATGGGGGTCAATCTCTACTACGAGTTCTACCCATTACATTTAGTGAGACAATTTGACTATAGCCCCGTCGACATTAGTTGGGCCACCGTATTCTTAACGGCATGTATGATTTTTACCAGCATTTGGATCAACCCCAAAATTCAGAAAATGATGTCTCATGCTAGCGCAGGATTAATGGGGGTCATTATCTTTGCCTCTGCACTTGCCACACTCCCTCTTATCACGAGCCAATTATATTTGATTTCTTTTGCACTTATGGGGGCTGGGATCGCCATTTATAATGGTTTTCTGCCAGTGTATTTGTCTAATTCATACCAGAACAATGCGCAAGGACAGCTGATGGGAATGTTGGTGACGATATTCTGCTTGGGCAACTTACTCGCTGCAGGCCTTGGCAGTGTATTGAGTCTGTTTGATGTGAAATGGGCATTATTGAGTGGAGCTTTAGTGACATTTTTTGCCGCTGCGGTGTTCTTTCATGGCCATTTCCGAGCAAAGATATGGCCACAACCGTCGAGTGTATCTATTTAGTCTGTTGATGATAACGCAGGGCTAACAAGCCCGCCTTTAGCTTGTTGCAACACATGGCACAAAGGCTCTACTTTAAAACAGTAGCTCACAATATTAAGCTGTGAATGACAGCGGACTTTTTGCACTCATTGGCGATATCAACTTACTGACAAGCACCGCCAATACACTCAAGCAGATCATTGAGCCGAAGACAACGCCTTGCCAGCCCCAATGTTGCCAGAACGGCAACAAGTAAGGCCCGCCAATTGCGGCGCCGAGATAATAACTACATAAATACAGCGCGGTGGCTTTGGCGCGATGTTGCTTGGCGATAAATGCCACCCAAGCATTACAACTACTGTGAATAAGAAAAAATCCAAATGACGAGATGAGAAACCCTAAATAGATGGTCAGGACACTATCAAAAAGGGTAAACAATGAACCAAGCATTAGCGCTATAACTGACAAACTAAAGACGCCTTTAATGCCCAGTTCACTGATCCATTTAGCACTGCGATAGGATGCGTAAGTGCCGCTTAAGTAACAAAGGAAAATCAAGGTGACCTCGAAGGGCCCTTGCATAAAGGGGCTCGCCATTAGATGCAGCTGGATATAGCTAAATTGATTGACCATCACCATGAATGCGACGCCACCAACCAAATAAATCAACCTCAGCTTTGGATTCGCTAGGTGCTCACAAAAACCTTTTAGATCTGACTGCAGTGATAGTTTTCCGAATTCAAGTTTAGGTTTAACAAATTGGCTCTCTGGTAACATTATTGCGGCGAGTAGCGTGCCGAAAAGCGATAAAGCAGCCAACAACATCATAGCCTCATGCCATTGCAAATATTCAGACATTATCCCGCCCAATAACCGGCCCGCAATACCTCCAATACTGTTGGCTGCAATATAAATGGCACCCGCTTTTAACAACACATGACCGCCAAGCTCATCTTTGAAATAAGCCATTGCCATCGCCGGCACCGAAGCCAGCAAAACGCCCTGCACCATCCGCAGTGCAACCAGCTGACTAAAATCACCAATAAAGATCGCGCAAATATCAACCATGACGAGCAGATAAAGGCTAATTAATATGGGGCGTTTACGGCCGATACGATCTGACATCACTGCAAACAGCAATAATGAAAATGCCATCGTGAAGCTGGTCACCGACAACAATAACGTCCCATGGGTTTTCGACACTGAAAATGTCTCAGCGATCAGCGGAAGCATCCCCTGAACAAGGTACAAATTAATAAAAATGACAATTGAAGCAATCGATAACCCGCCAATTAATTGGAGTTCGCGCTTACTTTTACTCTGTACTGCTGTATTGCTCATAATAGAATGACTTTTCACGACGTTGTCTCAGTGCAATGATCATAGCAATGCTAGTTGTATAACGATAATAACTAAAAACAGCTCTATTAATTGATTTTTGTTATGGTAAGTTAATCTCAAAATTGGCAGTATAACCACTCAATGCCAATACATTTCGTCGTTACGCTTAAGTGAGTTTGCTATGGATATAAAACAGTTAAAACATCTTGATGCATTGATAACCTCAGGAAGCTTTACTAAAGCAGCACAGCAATTAAACATAGCGCAACCAGCACTCAGTCAGAGCATTAAAAGGTTAGAAGACTCACTAGGGGTTACTTTAGTCGACAGAGGGGCTCATAAGCGCAGTAAGGTGCTTTCATTAACAGCTGAGGGACGCGCACTACATCACCACGCTACCCTAATAATTAAAAACATGGCGCAAGCCGAAGCACATATTAAATCAATGGCAAACTTAACCAAAGGCGAAGTGAGGGTTGCCGTACCTGGCATGCTGGGGTCTTTTTACCTGCCAAGCCGATTAATGGCATTTAGACATCAACATCCAGATTTGAAGTTATCGCTATTTGAAGGGGGAACCCGTGACACATTAAAAATGCTGCTACGAGAAGATGTCGATATCGCCATCATTACCGCCAATGATCTAAACGAACACTTTGAAAGCCACCTTTTGCTGCAAGAACAAATGGTTGTTGCCGTGGGTAAACATCATCCGTTAGCAAATCAAGCGACCGTGCCCCTAGAACAGTTTTTCCAACACGATTTAGTGCTCTTTAAACAGGGTTACTTTCATCGGGAGTGGATGCTTGCACAAGCAGAGTTATTGGGCCTTAATGCCAGTATTGCGTTCGAGACTAATCTTATCAATCTCATCAAACAAGTAGTTGCTCAAGAGTATGGCATTACTAGCGTTTTAGAGATGGTGATTGAACCCCATGACAACATACTGGCAAAACCTTTTGAGCCGCCAGTGTATTTAGACCTGCACATAGCGTGGAAAAAACAGCGCCCGATCAGTAAAGCAGACCGAGCGTTTGTGGAGTTCTTAATGGAAAATAGATAATGGAAATCAGATAGAGCAGCAATCTAAATTGCTGCCTATGTTGCGTCGTGCTGATTCTCAGGAAGAGCATCAATAAAAACTTGCTCCGCTAAGCAATTGGCATTGACTCGTACAATGTTGGGAAACAGTGTCATATCCACCTTAAAGCGCTCAGCATTATAAACTTGTGGCACCAGGCACAGATCAGCTAAGGTAATATTATCGCCAAAACAGAACCTACCGCTATATTGTTGCAATTGCTGTTCTAAGGCGGCAAAACCTTGATGTACCCAATGGTGATACCACGATGCTTTAGCACTATCGCTAATAGCTAATTCTGCCGCCAAATACTGCAGAACTTTTAAGTTGTTTAAAGGATGAATTTCACAGGCGACGGTCAGTGCCATCGCTCTTACAATCGCTTTATCAAATGCACTTTGGGGCAGCAGTGGATTGTTGCTATGCATATCATCAAGATATTCAATTATCGCCAGCGACTGCGTTAATACTAGCTCTTGTCCATCTTCATCCGTTGTCACCAATGTTGGCACCAACTCTTGCGCATTCAATGCCGTGTATTGTTGCTGATGCTGTTCACCGCCGTTTTTCACCAGATGAACCGAGAGCTGCTCAGCTATTATCCCTTTGTAATTAAGCGCGATACGCACGCGGTAAGCAGCGCTTGAACGCCAGTAGCCATATAATTTCATCATTTTTACTTCCCTATTTAATTCTATTTCGCTGGCTCACATGCCTTATCAGGCCTATAAACAAAAAAGAGTTAACTCATAGGAGCTAACTCTTCTTTATATTCAGTGAACAAATGGCAGTTCTGAAAAGTTACGCTTTATACTCAACAATCTGCTGATCAATAGTGCCAAATATTGACTTATCATTTTCATCAAACATTTCAATACGCACACGGTCACCAAAGCCCATAAATGGCGTCGACGGTTTTCCGTCGGCAATGGTTTCAAGCATGCGAGTCTCTGCAAGACAGCTTGAACCCGCACTACGATCATAGTTAGAGATCGTTCCAGAACCAATAATGGCACCCGCACCTAGAGGACGAGTTTTAGCGACGTGAGACACCAATTGACTGAAGTTAAATGTCATGTCCACACCGGCATTTGGGCGCCCAAACAGCTCATTATTCAGATGAGTGACTAATGGCAGATGCACTTTACTGTCTTGCCACTTATCGTTTAACTCATCGGGCGTGACCGCGACAGGTGAGAAACTGCTTGAGGGCTTAGCTTGGAAGAAACCAAAGCCTTTGGCTAGTTCACCCGGGATCAGGTTTCTTAGTGACACGTCATTTACCAGCATCAGCAGTTTAATATGCTTGGCAGCATTGTCACTTTCAATCCCCATAGGTACATCATTGGTAATAATGGCAATTTCAGATTCAAAATCGATGCCCCACGCTTCACTTGCCAATGGAATGTCTGCCGTCGGTGCAATAAAGCAGTCTGAGCCGCCTTGGTAAACGAGAGGATCGGTCCAGAATGTCGCTGGCATCTCTGCACCACGAGCCTTACGTACCAATTCAACATGGTTTACATAAGCACTGCCATCAGCCCATTGATAAGCTCTTGGAAGTGGTGATAAACACTTCGCTTGGTCAAACACAACCGCGTTATCCATCAAACCTTCGTTTAATGCATCATAAAGCTCTACCAATTGTGGATTGAGTAGATCCCAAGAATCTAGCAACTGCTGCAAAGTATGAGCAATAGCTGGAACCGCAACCGCTTTAGTTAGATCACGGCTAACTAACATTAATTGACCATCTCGGCGGCCATTATCATAACTTGCTAACTTCATACTCACTCCTAATAAAATGTGGCTAGCTGATGATCCCAGCTTTTGTATGCTGTTTTAAATGAATCAAGCTTACGCCTAGATCTACTTGCCATAGAAATACATTAAGTACGGCAATAGTGGAATAGCGTGAGCTAAATCACACTTACCTACAATTGCATCCAATTTGTAAATATATAATTACAGCCTAGATAAGATAGGCTGTAATGGGAATTATTAAGCTGCTATTGCTGCTCAAGCAATGGCTGGCAATCTGCTGTTACAAGGCTTTCTGTTTGCTAATTTTGTATTCACGTAACTTATTGGCGATTGCGGTGTGAGACACACCTAATTTTTTAGCGAGTTGACGCGTGCTTGGATAAGCCGGATATAATCGTCGCAGTAAACTGGCTTCAAACTGCTTCATCGCTTGCTCAAGACTACCTTCAAATTGATGATCAAAATAGCCAAAACCTTCTGCATAGGATGGCAATTTAAGTTGGTCCACAGTCAATTCAGCACTGCCATCCCACATAGACACGGCTCTAAAAATGGCATTTTTAAGTTGGCGTATATTACCCGGCCAAGCATAAGCAAGTAAGTGCTCACGACATTCACCTGAAATACGGCGAATTGGGATAGAGAGTTGTTGGCTGTAATGTTCTAAAAACATTTCTGTCAGTGGGATCACGTCAACTTTTCGCTCTCGAAGCGACGGTACATGGAAGCTTAAGACGTGGATGCGATAGTAAAGATCTTCTCTAAACTCACCAGTTTGGCACAGCTCGGCTAGATTTTTTTGAGTCGAACAGATGATACGAACATCGCTGCGCACCTCTTCATCTCCCCCCACACGTCTAAAGGTACCGTCCTGTAAAAAGCGTAATAACTTAACTTGTGCAGACCGAGACATCTCAGCAATTTCGTCTAAAAAGAGCGTTCCGCCCTTTGCTTCCTCAAAAAATCCGCGCTTGACCACAGTGCCATTACTCACATAACCAAATAACTCCTCTTCAGCTGCACTGTCTGGCATTGCGGCGCAATTAATCGCAATAAAAGGCTGTTCACGACGCATGCTGGCGTCGTGACACGCTCTTGACATTAACTCTTTGCCGGTACCAGTTTCTCCTGTGATCAATAATGGAGCGTCCAACTGAGACATTCTGCGGGCCTGTATCAGTACCTCTTTCATTTTATCGCTGGTTGCTAATACATTTTCAAAACCTGTGGTTTGGTTTTGCAGTGCATTAAATTGTTTACCTAAACGTGCGGGTGACTTTAATGACACGACAGCGCCAGCAAGAATTGGGTTCTCACTGCCGTCAGGCAAATAGATAGGCAACATTTCAGCTAAATATTCATTCTCACCAATATTGACCCGAGTCGCTTGCGCCAGCACGGTTGATTCACTCAACCAACGACTAAAATTAAAACCTTGTACCCAGTGACCGATTGATTCCTCTATGACCTCATGCTCAGCCATACCGATAATATGCAAGGCCGATTCATTCACAATACGAATACGCCCTTTTATATCGAGGGAAAATACCGAATCAGGCAGTGTCTTTAACAAAGTTTTTAACGCGTAATGTTCTTGCTCAGACGGCATAAAGGAAACGGTTCGAACATCATGTACCCCTTCAACCTTTCGGATAAGCGGCAATAACTCACTGAGCATATCAAAGCTAACTTCAGCAAATTGCAGATACAAAAAACCTTGATTACTAGCGTCGATAGCAAACAAGTTAATGCCATAATCTTCCATTATCAATAATATATCTTTCGCTAGACCGACTCGGTCCAAACAGCTGACTTCCAAGCGCATACTATTGCAGTCCCTTTTCTAAATAATTGTTATTGGGATAAAACTAAAATACGACTAGTAACCAGCATTCAGCGACAACGTATTCAGCCCTGTGAGAAGAGCAGATAACTGTTAATCATATTTCGCCTATACGTTAAAAGGTTATTAGTGTTGTGGCAAGACTTGTTTACAGCGGGTTTGTAATATATAAAATAAACTCGCGCCAGTAGATCTGACGCGAAGCTCGATTAGTCGGCTAAAAGTGTATCTGTCTTAGCAGCCATTATGAAATCATTCTTGTGTAGCCCTTTAACTGAATGAGACCACCATGTTACCGTCACTTTTCCCCACTCAGTCAAAATACCTGGGTGATGAAAATCAGCCTCAGCAAGATCGGCAACCTTATTAGTGAACGCCATTGCTAACCTAAAATTCTTAAACTTGTACACCCGCTCAAGCTGCATAATGCCGTCACGTACCTCTACAGTCCAATCAGGGATCATACGCACAAGTTCACCGAGTTCAGCATCACTCACTTTAGGTGCATCAGCTTGACAGGCTTCACACTTCATTTGGGCTAATTCAGTCATTATCTTTCCTCTAATTCTGTTATTTCTATCATCATTCTAAAACGTGTCCTTTGGTTTTAGTATTCACTTCAAACCAAGGTTCTTTTAATCATAATTAACCCGCTTTAGCAGGATAAGTTGCTGCAAATAACCCCAGCTGCTGTGCTTTTTTTACTGCGCCCATAATATCCATTTCAGCGATGCTATCGAGCTCACTGATACTGTTTATTGCGTAATAGATCGGCTGCATAATATCGATACGATAAGGAGTACGCATAACATCAACCAGATCGAACTCCCTGATTTCGGGCTCATTACCCATCACAAACAGTGTTTCGCCTGGCGAACTTATAATACCGCCACCATAAATACTCAGCTTGTTATTTTCAGCACGAATGATACCGAATTCAACGGTAAACCAATAAAGGCGCGCCAAATAAACACGTTCCTCTTTGCTTGCAGCTAAGCCCAATTGACCATAAAGATGTGAGAAGTGAGCAAAAGATGGATTGGTCAGTAGTGGACAATGTCCGAAGACCTCATGGAAAATATCTGGCTCCTGCAAATAATCAAGCTCTTCACGACTCCGAATAAAGGTCGCCACCGGGAATGATTTATTCGCTAATAGCTCAAAAAACTTACCAAAAGAGATAAGTGCGGGTACCGCGGCGGTTTTCCATCCTGTCGTTTCTTTTAAAACCCTATCTATCTCACTTAACTGTGGGATCCTATCGCTTGGCAATGCCAGACGCTCAAGTCCATCTAAGTAAGCTTGGCATGCTCGGCCGGGTAAATTGACAAGCTGTCTTGAATAAAGCTCTTGCCAGATATCATGTTCATCTTGTGGATACTCAATACTGCCACTTGCATCAGGCAAGCGAGCGATATACTTCGTTGGTTTGCTCATGGTGATAAAAACACTAGTGACTATTTCCTATCTCCATAGTCAACTAAACTCAGCTTTTTGTTAACTAGATCACAGTTTATTCTTTACTCGTTCCACGTCGATTAGCGTAACGAATATGTTACGTATGCCTTGGCCATATCAATAAATCCTTTATTAACAGCCAATTTAATGTATGCAAATATTTACACTCCTTTTAGTCGCTATAGAGATAACGCAAAAATATGCACCACTAAAAAGCGTCGAATCGAGTTTTCACCTCCAGTGGCATAAACAACTGAACAAAAAACATAAAAGCCATTGAGTGCGTTCTCAACAACTAATGGGCAAAATATCGCCTTACAATCACCAAATACAATAAATATCAATTGGCTTCAGTAAAATCACAGCACAGATGATAAAGATTCAGTATAGAATAGTAATGAAGCGCTAATCCATTGATAGGAAAAGTAGGAATACAATGAAACAACATAAGATTTTGAAAGCAGTGATCCCGGTCGCAGGTCTTGGTACACGGATGTTACCAGCAACAAAAGCGATGCCTAAAGAGATGCTGCCCGTTGTGGATAAACCCCTTATCCAGTATGTTGTCAAAGAAGCGATAGCGGCCGGTATTAAAGAGATTGTACTGGTAACCCATGCCAGTAAGAATTCAGTTGAAAACCATTTCGACACCAGTTTTGAGCTTGAAGCGCATCTTGAGCGTCGAGTGAAAAGACAGTTACTGGCAGAAGTGCAATCCATTTGTCCAAAAGACGTGACCATCATCAGTGTGCGTCAGGCCCAAGCAAAGGGGTTAGGTCATGCCATTCTTTGTGCTAAGACGATTGTTGGTGATGCCCCTTTTGCGGTGTTACTGCCTGATGTTATTGTCGATGATGCCAGCAGTAATTTAGCGAAAGACAATTTGGCGCAAATGGTCGAGCTATATGACGAAACCGAAATTGGGCAGATCATGGTAGAAGGCGTGCCTCACGATCAAGTCGATCAATACGGTATTGCTGATATTGGTGGCCAAGAGCTAAAACCAGGTCAATCAGTGCCGCTTACCCAGTTAGTTGAAAAACCAGACATTGATGACGCCCCGTCTAACTTAGGTGTGGTTGGCCGTTACGTGCTGCCAGCTGACATTTGGAAATACCTAGCAAAGACTCCAGCTGGGGCCGGCGATGAAATCCAATTAACCGATGCGATTGCCATGTTAATGGAAAATCAACCGGTTAATGCCTATTACATGCAAGGTAAAAGTCACGACTGCGGTAACAAATTGGGCTATATGCAAGCCAATGTAGAGCATGCCTTGCGCCATAAAGATATTGGCCCAGAGTTTGCTCAATATATAAAAGACATAGCAAAAAATCTTTAATATTTATTCTTCTCATTTAGTAAAAAAGCCTAGCGGTATAGGATATTGAAATGACAATTTTGGTAACAGGTGGTGCAGGTTACATTGGCACACATACGGTGGTTGAACTGCTAAATAGTGGCAGTGATGTCGTGATCCTCGATAATCTAAGTAATTCGAGTGTCACCGCATTAGAGCGCGTCGAGAAAATCACCGGTAAGTCAGTGACCTTTTATCAAGGCGATATTCTCAATAAACCTTTTCTGCAAAAGCTGTTTACCGATCATGATATTGAGTCTGTTATTCATTTTGCAGGCCTTAAAGCGGTTGGAGAGTCAGTAGAGCAACCGCTTCGTTATTATGAAAACAACGTTACTGGCACCATTATATTGTGCCAAGTGATGGACGAGTTTAACGTTAGAAACTTAGTGTTCAGCTCTTCAGCAACGGTTTATGGCGATCCCGCATCGCTACCGATCACTGAAGATTTCCCAACGGGCGCAACAAACCCATACGGGCAATCTAAGTTAATGGTTGAAAATGTGCTGGCTGACTTACATCATTCCGATCCGAGTTGGAATATTGCTCGTCTAAGGTACTTCAACCCAGTTGGTGCTCACGATAGTGGCCTGATCGGTGAAGATCCAAATGATATTCCCAATAACCTGATGCCGTTTATTTCCCAAGTCGCAGTCGGTAAACGAGAGCAATTGAGTGTGTTCGGCAATGATTACGATACCGTTGATGGCACAGGGGTGCGCGATTACATCCACGTCGTTGACTTAGCCATTGGCCATTTGAGAGCACTTGATAAACTCCGCACTAAGCCAGGTTTAGTGACTTATAACCTAGGCACGGGTCAGGGCTATAGCGTGTTGGAGATGGTTAAAGCGTTTGAAAAAGCCAGTAACACCACCATAAAATATCAATTGGTAGCAAGACGCCCAGGTGATATTGCCGCTTGTTATGCTAATCCACAAAAAGCGCAAACAGAGCTAAAGTGGCAAGCGACACATAATATTGATGACATGGCGCAAAGTAGCTGGCATTGGCAGTCAAGTAACCCTAATGGTTACAGTAGCTAGAGCGAATAATACGTTAGGCCAATCTAAACAGTAACTTACACAACCGAGAGTACTACTGATGAGCAGTATCAATCAAAGTCGACGTCGTCTTTTTAGTCGCAAGAAACATGATACTGTCCATCTTCCTTGGGTGAAGAAAGACATAGAGTTCACCGATGAATGCACCCGTTGTAATAAGTGTATTCAGGCCTGTGAAACCAACATCATCATCAAAGGCGACGGTGGTTTCCCTGAAGTCAATTTTAACATCGATGAATGTACTTTCTGTCAGCGTTGTGTAGATATTTGCCCTGAACCTCTGTTTACCGCAACAACGGAGGCACCTTGGGCGATAACTGCCGCAATACAAGACAGCTGTATGGCCTACCAAGGTATATGGTGTCAAAGCTGTAAGGATGCCTGCGATGAAAGTGCCATCAGCTTTACCATGGCAATTGGCAAAGCTCCTCAACCACACATTGATGTAGATGCTTGCACCGGCTGCGGCGCATGCGTTGCGCCTTGTCCATCGAATGCAATATTAATTAAACGCTAAGTAAATATTTATTACACACTGATTAACGTAAATATTTTTCACGTTAACATTGCTGCTCATCCATTCTGTAAACCTATCAAGGCTAAAGCCCGCGACATCCTGCACTATTGAGCCAAAATATAAGTGGTTTTTTATTGTGCTTTTTCAGGTAACATCAAGCGACCTTGATTAACAGCGACGCATTTATGTTTAACAGAAAAAGAAGCGGTGGGCTCACTTTTATCGCCCAAGGAAGCAAGCTAACCGGAGAGAGCGAATTCAGCGCCGAGGCATTAGTCTCCGGTGAGCTTTATGGCTATATCCAATCCACCAGTAGCATTACCATTGAGCAAGATGGCCTTATCGATGGTGTATTGAACTGCCAAGAGCTACGTGTCTCTGGCACATTTCGCGGTAAATTAAACTGCAATAAGCTCAATATAACCAGTACCGGAGTTGTTGACGGTGAAGTGACTTGTCAATCGATGGAGATTTTTGAAGGCGGGCAATTTATCGGTATGCGCATTCGTGATGATATCGCCTTCTTGCCGGCATCTTCAAAAGACAAGCAAGAGGCCGCTAAACCAGTACAGATTGAAGAAGCGCAATTATCAGCAAACTAATGATCCGCAAAGAGCTAAGTTTATAAAACAGTCTAACTTTTATAAACTTAGTTTTAGTTAGCTCTCTAGTAACAGTGCCAACCTATGATACTCACGCATGAGTGCAATAAACTCATCAGCAGGCCTATCTAATGCATCGGTAGCAATATACAGGTGAAAACCTAAATGGCTGCCTAATATGCGGCATCGATGACCAAACATCGCCAATACGCCTTTATAGCGGTTATCGTCTTCTATAAAAGGGGTAAACTCTTCACTCATTTGGTTTTCCAACGTCGAGAGATCTTCATCTTGCGCCGACGCCGTCATCAAAAGTGGTCTTTGCTCGGTCAGCAACCCAATAGCTAAGCGCAATGAGATGCACTCTAAGATTGGGCCAATTAATCTCAGTTTTATCCCAATATAGGGCAAAGTCAGTGTTTCCACCCCTTGAGTCACCCTAGGTTGATCAAATCTTTGGATATTCCCCCATGCTATTTTAACCTCACCACGCCGATGGAAATAGCGGATCCCGTCAGTATCGATACTTAACGTCACTTCCGGCTCAAGCAATTTAGAAACACCAAGCACCGCTGAAATAGCACCGAAACCAAAACAAACAATCCCAGGTGCAAAGAGGTGACTGCCGTTGAGAAAGAGGGCTATTCCAGTGATGAGTCCAGTGATCCCTGCAAAAGTAAGGGTTAATCCGTTGCGTTTGTTGATGGGTTTTATCAGGAGAGGTTCTATGTGCAATTGTTCCAAGGTGGTGTCTGCTATAAGTTGATTAATTAAGAGGTTCAGGCGATAAATTCAGGTTATAATACAAGAGAGTAGAGTACTTATACCCATCCTACCTGAAGATACAGGATTCAGTGGGATGGATATAAATCATGACTTAATTTGCATGCTTTAGTTTAAACCAAGCCAATCCAAGGTATTCGTGGATAGCGCGCTGTGACGATAACAAACTTTGCCCATCAAAATACCACCAGTAAGTTTTTCTTTGGGCGAAATCTGTTGGTGCTGCAGTAACATTGAGCCCAGCATTTTCAAATATCGCCATGGCGCGCGGCATATGGCTCGCAGAAGTCACCAACCTAAATGGCGCATCCATTACTTCCCACTGCATATATTGTGCTTCCTCGATGGTGTCTTTAGCAAGCGGGAACTTAATAATCGAATTTGGGTTAACGCCGAGTTCAACCGCGGCATCAAACATGACATCGGCATGTGCTCGCTGGTTCATCCCACCGCTCCAACCGCTGACCACTAATTTGCAGCCGTCACCTAATGATAATTGTCTTATCCCTTCACTTAAACGTACCAAAGCCGTATTGGATAACTGCTGCACCGCTGAATGGTTCTCTGCCTCATCATGGCCACTCCCTAGCACCATCACTAAGCAGCTTTTTCCCATAGGCTGGTTATTAACTAAATATTGGTCTTCAAGTGGAGCGAGTAGTGCATTACTGCCGAGACCGCTGCACAAGACAATAAGCATGCCGGCGGTGATGGCAAGGAGACTTCTTGCCATCTTTCGATTACGGATAACAAGGTAGGCCAGCACAATGATAATGATCGTTAACGGGACTGGCATAAATAGCTGGGAAACAATCTTTTTTAACCAAAACATCAAATAAGAACCAGAAAAAAAGATGAATAGAACAGCAAGCTTAGCATGTTTTTTACATGCTAAGCTTAACGATTGCTCTCAATCACTAGAGAATCGAAGACCTTAAGTTTCGTGCTTACTCCAAAGCCAAGCGGCGCCGCGAACGCCAGAGGAGCCACCATACATATTTTGTACAACCGGGGTACGGCATTCACCACCAAGCACGTATTTAGGTAAGATATTTGGCAGCAATGGGTAGATAGCGTCAATGTTAGAGACGCCGCCACCAAGGACGATAACATCGGGATCTAAGATATTAATCACGTGTGCAAGTGAACGCGCTAGCCTATCGATGTATCGATCAAACGTCTCTTTTGCAAGTCGCTCTCCGGTCTCCACTCTTGCGGCGATTTCAATCCCGCTCACCGCATTGCCACCCGCTTGCTTATAGTCACGTACAAAACCAGTGCCTGAAATGAAGGTTTCAATACAGTTTTGATTACCACAAAAACAACTTGTTGAATTAAACTCATCGGCATTCATCCATGGCAGAGGGTTATGTCCCCACTCGCCACCGATACCATTACCGCCAGCATGTACTCTGCCGTTGATAGCCACTCCAGCACCACAACCAGTACCAATGATAACGCCAAAAACAACGCCTTTACCTGCAGCAGCACCATCAACCGCTTCAGACACTGCAAAGCAGTTTGCGTCATTAGCCACTCGCACTTCTCGGTCGAGACGCTTACCTAAATCAATATCCAGCGGATGATCATTTATCCAAGTTGAATTGGCATTTTTAACTAAACCAGAATAAGGCGATACCACACCAGGGATCCCGACGCCAACAGTGCCTTTTTTACCAAGGTAAGACTCAGCTTCATTCACTAAAGCCTCTATGGCATCTAAGGTCGCCACATACTCTTTTGGCGTGGGTATACGTTTACGAAAAAGCTCTTCACCTTCGCCACTCAGTGCAACCAACTCTATTTTTGTCCCACCTAGATCGATGCCAATCCGCAACATTTATCCCTCTCCCTTAATCGTAGTGATCATTATTCTAATTATAATATTGAGACACAAGGTACTAATACACGGTGTCATTTAAACGCTATGGTTATTCCCAATGCGGTGCATAAGCAATAAAATATGGATTTAAAATGTCTGATTTTTGATTGTAACCCAGTGCTTTGTCACTGCCATATTGCAGCACTTTGCCACCAGCACTTTCCAGTACAGCTTGCGCTGCAGCGGTATCCCACTCACTCGTCAGGCCAAGTCGAGGATAAATATCAGCTTCACCTTCAGCCAATAAGCAGAATTTGAGTGAACTTCCTACACTCTTCATCTCATGCTCACCCAGCGCCTTTAAATAAGTCTGTAACCCTGGGCTAATATGAGAACGACTGCCTACCACTCTTGGCAGCGCTTGTTTATTCGCTGCCATCTTAGTCAGTGGCCGTTGTGTGCCCGCTTGCTTCAACCAAGCCCCTGCACCATGGTTGCCGAAATAGCATTTATCTAAAACGGGAGCGTAAACAACGCCGGCTATCGCTCGCCCTCGATGAATGAAGGCAATGTTAACGGTAAACTCACCATTGCGCTTGATAAACTCTTTGGTGCCATCAAGGGGGTCTATCAACCAGTACGACTGCCATTGTTTTCTTTCATCCCATGTTACTGTCGTTGACTCTTCAGACATCACTGGAATATTTGGCGTTAGCTTAGCAAGTGCCGCCGCAATAACGTTATGGCTTGCTAGGTCTGCTGCGGTGACTGGGCTATCATCCGTTTTGATCTCAACCGCAAAGTCACCGGTTGCATAAATGGTCATAATCGCATCGCCAGCAGCGACAGCAATATCGACTATCGACTCCAACCAAACAGGGTTGAAAGCCTCGACTTTACTGTTTCGTTGTCTTACTGACGTTTGTGTATCAATCCGACTCAAGGTGTTCTCTCTCTTATGATTAATATGCTCTGCTCGCCATTATGCCACCGACCCAAAACAAAATTTAATAACCAATTGCTCAATCTAGGTCTAAAAGAGACTAAGCCACTCTCTACCGCAATATAATGTCCATGAATTCGCATTTCAACTTGCAAACAAAGCGTACACTACTGGCATTGAATCGTTGCTTGCTCATTATCTTCAAGCGGTTTCATTTCTATGTCGGCGATGCTCACCGTTAATGGGCCAGCTGTAGACAATGAGAATGGCGAGTTAATTTTGGCAAAATCGACCCCTGAATCACTGAAACATTTAAGCTCAATGCTGACAGTCTGCCACTGACTTTTTGGTAATGGGACTAATGCGTCAGTAATATTTAATGGCTTGCCACAATCGGTATCACAACCCATGGCAATATAAACCTCATCACTAATATCACTATCCACTTTTAGGGCAAAAGAGAGGACAGCGTTAGACTCAACGACGGCTCTCAAATCTCTTGGGAAATTACTTCTGAAATTAATATAACCAAGAGCTTCACCATTAAATTCGACGCGTCTTGCATCTTCCTGAACCACTTTATCAACAGTGCGTAAATACACGGTCTCACCTTGTAAAACGCTACTGGTCACTGGGAGTTGTTCGTTGTCGCTGCCAATTGACATCACCCACGGTGCTTGTACCGAACGGGTAAAAATAGCGACGGATTGAGATTCATCATTGTTAGCAGCAGCGACTTCGCTCAAGGTTTCAAGTACCGTTTCATCAGCGTAACTCAAGCCAAAACCGTAGGGAAAAAGCGGTTGATAATCATCATCAAAGCGGTTTACTGCCGTTTGTGCCGGACTGTTTGGCCAAGAAAATGACAACTTACCGCTCATATCGAACTGCGTCTGGGCATCGGCATGGCTAAACAACACTTCGGCAACCCCAGCGCCTTCACTGCCTGGTAACCAAGCCGCGACAAAGGCATCGGCCGCATTTAACTCTGCATTTACCCACATTGGTCTGCCGCTGATAAAAATGGCCACCACAGGTATACCTTGCGCCTTGAGCTTTTGCAGTAGTGCCAAGTCTCGCTTATTACCGCGTTGATACTCTAAGTTATCAATATCGCCATTACCTTCTGCATAGGGCTCCTCACCAAAAACGACAATCGCGACATCTGGCTTAATCGCAAAATCGCCCGTAGGACTTAGCATCGTTTTACCACCCGCTTTTGATACCTGTGACTGAATGCCATCATATATTGAACTGCCACCAGGGAAGTCTGCATTGGTATTATTGGTGCCTTGCCAAGTAATCGTCCAACCACCCGATTGCTTACCAATGTTATCCGCCGCATCCCCTGCCACTAATACCACTTGGTTTGGTGCTAATGGCAATAGATTGCCATTGTTCTTTAGCATCACCAGTGACTCTCTTACTGCTTGCTTCGCAACGTCGCGATGTGCCTTAGCGCCGATTAACTCAGTTTTACCCGATAATGTTCGCTGTGCCGGACTTGGTTTATCAAACAAGCCAGCCCGCATCTTCACTCTAAGCACGCGCGTCACCGCATCATCAATGCGCGACATGGGTATTTCGCCGCTATTAACCTGTGCAATGGTGTTTTCAAAAAGTGGTTTCCATACTGGCGTCGGTACCATATAAACATCTAGCCCGGCATTGGCTGCTTGTGGGCAACTGTCATTACTGCAACCCGCAATTTGGCCGTGACCATTCCAGTCGCCAACAACAAAGCCATCGAAACCCATCCGATCTTTCAATACATCCGTTAATAAGTATTTATTACCGTGATTCTTAACACCATGCCAACTATTAAAAGATGCCATCACAGTTTGGGCGCCTGCGGTTAATCCACTAACATAACCTTGGGCATGAATATCAAATAGCACTTGTTCTGTCGCAATATTATCACCTTGGTCGATACCGCCAACCGTGCCACCATCCCCTAAAAAATGTTTGACGGTTGATATCACCCTTTCGTCACCCAAAAAGTCTTGTTCGGCTGAACCTTGTAAGCCTTTCACGATTGACGCGGCATAGGCGCTAACAATTTCGGGATCTTCAGAATAGCCCTCATAAGTGCGGCCCCATCGATCATCACGCACTACGGCAACAGTCGGAGCGAATACCCAATCGATACCAGTCACCATCACCTCTTTGGCGGTAATCGCGGCGATCTGTTCAATGAGTTGAGGGTTGTTGGCAGCGCCTAATCCAATATTGTGCGGGAAGAGTGTCGCGCCGATGACGTTGTTATGGCCATGAACCGCATCGGTGCCCCACATCGTTGGAATGGTTGAACCATCGATAGAGTCATCTACCGATGCTTGGTACATAGCTTCCGCTAACGCAATCCAATCAGCAGGTGTGGCATGCTTATCATCATTAGGAAATGCGCCGCCCCCATTAAGATAGGAGCCAAAGCCATAAGTGCGCATATCTTCCACAGTAATGTCACGGATTTCAGGTTGGATCATTTGCGCGACTTTTTGCGCTAATGTCATCTCACTGACCATGCTGGCAATCGTCTTTTCCATCTCTGCTTGAGGCTTGACTTCAAGTTGCAGCTTCGGCCATACCACCGCGGCATCACGCTGCTCAACTGGCTTAGCGCCTTTAAGTGAGCAGGCGCTAATACCGGTAATCATCAATGCTGCCGCCAGCAAGGTAGTCGTGGGTTTAATCGCTATCGATACAGTTCGTTGCTGGTTTAACTTATTGTTCGTCATTATTTAATTCCCTTTATATGACCGTATATGGATAGTTAACTGAGTTTTCATCATCAAACATTCCATCACGCCTGCTTCCTGCTAGAAACCTGTTCAACACGGCTCCCTTTAAGACCATAGAACAAAATATAGCCATAGCACAGTACCGGTAGGAAAAATGCCAGTTGAATACCTATGCTATCCGCTAATATGCCTTGCGCTAGAGGTAAAATCGCACCACCAACAATGGCGAGACATAGCCAGCCAGAGCCTTGAGATGTGTGCGGCCCTAGATTTTGCAGTGCTAAGCTAAATATCGTTGGGAACATGATTGAGTTAAATAACCCGACGGCCAAAATAGCAAACATAGCCACTGGACCCGAACTCACTATCGCCACGCACACTAACAAGGCAGCCATAGTCGCATTAAAGGCCAGCACTTTCCCTGGCGGAATTTTTTGCATAATAGCCGAGCCGACAAAACGCCCTATCATGGCGCCGCCCCAGTAATAAGTGATGTACTTAGCCGCATCCACCTCTTGCAGACCCGCGATATTCGCTTCGCCTAAAAAGCTCACGAGGAAACTACCAATAGACACCTCAGCGCCGACATAGACAAAAATGCCTAATGCGCCCAGTGCCAAATGGCGATGCTCAATCGCGCTCGTTTTACCTAAGAACTCAACCGCTTTACCATCTGAACGGGTGCTTGAATGGCCTTTTATAACCGGTAGTTTAAGTTGTGAAAAAATAACAGCTAGCATTGCGAGCATGGCCGACAATATCAAGTAAGGAAGTTTCACTTGTTCAGCTTCAGCTTGTGCCTGCGTTAGCTCGCTAACAGCACCAGACGCGACTGATAGAATAAGCACCGCACCAAAATAAGGCGCTACTGTGGTACCTAGCGCATTGAATGCTTGGGTTAAATTCAAACGACTAGAGGCGGTTTCAGCTGTGCCCAATGCATTCACATAGGGGTTCGCTGCAACCTGTAAAATAGTAATACCCGATGCGAGTACAAACAATGCCCCCAAAAACAGACCATATACCGCTTGATCAGCCGCTGGATAAAACAGCGCGCAACCAATACTGGCAATCACTAACCCCGTGACTATACCGCGTTGATAACCTATTTTTTTAACCAACTGGCCAGCAGGCATAGAGACCAGAAAATAGGCACCGAAAAAACAGAATTGAATCAACATTGCTTCAGTGTAAGTCAGCGAGAAAACAGCTTTCAAATGAGGGATCAAAATATCATTCAAGCAGGTAATGAATCCCCACATAAAAAACAACGATGTTAGCGATACTAATGCAAACGTGTGCTTTTCAGCTCCACTAGATGCTTTTAAGTTATTGTTATCTGACACTATTGGCGAGCTAGCCATATCCACCCCTTATTAATCTCATATCTCTTATAGTCAATGCACCGCAATTTCATCTGCTCAATAAAGCAAAGCTTTAGCCACGGTTCAAAAGTTAATCGCTTGCTTCACCGTTACATCATCACAACTATGTTAAACAAATGTGTTGACCTTTTTCCGGTTAGGCTCTAGTCTCGATGTAAGCGCTTTCATTTATAACATATTCACAACCAAGATCAACAGAAATATTAACACCGGATGTGAGCGCTTTCATTGGTAATGTACTTGTTGATAATGCAATTTTCTTCGCCTGAAATCTTGCTCTATGTCGACTAACAGTGAATTACGGTAATGATTTGGAAGGTTCAATCATGCTATTAGTGCGTAAAAGATACCGAACTACTTACTAATAATATTGATGATTGCGCTGTGTATTTTTTATCACTATTAGGAAATGGCTAACATCACCATGAAGATTTCTCTCCCTCTCAATTCAATAATGCAAAAGAGTGACTTTATATTTGGAGTTGCCACGGCCTCATTTCAAATAGAGGGTGGTATTGACTCTCGCCTTCCCTGTATTTGGGACACTTTTTGTCAAACACCTAATAAAATTCGTGACAATTCAGACGGCTCAGTCGCTTGTGATCACATCAGTTTGTGGCAACAAGATGTAGATCTTATTGACTCTCTAAATGTTGATGCTTATCGTTTTTCCATCTCTTGGCCTAGGGTCATCAATGCCGAGGGCGAGCTTAATCAACAAGGAGTAGACTTCTATATAGGTTTACTCGATAAGCTGATTGAAAAAGGGATCAAGCCCTATGTGACCTTATATCACTGGGACTTGCCACAGCATTTAGAAGATAAAGGCGGTTGGCTAAATCGAGACACAGCTTATAAATTTCGCGACTATGCTGACTTAATATCTAAAGCTTTGGGCAATAGAGTGATCTCCTACGCCACACTCAATGAGCCATTTTGTAGCGCCTATTTAGGTTATGAAGCGGGTATTCATGCTCCAGGTATTAAGGGTCGAGAGTTTGGTAAAAAAGCGGCGCATCACCTGCTACTAGCTCATGGTTTAGCCATGCAAGTATTGCAAAAAAACTGCCCCGATGCGTTAAACGGTATTGTGCTCAACTTCACTCCTTGCTACCCAGCCAGTGACTCTCCAGCGGACAGAAATGCTAGTCGCATTGCCGATGCTCATTTTAATCAGTGGTATATAAAGCCGCTATTTGATAAATGCTATCCAGATATAATTGAAACTCTACCAGACATAGAGCGACCCAACATTCTCGACGGTGATATGGAGATCATTGCCCAGCCACTCGATTTCATGGGGGTTAACTTCTATACCCGAGCCGTTTACCAAGCCTGTGCTTATCATCAATTTGAGCAAATAGAAGTGCCAGACGTACCGCACACCGATATTGGCTGGGAGATCTATCCTAAAGCCTTGACTGAGTTGTTAGTGTCGTTAAATGATATGTATCAGCTACCACCTCTTTACATTACCGAGAACGGCGCAGCGATGGACGACAAAATGACTAACGCTGCGGTTAATGATGAAGACCGCATCCAGTATTACCACCAGCATCTCAATGCGGTAAACGATGCCATTGAAGCCGGCGTGAACATTAAGGGCTATTTCGCTTGGAGCTTAATGGATAACTTTGAGTGGGCAGAAGGCTACTTAAAGCGCTTTGGTATCGTTTATGTCGACTACCAAACCCAGCTGCGTACGCTTAAAAATAGTGGTAAAGCGTATCGAGATTTTATCTCGATACGCTCATAACAGGCTTTAAAACCAGACTCAAAAAGCTTATGTTCTCTAACTTGCTTGCCACATTCAATTAATGTGCAGCAATTTAAGTTAAGCAGCAATAAAATAAGAATAAAAATAAAAACAGTGAGGCTAAGATGCTTAAAGTAAAAGAAAAAATTGCCTATGGTTTAGGTGATACCGCCAGTAACATCATTTTCCAAACCGTAATGATGTTTCTCCTGATCTTCTATACCGATGTAGTGGGCTTATCACCTGCGGCAGTGGGCACATTGTTTTTGGTTGTGCGGGTGTTCGATGCCATAACAGATCCATTAATGGGCTCTCTCGCCGATAGAACACGCACCCGTTGGGGGCAGTTTCGCCCTTACTTACTCTGGCTAGCACTGCCTTTCGGACTCATCAGTGTGCTGGCTTTTACAACGCCAGATTTAAGTGATTCTAATAAGCTTATTTTTGCTTTTGTCACCTATACGTTATTAATGATGGTCTATACCGCCATTAATATTCCCTATTGTGCTTTGGGCGGCGTACTCACCGCTAAGCCTTCAGAGCGAGTGTCAGTGCAATCTTATCGATTTGTCTTTGCAATGCTCGGTGGGGTCATAGTCGCGTCTTGCACTCTGCCTTTAGTTGAATGGTTTGGTAATGGCGATACCGCAAAAGGCTATCAACTGACAATGGCTGCCATGAGTATTTTTGGGGTAGTGCTGTTTATTTTGTGCTTTTTGGGTACAAAAGAGCGGATTTCGACACCTGCGCAGCAGAAGACTCATTTCTGGGTTGGCGTAAAACACCTATGGGGAAATGACCAGGCTCGCATTCTTTGTATCGCGGGATGTTTCCTGTTAACGGGGCAAGTACTCAAATTCACCCTCGCCGTCTACTACGTTAAATACTTCCTAATGAGAGAGGATTTGATTACTGCCTTTATGACAACCGGCATGGTCGGCAGTATGCTTGGTTGTGCGCTTGCACAGGTTCTGGCTAAAAAGGTGTGTAAGATCAAGGCCTATATTAGCTTGCAGATCATTGCTGCGACTATCTGTGTACTAAGCTACTTTATCGCAGCCGAACAGGTTACTTTAGCTTTTGTCGCTTTCTTCTTATGGAAGTTTTTCCTTGATATGGCGACACCATTACTATGGGCTAAAATGGCGGATGCGATAGATTACGGTCAATGGAAAACCGGGGTTCGCATAACAGGCATGGTTTATTCAACCATCATATTCTTCATCAAATTGGGCGTCGCCCTCGGTGGCGCACTGGCAGGATGGGCATTAGCCTATTACGGCTACCAAGCCGATGTTGAACAAAGTGAAGCAACAAAATCAGGCATTTTATTGTCATTCACACTATATCCTGCAATTGGCGGTTTAATTGTTGCAGCAGTGATGAAGTGGTATATCTTGGACGATAAGAAAGTTGAGCAAATTCAAAGTGAATTAAATGCTGCTAACGCGTAATATCAATTTAGATATCTAGGTAGTTAGGCGTTTTAGAGGGAATATATGGCGACGATTTACGATGTGTCAATACTGGCTGGTGTCTCACTCGCGACAGTATCGAGAGTGATGAACAAGAACGCTAAAGTGAGTGAGAAGACACTGAAAAAAGTGCAAGATGCAATGGATCATTTAGGCTATCGGCCTAATGCCATTGCACAGTCACTGGCTTCCAATCGTTCAAATAGCGTTGGGATCTTGGTCTCCGAACTGCACGGCCCCTTCTATGGTTCAATGCTTAGCGGTATTGAAGCGGAGCTTAGAGTGGCGCAGAAACACGCCATCATTGCGGCGGGTCATAGTGAAGAAGCGTTAGAGAAAGAGGGTATTGAGTTTCTTATCAGCCGTCGCTGCGACGCATTAATCTTGCATGTGGAAGCAGTGTCTGACGATTATCTTATCGATCTTGTGGAAAAAGAGGTGCCGATTGTACTCATTAACCGCTTTATTCCTTCCATCGCTAATAACTGCATTAGTCTCAATAATGAGCTTGGCGGCTATATTGCTGCCAAAGAGATGATTGACCAAGGCCATCAAGAGATAGCTTACATATCGGGTCCCAACTGGAAAATGGATGCCAGCGATCGTCTACAAGGCCATCAAAGGGCCTTGAAAGAGTTCAATATCACTTATAACCCTAAGTTAACTTATGAAGGTGACTACCAGGAAGGAGGCGGGAGCGACGGGTTAGCGTATTTATTAGAGAGCAATTTTCCCTTTAGCGCTTTAGTCTGTGCTAACGATGAAATGGCTGCTGGTGCGATGAATTTAGCGCGAGAAAAGAACGTCTTAATCCCAAGGGACCTATCCATTATTGGCTTTGATAACATCATTTTAGCGCAATATATTCACCCTAAATTGTCAACTATAGATTACCCAGTGAAACAGATGGGGCAAATGGCTGCTAGATGGATATTGAAAAATACCTTTAAGAAGCCTGAACTTGAGGTTAAAAACGTATTTGAACCTAAATTAATTAAGAGAGATTCAATCATTTCTCATGGCTAGCTCTTAACGTTAACTAATCACTTGAGCCAATGGCTAAATAAAGACGGTAAAGAGTCACTCTTTAACCGTCTTTTTTATTGCGAGCTATTTATAACTATCCGACCTGAAGATGCAAGATTTAGGATTCTGATGGATGGGTATAACGCCCAATAGAGCAAGGTGACTCAACGGCTAAAATCCTTTGGCACTACCTCTCCCCAATGTCAGAAATGCGACTTTAATTAACATTTAGGCAGCATCGGTGTAGGTAAAAACAAATAGAAGTGAATGCGCTTACACTAATTTTATTTCAATATTTATCCATTAGCGGCTGTAAAAATAGCGGTTAGTCATTTTGTAATTACTATAAACGTGCAACATAGAAGCCTGATAAACCACTGATGAACATTTAACTGGGTTTATTATCCAATTAAACATCGGTTTATAGTAGATAGCTAACTATTTCCAGTTGAGCATTTTCTCATTATCTTCAAAGCATATTAACGCCACTATTTGCGTTCCTCATAATAATATTCCTAAGCACTCATTTTTAGCTGCAGCCCTTGCTACACATGGATAGTTAACTAATGAAAAACAACCATGGTTACAGGAATGTTAATCAACGGTGAATTTATGTTGACCTTGGTAACGAATTCCCCTAGGTTTGTGTAAGCGCTTACA
>NZ_JAKIKR010000059.1 GCF_023284025.1 Shewanella abyssi | reverse complement strand
TGCAGGTAGCGTGACAGTGGATGTGGCCGCAAACGTAGCAATCGACTCGGCCAATAACGGTAATACCGCGGCGGCGCAGTTAACGGCGACTTATGATGCCAGCCGACCAAGCGTCACCATTAGCGGTGCCAGCGGTGATATCAATGCCGCCTTTAGCGCAACATTCAGCTTCAGTGAATCGGTTACTGGTTTTGCGATTGGTGATATTTCGCTATCCAATGCATCTGTCACTAACTTCAGTGGTAGCGGCGCAAGTTATAGCGCAACCATTACCCCTACTGCTGCAGGTAGCGTGACAGTGGATGTGGCCGCAAACGTAGCAATCGACTCGGCCAATAACGGTAATACCGCGGCGGCGCAGTTAACGGCGACTTATGATGCCAGCCGACCAAGTCTTACGATCACTGGTGCTTCGGGTAATATCAATGCCGCCTTTACCGCGAGCTTCAGCTTCAGTGAATCGGTTACAGGTTTTGCAATTGGTGATATTGCAGCTAGCAATGCATCGGTCACTAACTTCAGTGGTAGTGGCGCAAGTTATAGCGCAACCATTACGCCGACTGCCGCAGGCAATGTGACGGTGGATGTTGCTGCAGATACTGCAGTGGACTCGGCAAATAACGGCAATACCGCGGCGGTGCAGTTAACCGTGACCTATGATGCCAGTCAGCCAAGTGTCACCATTAGCGGCGCTTCGGGTGATATCAATGCCGCCTTTACCGCAAGCTTCAGCTTTAGTGAAGTGGTTACTGGTTTTGCAATTGGTGATATTTCGGTATCCAACGCATCGGTCACTAACTTCAGTGGTAGCGGCGCAAGTTATAGCGCAACCATTACTCCTACTGTTGCAGGTAGCGTCACAGTAGATGTGGCAGCAAACGTTGCAATGGATTCGGCCAATAACGGCAATACCGCCGCGGCGCAGTTAATCGCGACTTATGATGCCAGCCAGCCAAGTGTGACTATTTCAGGTGCCAGCGGTGATATCAATGCTGCCTTTACCGCAAGCTTCAGCTTTAGTGAGTCGGTTACTGGTTTTGACGCTTCCGATATTGCGGCAAGCAATGCATCGGTCACTAGCTTCAGTGGCTCAGGTGCAAGTTATAGTGCAACCATCACCCCGACAGCCGCAGGCAATGTCACGGTTGATGTGGCTGCAGATGCCGCTGTGGACTCTGCCAGTAACGGCAATACTGCCGCTGAGCAACTCAGCATTATTTATGATGATACGCCGCCAACCGTTGTAATTAACGGAGCTACGGGAGACATCAATAGTGCATTTACCGCTAATTTGCGCTTCAGTGAGGAGGTTGCAGGCTTTGACATCTCCGGTATTGAGCAGACCAATGCGACCTTATCTCAGTGGAGCGGTGAGGGGCTTAGCTATAGCGTTCTAGTGACCCCTATCGAACAAGGAGAGGTGTCACTATTAATTAGAGAGAGTGCCGCGGCCGATAAGAGTGGCCGATTTAGCCTAGCGTCGGAATTGTTCAAGGTTAATTTCGATAGTGTTAAACCTGAAGTGACCTTGTCGCTGATGGCAATGGAGGAGCGTGAAGAGTTTGCTTTAGAGTTGCTCTTTACAGAGCAAATCACTGGGTTGACGTTAGAGGACTTTCAAATTGAGAACGGCGTAGCGTTAAGTTTAACGGGGGAAGAAGATAGATATGTACTCAAAGGCGCTGTGACATCTGTCGGTCAAGATGTCTTGGTTCAGTTACCTGCCGATGTCGTTGCAGACAGTGCTGAAAACGGTAACCTGCAATCAACTAACTTCGCCTATCCAACTAACAGTCCGGGTAGTGTGCGCATTGATGGCTATAAAGTTGTTGAGCAAACCATTACAGCCGTGATTGATGATATTGATGGCATAACCGAGCCCGCTGCAAACTATCAATGGTTCAGTCATGTGAATGAGCAAAGCATGAGTATTGGCTCTGGGGATGATTTCTATGTGTTGACGAGTGAAGAGGCGGGTAAAGCTATCTCGGTTATAGCGACTTATATCGATGATGCGGGTAGAACTGAGACTGTCTCATCAGAGATAACGGCAATGGTGAAGACTATTCCTGAACATGCACTTTCACTCATTAGTGATTTTGCAGAGTTAGATGGTGACACTGCAGATTTACTTGCTCAGGTTTATCTTGATGCCGGAGTCAGTAATGCAACATTAGAGCAGCTAGAGAGTATTTTGGCTCTGCTCAATAATGCAGTGGCTAATTACTCTGCTGCTGATGTTGATGAGGTCGCGGAAATTGAAGCGTTAATCGCACTCATTCTTCTGGGGCAAGACAGCGATGGTGATGGTATACCTAATCTGGTTGAGAGTGATGTCGATACCGACGGCGATGGAATGAATGACGCCAATGATGCTGATTCTGATAATGATGGTATTAGCGATGCTACTGAGTTTTCTGTCTCCATATTATTAGCAACTGAAAGTAGTAGCTCAAACGTCAAACCAAACGCCAAATCTGGCATAAGTTCAGCTTCGAGCAGCTCGATATCGACAAGCAAAGGGGTTGCTGATGCTGACGAAGACGGCATTATCGACTTCTTCGATGCCGATGTTGATGGAGATAATCAAATAGATGATGGGCGAGTCGACATTAACTTTGACGGCGTTGATGACAACCTTGCATCAATAGCTGCAGTGATTGAAGTATTGGCAGAACTTGACTTTGACCAAGATCACAGCGCAAATCATCTTGACTTAGATTCTGATAATGACGGTGTTGCTGATGTATTAGAAGCAGGGCTTGAGGATGCCGATAGCAATGGGTTTAATGATGATCCTGAGAGTATGATTAGCACAATAGAGATGCTTATCGACACCAATAGTGATACCAAGCCTGATTTCCTTCAGTTAAAGAGTGACGGTGAAGTCTTTGATTTAATTAACTTCGGCTTACCCCTTGAGATGGATGCAGATCAGGATGGACGATTAGACGATACTATCGATATGGATCATGATGGGCTTGTCGATATCATTGATGGTGCTGTTGGCGCATTCGGTAGCTTACCTGATCTCGATGGTGATGGTTATGCTAACCATGCTGATGACGACGATGATGGCGATGGAATTCTTGATGTTGATGAAAACCCACAACATGCGTTCTATACAGGTTTTGATGCCGATGCTGATGGCATTGATGACGGTGTTGATCATGATGTTAATGGTGTCATTTCAGGCATCGATAGTGATGGTAATGGAGTCAGGGATGATAGAGAAATGTTAGATACTGATAATGACGGCATAGCAGATCATTTAGATGTTGACTCTGATAATGACGGTATCAATGATGGCGAGGATATCAGCAACAACAATGGGCCTGATGGTAAAACGATTACTGGTGGCGGCGCTATCAATTTTGCCAGTCTTATTGCATTGCTGATGTTAGCTATGGCTCGGCAGAGAAAAGTAAGGGCAGTAAGCGCTATATCGGTCTTTATGCTAGTGACTTTAGCGTGTGTTGTACCTGCTCATGCACAGTATTCGATTGGTGCGGGGGTCGGTGCCGTAAATCTTGAACCAACATTTTACATCGAAGTCGATAAAGATAATGATTACGACCTATCTTACAATCTTGAGCTTGGCTATGGTTTTACAGAAAACTGGTGGCTTAAATTACGTGGCGTTGAGTTAGGCCAAGTAGATTTAAGTCAAAATGGCAGCCTTAATGCTGAGATTGACTACAGAGGCGCGGCGCTATTTGCGCAATATCAAGCAGCTATCTTTAATGATTCAGGTTTTGAACTCTACGGCTTAGCGGGGATCAGTTGGCTAGAAACCAAAACAGCTGGCCCTCTCAATATTGACGATAACAGCGATCAACAATTTGCAGTTGGTGCAGGGCTATATTATGGGTTTAATCAAGATAACGGTTTGGCACTTGAATGGGTTTCCTACGCTGAAGATGTATGGGTTGTAGGCTTACAATTCACCAGCAGGTTTGGGGACTAATCTTTTAGCTAGCTTTGTTGCTGTATTCGCTGCACAAATAAAAATGGCCGTTTTGTTTTCACAAAACGGCCATTTTTTTAACGATGAACTGGGCGTAATTAACGACTAGTTAGCGATTTTTAGATCGGCTTTATCAACGATGAGGTTCATATCAAAATCGAACTCATCGACGCGGATAGCACGTTCACGCTTTAGGTTATAGTCCTGCAGCTGCTGGTGCTCGCTGTCATTGATCACTTTGGCCTCAAGTGCTGCATCGAGTGTTAGTGAGAACCTGATACCGGGCTTAAAGGTACGTGCTCTAATGGCTTTTTTCACTTTAGCTAACAGTGGCAAACAATCCATCTTGGCTAGATAGGCTTGTTCATTGATGTAGTTACCATCGCCCGCAACAGGCTTAACCAAGTGGGTTAGGTTCTTCTTAAACTCAGTATTTAACTGCGCTTGCTTAGCAAGTTCACGCACCAAGTCATCATTGATTTTCAGCATCTTCGGTGAATAAGTTAGCGTAATAAGACGCATGAACTTACGTGTAGAAGATGATGGGAAGTTATCTAAAAAGTCCAATAGCGCTTTTTCGGCTTGGCATAGTGACCAACGCGTTGCGTAATGGAAGTATGGCGCCGCATCAGCACGCTGCTCAGCAGGTAGCTTTTGCTCGTAGTAACGGATAGACGCCATTGCTGCATAGAGATAGCTCATCACATCGCCTAAACGGGCTGATAGCATCTCTGCTTGCTTTAACTTTCCGCCCAGTACCAGTAGTGAGAAATCGGCATAGACGGCTAACTTTGACGCTAGTTTATGCACAGATTGCTCATAGGGTTTCACTTCTGCAAGTTTGGAATTTGCAGAAGCGGTGAAAGGCAGCAAACCGAGTTTGAATGCACGTAAACTGTTGCCAACACTGTAACCAACGGTTTTACGTAAAATACTGTTGAACTCTTTATCGGCTTGTTTTTCATTGGAGTGGATAGACTCAACCATACTTTGTAAATATGGATGGCAACGCATAACGCCTTGACCGAAAATCATTAGGTTACGGGTAAGAATGTTGGCGCCTTCCACGGTAATGGCAATGGGCTGGGCGATATAACCCGAGGCCAAGGTATTTTGTGGACCATTTTGAATCGCCTTACCGGCTTGAATATCCATCGCAGAATCAAGTACGTCACGGCCAAGCTCTGTCATGTGATACTTTGCAATTGCAGTCACAACCGACGGCTTTAAACCTAGCCCTAAGCCTTCGGTAGTGAGTACTCGCATTGACTCCAGTAGGTATGTTTTACCGGCAATGTCAGCCAGTTTCTCTTGAATACCTTCGAATTTACCAATCGATAAACCAAATTGCTCACGCACCGCGGCGTACTCAGCCGATGATTTAAATGCACACTGGCCAACCGATACCCCCAGTGCGGGCAGTGAAATACCGCGCCCAGCGCCGAGACATGCAACTAGCATTGCCCAGCCGCGACCGATATTTTTCTGGCCACCAATGATGAAGTCCATTGGGATAAATACGTTTTCGCCACGAGTCGTACCGTTGTAGAAGCTCATCCCCATTGGGTCATGGCGATTACCTAGCTGCACGCCAGAATGAGACTTAGGGATCAACGCACAGGTAATGCCAAGACTTTCTTTACCGCCGAGTAATCCGTTGGGATCTTCGACTTTAAAGGCAAGACCTAGCACAGTTGCGATAGGGGCCAACGTGATATAGCGCTTGTCCCAGGTAACACTTAAACCGAGTACTTGCTTGCCTTCATATTCACCCATGGTCACGGTGCCTATATCTGGAATACCGCCAGCGTCAGAACCCGCTTCTGGGCTCGTTAGGGCAAAACAGGGGATCTCTTGTCCTTTAGCAAGGCGTGGTAACCAGTAATCTTGCTGCTGTGAGGTACCGTAATGCATCAACAACTCGCCAGGGCCTAATGAGTTAGGCACCATAACGGTAACAGCAACGGTAGAGCTTTTAGCGGCGATAGTACCAACAATGGTTGAGTTGGCGTAGGGGCTAAACTCAAGACCACCGAATGATTTTGGAATAATAAGAGAGAAGAACTTGTTCTCTTTTAAAAAGTTAAGAATGTTTTCTGGTAGATGTGTGCTGCGCTGAATTTCGAAGTCATCAACCATCTCTATTAAGGTTTGCACTGGGCCCTCTAGAAAGGCTTGTTCATCAGCGGACAAGGTGGCAACCGGAATATCGCGCAGAGCAGCAAAATCAGGAACACCTTGATAGATAGAACCCTCTAGCCATACATCACCAGCGTCGAGTGCCTCTTGCTCAGTGGTAGAGATGCTTGGTAGTACTTTTTTTAGTTTAGTTCTTATGCTCATTTTTATGCTCGTCCGACCAGAAGTGTGGGTCACATTACGTCACAAAATGGGTGCTAGATCAACTTTTCAAACGATAAATTTAAACACCCGTTTGGATTTTTGAACTAAATATCAACATTAACTATAAACGTTTCATAAGCTTACGCGTGTACGCTGGAATTGAATTATTTTTATAATGATATGAATTAATTGATTTAAATCAAATTACTCTGGTGTGAACTACTTGTACTGGGGGCCCATAAGGGGAGTTTGCTAGATAGCGTTGCATAGCTGTTCGAATCAGTTTCTAGCTATAAACACTAATGCTTTGTGTGGTTTCCACATAGGTCTGCATTACTGTTACTTGTTGCTGTTGGGCTTTACTATTGACCACAGCTGCTCGTGCATCATCATTGTTAGATAGGTAGTAAGCAGACGCTGGGGTGATACTTTTGCTGTCTGTTGCCACTCCGGCGATATCGGCATAAAATTGATATTGAGCTTTGGCCTTTTTATAGTCGACGTAGTCATCAACTTTCTCACCTTCATTGGGTAACTTTGGCTCTACAGGCAAGATCTCCGCTTCATTGGCTGCCGATGAAGCTTTTTTAGCAGCGTTATCTTGCGCCGATAATTCAATTGCGTTGCTAGACAATGTCGCTGTGTCGACAGGCACTGCAGGCGTGCTTGGTTGAGGTTTGCTGTTATTGACTAGTTGCGACTGACTGCTGGCACTGCTTTGCGGTAGATTTGGACTGCTAAGCGCGGTGGACTGACTTGCAGTATTGGGTAGCGATTGTGAAACTTGCATAAAACCTCAATCATCGAAATTAGCTTAATAGACAGTATTTTAAGCCATTAAAACTGAATGTGAACTGAACCAAGGGTAAACAGGTAAATTTACTAGTACTAATGCGGTGGCAGTTTAGCAAGCTCAGTAAGTTTATGGTCTATTTTGCTTTGATTATGCGAGCTGAGACGATGTTTGAGACTTTAGACGTTTGTTTCTGAGATAAAGCTCAAGCCATTATCTTGGCTCCTTTATACTGGCTCAGTGACATTAGCTTAGAGATATAAGCTAATGGTCATTAGCTGAATTGATAACGCTAAGAAATGGCAAGTAATGTCGTGCTAAATATCGCCGTTAAAGCCATAGCGTAGGGCATCAATTTCGCGTGATAACTCAGAGTCAAAATGACTAGCAGGCCAGATCCCGCAAGTACGCCAAAATAGATAATGCTGCCATAGGCAATACCTTGACCGACAATGCAGCCCCAATAAGTTAACGCGAGCCCAATCCAGCCCGCGATAGACAAAGCGCGGCTCAACTTCTCACTCGGAGCTTTACCTAAAACGACCCGATGGTGAGAGAACATGGCTAACGCTAGTAAGCAAAATGCGATGTAACTAAACCCCAATAAACTCAACATCATCTTATCAAGCCTCTTTTCTGGCAATGGCAGTTGTTTGAGTCAATAGCGACTGTTTCATGCTTTGAGGATGGCTAACAGGCCGGCGACCTGTAGGCTGTTTAATTATCCCTGCTACCAGTTTGGTTCGGGCAAACAAAATGCTAAGTCCTATCACCAGGCACATGCTGTCGAAACCCACTAAAGACCATTGTGCTTGGTTAATGTTGCTCAGCAGATCACTATTAGAGGTCATTGCATTGAGCAGCGGTATGGCAATTAAGCTTGTGCCCGATAACGCCAACACATAGCGCCATACTGGCAGTGTTCGTTTAAAGCAGGCGATAACAGCAACACCAGCCAATGCGATGAAAAAGCTATTGGCTTCCCATTGTGCGCGGTTGAGCATATCGAGTGGTAATAGCCTATTCGCGTAGAAAAAGGCGCTTGCAGCCAGAGGTAAACCGGCAATAAAAGTCAGATTTAACCCTTCGACTAAGCGCAGCCCAACGCTAGCTTTTTCGCCCTGGTTAATCAGCTTATGCTGTTTCTGGCGAATTTTATTTGCCCAGAGTAGGGTGCCAGTGGCAATCATGGCGCAGCCCATCACGCCACAGAGAAAGAAAAACAATCTTAATACAGGCTCTGAAAAACGGCCGGTATGCAGTGCGATTAAGGTGTCATGGGTATTCTGAGCGCCAGAATCAGGCTCGACTCCTTTACTTAAAAGAGAGCCATCTACAGCATCGAAAATAATAGCGATTCTTCTATCTGTTACCGCTTCTGCGGTATCTTTATAGACGCTGACTCGACTGTTTTTATCGCCAGGATTGCTGACGACAACTTGCCTAATTGGGATGTTGCCCAGTAATTCACGAACCTGAGGAAGTAGCGACGCTAACTTAATGGTGTCGGCGGCTTCACCTACTGGCTTTACTTGCACGCGGCTAGGCCTTAACTCTTGGCTAAAAGCCTTTCTATCACCATCATACGCGGTGACGACAGCCCATGGCATATACATCGCCATCAAGGTAACGAGTCCGGTATAGGTGATCATCAAGTGGTAAGGCAGAGCGAGCACTGAACTCACATTGTGAGCATCGAGCCAAGCACGGCTGCCTTTGTTGCGTCTAAAGCTAAAGAAGTCTTTGAAGATCCGTTTATGAATGACGATACCGCTGATTAATGCAATCAGCATAAACATGGTACAGAAACCGACAATCCATCGCGCTATTTTGGCCGGCATATAATGCAGGTCAAAATGTAATCGATAGAAGAAGTTACCGCCTTTTGTTTGACGGACATCGGTGATGACCTGGTCTTGCCCTTGGGTTACAACATGTTCGGTAAACTTACCACGACGCTGCCCCTCTTCTGGCTGAGTTTGCCAGCTATAACTTAGATAGGGTTTACGATCCGTCGGAAAACTGATGCGCCAATCACGGGCACCATTCGCGTGTAGTCTCAGGTAGTTTTGGGCTCTATTTAGCTCGATTTCAACTTGGCTGGCGTCGTAATCTTGTATCACATTTTGGTGCAGTTCAGGCTTAGTCCACAGGCTAATATCATGGCGATAATAACTCATTGTTCCGGCGAAAAATATCAGTAGAAGTACCCAACAAACCAGCAAGCCAACCCAAGTGTGCAGCCATGTCATGCTACGGAAGAAATTTTCTTTCATTGTTAACTTACCAGCAAAATAATCAGATAAAAAAGGCCGCTCAACGTGAGCAAGTCTCGCCATGCTAGCAGGTGATGTTTAACGCTAAATACCCAAATGACTGCAGCAGCATAGATAGAAAATGACAGCATCATTGCGGTCAATGTGCTTTGAATGGCGACAAGCGGCAGGATAAGCGCAAGCAAGCCACAGGCGGTTGCCGCTAAAAGATAACCAGCGAAGATAGCGGCTAGCGTGCGCGAGCTAATATTGAAAACCTGCGAGCGAATCAAATGCTTGAAATTAGCGTAAAGTGAGACCAATGAGACTGCCACCTAATATCAGGCGTCATTAACGTTGCGCCTAATCTTTATAAAATAGGTGAATATTTTACATTAAACAGCGCTATTGATAACTATTTTTATTCGCATTTAAGTGTAAAGATGACAATCTTGAGATATATGTCGCAAAAACTGCAGGCTTGCTATTTTCCAGTTTATACCATCTTACCTGAATCCTGGACCTTCAAGTAGGATGGGTTTAAGAAGGGCAAACCGTCGCACCCAAAGCCGCTAAATATGTATCTTGATGTTACTGAAACGGGAATATATCCTCATCCTAACAGGCCTAGGTCCTAAATCGGCAGTGTTCCGTGCAAACAAGGTTAACGAATGTTGAGTGGTTACGCTAAGTGATTGATGTCATAACGAGCAGTAAATAAATTTTAAATTTTTTGCTAAAAACGTGATAAAAACCCAGCTAAAACTGTTTTTTTTGTCTAAATTTGTAGAAGGTAATTAAGCGCGCGACTGATTGCTTTTTGGCGCGTGAGTCAGTAATTACTCAGTTAGTATATGTTTTAACCATAGCTAAATGACATTTTAATGAAAAACTGAAAATATTAATTTTTGACTTTACTGATGGATAGTGGGCTACAGCGGTGTATGTGTTTTTTGTGAGCAATTATTGAGATAAATTTTTATTAATAAAGCTTGTAATTTGGCGCGCTAACCCCAAATGTATTAAGAGAAGTCATTGTAAAAAGGAAAACCTATGAAAATAAATCTTTCTGGTCACCACGTTGAAGTAACTGATGTTGTTAGGCAGCATGTCCAAGAGAAGTTTTCGAAGATAGAGAGTCATTTTCCAACCCTGATCGCACTCGATATTATTATTTCTAAAGAGCATAGCGAATTCCAGGTTGAAATTAGAACCAATTACGAGGGAAGTCGAATATCATCGTCTGGTAATGATGCTGTTATGTATCCAGCAATTACCAGCGCCGCTAAAAAACTCGATGCGGCACTAAAGCATCGTAAAGGCCAACTGAAGGCTGATCTACATTCAAAGCCAGTTGTTACTACTCCAGAGATTGCCCATGAAAAAGTTCAAGAGATGAACTTAAGCTAACGTAGCCGTCTTTAGATATAACGCCCTCGCAGCTATAAATAATTAGCGCGAGGGCTTTTTTATATCTTACGTTTTTGTAATATGCTAAAAATTGATATGAGATTTTGTGCTGCTTAGTCGGCCTCAGATTTTGAAAATACCGTATGATTTTCTTTAGGCGGTGGCGTCCAGCCGCGCGCCATTTTTGAAAAGCTGCGATAGCGCTCATCCTTCATCGCGGCGCTTAATGTCTCTTCCAACTGAATGAACATGTCGCGGTAGTGGACTATATGTTTATCATCCTCTGCAAACATTTTCCAAGACTCATAGAGAGTATCTTTATGGGCCATCTCTGTCTCAAAAAATATCGCCCGTTGTTGTTCAGCCTTAAAGGGATGAACCCCAAGTTTAGTTAATGCGTGTTTACCCAGCTGCAGCGCGGAGTGAAAGGTTTCACTGACCATAAAGTCGGCACCCGCTTTACGCAGTCGATAGAGGCTACTTCTATCAAAGGCTCTGGCAAGAACAATAACGTTTGGATAGGTATGTTTTATATATTCGGTGAGTTCGACCGCTCGGTCTGGATTATCAATGGCTATTACCAACATCTTGGCTTCCGCTATACCTGCTGTATGTAATAAGTCGGGTTGCGTAGCATCACCATAAAAACTCTTGGTGTTAATTTTTCTAAGGTTTTCAACTTGCTGAGCCTCATGATCTAGCACCACTGTTTTAAAGCCATTAGTCACTAAAAGGCGATTCACAATTTGGCCAAATCGACCTACGCCGGCAATGATAACAGTCCCTTTTTCATCGATAACATCAGGTGCTCGGGTGTTTTCTGTTTGTTCGTAGCGAGGTAAAATAACTTTATCAAACAGAATGAACAGCCCAGGGGTGAGGAACATCGATAGCGCCACCACTAAAGAGAGTATTTGCGCTAAATCGACTGGAATAACATGATTTTGTACGGTATAGCTCAGTAGTACAAAGCCAAACTCGCCGGCTTGTGCAAGGCTGAGAGCAAACAACCAGCGATCACTATTTTTGATCTTAAAGATCATTGCCAGCAGCAGCAACACCGTGACTTTAATAAGAATAACCCCTAAAGTCATTGTCATGACTGGAGCAATATTGCTGGCAAGTACATCAAAATCGATACCCGCCCCCACAGTGATAAAAAACAGGCCGAGCAATAAACCTTTAAACGGTTCTATTACGGACTCAAGTTCATGCCTAAACTCACTGTTAGCCAACACGACGCCAGCTAAGAAGGTGCCTAAGGCAGGAGATAGCCCCACAAGGCTCATCAGCGCCGCAATACCGATGACTAGCATTAATGCTGCAGCAGTAAATATCTCTCGTAATTTAGAGCTTGCAACGTAACGAAACAGGGGGCGGCTTAAGTAATGTCCACCGACAACCACAATGGCTATTGCGAGTAATACCACAATGCCATAGGCCCAACCGGGGAGCCCTGCAACTAAAGATATCTCTTCATGATGCTCTGCAGCAGTGGCTGCGGCTGACTGTGCTTTTGCAATGAGTTCTGGCAGAGCAAGCAGTGGAATTAACGCCAACATAGGAATGACGGCGATATCTTGAAATAGTAGAACAGAGAATGCGTTTTTTCCGCCTTCTGTTTTAGTCAGGTTCTTTTCATTAAAGGTTTGCAGCACAATCGCGGTTGATGACAGTGAAAAAATCATACCGACCGTAAGCGAAATACTCCAATTGAAACCGAAGGCGAATGCAATGCCCATCACCACTAATGTCGATAATCCAACTTGAAGTCCCCCTAAGCCGATAAGTTTGTGGCGCATATTCCACAGCATGCGAGGTTCTAGCTCTAACCCCACGAGGAATAGCATCATCACCACGCCAAATTCGGCAAAGTGCTGCAAGGTACTTGTTTCACTGCCCACTAAGCCCGCTATTGGCCCAATGACGACACCAGCAATCAAGTATCCTAGTACAGACCCCAAACCTAGCCGTTTAGCAAGAGGAACGGCAATAACGGCGGCCGATAGGTAGATAAAAGCTTGTATAAAATAAGCGGTCATTATCAGTCCTTTATCAAGGTGTTAAGGTTTCCATTCAGCTTTGGAAGTGTGGTTGCCTGTGCAATATCTAGGGTGCCATTACTTAGTGCTAATAAGATCCTTTGCCAATCTTCGATATGTGATTGCAGACGGTTTTCCTCAAAAGCACTGCGGGCGCAAAATAGCGCAAAAGGAGCAAGGTAAGTCATACCGGTAAGGCGTGCTGTTTGCTCTAGGGGCTGGAGTAACTCCCTCAATGTAAAGTGGTTGTAACCATCAGCCTGGTAGGCTGTTTCACTTCCGCCTGCACTAATGGCGCACATAAAGGTTTTACCCTCCAAGGCATTACCGTTTGCACCGTAGGCAAAGTCATATTCGAGTACCAGATCTTGCCACTCTTTTAAAATTGCGGGTGTGGAGTACCAGTAAAGCGGAAACATAAAGATGATCACATCATGATCTCGAAGCTGTTGCTGCTCTTTATCTATATTGATCCTAAATGTGGGATATTCAGCATATAGATCAATAGCAGTGACATTTTCTTGTTGTTGGGTGGCGCGAAATAGCGGTTTATTGATCTCTGAACGCTCTTGAGAGGGGTGAGCGTAGAGTACGAGGATCTTGTTGGTTGCATCAGCCATTGTCCGTCCAATTTAATCATCCTAACTATCTGTTATTTAATTTAGCACAGAGAGCGGCCATTAGAGGCAATCAACGTCTTGATTAAAGCCCATTAAATTCCCACAGAATTCGGTATCTTCAGTTAGGATGGGTATAGATGCATTAATAAACTTTGAATGCACATTGATACTTAGTTTATGTTATTACGCTTGTCTGCAAACAAGCATACGCTAGATTTATCCCCGTTCTACCTTAAGCTGGCAATGCTCGGTTTGGAGGGTTTCGGCGCGAACGATATCAATGGATTTGTCTGCTTTCACACCTATGCGGTTATCTTTAAAAATATTGATCTCTATTTCGCCTAAAGAGTTGCCATATTCATCGTAGATATTACTGAGAATAATCGCACTGTTCACTGAGCGGGTCAGAATTAACATAATACATCCTTGTATTTGAACTGCTGCTCCTAGTCTAGACTAATATTTAAACTAAGGCGGCTCAGCAAAAAGGCTTATTTGCTCTTTTGGGCTGCTAAAATTAGTTTTTTTAGTCGATTTTATTAATGAAAACCGCAAGCTAAAGATGATTATTTATTGCAGATTTATTTAGCCAGCCAAGGGTTAGCCAGGTTATGGCTGCTCGAGCGTGTAATTAGTTTAGAAATAATACCCCTAAAGGAATAATTAAATCAGTGAGATAACTACAGAGTTCACAGAAGCAAAAAACAGTATAGATATCAATTGTTATCAAATTTCTTGGCCGATACACTTAAGCTATTACATAAGATACATATAAAATGCTTTTTAAAAGATAAGGCAAGTGATGTTAAATATCGATGATCCCGCCGCAACAGAAAAAATTCCCGCCCTGTTTCGCTTAGGTTTTAGACCTTTTTTCTTAGGCGGTGCCTTGGTGGCTATGTTGTTTGTACCGCTCTGGTTGCTGACTTGGTTTTACCCTGAGCATAGTCTGTTTCAAACCGACTTCTGGGTAAAAGTGGTGCCGCTTTGGTGGCATCCTCATGAAATGTTATTTGGTTTTGCACTGGCAATCGTGTGTGGTTTTTTGCTGACATCAGTGCAGACGTGGACAAATCAACCGGGCATGAAAGGCTGGGCTCTTGCTGTCACCTTTGGCTGTTGGTTGATAGCGAGATTGATGTTGCTATTGCCGGTGTCTATTCCTTTGTGGTTGCCGGCAATATTTGACTCACTGTTTTTAGGGCTAACAGCGCTAAAGCTTTGGCGTTGCGTCTATAAAGTGAAGCAATGGCACAATATTGGCTTTCCCATCATGCTGGTGGCCGCGTTATCGATAAACCTACTTAGCTATTATGCGCTAAGCACCAGAGACTTTTCGCTGAGCCTACAGATATGGCAAGCGATGATATGGTGGCTGGGGTTACTTATCACTATAGTGGGTGGGCGGGTTATTCCGTTTTTTACAGCAATAAGAATTAAGCAAACCAAACCTACGCCAATCGCTGTGATTGAAAAAAGCCTTATTGTCGTTATGGTCGCATTGGTTATTCAAGCCATTAGTAAAGTGTTGCCGTCGGCGGTTGAGCAAGCTCTATTGCTTATCGCCGGAGTGCTACACCTTGTTCGTTGGTTACGTTGGTTCCCACACAAAACCCTTAAAGAACCTATGCTGTGGTCTCTACACATAGCGTATCTCTTTTTGCCAATAACCCTGTTAGCGCTAGCTGCAAATATTCATGACACCATGGCGTACCGTCATTTGATCCATCTATTTGCTATCGGTACATTAGCAGGTATTTGCTTGTCGATGATTTCAAGAGTATCGCTTGGCCACACTAGCCGAAATATCTATGAAGGTCCGAATATGACGGTTGCCTTTTTATGTATTCCTATCGCTGCAATATTAAGAGCATTGATGCCAATCATTGCGCCCGAGCAATACCCCTTGTGGCTGTGGATGGCGGGCGCATTTTGGTCTTTAGCGTTTGCTATGTTTGTGGTGAACTATGCAGCTATTCTGTCAAAACCACGAATCGATGGACGCCCAGGTTAGGGCTGTTATTTAAAATATGATTGATACCCAAACGACCTCAAAATTTAGGATTTAGAAGTGGCTTGGGTATATCACTATTCATTAAGGTAAGTAGAGAATTAGATGAGCGTAAAAATGTTAACTAAAGTGATCAGTGCTTTTTTGTTTGTGTCTTTGGCTAGCGTTGCTAGTTTAGCGCAAGCCTCAGAGCCCAGTGTTGCAGCAAAAGAGCAAGCTGCGCGCGATGCGAGTTTAAAAGAGAAGTTTCCAGAGCAGTATAAAAGCTGGTTAGAAACTTCAGAGCAAACAGAGCGCGAAGATATGTTGGCAAGCTATCCTGCTGCTGTCATCTTGTGGGCAGGCTCTTCGTTTGCCAAAGAGTATCATAGCCCTCGCGGTCACCATTTTGCAGTGGCGGATGTGACTCATACTTTGCGCACGGGTGTGCCGCCCAAAGCGGGTGACAAGGGGTTGTCAGCCAGTTGCTGGACCTGTAAAACACCTGATGTACCGCGATTAATGAATGAGCTCGGTATCGAAGGCTTTTCTGCCAAAAACTTTACCGATGTTGGCACTGAAGTGAATAGCGTAGTGTATTGCACCGATTGTCATGTTGATGGTAAAGCTGAATTGGCCTTACCCCGCCCCCATGCTCAAGATGCGATGGCGAAAGTGCATCTTCCTTTTGATAAGCAAGATAACAACATGAAAGGCGCCCAAGTGTGTGGCCAGTGCCATGTGACTTACTATTTTCAGCCAGAGCGCAGTAACAAAGTTAATATTCCATGGATATTTGGTAACAATGTTGACGATATAGAGAAGTACTACGATACCCGTCGTTTTTACGAATGGATCCACCCTATCTCTCAAACCCCGATCTTAAAAGCACGTCATCCAGAGTTTGAACACTGGAGCAGCAGTAAGCACGCTGATGCTGGGGTCACTTGTATAACTTGTCATATGCCTGAAACTAAAGATGCTAAAGGAAATACCTTTACTAGCCATAAAGTGAGTAAGGCGCTGGATCATTTTGATGAAGTTTGTCAAAGCTGCCACAGGAGCGAGCAAAAAATTGTTAGCGCACTTGAGAATAACAAAACCACGATTAACGCCAAGGCACGTGAAGTTGAAGGCTTATTGGTAAAGGCTCATTACGAAGCTGCTGCTGCGTGGGATGCTGGTGGAACTTGGTCGCAAATGAACGATGCAATCATGGCTATTCGTCATTCGCAATGGCGTTGGGACTTTGCTATGGCATCTCATGGTTTATACGCCCATAACCCAGAATTGGGTAATACATTGCTTGATACCTCAATTGAGCAAGTTAACTATGCGCGCCATTTACTAGATGAAATCTTAAAGAAGTTTGATGTAAAGAGTGTTAGCTACCCTGATATTAGCTCGAAAGCAGCAGCCCATGCAGCTGTTGGTATTGAGCTTGAAAAACTAACGGAAGCGAAGAAGAAATTTATCAAAGAAGACGTTGATAAGAATTGGTCTGAAGTGAGCCGTCACGGCTACGAGTAGAGCGTTACTGTTTTAAGATTTCACCCATTAAAGAGCCAGCTTAGATAAGCTGGCTTTTTTATTTGTCTTTTCAGTGAGTAGGCCTAAAAGAGTAAGTCAATAATCAGCCCAGCGCTAAACAAGGCGCTAAAAATCATGGTGAGTTTGGCTGTGCGTCCCAATAAAGGGTTAAGTGCAGCGCCTGTGACTTCGTTAAAATCACGGCATAGACTACGCGCCAAGATAAACCCAAGACCTGCCAGCAACACGGGTAAACCTGCGAGTGCTCCCATCAAAAAACCTGCAATGATAATGGCAAAAGGTAAGTAGACAAAACTCTGATAAAAAATACGTGCTTGCGCTAAACCAAGACGTACAGCAAGTGTTTTCTTGCCTGCCTTAATATCGGTGTCCATGTCTCTGGTGTTGTTAACCAGCATAATAGCCGCATTAAGAAAACCAATAGCCGAGCCGAGTAGCCATGCACTACCACTGGTGGTACCGGCTTGCAGAAAATAACTGCCGACCACGGCAACAAGTCCAAAAAAGACAAATGCAGCAACTTCACCTAGTCCATGGGAAGCAAGGGGGTAGGGGCCACCACTATAGCCCAATGCACCTAAAATGGCCGCCGCCGCTAGAAAAGCAATAGGCCATCCACCATGGGCGATTAAAAATGAGCCAACAATGAGTGCTAATACAAGACATAAAACCATTGCATTACGCACCGCTGTTGGGCTTAATAAGCCGCTTTGTGTCACTCGAACTGGGCCGACACGCTCAGCCGTATCGATACCACTTTTAAAGTCAAAATAGTCATTGGCTAGGTTAACCGCAATTTGTAATAGCACGGCACAGAGCATAGAGGTGACAGCGATGAACCCGCTGAATTGTTCAAGTTGTAGGGCTAAAATATTACCGACCAATAATGGCCCAATCGCCGCAGGCAAGGTACGAGGGCGTATTGCTAGTATCCAAGGATTCATTTTTATTATTACTTTACAGAGGTATATATCGCAGGATTACGACGTAACATAGAAGTGTAGAGCTTATATCATAGCAAAATTAGCAGCGTCTAAAAAGTGGGTTTTCTGTCGAAAATTGCGTCTAAGTTAACATTATCGTCAACTTGAGGCTTTGATGAGCAGCGCGGTTTGAATTTTTAGATCTAGCGCACACCTGTCCACAAGTGTTGTATGCAATATTGAGTATCGCGCTTGAATTGATGTATCGATACTTAGGTTGTGAACACTTGGAGTTATTGATTGCATTACAGGGAAGTCTGCATCTAAAACCTACATAAAACGTTTGAGGGTCTAGGGATATGCGTTTTGAACATCAAGTCGCCATTGTTACTGGTGCAGCTTCAGGCTTAGGGCGAGCTTATGCTATAGCGTTAGCAGAGCGGGGAGCACGAGTTGTCATTGTAGATAGTGAACCATTAACCTCAAAAGATGCTGGTTTGCGTGGCTGCGCTCAAGCAATCGCTGCATTGGGGGGCAAAACGAAAGTATTTTGTTTAGACGTCAGTGATTCTGCCGCGGTGCAACAGATGGTTGATGATGTGCTGTTGGACTGGGGGAAAGTTGATATTTTAATCAACAATGCCGGTATCCATCACTCATGTCCGTTTGAACACTTAAGTGAGAAAACGTGGAAACGCCAGTTTGATGTCGATGTGCATGGCAGCTTTAACATGACTAAGGCTGTATGGCCAAGCATGAAGCTTAGCGGTTACGGTCGAATTATTATGACCTGCGCCAGTTCAATCTTTGGCGATGTATATGAGTCGAGCTTCAGTGCGAGCAAAATGGCGTTGCTAGGCTTGGTTAATAGCCTTCACCTTGAAGGTAATGAGTTTGGTATTGCGGTTAATACGATTACCCCCCATGCCGTCACCCAAATGACAGCTCAGCATCTTGCTCCTGCCGTTAGACCACTGTTTTCAAAAACGACGGCCTTGTCAGTGATGCTTTACCTGTGCAGCTCCAAGTGCCCGTCTGGGAAACACATCTTTGCCGCAGCAGGTGCGATTAGCCAAGCTGAACTCGTCGAGTTTAGCGCGAGTCGATTTACTGCCGAAGAGTGCACACCTGAAGTCATTCACAGCCGTTGGGGTGAGATCTACCGTGCTAAGCCCTATCGATGCCGTTCATCGGGAGAAGCACAGGTGTTAGCATGGGCGAAAGCCTCGGCAGAACAACGTAATATCGATATAGAGTAAAGCTGGCGAGGAAAGGGGGTCTTGAGTTAAGCTAGCCAGTCATAGTCGCCACATGTTTAGGTTCCGATGAGTCAAGTATTAGATGATCTACTCGCCTTACTTTCTTTAGAGCAGATTGAAGAGGGGTTATTTCGCGGACAAAGCCAAGATTTAGGTTTTGGTCATGTGTTTGGCGGTCAAGTGATGGGCCAAGCCCTAAGCGCAGCGAAACAAACCGTCTCAGCTGATCGTAAAGTGCATTCACTGCACTCCTACTTCTTACGTGCTGGTGATGAGAAGTTACCGATTATTTATGACGTCGAGAATATGCGAGACGGGGGTAGTTTTAGTGCCCGCCGCGTCAAAGCGATTCAAAAAGGTCGGCCGATATTTTATATGACCTGCTCATTTCAAAGCGCGGAAGAGGGCTATGAGCATCAAGCTGTTATGCCTGAAGTGCCAGGACCTGACGGCTTACTAAATCAGCAAGAGCTGGCGATGACGCTGCAAGACAAGGTCCCTGCCAAGATGTTAGAGAAGTTTATGGCAGATACCCCGATAGAGATGCGCTTGGTTAACCCCTGCAATCCGCTAGCGGGTAAAGCCACTGAGCCGGTGCGTCATGTTTGGATCCGTGCCAATGGCAAAGTACCACAGAACTTGTGCGTACATGATTATCTACTGGCCTATGCAGCGGACTTTAATTTCTTGGTGACAGCAGCTCAACCCCACGGCGTGTCATTTCTAACCCCAGGTATGCGTATGGCAACCATAGATCATGCCATGTGGTTCCATCGCTCATTCGATTTAAGTCAGTGGCTGCTGTATAGCATTGAAAGTCCCAATGCCAGTGGTGGACGTGGTTTTGTGACTGGACAGTTTTTCAATCAGCAGGGGCAATTAGTGGCTTCAGCGACCCAAGAAGGTCTGATCCGTATGACCAGCAAAAAGTCATAACTCACGCTATTTAAAAAGATAAATATTCAGGATGAAAAGATGATTTCAGTATTAAAGAAGTGGACCGTTTTACTGTGTTTGTTAACACTTAACGCATGCGTAACCGTAGAAGAAGTCCCACCTGTAATGGTCAATGGAGCAGCGGGTTATCTGGAGAAGTTGGCACTGCCAGAGGGGTGTTCTATTACGATCGCAATCATTGATTTAGACACGCCTGGGGTTATTGTTGCTCAGAAGAGCTTTAACATTGTACGGGCGCCAGTGCCGTTTAAGTTCTTATTACCAGACGCGTCTATAGATGATTCAATTCATTATGGCGTAGTCGCAATGATTCAATACAAAGGCAAAGTGATATTCCAAACTTATGATCGCTTCCCTGTGATTAGCAACAATAAGTTCACCACTGAAGTGGTGATGAAAGCGGTGCAGGCACCGAGGTCATAACAGGTATTTATAAGTTTAAAAAAGGAGCCTAAAGGCTCCTTTTTCGTTTTGTTAATTCATTAAGCCATAACAGCTAGAGCGATTCACTGCACTGCTAGTCTTTTTTAGCCGCTTTTTCCGCTTGCTTCTGTGCTTTAGTTTTCCAATGACGGGTATTGTAAATAAACTCAGGTAGCAATTTAGTCAGCCAGGCTACGAGACGCCAGCGCTTAGTGACATAGGCTTTACGTTTACCGGCTTTCATCGCTTTAATGACTTGGCTGGCAACTTCTGCTGGAGGAGAAAGCCAAATACGGCTTTGCTGCAAGGCTGCCTTATCGAGCAAGCCCAATTGGATATCGGTAAGGGTAATCGGAAGTTTCAGCCGCTGTGCATGCATGCTCAGCCCTTCGAAATAGTTTTCTGCATAGCTTTTAGATGCATGATAGGCAACGTTTGGCCCACCTCTTAAGCCTGCAATCGAGTTAATCGCCGCTAATTGGCCATAACCTTGATCGCGAAATAGTCTAAAGGCTGTATTGCATATGGCTGAAAAGCCCTGCACATTTACGGTGATGATATCCTGCTCTGGTTGCCAAGGTAGTTCAGGGTCGTAGCTATTTAACCCTGTATTGACTAGCACAAGATGGGCGCCGCCTAGAGAATGCCACACTGCATTAAGCGTTGAAATAACAGCTTGAGGATCATCTATTTGCAGTGGAAATACTTCAGCCTTGGTAGGAAGCGATTGGCTAAACTCAGTAAGAGATTGTGGATCTTGTGCTAATAAGGCGAGCTCTACACCATCATCCGCAAGCTGTTTTGCTATTTCACGGCTGAGTAATGAGCTTGCGCCCACAATTATTGCAGTTGCTTGTGTCATATGAATATTCGACTTCAAATAGGTCACTTATCATAGGAACATTAGTGTATTAGAACAAGATTAATTGTCTGTTGCTGTGACAGGGGTGCTGAGTTCTGCCAAACGTAATAGGAGAACACTCGCTAATCGCTGTGATATTCATCGTAAAGTCATACAAATTTCAACTACAGACATATAGACTTCTAGAAGTCTTAATGTATTATTAGGAGCGTTAACATGAAAAATTGTTTTAAGGCTGTCATCTCTTTTATTGTCACAGCAGGTTTACTATCGGGCTGTGCGACCCCAAATGCGATGGTCGAGATCCAAGGAGAGGTTTGGTACAAGGAGCGTCTAGCATTACCAGCAGAAGCTGTTATTACCATTAAAGTGCAGGACGTTTCATTGGTGGATGCACCTATGGTGGACATCGCTGAATTTGAACGCAGTGATGTTAGTACGCCGACGCCTTTTCAGTTTTTGATCAACCGAGATCAGTTTGAGGAAGGACACACTTATACTGTTGGGGCGCATATTAGCCTTAACGACAAACTTATATTTATCAACGAACAAGCTTATAGAGTTGATTTAGCCTCTAGTGAGCCTATGTCGGTTCTATTACAGAAGGTAGCGCACTAAACCAACTTGTGATGCAAGGTTTACCGGCGCCTCTTTCTGTTATTACTCTCATTAAATAAGAGGCGCTGTATGCCGGTTAAAATCCCCGACAATCTGCCCGCGGCAGAGATCTTGGAGTCTGAGAATATTTTTGTAATGTCTGAAACGCGCGCTGCGAATCAGGACATTCGTCCAATGAAAGTGCTGATCCTCAATCTAATGCCAAACAAGATTGAAACAGAAACCCAACTGCTGCGTTTATTGGGTAACACGCCACTGCAGATTGATGTTGATCTGTTGCGCATCCATGACAAGGAGTCAAAACATACCTCGATTGATCACATGAATAATTTCTATCGTGATTTTGAGCAAGTACGCAGTAAAAATTATGATGGTCTTATCATTACAGGAGCGCCGTTAGGTCAGGTTGAATTTGAAGATGTCTCTTATTGGGATCACATAAGAGAGATTATTGATTGGTCACAGCAACATGTCACATCGGTATTGTTTTTATGTTGGGCTGCCCATGCTGCGCTGTACCACCTGTTTGGCCTCAATCGTACACTGCTGAAATCTAAGCGTTCTGGGGTATTTCTCCACACACGAACTTGTGAACATTTCCCATTACTACGTGGTTTTGATGACGAATTTTACGCGCCACATTCTCGTTTTGCCGAAATGAATATCCAGCAGATCAAGGCGCATCCTGAGCTACAGGTATTAACAGAATCCCAGCAAGCGGGCGCATACATGGTACTCAGTAAAAATAGCCGTAATTTGTTTGTTATGGGTCACCCTGAGTATCACAAGTCGACATTGAAAGATGAGTACCAAAGGGACTTGTCCCAAGGGGGATCGCCTGAGGTGCCACAGAACTACTTTAGCAATGATGACCCCAATCAACAGCCCATTGCCCGCTGGCACAGTCATGGCAGTTTGTTAGTCAGTAACTGGCTCAACTACTATGTTTATCAGTTAACGCCTTACAACTTGGATGACTTGAACGGAGGACCCCCTTGGGAAACTGAAGTGCTGTAACGTTTATAGCCATCATAGTTATAGCTGAACCGATATCTATTTGGGTATCGGTTTTTTGTTGCCTCAGCTTTATGAGAACAGCAAGTAATACTCCCCTCTACAAAACCTCTTTTCTTTCGTAAAAAATGTTGCTTAGCGCCATTTTTGCGGCCGTACTTTCTGCTGTACACCTTCTGTGTAAATCCTAAGTGACATCGCAACAGTATACTTTGGTATGGGTTTGACCAATCAAGGCTTGCTTTACGTTCGCGTAAACGTCACAGTGTGGAAATGTTGAGCGAGATCACATTTTTGTCGTTAGCGGTTTTACGGAAATATTGTATTTTTATTTCATGTGTAAGTGTCTGGTAGGTATCTGTAAAGATTGTAATAAATCTACTTTATCAACTTAACGTAAATCGCTAGCCGAGCATGAAAGTAAGCCTTAAAGTCATACTGGAGTATATATGAGTTCAGATCTGTTAAACCAAGATATCGTTATTGTTGCCGCTAAACGCACCCCTATGGGTGGGTTTCAGGGGGCACTTTCAAGCGTCGCTTCGCCAAAACTTGCAGCGACTGCGATTAAAGGGTTAATGCAGCACAGTGGCTTGAAAGGTGAACAGGTAGATGAAGTGCTCATGGGCTGCGTATTACCTGCAGGCCTTGGTCAAGCGCCAGCGCGTCAAGCCACTCTAGGTGCTGAACTGCCGCTATCTGTCGGTGCTACAACGGTCAATAAAGTATGCGGTTCAGGTATGAAAACCGTGATGCTGGCCCATGACTTAATAAGAGCCGGTAGTGCAAATGTTGTTATCGCTGGTGGTATGGAAAATATGAGCCAAGCGCCATATCTACTCGACAAAGCCCGTGGTGGCATGCGCATGGGTCATGGCAAGGTGTTAGATCACATGTTCCTTGATGGCTTAGAAGATGCCTACACCGGTGGCGCTATGGGCACATTTGCTCAAAACACCGCCGATGATTTTAAATTGACCCGCGAGCAGATGGATAATTTTGCACTGAGTTCATTAGAGAAAGCCAATGCTGCGATTAATACCGGTGCTTTCGAAGCGGAAATCACTCCCGTCACGGTGGCTAATCGCCGCGGCGATATCGTGGTCAACACCGATGAACAACCCGGTAATGCCCGCCCAGACAAAATCCCAACACTACGCCCCGCATTTGCGAAAGACGGCACGATTACCGCAGCAAACTCCAGCTCAATTTCAGACGGAGCGGCAGCAGTGATGCTAATGACCCGCGCACAAGCCGCTGAATTAGGTCTTGACGTGATGGCAACTATTAAAGGCCACACGACCCATGCACAAGAGCCTTCAATGTTCACTACCGCACCAGTTGGGGCGATGAATAAGCTGTTAGATAAAGTGAACTGGAGCAAGGAAGAGGTTGACCTATTTGAGATAAACGAAGCGTTTGCCATGGTCACGATGTTGGCAGTATCAGAACTTGGACTTGATATTGAAAAGGTCAACGTCAATGGCGGTGCATGTGCATTGGGTCACCCAATAGGCTGCTCTGGTGCTCGTTTGCTGGTCACCTTAATCCATGCACTGAAAGCGCGCGGTCTAAACAAAGGCGTTGCGTCGCTATGTATTGGTGGCGGCGAAGCAACAGCGATGGCAATTGAACTATAAACCGTTAATTGAACTGTAAACCGTTAACTTTGGCGGTTTTTAACAACAGATAAACCGTATTCAACAAGACTCGATTTAAGGGTGAGCCAGCGGTAAACATCAGTGCCCGGCAGTGATGTTTCGCAAAATAAAATAATAATGGCCGCAGTTAAATCATCATTTTACTCATCACTATCAAAGATAGGCGATGATAAATAGGAAGCGATATGACTATTCAAGTTAAGCATTACATCGATGGCGAATGGATCTTAGGTAATGGCGAGCAGCAGATTGCCGTGACCAACCCCGCGAATAACGAAACGATTGCCGTGGTGAATGCGGCATTACCAAGCGAAGTTGAAACCGCTATTGCCAGCGCAAAAACCGCTTTCAAGACCTGGAAAGAGGTACCGGTTTCTGAGCGTGCACGGGTGATGCTTCGATATCAGCATCTGCTAAAAGAGCATCATGATGAGATAGCGACTATCCTGGCACAAGAGACAGGTAAGACGTTTGATGATGCCAAAGGTGATGTTTGGCGTGGAATCGAAGTGGCTGAACATGCATGTAATATTGCTTCAATGATGATGGGCGAAACGGTAGAGAACGTGGCGCGTTCAATCGATACCTATAGCTACACCCAGCCGCTTGGGGTTTGCGCGGGTATTACACCGTTTAACTTCCCAGCGATGATCCCACTGTGGATGTTCCCATTGTCAGTCGCTTGCGGTAACACCTTTATTCTTAAGCCGTCTGAGCAAGATCCAATGACGCCACAACGTCTTATTGAGTTGTTTGTCGAAGCGGGTGCGCCAAAAGGTGTTATCCAGCTGGTTCATGGTGACAAAACGGCTGTTGATATTGTATTGCGCCATCCGGACATCAAAGCCATCTCTTTTGTAGGCTCAGTCAATGTTGGTCAATACATCTACAAGACAGGTACCGATAACCTTAAGCGTGTGCAAGCATTTGCCGGGGCTAAAAACCACTGCGTCATTATGCCTGATGCCAATAAGCAGCAAGTGATCAATAACCTTGTTGGTGCTTCAGTTGGCGCTGCGGGTCAGCGTTGTATGGCGTTGTCGGTTGCCGTTTTTGTTGGCGCCGCTAAAGAGTGGATCCCTGAGCTTAAAGAGGCAATTTCAAAAGTTAAACCCGGTCTTTGGGATGATAAAGATGCAGCCTACGGCCCGGTTATTAGCCCAGCGGCTAAGCAACGCGTTGTGAGTCTTATTGCACAAGGAATCGAAGAGGGCGCTGATTGCTTACTTGATGGCACCGACTTTACGGTTGCAGGTTATGAGACCGGCAACTGGATTGGTCCAACCATGTTCGACAAAGTCACCACCGAAATGAGTGTCTATAAAGAGGAAATTTTTGGTCCAGTACTTTGCTGTATGAACGCCGAGTCATTGGAGGAAGCTATTGAGATTGTTAACAATAGCCCTTACGGCAACGGTACCGCTATCTTTACCGCCAGTGGCGCTGCAGCGCGTAAATACCAGCATGAGATAGAAGTGGGTCAAGTCGGTATTAACGTGCCAATTCCAGTGCCGTTACCTTTCTTCTCATTTACCGGTTGGAAGGGCAGTTTCTATGGCGATCAACATGCATACGGTAAGCAAGCAGTGCGTTTCTATACCGAAACTAAAACCATCACTGCTCGTTGGTTTGAGTCCGACATAGCGGTAGCGTCAGCCCCCAACATGACAATCGACCTTAAGTAATAATATCAGCCAATTGCCACCTATTTTTAGGTGGCAATGTTCATTTGAAATCGCCGTTTATCAAGCGAGCTTAAATTGAACAAGAATAACAACCCAAATAATGAATAGAGGTCAGCAACGATAGTCGTAGAGGCCGCCGTTAGCTAGAGACCCTAAGCCTTGGACTAGATCCAAGGTAATTGACAGTATTGTTTACTGTATACGGTACCGTAAACAATACTGTCAATTACCTTGGATCTAGTCCAAGGCTTAGGG
>NZ_JAKIKR010000058.1 GCF_023284025.1 Shewanella abyssi | reverse complement strand
CCTCCTTTTACCCAAAAATGGAGAATTAACATGAACAACCTACAACAACTATTCAACACATGGCTCGAATCAATAAAAAACAATGAAGTAGCTTTCCTTAAATACTATTCAGATCAAGCGTACAACCCTGAATCTTCAGCAGTCGGTCATGCATTTGGAAAGTGGCTTAATCACAACGATATGACTAGGTATTTGCGGTTAACTAGATGTAATAAAGTAGATTATTCAAACGGATCTTTAGATAAAGAAATATCTAGGTATCGAGCGCATGAAGTCATCGAGTTAATGAAAGAAAACACCCCTATAGATACTGAGGTATATGATTTATATTTAAATTTTGACAATGCTGCCTCAGAAATAGAATTCGAAAACTATTGTTTCTTAGACGATTTACTCATTGATTTGAATCATAACTTTGAAAAGCTTGGAAAAAACTCTTGATTTATGTAGTTGAACTGAACACAACCAAAAACAGCTAGTTTCTGGTTGTGTTTATGAGCGTCTACAGGCTATCTATGCCCAGACAAGCTTCATGATCTTAATGGGCTTGGTTGTGCCAACTTTCCCCTGAATCTCTTTAACCACTGTTGACTCAGTATTGCCGTATTTAACTTGGAAGCTCTGCAAAGTTCTCTTAGCGTTTCCATGCATAAATACACACTTTTTTACTCGTGGGATGTTGTGCCATATCAAACTCCGTTTTATTGTTCTAGATGCTTATTAAGATAAATTTTGTGATCCTCTCCATAGGCAGTGACTTTAAGTCTTTCTCATTAATTTTTTCAACAATCAATTTTTATCGCTCCAATTCTAAACGGCTACTAGTTACCATTTATTTTTTATAATTGAACTATATTTTTTGTATGAATATTGGCTTCGGTGCGTCTAGACCAAATAATTTTTTGTCTCTATGAGTATTCCATCTATTATATCTTTTCGTTAGTTTGTTCTTAAAAGAATGTTCGAACTGGCTATTTAATGAGTTATCTTCAAATAATTCACTTTTCCAAGTTTCAAAACGTTGGTCTACCACTTTTAAGAAAAGTTGATTATAGCTCCAATAATCTTCTAAGTTTTTGGAGCTATTCATTAGTTTATACCAATGCTTCGACCAAACATTGCGATTATAAGCATAAGATGCAGCTTGATATGCTTGTCCTAGTAAGCCTTTATCTTCCTTAAACTCTTCAAGTAAATTATCATTAAATAAACTTTGATCGGAAAAGCCAACTACCATAAGTCCTCGTGCAACCTCTGATGGTTCTATTCTTGAGGTCTTGCTAGCTACATATTCTCTTAATAGTTCTTGTTTGTTGTTCATTAGTGCGGCTAAAACTTCTAACAATAATTCTTTGTCTGTATTTGCTTCATCTAGAAATCTGAATTGATACTTTTTGAAAATTTCGCCTTCGAGACCCCAATAAATAAAAGATTTAATTGGGATCTTAGCTTTACCAAATACCTGATTAACCCATGGTTTGCAGTTGGCTACTTTGTCTAGCAGTTTTAATGATTTACTCGGCTCAGTTTGATGTATTGCAAAACAAAATTTCAGTACGAAATTATAAACTATTGGTAGCTGTGATTCTCCTAGGTTAACAAATAATTTAAACCATTTTTCAGTGATCTCTTCATTTTCATTAATCAACTTTTGTAATTGATCTGCTGCCATGTCATCCAATACTAAAGATGCATTTTGGCGAGAAAGATTTAACCTAAAGTTTTCGAAAGAATTGTGTGCAAGCTCCTGCCTCTTAGTAAACTCTTCAATACTCTCATCATTAAAAAATGATTTCAATTTTCCTTCCATTTCCTCAGAACTTGGTTTAGTGCCATTGATTCTAAATCTATTGGGTTGATTAGAAGTAGTTGGAGATATTTCAAGCTCAATTTCAATATTAACTGGAGGTGATTCAAAACCTATAGACAACTCTAAAGATTTATCAACCAGAGCAATAATCGAGATTGTACTTTCTGTATCTAATAAAGAAATAGCTCGACCATAAACAGAAGGGGATATCCGTTCTATAGCTTCTATACTTGGTAGAAGTCCTTTCCTTAATGCTGCTAAGAGAGCCATAGACAAATACCACTGACTTCTATCTGTATCGTCAGGCCTTTCATTTGAATTCATACCGCTATCTACAACAAGCTTTAATATTGGTTTGTCTTGTGTTTCTACTGCTATAGCAAGGATTTCAGTTTTTATCTTTTTTGAATCCATCCCCCAGCCTAAGTTTATAATATCTCTAATGCAGTCGGTTACTCTGTTGTCTGTATATCTAATAAACAATAAAAATTGATATATCAAATGCTCATCTTCTGTTCTCAATATTTTACTTATATATTTTTCTAAATGCATACTTTTAACTGGCTTGAGTAAGGTAAGCAGCTCTAGTAATACACTTTCTTCCATATAATCTGACAGAAATATGTTCAATTGTTCTTGTTCTGAAAGATGAGGAAATACTAAGAGCATTAAATACTGTCGAATCAACCATTCATCATGAGATGTATCATCACATTTTTCAAGGCTTTTCCATTTAGAAACAATAGCTAAAGTTTGAGCTTTAGTTATTAGTGCGCTATGTCTAGTTATACCAAATATTCCTTGTCTTAGTTCACTCCCTTCTCGTACTAAGACACTATCGATTATTTCTCTATATTTTGAGACAGCGATGGCTGGTTCAAACCTTGATAAACCATAAGAAGCGCTTTCTATATATGAATCATCAGATGTAACTCCAAATGAAATGTGAATTTTGTTTGCATCGGTTAACTCATATTTCTTTGCTGTAACAGATATATTTTCGGGCTTTTGAGAATGTGGATCACAAGGGTCGACAGAGCAGTAGTTTTCAATTAATCTCCAGCTTCCAAAACGTTCTTCGTCTTTTATCAATTCGCAAACAAGCTGCTCATCTTCCAAACCTCTTTCTGTATCTCCAATAGCTCTTAGAATACTAACTAATGTCCACTTTCCAACTCTAGATACATCATTTCCACGTAGATGTTCACAATAAAACTGAAAAGATTTTTGCATTTCAAACCAATCAATATTGTTAAACCTAATCAGACTGTAAAAATCTTTGGATGAAGAACTATGGCTAGAGTTTAGTTGTTGAGAAAACTTCCAAAGAAATAGTTCTTTTACATAAATAGTTAGTGGCTTACCTGCCAATAAAGATAGTGCTAAAGTTGAAACTTGATTCAAATCACAATCATCACGTCTCTCCAAATTAGAAAGTATTTCCCTCTCATATTCAGATAAAGCTTCTATTGAACTAGCTATATATTGTGACTGTTTTTGCAGCTCTTCTTCTGAGTTTTTGTATGTCGAGAGTTTAGGAGAAAGCGAGTACAGTGCTAACCAAGAGATAACTTCCTTCTCCACTGCTTTCCATAGACTATTCACCGAACAAATATTTAACAATGCGCCTTGTAACCAGTCAAAATTGGCTTGATGTCCCCCCTCTAAACAAATAAATCGAGCGGCAATAGCAAATGCTAATGGACTTTTTTTTGCTGCACATACAAATACAGGAAAATCTCCTGCATTTGTATTTTGCATATGAGTAAAGCCTAAAAGTAAAGATGTTAGGATTTTTTCATCACATTTAATGTCTAGTGCAGCTATTGTAATCGCTGATATTATTACATTTGAAGTGTCATCAAGGGCTGCTATCGGGTCAATAATTTTATTGAGTACATCATCAGTATTTCGGTTATTTCTCAAAGCTTTTTTGAGTTGTTCAATAATGGATAAACTAAGAGCTAAAGTGACTCCCTCTTCTTTAAGGTAATAGCTCGAAGGCTCATCGTCCAATAGTTCATAAAACCTACCATCAGCAACTATCGCAAGTTCTCCTTGAAATACTCTTAAATCATCCTCTTGCCCTATCTCAACTCTGTCTAGTATTGCTGTGGCATCGTTTACCAAGCGTTTTGCAAAAGATGAAAAAGGTACAGGTTTATTCGCTTCTCGTTCCATCCTTCGCATATGCTCGAATAGTAATCGACTAACATTAAGTTCACCTATATTTTCTATTTCCTCTTGGCTAAGAAGCTCTAACGATATTCCCAGTAACCTAGGGTTGCATAGAGATTTTGCTACCTTGTTTTTCAGGTCACTGCCGATAATTTCGTTCTTTAAGAGAATTTCATCCCTTTCAGATATTGACCATTCAGGAATATTAATTTCATCATATGAGGACTCAATCCTATTCTTTATATAATAGTCAAAGTATTGTTTTCTCGTAGATATTACAATACTTGCACCTAAAGATTTTACTTCAAGATAAATGGTATCTAATAAATTTCCCCAGTCACTATTAGGCTTTTGATTGATTCCATCTATTACTATTACTAAATTTCTGCTTTGGTCATCTGGCCTAAATCTCCACTGTTCAATTAAACGATGCCATCTTTTAATCTTTTCAGGAGTAATTCTACTACTAGTTTGCTTAATTAGCTTTCGTACCAATAATTCTGAAAAATCGAAATCAGCGGCGTCATTAGGGAGGTCTTCTGGTCGAAAAAATAACAAGATTGGTTTGTGTTTAAGCACCAACCAGCTTTGAGCTAATATCCATGATTTCCCGCATCCTTCTTTGCCTGATATAATGACAAGCTTTTTGGGGTTGTCATTCATATAGTAGGGTTCTAGTTTTTTAACTAACTCGTGCCTTTGTTTTATGTGCTTGGCTGATAAAGCGTTAGGGCATATAGGCTGTCCCAAATGAACCTTTGCTTCTGTTCTATCTGAAAACTTATTTAATAACCAAGATTCATTTTCTTTTTGTGCTGTAGAGTAACTGAGATGAGCAACATCCAATTCGGACATTATTCTATCGAATTGAGGCTCTAGCTGTGAGCTTTGTCTAATTGCATCCAGTGTAGTGGCGACTTCAGATAGCAAATGTGATGGGGAGGTCGCATTTTTTAAAATAAAATCTTCAACGCTTTTTCCTACTTTAGCTAAAGCGGCAGCGAGTAATGGTAGTGATGTATCTGACCAGTCTAATACGAATACAAATAAGCCATATTTGTCCCCTGCCTTCCGAACATCGTCTATGATTTGAGTTTTTATTGGAGCAGTAGAAACCAATACCCAAATATCAACTTCATGTTCATGAATAGATAAGTCTGTAATTTTCGCAAGAATGCTCTCACGTGTCGGTGTTTTGTCATACCTCTTGCATTCGAAGCATATGGGATCATTTTGAAAACTCGCTTTACCGTCTAGTCCAAATTGGGAGCCACTGCCTGCTAACCTAAATGGAATTTTAGTGATAGATGATAAGGCAAGCCCAATTAATCCTTCAAAACCAGAGCTACCTGAATGAGGTAGCGATAACAAAACATTTCTTAGCTTTTCAAGGTGACCTTCTAATCCATTTTCCATGTATTTCTACTTAACTTTCTTAGAATTCAATAATACGATACGAATTAATACCATAACTTTTAAACAAGGGATAATGTAATTTCTCCTGTTTGTTACTTCATCCCGCTGCATGTAGAAAGTTATCGACATAGTTCGAATGATTTCTCGGTGTTTAGCAATTAAAAACAATTGGTATAGCGGGGCTAGACAAGCACTTGTTTAGTGAGTTTTTTAAGTCCTTAGCGCAACCTTTACATACCTTAGGGGCTTCATCGGGCGCTTAGCCTGTTTAGCGCAAAATAATCCACTGGCAGCAATCAGCGGCTAGAAGACTTGTATATCGGTCAGCGTTACGACAGTAAACCTACTGCGGTAGAAGTGTCGACACAAGTAAAAGGGATCCTAGTGATTTTACTCATTTTGACTCTGATTCAAGAATTCGATATTGGCGTAAGTCGGCTGAGATGAGTCAAGTGTTAGCAGGTGAGTTAGCCGATGTCATCGATAAACAATCTCTCCTTGGAAGGTTAGAGCGGCTCCAAAAACATAAATCTAACTGCAATAAAAGAGCATTTTCGTCTGTCTAATAAGTGAGCGGGTAGTGAAGGTGTGGCTCAACAGCTCGGTGGCTGAAATTTAATCAGCTGCTACACTTTAGCTTTATTAACGATCGTCAAAAAGATGGTCTGACCTACCTGCTTATGGAGGTTATTATGCGAACAGAAGAGATGGCGTTATTGACGCACGATACCTTGCTGTTACCTGAGGGAAGGATAGAGATCCGCGTGGTCGATCCTGCCTATCTGAGCATGATAGCCGAAGTACTGAAACTGCATTATCCATTAGTTTTTGGTATGAGCCGGGCCAATAATGATCTTCCTTGTTATGAAATGGCGACTCAGTGCGAGATTATTGACTTTAATCTACTTGATGATGATGATTCCCTTGGGATTGTTTTACAAGGTAAGCAAAGAGTACACATTTTGTCCGCTGCAAAGCGTCGAGATGGTGTTTGGATCAGCAGAACATTAGCCTGCAATAATTGGCAACAAGAGCCCATTAATGGAGAGTTTGAACTCATTAGTGCCGCTTTAGAGCAGTTTTACCAAGTAAACCCAGATCTATTTGGCTTGTATGATAATGATGTGCACCTCGAAGATGCTTCATGGGTGAGCCAACGTTGGTTAGAGGTGCTACCACTATACAATAAAGATAAGTTACGTTTATTGAATCAACCTAATTGTCATAAAACCATGCATTTTGTGCTGGAGCTGATCAAGTCCCACGCTAGTACCAAGTCTTATTAGCCTGAACTGATATTGGTTTTTAGCTTATACCCATCCTACTGAATCCTGCATTTTCAGGCAGGATGGGTATATAACTGTCAATTTGGAGCTTATAGCCCCATCTGAGCTGCTTTTTGTTAAAGTAGCGCTCAGTTTTATGCAATCAGTATCATTTTATGAGCAACTCCGTACGCGCAGCCCAAGCCTCCTATATTGTTTTACCTGCAACGGTAACCGATAAACCCACAGTGTTGAGTTTTTTAGTCAGCCACTTTAAAGCGATTGATGAGGCTGTTTGGATTGCACGGATCCAAAGCGGAAAAGTGCATTGGCGCGATGGGCAGTTAGTCACTTTGGACAGCGCCTTTATCCCACGGGCAAGGGTTTATTATTATCGCGAAGTACTGCAAGAATCGTTGATCCCGTTTGAAGAACAAATACTGTTGCAAAACGAGCAGATCATCATCGCCTTTAAGCCCCATTTTTTAGCGGTTAACCCCAGTGGGAATTTTGTTAATGAGTGTCTGGTTAATCGCTTGCGGATCAAGACGGGTAATGAACAGATTGTAGCGGCGCACCGATTAGACAGAGCAACGGCTGGGGTGATGTTATTGTCACTTAACGCCAACACCCGTCATGATTATCATCAGCTTTTTAAAACTGGCAGCATCACTAAAACCTATCAGGCCGTTGCAGAGTTATCTGCCCCAATACGAAGGCTTATTGCAGCGGCTGAGTTAAGTTTGCCCAACCGCTGGACAGTTAAAAACCGATTAGTGAAGGCAGAGCCGAGCTTTATGATGAAAGTCGCTGCAGGCGAAGCCAATAGCCATTCTGAAATTAGCTTGATTGCAGTCAAGGGTAACCTAGGTTTGTTTGAACTTACACCTGTCACAGGTAGAACGCATCAGCTACGTGTGCATATGATGAGTCTTGATATGCCCATTTTGAATGATCGACTTTATCCTGAGTTACTCGACAAAGCGGCCGATGACTTTGACAAGCCACTGATGCTGGTCGCTAAAAGATTGGCGTTTGTTGATCCGTTATCTGCGGAGCCCATCGATATAAGCTGCGATGGTTTTAAACTGTAACCTCAGCCAAGTTTAGTTAGCTTCTGACCAAAGTGGTTCCAATTGCCTTCGCTAAGCTCAGTGTTCAAAGGCGCCTGATATAGTCGCATAGAGTAAGAAATGCACCATCATTCTACAAATAACTTTGCTTGCAAATATTTTAATCTCACGCTCTCTTATTCATCATTAGTTTTATTCACTTTATTTACGTGTAATTAGGCCAATAATCTTTCAAGGAATGGTGTTTTATGCCGATATAATTTACGTGTTTATATAGATTCACCGTGAGAATCGGTGAGGCAGTTCGAAATCACAGGGAGTGTGAATGTGAATATCAGCAACAATATCAACTCGTTTTTCCATAATAGCAATCAAGTTGAGGCTAGCGCATCAACGAAACATGACCAGCAGCCAGTTGTGGTTGAGAATGGCTCGCAAGCGTTAACGAATGCGCTGGAGGTTGTTCAGTCTGCAATCTATCACAAGACGGAGAAGGAACAACCGTCAAGCTATCATCCCAATAAAAACATGGAGGTTTGGGCTGTGCCGAAAGAGACTTTGAAAGAGAGGGATGCTCGTGAGCATGAAATTGGCAAGTTGTTCAAACGCGGTATTCGAGCGGTAAGCAGCATGAGATCCTCTTTTGATGAGTTACTGAATAACGTACAGATTTCAAATCCTGCGCTTGCTGATAAAGACTGGGGCTTCACCGTCGCTGAAGATGGTGGGTTACTGGTCTTGGATCCTGCTCTGGAATTGACCAAGAATGAAACGACGTATTTGACTAACTTACTCAATAGCAATGATGAATTAGTGCAGCTATCAAATAAACTATCTGAATCTTTAATTGATGGTTTAGCCCTTGAAAGGGAACCAAGCGGAAGTAGCAGCTACCTAGGGAAATACCATGTCAATAAGAGTAATTTCAAGGATATCATCGATATACGTGGCGTTATTGAAGCCCCGCAAATCCATAAACGAGTAAATAGTTTCAGTGCCGCAGCAGATTCATTTTCAACCTTCACAGAGGTGAATTAACGGTGCCATCCATAATGATTTGCGGTATTGCCAAGGGTGACTAAGCTTACTTTATCAGTTGAATTGTGTAATAGGTGAGTTGTTATGCCGCGCCCGAGAAGAACTCAAGTTAGTATCGAAGATACGCCCGCATACCATTGCTGCAGCAGAGTTTCCAGACGTGCCTTCCTCTTTGGAGATGATAAGTACACTGGCAAAAACTATGACCACAGGCGAGGTTGGGTAGAGTCACAGTTACTTAAGCTAGGTGGTATTTTTGCAATAGACATAGCAGCTTATGCTGTGATGTCTAATCACTTACATGTCGTACTTCTGGTGGATATCTATCAAGCAAATAGCTGGACTGATATGGATGTGGTGATTCGCTGGCATCAACTGTTTAAAGGTACTGATATCACACAGAAGTTTGCTAATGGTGAAGTTATTTTAGGCCATGAGGTCAGCCAGCTGAAAAACTCAATTGCTGAGTATCGAAGTCGACTGAGTGATATATCTTGGTTTATGCGTTGTCTCAATGAGCCTATCGCCCGCATGGCAAACAAAGAAGATAAGTGTACTGGTCGTTTCTGGGAGGGGAGGTTCAAGTCACAGGCCTTGCTTGATGAGGCGGCCATTCTAGCGTGTATGGCTTATGTTGATTTAAACCCCATTCGCGCAAAAATGGCCGAAACGCCTGAAGGTTCAGCACACACCAGCATTAGAAGACGTGTCATATCCGCGATAAAAGGTGATCAGCCTAATAGCTTGCTGCCGTTTGTGGGTAATGAGCGTAACAATATGCCTAAAGGCTTGATGTTCAGCGTTAAAGACTACCTTACCTTGGTAGATGAAACGGGACGAATCATTAGGCACGATAAGCGAGGTGCCATCAGCGCGCAAAGCCAACAGATTCTGACTAGGCTAAATATCTCAGTGGAGAACTGGCTTAAAATCACCAATGAATTTGGTAAACTCTTTAAGGGGCCAGTAGGGACCTTGCAAGAGGTGACTATTTATAGTGAACATTTAGACAAGAGGCGACGACACTACAGTCAGTCGTGCCGACACTTTGATGATTGCTAGAGCGTAGGGATAGCCGACAAGCCCTATCATACAGCTAAGGTATAGTGCTCAACTCTGAGCTATTCGTTGTGCTTGAAATGTTGTTTTATCCGCAATATTCCTTCCAATATTCACTCTTTATGTTCAAAACTGTATTGCCTTTAAGCAAATCCCATCAAACTAGAAGATTGCCCGACTGTAATTGTAATCATGGCCTTGTCGAGAGTTTAACTTTATATTATGGATGGCACGGTTAACGGCGAAATGTGCAATTTACTGAAAGATCATTTGAAACGATTCTCGCGGTATTTTAATGACTTAGTTGCCGTTGCAACATCTGTACTCACTCCTTCAGTTATAGTCGCTATCCTCCCAATCGAGGTTCACAGATAGTGCTACTTTGACAGTGCTAGATGTGACAAGCTGTCGCAGGTAACACATATTGAGGGCAAAGTATTTAGGTAGTGGGTTGGATAAATGAATCGATTATGCAGTGCTGATCTGGTTTGCATTAAGACTATATAGAATTCTTCTTGGGCTTCGAAGCCCTTGCTAAAGCAAGGGCCGTACTTCTTCACTATATTTACAACGGCATCACCATTTTCAACCAGACTTTATCACCTTCAGTCCTATTTTTTACCCACATTTCTTCTTGATATTTGACTTCAATACTCAGACCTTCAAGGTCATATTTCATGCTTGGACCAATGGCAAAAACACGGCCTTTGTTGCCATCAGGATCAGTTACGCCAGCTCCAGTGTCTTTGGTTGTTTGTTGATAGAAATAACCACCGATACCGAATGCCCAAGGTCCGTGATGATAAGCCATAGCATAGTCGAAATGGAATTCTTGCCCAGATTTGTAATCAGTATCACTATTCTCGGAATTAAAGTCATACATAAACTTACCGCTCAATTCCAGTCCGGAATCAGTGATATATGTAGCAACAAATACAGGTTCAACAGTCCAATAGTTTCTACCTAAGTTTGCTATGCTGTTTTTGTCAAAATCACCAGTAGGGGCAGAAAATTCAAGTGCTACACCTGTATGTAAGTTTTTTGAATGCCAAGAGAGCATAAATGGTGAGAACGAAATGTCACCGAGGCCATTATCTGAGTTACTGATTGTTCCTGCCGGAGAGTGAGTATCTAGAGCGGCACTCACATGGAGCAACGGAGCAACGAAGTAAACTCCGTAATCTGCACCGAACAATTTTTTTTCAGTTACATAGACAAATCTGGAAACGTTAGCTGTGGCATTAACCTGTAGATCTGCGCCCATTTCGTCGCCATTGGCACTGTAATGGGTTGCGTAGTTGAGGTAGTAGAATCCAGGCGGCGGTACTGCGCCCGCCATCATACCTTCTGCTCCATTAGGGTAAATGCCACCTCCTCCCTCAGTTGCGTTAGCGTAATTAGCAAAAAGCCCAATTAGTCCAATTCCAAGTAATAACCCAGTACGATTTTTTTTATATAATTTACTGTGCATTTTACTGTTTCTCCAATCTGTATAATGGATTCGGGGAGAACAGAATTCTGTTCTCCCCCAGGTACAATTATTTAATTTCTTTCAGAATGCTGGTGCCTGCCGTGCGCCCAGAATGAATTGCGAATCCATAAGCGTGCCCTGAAGCCCAGAGTGTGTAGGTATCCCCATATAGGCCACCGACTTCGACTCCTCCAGCATAGAGCCCTGTGATGGGTTGATTGTCCTGGTTCAATACTTGCATTTTTGTGTTGATATTAAGCCCGCCAATCGAGGTGAAATGATTAGGCATAATCTTTATAGCGTAAAGGTTTCCATGATTCAGAGGTCTCAGCCACTTATGATCTTTAACGAACTGCGCGTCATAACCGTTTTCACTGTAGCTGTTGTAATCATTAAAGTTTTTCTTAAGCGTGTCCACCGGAACGCCAATTTCCTTGGCAAGTGCTTCGATTGAACTTGCGGTCTTTACTCCATCACTATTCACAGCAAGTGCATTGTCGATCTCAGTTCGAAGTCCGGTCAATTTGGTTGTTGTAGGCACAATGACCCCAATACCTTGATCAATACCTTTATGTGTCGCGTAGTCGACGCTGGCATCATCAAAAATGGCCCAAGCCATATTGCCATGTTGACGGCCTACTGAGTTTGCCGCCTTCCCAAAGGAGAAAGCAACGGCCTCATTGGTGAAGCGCTCTCCAGAATTATTTACCCAGAGATTAGTTGGTTGCCATGACATGGCATTTATGCCTTGCATTGGGATGATTCCAGCTCCTCTGGCTGCAAGATAGACCATAAGGCCTTCCCCTTCAGTTTTAGCGCCAATATCTTTTGCCATCTGAATCCCGTCACCCGTTTTATTTAACGGTAATGCAGGTAGAAATGTTTCAGGATTATATTCGGTCCATTCTGCAATTTTCTTTTTACTGTTACCAAAACCACCAGTTGCAATAACTACGGCTTCAGCTTTGATAACAATTTTATTTCCTTTGTGGTCCTCAGCCTCAACCCCAGTAACTTTATTGTCACTGTAGATCAATTTCTTTGCCGGAGTTCTGAGCAAGAATTTAACTCCTGCCTTTTTTGCTTTCTGTTGAAGCGCTGTTATCAGTGCGCCACCATGAATAAAATGTTCTCTATCTTCAATGATGTGCCAGACTCTAGGTTCTTCTGGGGAGATTTGAATCAATCGGAAATCTATACCTTGTTCGTTTAACCACGCAATATTATCAGCAGATTTATTGACGTAGTTTCTGATGAGTGAGTTATCGATTTTATTATGGTTAAACTCAATGATATGTTTGAAAGCCTCATCTTTTGTTAAGCCATGAGATGCAGCGCGCTGATACTCCGACTCAACGGCAAAAAGCCCTTCTGCAAAAGCTGAAGATCCACCTAGGTAGGGGTTTTTTTCTAATACGACAACGCTCGCGCCGCCTTGAGCGGCAGTTAATGCAGCAGATAGCCCTGTTGAGCCCCCACCAACGACAACTACGTCGGTACTAATTATCTTGTCTGCCGCATAAGAGCAAGTAGACATGAGTATCGCGATGGTAAATGTCATCAATTTTGTATGTGTTTTCACTTGTTTATATCCTTCTGGTAATTCTTTATCTAGTGTCTAGCAACAGGGCCGTGACAGTCTTGGCAGAAATTTTTGATGACCTTGTGTCCCTGGTGGCATGAAGTACAGTCAACATCAAGAAAATGCGGGCTCATGTGTGGGTTTAGGTGCATATCAGAGGTTTGTTTACTTATCTCTGTGTATGATTCATGACATGACAGACACCTTTCATTTGGGATAATCGCCTTCTTATTGTCTTCGTGACATGACGTACACTCAATTGATTGGTCCTTATGAGTTTTGCCTAAGTCATATGCATATGACGGACTGATTGGGATTAATGTGGAAGTTAAAACCACTAAACCCACGGCTAAAAGTTGCTTAAATGATGGTTTGTTTTTTTTCATTGCAATCTCGCTTTGAGTATTAACTTGGATGTGGAGTGCTTGATAAATTACCTCACTCACCAGACATCATTAACGCAACAAGCGTGCCAATGAAAAATTAGCGATTAACGTCACAAATTTCTTTTGTTACAAGATCTAAGTACGTGTTAGTTGTGTGATCGGCTTTCCATTTTCTATTTTCTGTAAATGGATATTCTATATTCTGGAATTTATTGAGTTACAATTGTTCCAATTTTCTATGGTGGAGGGTTTGCTGCTAATGAGAATAAATACGTGTTGATCAAATGGAGATGTTGCCAATGAAAGCTTCTGAGTTGAACCTAGAAGATGTTTTTTCTTTCGGTCCTCAGGGAGGGCATATGCAATTTATGGGGCGTAGAGTGCTCCTGTTTGATGCTCTAGCGATGGGTTTATTACGTAAAGAGCTTATTGATAATATTGGAAGTGTCGCCGCACGTAATATTTTAACTAGAATGGGTTACGCACATGGATGGGCTACGGCTGATAACCTAGATAATGAATATTGCGATTTGCTCCAAAGACCTGACTTTGGGCCTCGGTTACATCAGCTACAGGGACTGGTGAATATCGCTAAATGTGATTGGACTTTTGAACCTAAGTTTCGTGGGAAAATCTATTGGGAAGATTCCTATGAGGCGGAGCAACAACTACTACAATTTGGCGTTGCTCATGAGCCTGCATGTTGGATGTTAACAGGTTATGTTAGTGGTTATTGCTCTCGGATGCTACGGGAGGAGGTTTATTGTATTGAGAAGCGATGCAGTGCTATAGGTGATCCCGTATGCGAAGCTGAGGCTCGAACTAAAGCAGATTGGGGGGATGAAATTGAACCTTACCTACCCTATTTCCAAGCTGAGACCATCGAGAACGTATTGCATGAAGTTACGGCCAAACTAGCCAAAGTTGAAAAACAGTCAATTTTGACGTCACAGTTTACAGAGTCTTCGTTTGGAAAGGACATCGTTGCCAGAAGCAGCTTAATGAGAAAGACCAAAGAGTTGGCCATACGAATAGCAAAAGTTGAATCGACCGTGATCATTTCTGGGGAAAGCGGAGTTGGGAAGGAAAAAATCGCGAGATTGATCCATCACGAATCTGCTAGGACTTTAAGATCGTTTGTGGCAATAAATTGCAGTGCTGTTACTGAGACGTTACTGGAGAGTGAGTTCTTCGGTCATGCAAAAGGTGCATTTACTGGTGCGAACAAAGACCGTATGGGGTTATTTGAGGCTGCCAGTGGTGGTACGTTATTCTTGGACGAAATCGGTGAGCTTTCTGCCAGCATGCAGGCCAAGCTATTGCGTGTTCTACAAGAAAAAGAGATACGCAGAGTTGGAGAGAATAAATCTCGCTCTATAGATGTACGAATAGTGGCTGCTACTAATCGTAACTTAGTAGAAGAGGTTGCTAGCGGGAATTTCCGAGAGGATCTTTATTATCGGCTCTGTGTTTTTGAGCTTGAAATCCCTCCATTAAGACAACGACCTGAAGATATCTTACTTTTATCCCGGCATTTCCTGAAACATATATCAGAAAAAATGGGTAAAGACATCATTGGTTTTACTCCGGAGGTGATAGAACTATTGTTGCAATTCAGATGGCCAGGTAACGTTAGACAGTTGGAAAATACTATCGAGCACGCCGTGGTGATGTGTCAAAGAAAGAGAATTAAAGTTGAAGATTTACCCCGCATCATGAGTACTGTTGAGTGTTCTTCATCTCAAAACTTCACCATTAAGAAAATCGATGAACTTGAGAAAGAGCATATAATTTCAGCCCTAATAACTCTAAAGGGAAATAAGGCTGAAGCTGCAAAATCACTGGGAATTAGTCTTTCTTCTTTATATCAAAAAGTGAAGAGGTACGGTTGTCAAGATGTAAGGTAATAGTAGCCCTGAAAATTCTAGGTCCTCATCATTAGCGTTTTATCGTAGCGTATTCGGAGGAGTTTGCCCTAGAAATATTACGTTTTATTGGTCGCCATATCTTGGAAATTCTTAAGCTAATGGGAGTAGGCTCGCCGGCATCTTAGTTTTGGAGATCATAAGTTGAGAGTAATTTGGCTGCATTGTTTGTTGCCAGTGGTCTATTGCTCAAGGTGCGTTGCTGTTAGTTTGCAAATTCTGCAACTTAACAACACGTTATGACGGGTCGTAAATTTAGCGGCTTAGCAAACTTCTAATGCATTAGATATCGCACTATAATGGCGCTGAACTGCACAACCAATCAGGTATGAATGAATAATAACCGAGAGATAATCGCGATCCTACGCGAGCGTATTCCAACGTTCGAATGTACGCCAGGTTGTCATGACTGTTGTGGACCGGTAACCACCTCTTCTGAAGAGATATCGCGGCTGCCAGTAAAAACAGACGCCGAACATGACGCCGCATTAGCGGAGTGGAACTGCGTTCACTTAGGGCCTAACGGTTGTGAAGTCTATGAAGAGCGACCATTGATCTGTCGAGTCTTTGGTACCACACCGAATATGCCTTGCCCCAATAGCTGTCGACCAAAAGAGATGATTGACTCGAAAACTGAGCGTCAGATCCATCACTTTATTGCCAATACACGACAAGTATTAGTGTAATCAATCAGTGGCCAACCCTTGTTGACCACTGCAATGACACCGCAATTCTGTTTATTCGTACTCTGAAGAATAAGTTTCTTTATATGAGTGCGAATAGAGTTCAAAAAGGCTGCCAAATGGGTCTTCTAAATAGACCATTTTGTAGGGTTTGTTATCATCTTCTGGGTGATAGCGCATCGTCTCCATTCTTACCTTGCCTCCATATAGCTTAACTTTCTCGATAACGCCTTCGAAATCATCTGTTTCTAAGCAATAATGGAATAGACCAATTTTGCTGAAGTCGACATTATGTCTCTCTTCTCTGTCTTTCATTTCAAACAGTTCAAAACCGATACCGTCGGTAGTGACAAGGTGGGCAATATTGAACCCTTTGAAGCCCTCTCCAAAAACGGCAATGCACATGGCACCGATGGCGGTTTCTCTCTCTTCAATCACTTCAGCTTTACTCATGACTATTTCAAGACCTAAGGCTTTAGTATAAAACTCGACAGCTTTATCCATGTCTGCAACCATAATTCCCACATGACTCATCTTCATAATGACTTTACCTTTGTGTTTATGCTATTCGTTGTTTGTTTCGATGGCTAAAGTATATGGCGGTCATTACATTTCGTAAAATTATCAAAAATTATAATATTAATAATTATTTGTAATCAATGGTGTGGGAAAAAGGTTGAACGAAGACGTATAGGTACATTTGGCAGGGGCTGCAGATCCCGCAGAGTTTTCGGATCAAGTTAAGACAAGTTTTCAATGGCAGCACTATTTGGCGGCGCTGGCGGATACATCGATTACCCAGCGTTGAGTATATGGCCGATAATACCAATAATAAAAGGGACGTAAATGCGTCCCTTTTCGTTAGTGATTTGGTTAATACTAGTGCTTGAGATCGGAATACAAATGCCATTGACGTCGGCCCATCTCAAGTACCACGCCTAGGGCAAGTCCTGCGGCAGTATTGACTAACAGGCAGATAGCGGCGGTTGATAGGATCACAAAAATACAGAAAGGCTTACCATCGATAAAGCGTTTTGACCAAGCCAGTTGAGTCCCTGCAATCGCCAGTAAACTGCCTAATACCGCCAGTGGAATTAGCGACAGTAAGCTGGCGATACCTTGCCCCCAGAAAGCGGCGATTAATAGGCAGGTCGTGCCAAAGATCGTCGGTGCTAACCAAGTGCGGGCACCAAAGTGATGCTGCACTGCCAAGCCACCTGCGCCGTGGCACATTGCGGTTGCACCGAAAGGGGCTAGCAGTAAATTTGCCCAGCCAGAGCTGGCTGCAAAACGCTGTGGCGCAAACTTGTCTTTATTATCTTGTGGGAACTTCTCTTTCGCCATGGCAGAGGTGGCAATTACCGCATTGGTGAGCGTCAATGCCAGTTGTGGTAGCACTAATAAACCAGCTGCGGAGCTCCATTCATCGATACTCGGCCAACTTAACTGCCATGGAGTATAAGTTGAAAGATCAAAGCTGGGTGCGGTTCCGCTATTTAGTTGCCAGACAATGCCCATGCTAATCACCAAGGGCATGGCTAAATAGCGCAGCGGCAAGAACTTACTGCCAAAGAGCAGCGCAAAGGCAATGAGTCCGATAAGCCATGTCTGGCTCATCATCTGTCCGCCCATCCACATCAGTTGAATACCAATGGCTAACTGAATGCCAATACTAATGGCGGGGGAGAGTTGTTTTGCCATCCATTTAATGGCGCCGCTATAAGCGAGCAGCAGCAATATAATGCCCATCATCATGCCACTGGCTTGTAGCATGCCTGGCGTTAGGCCTTGAGCTATCACTAGGGCGGTGATGACTTTCATCGGCTGTATTGGAATAGGGCGACGATAGAAGAAGGCGGTAAATAGCGCAAACAGACCAAAACCCATAAAGATCCCCTGTGGGGAAAAATGGTTTAAGGCGATTAGGCCAAGCACTAAAGGTAGGAAGGTGCCTAAATCGGCGAAGGCGCCGCTAAACTCTCCTGAATATTGGTTAACACTATCAAAGCGGTTGAACTTACATCTCATATAACTTGCCGTGGGAAAAGAACCTGTTATACATCGCAAGTTTAGTGCCAAGATTTTAACGATAAATACACCGTAAAAACCGACTGAGTAAGCTATTTTCCAAGGTCTCTGAGACAAGTTGACGCATGTAGGTAAGTTTTATGGTCAATAGGACTAATATTCGCGAACCCTCAACTACCTCTTTAGTGATAAGAGTTTGGAGGTCAGAGATGAGAAAACAGTGATAAGGTTAATGGACCTTTTTGACACTGTGGTGGAAGGGGTGTCAGCCGGCAAATTTGCAGGCTTTTGAAAAAACTTCACTAAACGTCATAAAAATTATAGTTTAGCCATTTTTACTATCTCTGATATTACCAAGGCTTCAGCTTGGGATGGCAGCATATGCTCCTGCCCAGAGGCCACAACTAGTGGCGTGGCACAGGTTGCTGCCAGCTGTAGGTGACTTTGACGCCATCGAGCATTGAGCTCTGGGGTTTCACGCCATTTTTCTCCGGCGGTGATCACCACGCAGCCATTCTTGTTTGGCGAGCTTGAGGCTTCGAGTACTCGCTTTGATTTTTCGATAGTTTCCACATAAGCAAGCATTTGACTCTTGACTGCTTTTCCCCAGCGATCATCGGGCCTTAGGGAGTCTAACTCCTCCAATACAGCCTGCTTTGCATCCGCAATGGTCGCATAGTAAGCATTGTTGGGGTCGATAAAGAGGATGTTGTTCACCGAGTCGGGATATTTGTGGGCGTACATTTGCACTAACAAACCGGCGTAGGAGTGGCCGACTAGAATAACATCGTCACCGAGGCCAAGCGTTTCAAGCCCAGTGTGCAGCGCCGCCATTTCAGCTTCGATATCATAGCCATTAATTGATAGTTCACTGTCACCGTGACCCGCTCTATCGTAGCTAACGAGGGCGTTTCTGATTGAATAAGGTAAGGCCTCTTGGATGTCGCGCCACTGGTTTGAGTCGTTACCGCCGCCAGACTCAAATACAATTACGGGCTCTATGCCTGGTGTGTATTTGAATTGCAGCTGATAACCGCCGACGTCGACCTTCTCCTCTAAGATATCGCGTGAGGGTAAATTTTGTGGCGTGTTATAGCCACAAGCGCTCAAACTCAGGCTGGTAACCACCAAGCCGATGATTGTTTTCATAAGAACTCCCTTTCTGTCCGTTAGTGATCTCTTTAAATTGCACTTACTAGCATCAAAACCATGGCTAATAGAAAGTACTTATAACTTGCTTGGGTGAAGTTAATTTTTTGGCTAAACCAAAGGTTAGGTGGCGTGACGAGGCAAGAAGGTGATAAAAGTAATCCACGCAGGAGTGCTAAAACAGCAATCGTTCCAGCGAGTTCTCCCCAGTCTGTCATGCTGGATTGATATATGCCAATCCCATGGATTGACGCCACGATAATCATAAATGCTTTAATGATGCGTGAGTTTCTTTGAGTTTTATCAACTTGTGCTTCCATTGCTCTAGAGTCCTATTTAATGGGGATACCCACAGTGAACTACAACTATAGAGTCAAATAGATGCATGTTATCCCTGGGCAGGTAAACGTGATAAAGCTAAATTAGACTTTGAGATTGGGAAGTGCAAGTGACTTTAATTCAAAGACACTGTCACTCGGCTGAGCAGACTTTCATATTCGATTACGGCTTAATGGTCGGATTTATCAACAGCCAGCTGAGTTTGCTCACTGTTAGTCGCGTTGAGCGTTCTGAATTGAACCTATCGTTAATGGAGTTGCTATGGGGTGTCAGCCGGCAAATTTGCAGGGAAGCCGGCTGACGAATTAACGTATCTAATGGAGCAATAAATACGTTAAAATATTGCGATGGTCAGGCATTATTTAGCGTGCCTTAAACCGCCTTTGTTTTTCATTGGATCAGCATCGTAACCGAGCGCCTTCCAGTTCATGCGGGTACCCTTGTTATGACAATCACTACAATTGAGTGCCTCTGATTTTGGCGACACCATATGGTTGATGCGCCACCACATTTCGGTTGCGGCAAAGCCGTGCTCTCCACTGTAAGTTATGCCCTTTTCCGCAAGCACCTTGTTGGCTTCCATGCCTAACTTGGCCGCTTTGTCCCAATCATAATCGGTCCAATATCCGCCTTCACCGTATACTTTAGCGGTGATAAAGATGTTTTGCTTACTGTCATAGATCTGCTTACCGCGGTGAACTTTAAAGGGATAGATCTTGGCCGTGCTATCGTTGATATCGCCTAGTGGACTGGTTAACTGGGTGATTTCAGCTGGGTCCATTTTGTCGCCAACCATATAGGCGTCAGCACTACCGTTATACCAAGCATATTCAGGTTCAACCATCTTGCCCCAGACGAAATTGCCTTTCTTTTTCTGGTAATTTTTCTTGCCGTATTGATCTCTTGTTTCTTCAAGATCGCTACCTGCAGTAGACCAATCCCAACTCAATTTGGTGGGTTCATTGCGGGCAAAAAATGGAATGTGACAAGTTTGACAAGCGACGCTGACAGCATGAGTGTTGAGCTTGGTATTCTTGTGCGGCGTTGCTTCATGGCAATTGACGCAGCCAATCGGATTTTGACCGCCAGGAGATACACCCATGGCATTACCGGTGATCTGGTGCTCCTCGGTGGTATGGCAATCTTGGCATTGGAAATCATTGCCGTCGGTATCCATATGTACGTCAGTGGCTTTATCGGGATAAGACATAGAGGAGTCTAAATCGCCGTGCTTAACCGCATCACCGCCGCCACCAAAGAAGTGACAAGTACCGCAGTTATCGCGCACAGGAGCACCGACATTTTGTGCCACTCGCTCGAGGTTGACTCTGGCTAACGCTTCGCCAGCGCCTGCTGGATCTTTAATGTAAGTGCCTGTGGTGTCATGGCAGACAAGGCAATCGACCTTGGTCATGTCGGTAAAGTCAAAGTTATTGTCTTTCCAGCCATAACCCGCATGACAACTGGTACATCTTGGCTCGTTGCCTGATATTGAGGTACAGAAGTTATTGATCGCATCCTTCTTTCCGCGTTTTACCGTACGCCCTGGTAGCTTTTGTTCTAGCTCCCAGGTCCAGTGTGAAGATTTCATAAAGTCTTTGGCATGATCTTCATGGCATTCGATACATTGAGTCGTGACCTCAGAGCCTTGAGTAAACGGGCCCTGTATATACTCGCTGTGGGGATTGGCTGCCATGGCAAGTTGAGCACTGACAAGCAGACCTAAGGCCATGGTTGCTGTGAGGATTCTTTTCATTTTTTATACTCCTGCCCCGGCTAACGCCGGGGGGATTAACCCAACTTAGAATTTAATAGTAAGCGAGGCGTTGACGTCATAAGCGGTATCGACCACGGGTAACATTGAGTACGAGCTACCCGCGATAACATCGTCCACCTTTTGTGGTGCACCAACGGGAGTGCCGCTGCCGGTATATTCGTAATCGTAATAAATTCCAGCAAGTTTTATAAACATATTCGGGTTGATATCGAACATGTAATAAGCTTCAGCAACATGGCCGCGAGTGGCCAGTTTACTGCCGATAGGATCATCTTGTGCTTGAGTAAATGGCGTCCAATATTTGGAGCCATAGTTGTACTCAAAACCGACTTTGCCGTAAGGCGCTGGGACTTGTATACCGGCATAGACGCTGTAACCATCTTTGGCGCCACTGTCATCGGCTGCACTTGGCATCATGATGATTTCGGTGCCATCAGAATTGAGCTTAGCTTCAAATACGGCGTCACTTGACATGCCGCCAAACATACCCGCGTTGCCATTGCCGTCGGTACGAGTCCACCCGCCAGAGACAAACCATTTCACGTCGTTATCTTCTTCACGTGAGAAGCCGATACCGCCGAGGAATATGTCGCCAATCACGCCGCTAGGTTGTACCCGAGTGACAAAGTTAAAGTTGTCGAATTTTTGCATGTCTTGATACATGGTGGGTGCAAAAATACTGGCAAGTTGGGTAGGGAATGCCATGGTGCCTTTAAAGCCATCGTTGACATCCATCGCACCAAATAGGGTGAACTGGAGGAAGTTCTTACCATCGTTAATGGCATCAATATTAAATCCACCGAGGTGAGTATCTTTAGTGACTATGTCACCGAACAACTCGCCATTACCCCATTGTGATTCAAAACCTTGACCATAACAGAAGCGTACGACTTGACCTTCAACGCCTGTGATATCGCCAAGGTGATAACCCATGGTGACGCCATCAAAGTTGAAATTAACCAGATGACCCGACGGTGTGCCACCACGCTTTTCATTTTCACGATACTGGGTTGGTGGGCCGTACGTTGATGGGCGACGACCAATCGACAGATAAAGTGGAGAACCGTTGATGTTTTTCCAATCAAAGTAAGCACGCTCGACTCTGAGGAAATCACCACCTGGACTGCCACTGCTGGTGCCATCCATGGTAAATGAGTTCCAAGAATCAAAGACGTTAACGCCCGTTGAGTCGCCCCAGTTTTTAAACATCGATAAGCGACCAGAAAAGCTGACGTTATCCCAGACTTTGGCTTTTAAATTAAGTCTAAGGCGGGTGGTGTAGTAAATGTCATTGTCGATGTCTTGGGTGGTTTTCTGTGCCAAAGCATAGGGCATGACACCTTGTAGTTGACCACTTTGGAAGGCTGCAGCTAGGTTGGGATCGGCTGCCATCATTTTGCCGAGTGGAGAGTTTGCATCGGTTGGTGAACCAAATACACCAGACATGGCTTTGGCGCCAAAGTCATTAAAATCGACTTTAATGGCTGGGTTCCAAGTGACATTTTGATAGTGCAGGGTGTGCGCTTTGGTGCGGAAGTCACCAGTGATCAGCAGTCTATCTAATGCAGTATGGCGTTCGTTGCCATCGACACGATCATTAAGATCATCTAACTCGCTTGTGATGTCTTCAAGTTGTTGTTTAAGATCTGCCATTTTTTGAGCATCGTTCTCAGCAGCATAAACGCTACCAGACAAAGCGAGCGCATTGGCAACAAGCAGTGAAATTAGGGTACGCATAACATCTCTCCTTTCGAGTTTTTAACCATTTTTTATAGGGTTAGCCTCGATTGATGTTGAGGAGTCGCCTCGGTTTTGCTGATTTTTGGCAGCATTAAGCCCTGAGGTATTCCCCATTTTTCAATTTAATGTGTTGTTTTATCGCTAGAAGGACTTAACCCTTCGTGCGGTTAGCCACAGGTTTGTGGTTGATCTGAATCGGCCGCATGGTCATACAAAAATTGCTGAATGTCCTTAATGTCTTTCTCTGAAAAAGCATTGAACGCTTCTTGATCACCTTTGTGCTTCATGCGCTTAAAAAAGCGATCCCATTGACTCATGGTTTTCGTCATTGGGGTAACTTCCCCACCGACATCCCCATTGCTGTGGCAGGCTTTGCACTCTTTCTTATAAAGGTGTTTACCTTTTTTAGGATTACCGCCGTCAGCGGCTTGCGCTTGCAGGCCCAAAGACAGGGCTAGTGCAAGACCTATTCCGACTTTCGTGATTGTTTTCATCATCAATTCCTTACCATTTTTTATAGGTTTTACGCCGTCCTTTGCGTGGTTAACAGAATGGTTCCGACATGCTTCTGTGTTGTTGCTAAATTTAACAAGTTGGGCTTACGGAATCGTTGAGCTTGATCACTTTCATGATAAAAATCTAATTGATAAAAATATCATTGAAAAAAAACTAATGGACTTGATCGTGCTTGTGTTTGCTATTGTTTTTTAAGTGTTTTTTTGTTTTGTTGTTGTCGGCAAGTTTTAAGTTGGAGGTTTTTATCAGTTTTTGCAACTGATTTAGATCACATTTTTGATTTTTAGCTATCTCTAAAGTGATATGGACTCGTTAATGGCAGGTAAAAACAAAGCCCTGCTAACATCTGTTAACAGAGCTTTATTTGATAGCTTGAAATGGCAGTAGCAGCGAGTGCTAAAGTGCCACCTTATTTGCCACAGCCAAAATGATTATGGCTGTTGACGTGTTGTCGCAAGTACAATTTCACGTACACAAACATTCTGTGGTTGTTCAAAAGCAAATATAGCGGCTTCTGCAATCACGCTAGGCTCAATAATGCCACCCATGAACTCTTTCCAACCTTCGTAGCCAGTTTTAATCTCATCACTAGTCGTGTGGCTAAGTAGTGGTGTTTCAACGGCACCCGGTGCGATGGTGATCATACGAACATCATCCATTGCAACTTCTTCACGGATATTTTCCGTTAGTGCGTGAACAGCGAATTTAGTTGCACAATATGCCGCATGGTTAGGGAAAGTTTTACGACCAGCAACTGAACTGATGTTAATAATGGTACCGGTTTTACGTGCCTTCATACCCGCAAGAACAGCGTGAATACCGTTAAGTACGCCCATTACATTGACGTTAAGCATCTGGCTCCACTCTGCTGGATTTTGTGTGTCTGCAGCGCCAAGTAACATAAGGCCAGCGTTATTGATTAAGCCGCCAACTGGGCCAAATTTAGCCTCAGCTGTTGCGATTGCACTTTTCATTGCTGCAGCGTCAGTAACATCAACACTGATACACAAAGCATTTTCTAGCTTTAGTGCTTCCATAGGCTCAACGCGACGAGCGAGTAGAAGTAGTGGATGACCTTTAGCGCTAAAGGCTTGTGCCATAGCTGCGCCGATACCTGAAGATGCGCCAGTAATTACGATAAGTTGTTTCATATAAACCTCAGTAAAGATGTATTACGCCACTCATGCAGTTGAGTTGGCTGTATTGAGTCGGCAGTATTAAGTTAATCATGTCGAATTGGCCGTAGTTTAGCGGCATGTTGATTGTTGATATATAATGTATAGCGAACATCATTGTTTACATATAGCGCCTAATGTAAGCTGGCTATTCCGTTTTAGGACAGAAGCTATCAAATGTACAAAGACTTAAATCTAGCAGATGTGAGAGCATTCACCGTGATTGCAGAGCGGGGAAGTTTCACCCTGGCCGCAGAGCAGTTGGCATGTTCTCGCTCGCACCTGTCAAAACAACTCACCCAATTAGAGAGTTATCTCGGAGTGACCTTGATAACCCGTACCACAAGAGCACAAAGACTTACCGATCAAGGTGAGTTCTTTTATGAGCGCTGCCAGCATGCATTAGATGTGGTGGAGCAAGCGGTGGCTAAAACAGTCGATAATGCGCAAAACTTACAGGGCAATATCAACATTAACTGTGTTGGCGGCTATATCGGCGAGGAGATAGTCACCCGTTTGGTTAACGACTTTATAAGTGCACACCCTAATATCAGCATTAATTTGGACTTTAGTAGTCAGCGAGTCGACTTGGTGTTAGATCATTTTGACCTGGTGTTTCGTATGGGCGAATTAGAGGACTCAGGTCTGGTGGCGCGCAAGTTAATGGACATTAATAACTGCACCTTGGCTGCACCTGCTTACCTCGAGCAGAAAGGCACACCGTCTCACCCTAAAGAGTTGCACGTGCATAGCTGTATTATCGGTACGGTGAATCACTGGAGTTTTCAGCATAAAGCAGATGCTAAGCAAAAAGCTGAGGTGGCTATTACCGGCAAATTTCGTTGTAAAAATGGCCGAGTAATGAAAAGCAGCGCATTAGCGGGGCATGGGATTGTGCGATTGCCCGAGCTTTATTGTGCTAATGAGTTGAGCAAAGGCGAACTAGTACACGTTTTTGATGAGTGGCTTATCCCTGCAACACCGTTATACCTGCTTTACAATAAAGACAAATTTCAACCGGCACGATTGCGAGAGTTTATTGCTTTTACCACCCGACATTTTTTGGACTACGTCTGATAGTCTCTGCAGATAGCCTGACGGTGAACATTAAAACAGCGGCCTTGCGGCCGAGGTAAGTCGTGGTGCTTCGCCCACACCAGAGCCAAGGGGCAAAGCGCTTGCGCCCCTTGGCAATCCCTCAGCGCCCCGGCGAAATTTAAAAAGCGAAATTTCCAACGGGGGAGATGGGGTTTATCTGTTAGTTTGAATTTATAGCTGAGCTTTCGTGTTTTCTAATGGAGAACTCGAATGTCAAATGATTATGCTTTTATAACCCAGTGTTGTTTGATAATGCGGCCTTAACTGCCGAGAAAATCGCGGCGCTTCGCCCGCACCCGAGCAAGAAGGACTGCTCGTCCTATCCTCCTTGCATCCACCATGACGCCCCGACGAAGTTACATACATTAATTACGGGCCTCATACTCCAACAAAAATCACCTAACGGCTCAGATGGTACATCCATGTACCCCCGAGCCTGAGCCATCATCCATGATGGTTCTACGGCATTTTTATCTACGTACTTCGGCAACTTCGATGGGGAATTGGTGTTTTCTGTTAGTTTTGCGGAACAGTCTCTTTTTGCGTTCATTAATCAGAACACAAATGCTGAGAGTTTGCGCTTTTATAACCCAGTGTGGATACGGCTTAGGCCTTTGATGGCATGGATGCCATCGTAGAGCTTACAGGGATGTACTTGCAGCGTGCCTAAGAAGTGTCTGCGCATACGCCTGCCGCAGGCAATTGGAACCACTTTGGTCAGCAGCTAAAGCATTTATGTCCCATTCCTATTTAGTCTACATATTGAAGCTATCAAGTTGAGCATACTTATTTATAAAAAAAGTCGTGGTGCTTCGCCCACACCAGAGCCAAGGGGTAAAGCGCTTGTACCCCTTAGCAAACCCTCAGCGCCCCGGCGAAATTTAAAAAGCGAAATTTCCAACGGGGGAGATTTGATTCTGTTAACCCATTTAAATGGGTTTAAGTGATGAGGTTTACTGAAAGGCAATAATTTCCAGTTTTAGAGCTTAAAGCTCAAATGCTGAGAGTGTGTGCTTTTCTAACCCCGCGTAGATACGGCTTAGGCCTTTGATGGCATGGAAGCCATCGTAGGGCTTACAGGGACCCTTTCTTTTATAAAGAGTTGCGGCGAGCCTCAGCAGTGCCTGCACATAAGGTCGTTCATTCACATCTGACCCATAGGGATATGGGAAATGTCTTTATGATGTCGGGAACATCGTAGACCATGTGATCACGACATTCGGACATCCTGTCCAGCACCTGCCGCAGGCAATTGGAACCACTTCGGGCTGAACGCGGCAAAGATGCTG
>NZ_JAKIKR010000057.1 GCF_023284025.1 Shewanella abyssi | reverse complement strand
AACCGCTGGTATCCCGCATATCAAGGTGAAGCCACTGCAAACCGCTGGTATCCCGCATATCAAGGTGAAGCCACTGCAAACCGCTGGTATCCCGCATATCAAGGTGAAGCCACTGCAAACCGCTGGTATCCCGCATATCAAGGTGAAGCCGCTACAAACCGCTGGTATCCCGCATATCAAGGTGAAGCCGCTACTTAGCGCTGGTATTCCGCATATCAAAGTGAAGCCACTACAAACCGCTGGTATTCCGCATATCAAGGTGAAGCCACTGCAAACCGCTGGTATCCCGCATATCAAGGTGAAGCCGCTGCAAACCGCTGGTATCCCGCATATCAAGTTACTTAATCACGCTGCAGCGTAGAGGAGAGAAATTATGTTTGAATCAATTATGCAAATACTCGGTCTCGCTAAACCAGCTCGTAAGAAAGTTCAGCTTCCTGAAGGGTTAAATCATCTTGAAGTCATTCCAGCCAAAGTTTGGTGGAATTAATACACACCCACTTAATGCCTAAGGAGAACGACAATGATTAATTCTTTGATGCTGATGTTAGGACTAAGAAAGCCATTACGTAGGAAAGTACAGCTTCCTGATGGCTTACAACATCTAGAGATCGTTGCTGCCAAAGGTTGGTGGGGCTAACTTTAGAAACTAAAGTCTAAAGCGATACAAAGAAAAAGGAGCCTATGCTCCTTTTTTAGTCTCTATAAAAGCCTTAAAATTCTAACCAACAAGATTGTTTTCCCGTGGCTTTTTTGTACGCTAATTGCTTATGTGAATTAAACAAAGGATAAGCTGCAGGACCAAACAAAGCCCCCGCGAGTGCCCAGCGTTTCACCGGTAAGCCTGCTTTAAAAGCGCTTTGTCCCTAATAAGAACCCTGATAAAGCTAATAATAAAACGACTGTGAATACCACTTACCTACACCTCACATCAAATAAGTCAGCATCCATACCTGAAGATCTGTACCAAAGGAGCATTATATAGCCAACGCCGCAAACATTTGAGTGTTTTTTAGTCAGTTTTTTGTCGGTTTTTGCCGCGGAAACAAAAAAAGCGGCCAAATGTAGCCGCCTTGTTAAGTTTTTGACGCTTTTAGATGATTACTTAAAAAAGTAACTCTGTTCGCTAGCCATTTGTTTTAGTCTTTCTGCGGGTTCGAATCGGTCACCAAACTTAGATTGATAAGCCGATAAAATATCAACTAATTTAGCAGGACCAAGAGTGTCGATATAATGGAAAGGCCCCCCTAAGAACGGCGGAAATCCGATGCCGAATATAGCGCCGATATCGCCATCACGAGCTGAAGCAATAATTCCTTCGTCTAAACATCGGACTGCTTCGTTAAGCATCTGCACAACGCATCGCTGTGCGACTTCACTTGCATCGCTGTTATTTCCAGGCGTTAAACCAAGCACGGTGTAAACGCTGCTATCGACCTCTTTAGCTTTCTTTTTTGAGCCGTATTGATAGAAGCCTTTACCATTTTTACGCCCTTTTCTATCATCGGCTAACAACTTATCAAACGCGGCAGGCGCCTTGAAACGTTCGCCAAGTTCAGCCTCCAAAATAGGAGAGATCTTCGCTCCGACATCAATACCAACTTCATCGAGCAATGTCATTGGCCCAACGGGAAAACCAAATTTGACCAACGCTTTATCTAAATGCTCTACGCTCTGCCCTTCTAATAACAGTTGCGCAGCTTCATTCATGTACAGCGCCAATATACGGTTGACGTAAAAACCAGCCCCATCTTGCACAACAATTGGCGTCTTACCCTGTTTACGTGCAAACGCGACGGTAGTTGCGATAGTCTCAGCTGAGGTTTTCTTGTGAGCAATCACTTCGACTAATGGCATTTTCTCTACTGGAGAGAAATAGTGTAGGCCAATAACATTTTCAGGTCGACTTGCAGCCTCGGCAATTTGTGCAATGGGCAAAGATGAAGTGTTTGAAGCAAAAATAGTATTTTCACCACATTCACGCTCAACATCTTTGACCATCTGATGCTTAAGCGACAGATCTTCAAATACTGCCTCAACAACGATATCAGCATCTTTAATGCCTTTATATTCCGTCGTTGTGGTCATCAATGCCATTAAGTTGTCACGGACAGCCGGCGTCATATGTCGACGCTTAACTCCTTTGTCGAGTAACTTATAGGCATAAGACAATGCATTGCTCAGACCCGTTTCACTGATATCTTTTACTCGAGCCGGAATTTTCGCTTTTGTCGTGGTCACTGACGCAATACCGCCACCCATTAAGCCGCCACCCAGTATCATCGCTTTTTTGACTTTACGTGGTTTAACATCACCCGCGCCAGTCTCTTTTTTCATCTCCGTTGTCGCAAAGAAAATACTTCTCAGCGCCGCAGACTCTTTCGACATCACTAAGTCAGAAAAGTGACTTGCCTCTACGTCTAATCCTTTAATTATGCCTTTCGTCATACCTTGACGTACGCAATCAATTATCTTCGCCGGTGCTGGATAATTACCTTGGGTCTTCTTGGCAACTTGCTTACCAGCTTGATCAAAAATAATGTTACGACCAACGCTAGTGCCTTCAAGCATTTTATTAATCAATGACTGTTTTTTCTTTGTCCCAGAGCGTTTGCCCGCTAATGCCATCTCAATCGCAGTGCGCATTAAAATCGACTCAGGAACAACATCATCAACCAAACCCATCTTCAATGCCTGCTTAGGTCGAATTTGCTTACCCGTGAGCATCATATCTAGCGCTGTAGTGATCCCCACTAGTCGAGGTAAACGCTGAGTGCCACCGCCGCCAGGCAGCAGGCCAAGCTGCACTTCAGGCACACCCATCATGGTTTTTCCATTAAGGCTGCATACTCGCAGGTGACATGCCAGTGCCAGCTCTAAACCACCGCCCAAACAAGCACCATTTATTGCGGCAACAACCGGAATGTTGAGGTTTTCCAATTCATTAAAGACCACATGCCCTTGTTGAGAGAGTAGCTTGGCATCCATTGCCGTTTCACAAGCGGCCAACATTGAGATATCAGCACCGGCCACAAAAGAGTCTTTCTTGCCGGAGGCCAGTACTAAACCTTTGATACTAGTATCAGCTTTAATCTCAGCAAGCATGTCACTGATCTCTGGACCAAACTCGCTACGCAGTGTGTTCATGGTTTCGCCTGGTACATCCATTGTCAGGATGGCGATACCGTCTTCTCGGCGAGTTAAATTAAATGTCTTTTCCATTTCTGTTACTCCACTTCAACTATCATTGCCGCACCTAAACCACCCGCAGCACATGCTGTTGCGAGACCTGTTCCGCCGCCACGACGTTTAAGTTCATGACAAACCTGGGTAATAAGTCGTGTTCCTGTAGCTGCAAATGGATGCCCATATGCTAATGAACCACCCAGTACATTAAATTTACTCATATCAATCTCACCAATTGCGCGGTTACGGCCTAGCTTTTCTGCAGCGAATTTCTTCGAACCAAACATCTGCATATTGGCCAATGTTTGTGCCGCAAATGCTTCATGCATCTCAATAAGAGTCAGATCTTCTAACTCCATACCGGCACGCTGTAGTGCCAATGGCGTCGCGTATGATGGACCCATTAACAGGTCTTCCCACACATCAATAGCAGTGAATGCATAACTTTTTATATAGCCAATAGGCGTGTAACCCAAAGCTTTGGCTCTGCCTTCGCTCATCAGCAATACTGCTGATGCACCATCAGTTAATGGCGTGCTGGTTGCGGCGGTCACTGAGCCGTGTTTACGGTCAAATGCAGGGCGTAGTTTTGCGTAAGACTCAAGATTAGAGTTCTCACGGATGTTATTATCACGGTCAATAAAGCCCTTATACGGCGGCACATGCGCCGTCATCACCTCTTGGGTCAGCTTGCCAGCGTTCCATGTTTCGGTCGCTAAAGTATGAGAGCGATGTGCTAAGGCATCTTGATCTGCGCGGCTAATATTATAGGTTTTTGCCATCTGCTCAGCCGTTTGCCCCATAGACAACCCAGTCGAAAACTCAGCAACAGCAGGCGCTACGGGCAGTAAATCTTTCAAGCCTAAACGACGAAAAATAGACAACTTTTGACTAAAAGTACGCGCTTTATTAAGATCTACGAGAGCATGAGCGAGCCTTTTAGAAACACCAATCGGCACGACAGAAGAGGAGTCTGCACCACCCGCTATACCAATTTCCACGTTGCCTGTCATGATAGACTCGGCAACGTTGACCGTTGACTGAAAACTGGTGGCACAGGCGCGAGTGACACTATAGGCGTCGGTACTGACATCCATGCCCGTGCCTAAAACGATTTCACGGGCAATGTTTGGCGCTGCCGGCATTAGCACAACCTGACCATAGACCAGCTGTTCAATTAGCTTGGGATCAAGTTCTGAACGTGAAATTAGTTCATTAACAACCATTTTGCCCATTTCTAACGCCGATACGCCATGAAATGCGGTGGCTTGTTTGGCAAATGGCGTGCGTAATCCCGACACAATCGCGATCCTTTCGCCTCTAGCGTTAGTGACTTGCTGTCTTTTACTCATTTTCCACCCTCTTATTCTGCGTCGCTAACCGTTGAAGTTGCTCGCTTTTTTATATCCCTGAGAAACCTATCTAATATCAGACAAACAGGTCTGACCATTAAAGTGTGATCTGATTCTAACTTTTAAATGAAAATTTTTAAACACTTGTTTGTTTTTTAACACTAGCCAAACCCCAATGGAATTATTTACCATAGAGATTGTCCATAGTATCTATACATAATAAATTGAGTACCATCATGCCTTTGAGTCGATTTCACGCACTACGCGAATACTTAAATACCGTTATTCTCGGACAACCGACACTAACTGAAAATTTACTAATAGCGCTCATCGCCGATGGACACCTTCTGGTCGAGGGCCCGCCTGGTCTTGCCAAGACCCGCGCAGTAAAAGCATTATGCGATGGCGTAGAGGGCGACTTTCATCGAATTCAATTTACCCCAGATTTGCTACCGGCCGATCTTACCGGTACCGATATCTATCGTGCCCAAACCGGGACCTTCGAGTTTGAAGCGGGGCCAATATTTCATAATCTAATTCTTGCTGATGAGATTAACCGTGCGCCAGCAAAGGTGCAGTCAGCTCTCCTTGAGGCCATGGCCGAAAGCCAAGTCACCGTCGGCAAGAACAGCTACCCTCTGCCTGAACTTTTTCTGGTGATGGCAACGCAAAACCCACTTGAAAACGAAGGGACTTACCCACTACCGGAAGCACAATTAGACCGTTTTTTAATGCATTTAAATCTTGATTACCCGAGTGCTGAAACTGAGTTTGAAATCTTGCGCCTTTCTCGTAACGAGGCACTGAAGAAAGAGATCCCAACAGTGACACCGATCATTCAAGCCGATATTTTTGCAGCTCGAGAGCAGGCTTTACAGATTTATCTTGCTGAACCACTTGAGAAATATATCGTCGACATCGTAATGGCAACGCGTCAACCTGCCGCTTATAGCCCAGAGTTGGCCAGTTGGCTTGAATATGGTGTTAGCCCACGTGCCACCATTTCAATAGAGCGCTGTGCCAGAGCCCGGGCTTATCTGTACGAACGCGATTTTGTCTCGCCTGAAGATATTCAAGCTGTAGCACCTAATGTATTGCGCCATAGATTACTGCTTAGCTACCAAGCACAAGCGGACGGCGTGTCTGCTGATGATGTGATCAACCATATTCTGTCGCAAGTTGCGGTTCCTTAATGGTCAATTCAGAGCTACCTCTTTTTGCTGATGGCATCAACATCAATGAAAAAGAGCTACTTGCTTGCCAGCGTATTGCGCGAGCCTTGCCTGAAAAACGCTCGAAGGCAAAAGCAAACTTAGCCGGGCATAGGTCGAGCGCAATTAAAGGTCGAGGCATGGAGTTTGCCGAAGTTCGTCATTATCAAAGCGGTGATGACGTACGGACTATCGACTGGCGCGTAACCGCCAGGACAGGCAAAGCACATACCAAGCTATTTGTGGAAGAGCGTGAGCGCCCTATTCTGATATTGCTCGATTTGAGCCATAGCCTGTACTTCGGTTCTAGCTTGTTACTCCAGTCTGTACAAGCCGCGCACGTAGCCACCACGCTCGGCTGGAATGCCATTTTACACGGCGACCGACTCGGCGCTGTTATTGCGACAGAGCGAGAACACATAGAGCTTAAACCAAGAAGCCGACAACAAGGTATTTTGCAACTTGTGTCAGCGATTAAGCAGCTACATCAACGTCAATTAGAAGCACTGTCAGCGCAAGAGTCTAACCCCGATCACATGCTAAAGGCCTGCCAGCGACTGAGACGTTTAGCTAAGCCTGGTTCGCTTATCTGGATTGTCTCAGATGGCAGCCATTTTACCCCCGCCTGTCTAGCCATGTTGTCTGACTTAAAACGTCACTGTGATATGGGCGCATTTCTCATAACCGACCCTTTACGTGAAGGTAATCTGAGCTTACCAAAACACTTTCAACTGCCAGTTAAAGACGGTAATAAAGAGCGCATCATCGATAGACACAGCTACGAGCAATGGCTCAAAAATCAACAGACCATTAAATCGCAATTTACCGACATGATGCAAAAAATCAATGTTGAAACCCGCGTTATTGATGCAGGGCAACGTCTTAATCAACAATTGGGAGCATTGAGATAGATGGCTTTGCAGAACTCGCCCGCTAACCCAGCTTTAGCCTCACTACAAGATATACAAACCCCGCTTGAAATTGGGATTTGGCCATTAGCTTATGGCTACTGGATAGTGTTACTAGCCGCTGCCATCTCTTTGATTGCTGGGTTTATTTATCTCAAAAAACGCCGCCAGCAAAGCGCCGCTAAGAGAGCGGCATTAGTGGAACTTGCAAATCTAGATCTTAACGCTGGGCAATATATTGCCAATGTCAGTGCCATATTAAAACGAGCCGCAATGAGTTACTGCGACCGCTCATCGGTTGCAGGCTTATCGGGTATTGAGTGGCATGTTTGGCTTAACGCGCAGGTCGACCGACCACCCGTTGAGTTATGTGAGCTACTGAAGTTGGCTTATCGGCCAACACCGCTAACCGAGGCTCAAGCTGTCACATTAAAGCAAAGTGCCAAGCACTGGTTAAAAACGGCGCTGCCACTCGAGCAGAAGAGACTTAACGCCATGTCCAACGCCAATATGGGGGCTAAACAATGTTATCGCTAGCACTGCCATGGCTATTACTGCTATTGCCACTACCACTACTTTTTAGAAACAAACAGCAACGGGTAACACTCGGTGGCCATCTTTATCTGCCCGGCAGTGATATAAAGGCACAGAACCTTCCCATTAAAATCAATGCAGATACAAAGAAAGGTTATTGGATCTTGTGGGTGTTATTGGTTATCGCCGTTGCAAGGCCACTATGGATGGGAGAGCCAATAGAGCTACCCAGTAAAGGGCGCGACTTAATGTTGTCTGTTGACTTGTCTGGCAGTATGCAGATAGAGGATATGGTCATCGATGGCAAGGTCAGCGACAGACTCACCCTTATCCAACACGTTATCAGCCAGTTTATTGAACGTCGTAAAGGTGATCGTATCGGGCTTATCTTATTTGCAGATCATGCTTACCTGCAATCCCCTCTCACTCAAGATAGGCGAACCGTAGCCCAGTATCTTAACGAAGCAGAAATAGGCTTAGTGGGTAGACAAACCGCCATTGGTGAAGCTATCGCACTCGGGGTTAAACGATTCGATCAGGTAGAGGAAAGTAATAGGGTATTAATTCTCCTTACCGATGGTTCCAATAATGCTGGCGCAATATCGCCAGAATTAGCCACAGATATTGCCGCAAAAAGAGGAGTCACCATCTATACCATTGGCGTGGGTGCTGAAGTGATGGAACGGCGCACTCTCTTTGGAAGAGAGCGTGTTAATCCATCGATGGATCTAGATGAGAGCCAGCTTAAACAGATTGCGATGAAAACAGGCGGCAGCTATTTTCGTGCTCGTAATACCGAAGAGCTAGAACGTATATATCAAGAGATAGATAATCTAGAACCCATAAGCCGAGAACAGTTAAGTTATCGTCCACAGTCAGAGCTTTTTTACTGGCCACTGGGCTTAGCATTATTGCTGTCGATATTGAACAGCATTGGCCAGTTATCTGTTTTCCGTGCTAAAGCCAAACAACCATTAGGAGGCCGTTAATCATGCATTTTTTACGTCCTGAGTGGTTCTTGGCCCTCATCCCACTATTTTTACTCCTAGTCTTTATTAAGAAAAACCAAGGCGCCAGCTCTAGCTGGGATCAATATATTGCGCCTCACCTTGCTAAGGTATTGCTTGGCAGTACACAGCAAAAACCAAGCAATAGTGTTTTATACCTAGCATTCGCTTGGTTGGTTGCCATATTAGCGCTATCGGGCCCCGCATTAGAAAAAACATCGCTGCCAGTCTACGAATCGGCTCAAGGTCGAGTGTTGGTGTTGGATATGTCACTATCTATGTATGCTAATGACCTATCGCCAAATCGACTCACTCAAGCAAAATATAGGGCAACGGATCTAATTGAGGCGCTAGCTGAAGGCGAAACGGGACTCGTGGCTTACGCGGGTGATGCCTTTACCATTAGCCCGTTAACACGTGATAAAGCCACTCTATTGAACTTACTGCCAACGTTAACGCCAAGTATCATGCCGGTTAAAGGCTCGAATATTGAAGCTGCACTAAAGCATGCTAAATCATTACTCAGCCAAGGCGGACATGTTAGTGGTGATATTGTGCTTTTTACCGATGGCATTTCAAGCTCACAACTTAACCGAGCAAAATCAGTCTTAAAAGGCACCCCCTACCGCTTAGGTGTTCTGGCTTTTGGCAGCGAACAAGGTGCTCCCATTCAGCTGCCTGACGGTCAACTTCTGCGTGATAACGGTAATCAAGTCGTTATTGCCAAAACAGATTATGGATTACTGCAATCATTAGCCTCTGCCGCCAATGGCAGCGTAATTCCTATTCGTGCAGATGGTCAAGATGTGACTCAGCTTGTGCAATGGCTTGCCAGCACCAAGGACACTAAAGAGAGTGATTTGGAAGGTGAAGTTTGGCAAGATCTTGGCGGCTATGTCGCGCTATTATTGCTACTACCAGTTCTGCTTAGCTTCCGCCACGGTATTGTCGGCGCTTTGGCTTTCATTGCCATAATGCAACCCGCTCAGCCTGTTTATGCCAATAGTTGGGATAACCTTTGGCATACTCAAAACCAGCAAGCATCAAGCGCCTATCAAGCTCAGCAATATGAAGCCGCAGCAGCGCAATTTGAGCAAGCTCAATGGCAAGCAAGCGCCCGCTATAAGGCCGGTCAATTTGATGAAGCGCTTGCGGGCTTTGAGCAAGATAGCTCAGCCAATGGGCTCTATAACCAAGGCAATGCGCTGATGCAGCTAGGTCAGTATGATGAAGCCGAAAAACGCTACCAACAAGCACTCGTTCAAGCGCCTGAAATGGACGCTGCGAAACAGAACCTAGACCTTGCCAAAGAGTTGCAACAGCAGCAAGAGCAACAACAAAATGGCCAAGGCGACGATCAACAAAACTCTGATGAGCAAGACAAAGACCAGCAGCAGTCTGACGAGTCAAAATCTAAGTCAGAGTCTAGTGATAAACAATCACAAGATGGTGGCTCCGATCCTGAAAATGGCAAAGGTGAACAGAACAAAGAACAATCTGATGAAGCTAATTCTGCAGATGACTCTGGCAATGATCCAGATGATGAGTCCGCAGAACCTCAGACAAATGAAGATACAGCGCAAGATGCAGAACAAAACCCAGATAAAGATCAGCCCAATGATAATGATGCTGCGATGGAAGCCGACAGTTCAAAAGATGACTCGAAAGAGGAGTCTCCGCAAAGCCAACAAGCCAAAGCACAACAATCAGCAGCTCAAGAGAGTGACGCTAAAGAAAATGAACCACAAGGCTCAATAGCTCCTGCAACACCTTCAGATGAAGCTCTTCCACCTGAAATGGAAAGAGCACTAAGGGCCATTGCTGACGATCCACAAGTATTGCTGCGCAATAAAATGCAGCTTGAATATCAGAAACGTCGCCGCCAAGGCATTAATACCAAGGAAAACCAACAGTGGTAATTCGACATCTACTCAGTGCGCTATTTATCGTAGCCTTAACCGCTGCGGCGCCCGCCAAGGCTATCACCAGCTTACAAGCATCGGTTGATCGCAACCCAGTCGTTGAAGGTGAATCTCTGGTGCTGACGGTAATCGCTGATGACGACCTCAACAGTGGCGAACTCAACACTGCATCACTGCTTAAAGACTTCATTGTTGGCAGAACAAGCATCAGTCGCAGTAAGCAGATCATGAATTTTGATGCCAGAAATGAGACTCGCTGGCAAGTGCTTTTATCGCCAAAATCCATTGGTAACATCACCATTCCCCCATTCAACATTAAAGGGGTGAGTTCTGCACCAATTAGTCTTTCAGTGGTAGAGCGAGACTCGCAACCACAGCAAAAGCAAGACATCTTCATGCGTGCAAGCTTATCAGCAGAAGAAGCTTATGTCGGCCAAATGTTAACCTATAGAGTGAAGCTTTACCTTGCGTTAGAACTGCAACGCGGCGTGCTTAGCGCTCCGGTGCTAGAGGGTGCTCAAATCAAGCAACTGGGTGAAGATAAGGACAGCAATGAAATCGTTAATGGCAAACGTTACCGCGTCATTGAACGGGCCTATGCCATTATCGCAGACCAACCCGGTGAACTAACCATCAATGGTGCCAGCTTTTCTGGCGATGTACTCGTACAAGCCAAACGTAATGGCGGCATGTTTTCATTTAATGAAAGTCGACCTACTCAAACACAAGCCCCAAAAACAGTGGTGTTAATCAACCCTGAGCCTGTCGAATATCAAGGTCAGTGGCTAGTGTCAGATTTAGTGGTATTAAAGGAAGATTGGCCAACGACACAAGTCGAATACAAAATTGGTGACCCAATCACCCGCACCATAAGCCTGCTTGCTTCTAATGCTGATGAGACCAGCCTGCCAGATATCCGACTATCGACACCTGCAGAGCTAAAGAGCTATCCAGAAAAGGCACAACGAAAGTCATTTGTACGTGACAAACAGATGGTGTCACAACTCACGCAAACCACCGCCATTGTCGCCACAAAAGCGGGGACTTACACACTGCCGCAAATAAAAGTCCCTTGGTGGAATCCCCACCTTAAGCAGCAGCAATATGCCACTCTCCCCGCCCGTACGGTGGTAGTGACAGGCGGCACTATTGTCGAGCCAATGAGCATTAATCTGCCGTTAAATACTGTTACCACGACAAGCGCGAGTTATTGGCCTTGGCTAACCCTAGTGTTTGCCTCGTTATGGCTGATAACGATAGTACTTTGGATCAATGGCAGGAAAAAACTGCCAGTAAATCCAGCTAACAATGACTATAAAACGACTGCTACGATTAAAAGTAACTCTCGAAAAATACTGGAACAAAGTTGTGCTGCACAGGATCCAACTAAAGTCATCAATGCAACTAGAGTCTACTATGCAGAGCTTTATGGTCGGCCAATGACACTGCAAGATATAACAAAAATATCTTGTGAGCTTGCCACCGCTATCGCTTCTTTACAGCAATCTGCCTATAGCAAAAGCAGCACTGATATTGACTATAAGCACTTGCTTAAAATCATTTTAATGACGAAAGTGGATGATAAGCAGAGCAATACATCAGCGCTTGATTCACTAAATCCGCAAATTTAACGATTTAACGATTTAACGATTTAACATCGTAATTGTATTTAAAATATGGCGCTCACATAGAGCGTCATTTTTATATCTACTGCGGTAATCTACCTATCATTTTGAACACCTCAGTTTACACTGCAGCGATTCAGGCTTGGTTTAGTGCTTGCCCATATTGGTATTCAATGATGAACACAGTTAAGCTGTGTTTCATTGATCCAGTTAGAAAAAATCATAATGTTTGATAGTTGGCGAAATAAAAAGTCGAGCACCACGGTCTCTTCAGACATGGTTAGCAAACAAAGACGATACGATAGCCTTGTCAGGGCACTTCATACCGATATATACCGCTATGGCTATTGGCTATGCGGCGATAAACACATCGCTGAAGATATCACTCAGGAAACATTTCTGCGCGCATGGCGTTCGCTTGATTCATTAAAAGATGAAAAAGCAGCAAAAGCATGGCTGATCACTATTCTCCGCCGTGAAAATGCACGACGCTTTGAGCGTAAACAGTTTAATTACTCTGATGTTGAACAAGAGTTTTTAGAAGATACCTTTTCTAGCAGTACTGAAGACCATGCTGAACAACATTTGTTACAGCGACAAATTTCAAAGTTGGAACTTGAATACCGTGAACCATTATTGCTGCAAGTGATTGGTGGTTTTAGTGGCGAAGAAATAGCAAAGATATTAGATCTTAATCGTAACACTGTTATGACGCGCTTATTTAGAGCAAGAAACCAACTGAAAGATGCACTCGAACAACCGACTATTAGAGGTCAATCCAATGGATGAACTTACATTTCGCCGCCAAGCCTACGGTGAGCCAAATAATCAAGATCCCGAGTTCCTTCACGCTGCAATGGAATCGGCTGAAAGAGAGGCCTTTTTAAATGATCTGAAAGGCTTAGATAACAAAATAGAAAAAGCACTCAATATCGATGTGCCTGATGATCTAGCCGCTAAGTTGTTATTACGTCAACAACTGCAACATCACCATTCACAACGCCGTAAGACCGGCTTTGCTTTTGCAATGGTCGCATCAGTCGCTTTCTTAGCGGGTATTACCTTTACGCTACTGCGAATGGGACCTGTAGATTTAGGACAGCATGCATTGGCACATGTTTATCATGAAGGTAAAGCACTTCAGCTTGATAACAATGTTCAATACCAAGACGTTAACTTTCAACTGGCTTCACTTGGTACTGTTGGAGATATGAAGTTTACTCAACAGCCCGGTAAAATGTTCTACAGCACCTATTGTGATTTCCAAGGGGTAAGAAGCCTACATATAGTGATGCAAGGCGAGCAAGGTAAAGTCACACTCTTTATCGTCCCGCTAGAAGATAGAATGGTATTAGAACAAGCTTTTTCCGATAGTAAATATAAAGGGTTGGGATTCACAACTGACAACGCCTACATGTTACTTGTTGGTGAAAAACACGACGATCTCAATTACGTTAAAAACGAAATTAAACAAACATTCATCTAATATTTTGACAACCAATGGTGCCATTCGTGCATCATTGGTTAGTTCTCAACCTCTTTGTGATCACATTTCCATCATTTATTGAGTACCAGCTCCTATATCTGCTAGCATAGCGCCACAACTAAGAAATGATAAAGCGTAAATATCTTATGACCATTGAATTACCCATTTTAATTACCTTCGTTGGCTACCTTGCCTTAATGATGGGAATTGGCCTATGGGCTTACAAGGCAACTGATTCTGTCGACGATTACATTTTAGGCGGCCGCGGCATGGGCCCGGCAGTAACGGCTTTGAGTGTTGGTGCTTCTGACATGTCTGGCTGGCTGCTTCTTGGTTTGCCTGGTGCCGTCTACTTAGGCGGACTCGGTGAGGCCTGGATTGGTTTTGGACTGGTTTTTGGTGCCTGGTTAAACTGGCTTTTTGTCGCCAAGCGATTACGGATCTATACCGAATTTACCGATAATGCACTGACCTTACCTGACTTTTTCGAAAAACGATTTGAAGATAATAAGGGGATATTAAAGTTAGTCTCTGCTGTCACCATACTGGTGTTTTTTACCTTCTATGCATCGTCAGGCATGGTTGGCGGCGCAATTCTGTTTGAGAAGGTCTTTGGCCTTGATTACACACTCGCGTTGATCATTGGCTCAACCATCATTGTAGCTTACACCTTTGTCGGCGGATTCTTTGCCGTAAGCTGGACCGACTTTTTCCAAGGCTGTTTAATGCTCGTAGCATTACTCATTGTGCCAATAGCTATTTTTAGCCAACCTGAAACACAAGCAGGCTTTGAAGCACTCGATCCTGCGATGTTGTCTCTGTTCAGTGAGGACACTACATTTATTGGACTCATCTCGCTACTCGCGTGGGGACTCGGCTATTTTGGTCAACCTCATATTCTGTCGCGCTTTATGGCTATAGGTTCTGCCAATGACATTCCCGTTTCACGCCGCATTGCGATGAGCTGGATGATTGTGGCGCTATTGGGTGCGTTGGCAACAGGTATTGCAGGCACGCTATACTTTGCCGCTAATCCACTCGAAAACCCTGAAACCGTGTTTATTCACCTAGCACATGCAGCTTTTAACCCATGGATTGGAGGATTACTTATCGCGGCGATCTTATCAGCGATTATGAGTACTATTGATTCGCAATTATTGGTTTGTTCAAGTGTTATTACTGAAGATTTCTATAAGAAGTGGCTTCGTCCTCAAGCGCAGAGCAAAGAGCTCATGCTCGTTGGTCGTATCGGCGTACTCGCCATTGCAATCATCGCAGGTGTTGTGGCATTAAACCCAGAAAGCAGTGTACTTGGACTGGTAAGTTATGCTTGGGCAGGCTTTGGTGCCGCTTTTGGTCCTGTAGTGCTAATGTCGCTCTTCTGGCGCGACTATAGCCGCAATGGTGCTGTTGCAACCATTCTTGTTGGTGCTGCTACAGTGGTTATTTGGAAGCAACTCAGCGAAGGGATTTTTGAGCTTTACGAAATTCTACCGGGTTTCCTTTTTGCGACAATAGCGGGTGTACTTGTCAGCAAATTAAAAGCGCCTTCTGATGAAGTCAAAGCGCAATTTAGTGAGTTTGAAGCTAAGCTATAGACTGACAATCTAGCAAATTATAAAAATAGCGTACACTTGTACGCTTTTTTTTACCTACAATTTAAGTCATCGAACAACTAGTAGTTACATACTATTAACCATAAGTTAAACCTAAAGCACGCCCCAAGCCCTATGCCACATAGCTTCTTTTTAAATATTCAGTCAAAAGAGTGATTCCTGAAACATTAATACGTTTTAATTAACTAATATTTAACAATATTTTAGCACTGGTCGGAGTTGTCAGTGTGCTCTTACCTACCTAATATGCACTGGTCTAATAAGTGGATCTTGCAGTTAATTTAACATTAACACTCATATAAGTAAGACCAAAAATAATAGAGATGATAACAATGAAGTATTTCAACAAGACTCTTATAGCAGTATCAGTAGCTTTAGTTAGCACACAAACAATGGCTTCTGGTTTCCAACTTAACAGCCAATCAGCAACGGGCATCGGTCGTGCATTTGCCGGTGACGCTGTCATCGCAGACAATGCCTCTGTTTTATCTCGTAACCCTGCCGCGATGGCATTGTTTGACGAAAAACAATTATCAATGGGCTTAACTTATGCTGATTTAGATGTTGAGATCAGTGATATTTATGTTAATTCCAATTTAGGCGAGATTCACTACGGTAGTGAAGATGATGCAGCTGAATCAAAGATTATCCCTAATTTTTATTATATTAGCCCAATAAACGATAAGTTCGCTTACGGAGTTGCTATGTTTAGTAACTTCGGAACAGGTACCGACACGGGCGAATTGTCACAACCAAAAGAGATTCCAGGTGGTTCACTGCCTGCACCAGTTGACCTATTAGGTAAAACAGAAGTGACTACCATTAACTTTAACCTAAGTGCGTCTTACCGTATCAATGACCACTTCAGTGTTGGTGTTGGTTTAGATGTTATTTACGGTCAAGGCAGGTTGACTCGTTCAGGCGAATTGCCGCTTGCTCCAGATGGATCATATGTGCCAGTGGATCTGGTAGATGTTGATGCTGATGGTGTCGCCTTTGGTGGTATTGTTGGTGCTGTCTATGAAATTAACGCCAACCACCGTTTAGGTGTAAGCTACCGCTTCAGCCCAGAATTTACCGCTGATGGAATAGTGAAATTTGGCGGAACTGATTTTGAAGAGATCAATATTCCAATCCCTGATATCTTCCAAGTCGCGGGTTTTCACCAGCTAACAGACAAGTTCGCATTGCATTACACTGCCCAAATGACAACTTGGGGTGACTTTCATGCAATCACAGTTACAGATCCAGCCGAAGCACAACTTAAAAAGTACGCTTGGGATGACTCTTGGTTATTCAGTCTCGGTGGTACTTATTCACTGACTGAAAACTGGACTGTACGTGCAGGTTATATGTTTGACCAAGGTGTTGTTGGTGAAGTGAGTTCACTTTCTTTCCCTGACTCAGATCGTCAATGGTATACATTTGGTGCCACTTACAACATGTCTAAGCATACTAGCATCGACTTTGGTGTCGCTTTTGTTAGAGGCGAAGAAACTCAGCTAACTGAATATAGTGCTGTTTTAGACCAAATTGGTCAACAGATGCCAGCTTTAGGTGATGATCTTGGTACTGTGCATGCGACAACGCTATCAAATGCTACCTACTATTCAATGCAGTACAACTACAAGTTTTAAACCCGTATTTGCATAGACGAAAAAGCCGCATTTAATGCGGCTTTTTTATACGCAAACTCATTCCATCGCATTTTTCTAATGAATAATGATTGCGCCTTCCACATACATCCATTAGAATAATCTCATGGAGTATTTTGAGGCAAATTAACTATGACGATCACCGCATTCCCTCGCGTTGCACTTATCTTATTATCGCTAACATCGAGTCTATCTTTCCCTACATTCGTCAACGCGGCGGCTCAAGAGATTGATAGCCCTGCAACAGTGACCGTCGAATACCAGTCATACTCGAACTGGGTTGCATTAGATGCGGTTATCGAGCCTACAAAAGCAGCGACGGTTTCGGCGCAGACATCAGGGCGCATTCTCAAACTCAATTATGATGTTAATGATATTGTCGCTGAAAACGCATCACTTTTAGACATTACTAGCAAAGAGCAAGGTGCACAATTAGCCTCAGCCGAAGCCGAGCTTGCAACAGCAAATGCGCAAAATGTCGAAGCGCAGGCGCAACTGCGCCGCTACAAAAAGCTGTTTCCTCAAGGGGCGATTTCCGCAGGCGCTATGGATGAAGCCCAAGCCAATGCTAAATCAACTCAACAAGCCGTTAGCGCAGCAAAAGCGGGTATAGTACAAGCCACTGAATCTCTAAAATATACGACCGTAAGCGCCCCCTTTTCAGGGGTGGTAACCCAAAGACACGTTGAACAAGGTGAGACTGTCAGCCCAGGTCAACCACTCTATTCCGGCTACTCTTTAACGCAGATGCGCGCGGTCACCCATGTGCCACAACGTTATATCAACGCGCTGAAGTTACAACCAACATTCAAGCTAACACTCGCCGACGGCGAACAAATCATCAGCAATAAGCTCAATATATTTAGCTTTGTCGATCAAGTCAGTCACAGTTATAAAGTGCGTATCGAGCTTCCCAAAGCGGCAACGCCTCTTATCCCTGGTAGTCTCATTAAGGCCGAGTTTGTCAGTGGTCAGCGCCAAACCATGTTCATCCCTCAATCCGCCCTCATTACCATGAGTGAGTTAAACGCGGTGTATCTGCAGCAAAACAATCAGTGGGTACTTAACCAGGTTCGAGTAGGCCAGCGAGACGGTGATTCCATTGAAGTACTATCAGGGTTATCTAACGGCGATATCATCGCAGAAGATGCTTACCAAACCCTGTTGCGTTTACAAAAACAGTCTAAACCTTAAGGAACTGACAAGATGACCAATAAGCAAAAATTAGGGATCTCAGGCCGTATAGCCGCTGCTTTTCAGCTTAGCGCGATGACTCCTTTACTGGCATTACTTGGCCTTTTACTTGGCCTATTTGCCGTGCTGGTGACCCCAAAAGAGGAGGAGCCTCAAATCAATGTCACCTTTGCCGATGTTTATATCCCTTTTGCGGGCGCATCGCCGGCTGAAGTCGAAAGTTTGGTCACCTTACCCACTGAGCAGATCATCTCTGAACTGAAAGGAATCGACACTCTTTACTCCTTTTCACAGCCCGATGGCGCACTATTTATTGTGGTTTTCGAAGTCGGTATTGAACGTAACGACGCCATCGTAAAGCTTTATAATCAGATCTACTCCAACTTAGATAAACTGCCCCTCAATGCTGGCGTCGGTGAACCACTCATTAAACCACGAGGTATTGATGATGTGCCCATTGTCAGCTTAACCCTGTGGTCAAAAGAGCCCACGGTTTCGGCAGAGCAACTGACCCATATCGCCAATAGCTTAGAAACAGAGATTAAACGCATCCCTGGCACTCGCGAGATAAACTCGGTTGGTGCCCACCAGCTCACCCTTAATGTCAGAATAGATCCGGTAAAAATGAACTACTACGGGATCTCATATAATGAGATAAACAGTAGTTTAAGCAGCAATAATCATGTGTCTATGCCGGCCTCATTAGTACAACAAAACCAAGAAATTAAAGTCCAAACCGGTCAATTTCTCACGAGTATCGATGATGTAAAACAACTTGTTATTGCAATACGAGAAGATAGCGACAAACAAGCAGCACCCGTGTTCCTTGCTGATATTGCACAGATCACTCTTAAAGCTGATATTCCAGTTCAAAGCGCTTGGCATGGTGATAAAACCAGTATCTACCCCGCTGTCACCATTGCCATTGGTAAGCAACCAGGGGTCAACGCGGTCGATATTGCCGATGCGATACTTGAACGCGTCGATAACGTCGACAATATTCTGTTGCCTGACGGCGTCAATATTTCTGTTTCACGTAACTATGGTGAAACCGCGGGCAACAAAGCCAATACCCTGATTTTAAAATTGATTTTTGCCACCTCGGCTGTGGTTATCTTAGTGTTACTGACCATGGGTTTTAGAGAAGCCCTTGTTGTTGGTATCGCTATTGTTATCACACTTTCCCTGACTCTTTTTGCTTCTTGGGCTTGGGGCTTTACCTTAAATCGCATCTCTCTATTTGCACTTATCTTCTCCATCGGCATTTTGGTCGATGATGCCATCGTTGTGGTTGAAAACATTCACCGGCATATGGCCATGGGCAAACGCAGTTTCACCGAACTGATCCCCATTGCTGTTGATGAAGTGGGCGGCCCGACTATTCTGGCGACCTTTACGGTTATCGCCGCCCTACTACCAATGGCTTTTGTGTCAGGATTAATGGGGCCCTACATGAGCCCAATTCCTATCAACGCCAGTATGGGGATGCTGATCTCTTTGGCTGTCGCTTTTATGGTCACGCCCTGGCTTAGCCGTAAATTACTAAAACATGACAATACTAAAACAGACGCTGGAATTGAGGCTAATAAGGCAAATCAACCCAATACAGACAGTATTATGCTGCGCGTTTTCACCCGTTTAATCGGACCTTTTGTATCAGGTTCCGGTGCCAGAAAGGCACGCTTTGGCTTAGCCGCTGGGATTTTTGTGTTGATCGCTATTGCGGTTGCACTGCCTATTGGCAAGTTAGTGGTACTAAAAATGCTGCCTTTTGACAACAAGTCTGAATTTCAAGTTATTGTTGATCTTCCAGAGGGAACCCCGGTTGAACAGACTCAACGTACATTAAAAGCATTAGCTCAACATCTTAACCAAGTTGACGAGGTCGAGAGTTATCAACTCTATGCAGGCACTAGTGCCCCAATGAACTTTAATGGCTTGGTGCGCCACTACTTTCTGCGCCAAAGCCAAGAGTTGGGTGATATACAAGTGAACCTTGTCGACAAACAGCATAGAGACCGTGACAGTCACAGTATTGCAATCGCCGTAAGAGCGCCACTGCAGGAGATAGCAAAACAATATAATGCTAATGTCAAAATAGTCGAAGTACCACCGGGACCGCCAGTGTGGTCACCCATTTTGGCTGAGGTCTACGGCCCCAGTGCCGCTATTCGTGAAAAAGCCGCTACCGAACTTCAAGCACTTTTTCAGCAAACGACCGATGTAGTCGACATCGACATTTATCTCCCCGCCAACCAAGCTAAATGGCAGGTCAATATCGACCGCAGTAAAGCCAGTTTACTCGGCATACAATATAGTCAAGTCGTCGATTTAGTGGCCACTAGCATCGGCGGTAAAGATATTAGCTATCTGCATGCGCCTAACCAAAAACACCCTATCCCTATCCGCATTCAACTCAAAGAGGGAGATAAATTCAATTTAGAACAAGTACTAAACCTGACGCTAAAGAATAATAAAGGCCAAGCTATTGCGATGTCTGAGCTATTGCAGATAGATAAAGGCACTATTGATGCACCCATCATCCACAAGAATATGATCCCCATGATCATGGTCGTAGCAGATATGGCAGGCCCGCTAGATAGTCCTTTATACGGTATGTTTGATATGGTTGGGAAGATAGATACTGAGGGTGGTTTAGGTTTCAAGCAGCACTACATTAGCCAGCCTACAGGGCTAGATAGTATCGCCGTGCTATGGGATGGCGAGTGGAAGGTCACCTATGAAACCTTTAGAGATATGGGCATCGCCTACGCCGTGGGCATGATCGCTATCTACCTATTAGTTGTCGCCCAATTTAAGTCTTACAGCATTCCGCTCATTATCATGGCACCCATCCCGCTGACGGTGATTGGCGTGATGCCTGGCCACGCATTACTGGGGGCACAATTTACCGCAACATCGATGATAGGCATGATAGCGCTGGCAGGGATCATTGTGCGCAACTCCATTTTACTGGTGGATTTTATTCATCAAGAAACGGCAGCAGGCGTACCCTTCGAGCAAGCGGTTATTCATTCTGGGGCTGTGCGTGCCAAACCAATAATGCTTACCGCCCTCGCCGCGATGATAGGTGCACTTTTCATCTTAGATGACCCTATCTTTAATGGCTTGGCTATCAGCCTCATATTCGGGATTTTGGTATCTACTCTACTCACCTTGGTGGTTATTCCCGTCCTGTACTACGCCGTAATGAAAAGCCGTTATCACAATTAATTTTCAAAACCGCGCACGCCGCAATAGCGAACTTGCGCTTTAACTAGAGAGGGATCGATATGTCTATTGAACGCGCCATTATGGCTTTTGCTGGAATAATGATTTTGTTATCGTTAGCGTTAACAATGTGGGTCAATCACAACTTCGTCTGGCTGACTGTATTTATAGGAGCAAATTTGACCCAAAGTGCCTATACTGGTTTTTGTCCTGCTGCAATGGTGCTACGAAAATTAGGCTTTAAATCAGAAGCGCAATTGGCAAGCAATAAATAATAACAATTAAGGAATATTGATGAGCCACTCATTTAAGCTGCAAAACAAACTTTCTAACATATTTAAATTTATGACATTCAGTGCATTGTTGCTGATGGTTAGTAACCTAGCACTTGCAGCTGATCAAAATGCACAAGAAGCATGGCTGAAAATTGATGCTGGTGCCTTAGTTGTTGATGTTAGAACAGCTGAAGAGTTCGCGCAGGGGCATTTACCTAACGCAATCAATATTCCGTTCGAACAGATAACGACTGTATTTACCAATAAAAAAATGGATAAAGATCAAGCGGTAGTCCTTTATTGCCGCAGTGGCCGTCGCAGCGGTATTGCTAATGACGCCTTAATTAGTGCAGGTTATAGCAACACCTACAATGGTGGCGGTTATCAGATGTTGATTCAGCAGAAAAAATAACCTCATTCAGGTACTGTCACGGTAAAAGTAAACATTAGCCATACCTACATTGGCGATTTACAAGAAGAGCTGCATAGCCCTAGGGGGCAAATTGCGGTATTGCATGATAATACCGGCACGATTAACGCTTGGGAGTTAAGTTTCCAATAATCATCGACTGATTTTAAGCGCATTTTAGAGAGCCTTAAGGGCTCTCTTTTTTTGCTCTGCATTGAGCTGACATATCTAGTGATTTAACTGATATAATTACCTCAATAGTATCTGCAATGAACGTAACCATGACACAAGCAAACAACCCATTACACGGTATCAAGCTAGAAACCTTACTTAACGATCTAGTCGAGCATTATGGCTGGGAAGAGCTTGGGGAACGCATCAATGTGCGCTGCTTCAAACATGATCCAAGCATCAAGTCGAGCCTAAGATTCCTGCGTAAAACCCTCTGGGCAAGAGAAAAGGTTGAATATCTTTACCTTAAGATGAATAAATTACCTTTGCCGGCTAGAAAGCCAAGGGATGACGGCTATCAAGCCAGTGATAAAACGCTGCGCACTGCTAATAACAAAGCGGCAGATAAACCAAGCACAGACTCAAATGATGACACTCAGCTAAATGCCAACATCTGGGGAAAATAACTAGAAAAGGCTTAACATTCACAGTTGTTAAGCCTTTTTTATCGCCATAAAATTGACTGCTATAGAGGGAAATCAAATATAAGTCGCCAAACCTGTACACCATCTCCCCGACGATAACTCACTCCAAACCTGCTCATATTAAACAGATCCCATCCGACTGGTTTTGAAAAAGCCAAGGTGATCCCGGCTTCAAAACTGTTTGTCACCAAAACATCCTCTTCAAAAGGAGTCACAAATCTAAGCTTATCAAAGTACCAATAACCGGCGACAAAAAATCTTGGTTCTACGCCAATATCTGCAACCTGAAAATGGTAATTAGTGCCTATGTCAACGCCAGATTGAATCGCTGAATAGGTCTCATTAGTAGGGCCTTCATCAAGACTGTTGTAACCCGCAAAAAAGATGCGGTTAACCCAGATAGGCTTTGTTTCTTTAAGTTCGAAATCAAGCAGGCTCGACATACCAGCAGAATAGATGATGACATCATTGCCATTGGTGGTATTCGTACCGACACCCAAGTCGGCATAGGATTGAAACTCATGGGTAGCAGAGGTCTTCACGCGATATTCTATCCCAGGAGTGAACGTGGCTGTCCCAACACTCGTTGGAAAGTCCCCATCAGGAATATCACTCCAAGTAAAATTGTAAAAACCGAGTGATAATGGTGTGCGTAGCACTAAAGATTCAGTTTCTGTTCGCTCAAGGTCAAAGCTTATAGGGATATTAACAACCGTCGCATTTTGGCCTGAGGTTCGGTAAACACCGCTACCTAAATAATTGGCAAATGCATAATGGCTGTAATCTGTTTCAGCATTGGCTGGCAGGACAAAAATAATCAGCAGAATTGAGAGGTAACGCGAAAGGGCCATAAATTAACTGTAAACTTAACGGTTCTCTAATTGATAGTCCTGAATATAGCGGTATAACCATGGAAAAGCCACGGTTATACCAATCTCATTGAATAGGTGATCATTCAGCGGGATATTTAATAGGGTTTAAGCCTAGTCTTTGTCTTCCTCAGTAAAATGATGTTCAGACATCATATGACCCAATTCAGTAGACTTGGTCTTAAGATAACCTTCGTTATAGCGATTTTTACCGACTTGAAGTGGTACACGCTCAACAACCTCTAAACCAAAGCTTTCCATCGCTTTTACTTTTCTTGGGTTATTGGTCATCAGTCTAACCTTACTGACACCAATCTGCTCCATCATGGGAATAATCATGTCATATTTGCGCATATCGGCAGCAAAACCTAAACGCTCATTTGCCTCGACAGTGTTCGCTCCAGCATCTTGCAACTCATAGGCTCTGATTTTATTCAGTAAACCAATACCACGCCCTTCTTGGCGCAAATAAAGGATAAATCCCTGACCGACTTCAGCAATATTCTGCATCGCTGTTTGCAGCTGAAAACCACAATCACAACGTAAACTAAAAAACGCATCACCGGTTAAACACTCGGAATGAATACGACCTAAAATGGGGCTCTCGGCATCAAATACGCCCAATGTCAGCGCAACGTGCTCTTTACCTGTCTCGCTATCTTCAAAACCATGCATTTCAAAAACACCCCAAGGTGTTGGCAATTTCGAAGACGCGATATATTTAATCGACATGATAAAACCTTAACGACTACTCTCATTCCCTGAGACTGCTGAAATCCTGATAAAGAGAAAATGTGAATTGGAATTGACTTCACGCCGACGCAAAGCCAAACATTAACTATCGCTAGCTAATCATTCAATGACAATACATGACGCTACAGCGCAGCATAAGCTGCGCACTTAAACATAAACTTGACGCGGCTCACTAAATGAATAAATCAGCCTACTGTTTGCTTAAAATTCTTTCGCAGCAAAACCAGTAACTTGTTTTATGCCCATTTCGCGGCCAAGTGCAGTCATAGGGTGAACAACCACTAATCCTTTAACTGACTTTTTAAATTTACCCATATCAGCTTGCTCCGCTTTAGTCAGTACGCGGCTAAATTTAAGGTCTTTAACTGTTGAACCTTCTTTGCCTAACTCACGATTTTGCTGTTTTTTAACGTTAGCAATACGCTTGGTTAAAGTGGCAATCTCACGTTTAAATTGGATTGTGACCCCTGGGTCATCGCGCTTTTCAGCTGCTGCTAACTTACGACGAAACTTATCGAGCTTATCGTTGAGCGTTTGCAGCTCCTGCTTTAAATTCATTTACAAACCTTAAATTCAAATCTAAATTACATATTTAGAAACAAAAACAGCCTCAAATAAAGTATTGACGCCGTTTGTCATTATTGCCTCATTATAACAGCATATAGTGCAATATTACCTAGGTTTATGCTTAGCTTATCTTAGATAATGGATCACTTGGTTACTACTGCCTCTAAAAACTAAACTTGGATCAGCCAGTAGTTGCTCAAATTTGCCATCGACAACCACATTGACCAGATCGACCACCGCTTGTTGCTCTGTGGTTAATTGACCTACTAAATAGCCGGTCCACAGCCAAATATCTTTACCCGGACACTGCTCTTTTACCCGTATAACCAGCTCAAGAATAGCCGCCACATTGCCTGGAAAAAGAGGATCGCCACCAGAAAGAGAAAGCCCTCGCCTTTTTATGCGAGTATCATTTAAGTCATCAATGATGCTCTGCGTCATAGCCTCATCAAACAGATGACCAGAGCATGGATTCCAAGTTGATTGATTATAGCAACCGCGGCATTGATGCTCACAACCAGAGACAAATAGCGTCGCCCGAGTGCCTGGGCCATTAAGTACATCGGTCTGATAATATTGATGATAATGCATACTATCCCTCTTCCTAAATCATACCAATGCCATTCAGTAATACATTATGAGTACTGATGGTAAGTGGAAACTAAACGCTATTGCTATAAAAAAAGGTGCCAATTAAAGCACCTAGTTTCGTTGTCGCAGGCCTTAAATTAAAGGTGCTTAATTCGGCGCTTAACCTCTTCTTGCTTACCATAGTTAAATGGTCTTGCGTCCGGGCTACCCAAATAGCCACATACACGGCGAGTCACTGACACTCGGCTTGGTTCATGGTTACCGCATTTAGGACAAGTAAACCCTTTACTGGTACAACTGAATTCCCCCGTGAAGCCACAGTCATAACACTCATCTATCGGGGTATTGGTGCCGTAATAAGGCACTCTTGAATAGCTGTAATCCCAAACATCTTCCAATGCTTCTACATTGTTTTGCATGTTTGGAAACTCGCCATAACAGATGAATCCACCGTTGGCGATCTCTGGGTACGGTTGTTCGAAGTCTATCTTATCGTATGGGTTAGCTTGCTTTTCAACGTCTAAATGGAAACTGTTGGTGTAATAACCTTTTGAAGTTACACCCTCAACCACACCGTAGGTTTTGGTATCGATGCTACAAAAGCGGCTACACAAGTTTTCACTTGGCGTGCTGTAAAGACTGAAACCGTAACCGGATTCTGCTTTCCACTTATCGGTTGCTGCTTTCAAGTACTTGATCACTTCAAGTGCTTTCTCTCGCAGTAATGCGCTGTCGTAAACGTGAGTCTCGGTGCCATAAAGTGCATTGATGGTTTCATGTAAACCAATGTAACCAAGAGAGATTGACGCGCGGCCATTCTTAAAGATCTCTGAAACATCATCGTCTGCACGCAGTCGTACGCCACATGCACCTTCCATATAGAGGATTGGTGCAACACGCGCTTTAACGCCGTCCAAACGTGCGATACGAGTATCTAATGCTTTACGGGCAATGACTAAACGCTCATCTAGGATGCGGTAAAACTCAGCTTCATCGCCATTCGCTTCAAGTGCAACCCGCGGCAAGTTCAAACTGACTACACCAATGTTATTACGCCCTTCATGTACCAGTTCTCCGTCTTCTTCAAAAGTCCCGAGGAAGCTACGACAGCCCATTGGGGTTTTGAACGAACCGGTAATCTTCTCAACCTGTTCGTAGTTAAGAATATCTGGGTACATGCGTGTCGTTGCGCATTTTAATGCAAGCTGCTTAATATCGTAGTTACAATCACCCGTTTTATGGTTAATACCATCACGGATAGCAAAAACGAGCTTTGGAAAAACGGCTGTCTTACGGTTTTTGCCTAATCCAGCAATACGCACTTTCATCATAGACTGTTGAATTAGGCGAGATTCCCAAGAGGTCCCTAAACCGAAACCAAAGGTCACAAATGGCGTTTGGCCATTGGCGGTATGCAGTGTGTTGACTTCATACTCAAGCGACTGGAATGCGTCATGACACTCTTTCTCTGTCTGTGCTATCGCGAACGCTTTGGCGTCGGTAATGCCCCAAGTCAATGCGATTTGGTATTGTTTGTCATAGCTTTTTGCTACAAATGGTGCCAGCACTTCATCAATACGATTAATGGTGGTTCCGCCATAAATGTGGCTGGCAACTTGCGCGATAATCTGTGCAGTAACAGCTGTCGCCGTTGAAATTGATTTAGGTGTATCGATCTCTGCGTTGCCCATTTTAAAGCCATTGGTCAACATACCAGCGAGATCAATCAACATACAATTGAACATCGGGAAGAATGGCGAGTAGTCTAAATCATGGTAGTGGATCTCACCTGACTCGTGAGCTGCAACGACATCTTTGGGCAAAATGTGGCACTTGGCATAGTGTTTAGCAACAATACCCGCCAACAAGTCGCGTTGAGTTGGGATCACTTTTGAATCTTTATTAGCATTTTCGTTCAAAAGCGCCGCATTGCTCTGCTCAACTAAGCCACGGATCTCTTGATTTAGCCTGCTACTCACTTCACGTTTTGTATCTCTATCATGACGGTACTCGATGTACACGCGCGCCAATGATTTGTATGGCCCTTCCATTAACAAGTTTTCCACTGCATCTTGGAGATCGTGGATATTTATCTCGTCTAAATTGGCCACCGAATCGGCTGCTTGTTTCGCGACTTGTGCTGCGTAAGCGGTGTCATCAATACCTGCCGAGTTAGCAGCGGCTATCACTGCGTCTTTAATCCTTGTTTCGTCAAAAGGCGTACGGTAACCATCCCGTTTAATAACTACTGGCATTGTATAACTCCTATTTTACATCATCTACAAGCAACACTACATATAGTGGCACTTTTATTCTAAATCACAATATGTAGCGCATTAAGCTATAAAAAGACAACCAGTACTTTGATCCAGATCATTATTTCAAACAACGAAGTTAATAAGAAAAAATAACTGGGGACGATCACGCTTATCTAAAATTATGCCCTTGACGATGGCCTATAAGCGGGCTAGTAACAGTATAAAGTTGGGATAAATTGTGGATAAAGACACAAGAAGATTGATGGCTTGTCTTTAACTGCCTGTTGATGCAGCAGGATTTTGATTAATTCAAGTAAACAACACAATGTTTATCTGCGTTGAGTGGGGAATTGTTAGCCGTTTTGGTGTTTAAAACTGTATATTGAAGTGGTTTGGGTATAGATAACAGCCCTCACTTTTAACCACTGAAGCCACTAAGATAGATCAAATAAATCCAACGCCTTTAATGTTGTTTAGCGAGCGCCAAATAACTGTTTAGCTGACCAGTGGCTTGTTGATGCTCACCTGTCATAGAAGCCAGTTGCATCAAAGATTTTATCCCTTGATATTGATTCTTCTGTTGATCCGTTAGTGTTCTATCTGAATCTAGCAAGGCGGTAATATCGCTAGCAACGCGATTCGCTTTTTGTGCAACGGCTGGAGATTGGATTGAATCCATCGTGCGCATAACCCACTTTGCTTCATCTAACGTGCCCGCTAGCTCTCTATCTTCGCCACTGTTGGTTAACGTAGCACGCTGCTCATCGATAAAGTCGGCTAAGGACTGATCTTCTGCGGGGGGAATATCAAAGCCACTATTGGTTAGGCGATTGAGTTGTCCATCGGACAAAATGCCATCTTGGTAGAGTCGTTGAATCAGGTTGGGTAATTTATCTGAGCTAAAACTGCCATCTTGAAAGAAGTCTTTGGCCATCGCTTCTATCTTCTGCGCTCGCTCAGCTCGGCCAGATAACACGAGACCACTATCATCATTAGCCGCGGTATTAGTTGACGGGGCTGAGGCGCCAGCATTAACCGCTTGAACACCTGCGGTGCTGCCAACACCAGTCTGAGTGTTTGACACTCCATAGGCATCTGCCAGCACAGCGCCGCTATTAATAGGGGTATTGATACTACTAAGTGGATTCATCGTCAAAAAACGGCACGTTTCCTGCTTTGGTTAGATTATAACTAAATCAGTGCCGAATTTTTGACGATGAATCCACTTAGTAGTATCAATACCCCTATTAATAGCGGCGCTGT
>NZ_JAKIKR010000056.1 GCF_023284025.1 Shewanella abyssi | reverse complement strand
CTAGGTGCTAGGTGCTAGGTGCTAGGTGCTAGGTGCTAGGTGCTAGGTGCTAGGTGCTAGGTGCTAGGTGCTAGGTGCTAGGTGCTAGGTGCTAGGTGCTAGGTGCTAGGTAGGGAATGTAGCGGTTAATCGACCTGCTTCAAGTTGTTTATTCACTTTTTAAGCTTTATATTTTTCCCTTTATCGGCTCTGATCCTGCTTCACCGGCTTTTCCTAGAACCTAGCTCCTTCCTTTCCATCTCAGCTCTACCCGACTATCACCAAAACCCAGACACAAAAAAGCCCCGAGATATCACTATCATGGGGCTTTAAGGTCTGAATGTTAGCTCATCTAACTAACATTCATAACGCTTGCTACTGCTTACCTTTATTTAACGTAAACGTGAGCAACACCTTTGTGACAATCTACGCAAGTCTTGCGCTTGTCGTCAGCTTTCTTAAAGTTGTTGGCGTGCATTCTCTTCGCCATCTTCTTCATCGCTTCAGGTTGGTTCTCGTAAATACGAGTATGGCAGTGCTGACAGTTAGCTGAATCTGTATCTTTAAAATACTTAAGCGCGTGATCAGCTTGCTCTTTACGGTTTTCATCTAACCATGCTTGAGTGTTGAAACCGTCAATAGTAAGAAAACCATATAGATCTTTAGATACAATGATTTTCTTAACTAAGTACTTAACAGGGTTGTGCGGTAAGTGACAATCTTGACACTGAACAGTAACACCTGCGCGTCCGGCACCGTGAGCAGAAGCCATAACTTCATCTTTCAATGAATGGTTGCTATGACAACTCATACAGAAGTTATCTGTACTTGTTGCATGTAAAGTTTGCTGTGTAGCAAAATAACCAACTACACCGACTACGATACCGACGACCAACAATGCCAGAATCGAAAATTTTGCGCTCGGTTTAAAAAGTGCTCGCCAGTTCATCACTCATCTCCAAATATTTAGTTTTTATATCGATGTAAGTTTAACTTCATCTCTATTTATGCGGTTTAGTATAAACCATATCCTACTGATTAATCTGGGACTAAAAGTGCAAAATGAGACATAGCTCTAACTCTCTCACCTGAATCAAAAATTGCTCATTATATATGCGCATTTACTAAAGTTAGCCTAAAGCCTTGTGTACTGCAAGGATTAGCGCTTATCAGCTTGATATTTCGATATATTAGAGTCCTTTTTGAAATTCTTTTATATGTAATAGTTAACTTAAACATCCATAAATATTAAAAAAATATTTATTGTCTGAAACTAATTGCCTAGTCCCTAGGTCTATCTGGTTACATCGTCATTATTTGGACTCGTTGAACATGTGGAAGCGCATCGCCTATTTAGCATTACTCATCTCACTGGTCGGGCAATTTTTGCTTTCACCAGCGATGGCTATGCCTAAATTTTTGCATGCCAGTTCACACGCTTCACAACATATTCAGCAAATCGAACAGGCTTCGCTACCGTTAGAGCAGGTGTTAATCAGTTCAATGGGCACGTCCAACCAAGAGACAAGCAGTTGCGGTAGTAGCATGCCAAGCATCAATGCCAGCACGGTAGATTGTGATGCATTGTGTGAAATATTAGCGGCGGGTGACTGTGTATCACACTACATTTCCACCCCGGCCATTATAGAGCAGGAGCAATTCAACCTCGCCGTTCAACAAACAGCACAGAGCCTACAAACCGCATTTTGGTCTCCTCAAACAGCGGAACAAGCGTCAATTAATCCACCGCCGATTAAACTCCAAGCTTAACCTCAAATCACACGCGCAATTAACAGCTAGGTTATTTGTCCATCGGACATTCAGCCCATGGTTACTGGTTTTATTTGGAGTTTATTATGAAAAAATTTATCAGCGTTATCGCACTTTCACTTGCCAGCTTTACCAGCATGGCAGCCTCCGTTTCATTCCCTGAGTCACTTGAAGTACTCGGAGTGAATGGTTTAAGCAATGTAGACGGTCGATACCTGCAATTAGATAACGGCCAAAATTTAATTGAACTGCAGTATCGCGATATTTTTGAATCCAATGCTGACGACTCAAACTGGGTTCGATCTGAACCGCTATATCTCTATATCGATCTAAAAATGGCTGAAAACTATAAGGCTGTCACCCCGAGCATTCTATCTGAAGAGGATGCTTACCAGTTTATCGACTCTCCTTATATTAAGTTAACCGATGCTAGCGGTAGCGAGAAACAGGTCCCATTGATGACTCATGGCCAACTGATGGCCAAGTTACTGCTGCAGAAATAGCAATCTAGCTTCCACTGCAGTTAACACATTGATAAAGTGGATTTGTGAACTTTATCAATGTGTAAATTTATTGCTGTGTTAGACTCATCACAGCGTATTACTTGGAACCATCATGTTTAGCATACTTCGCCGTCATACATTAATAGCCTTTACGCTACTCGCTTTGTTGAGTCAGCTAATGCTAGCTAATGGATCATTGATGGTATCGAATGCGATGGCTGACGATATGCCAATGATGAGCATGCAAGGTCAGACTGACGGCTATCCACAGCAAGTTGAAAACAACGCTCATTGCAGTGATTCTGCAGATAGTACACAAGTGTTTCCCAGCAACGCTGAGAGTTGCTGCAACGGCGAAGATTTCTGCCAGAGTGATTGTAATCATTGTTTAGTGATTTCAGTAACGGCTAGCTTGTTTAGTGTTCTGTCGTGGCCAGGCAGCAATATGTCCGATATAGCCATGGCCACTCCAATGCCTCATTTCCACTCCATCTCATTGCCACAAGATTTAAGACCTCCAATAGCGTAGATAAACCGAGACCTTAAGTCTCTGTACCTTCGAAACCGTTATTTCTTATTTAGCAATTCTTTAAGCCGTTAATTGTCTTGTGCGCTAGCACTTACAGCATTCGGCCATCTCTTTGATGGAGTTTATTATGAAAAAAATTATCAGCGTTATCGTACTTTCACTTGCCAGTTTCACCAGCATGGCAGCCTCTGTTTCATTCCCTGAGTCACTTGAAGTAATAGGGGTTAACGGCTTACACAATGTCGATAGCCGTGTGCTGCAGCTCGACAAAGGCCAAAATTTGATTGAGCTGCAATATCGCGATCTTTTTGAATCCAGTGCTGATGACTCAAACTGGGTTCGATCTGAACCGCTATATCTCTATATCGATCTAAAAATGGCTGAAAAATATAAGGCTGTCACCCCGAGCATTCTATCTGAAGAGGATGCTTACCAGTTTATCGACTCTCCTTATATTAAGTTAACCGATGCTAGCGGTAGCGAGAAACAGGTCCCATTGATGACTCATAGCCAACTGATGGCCAAGTTACTGCTGCAGAAATAGCAATCTAGCTTCCACTGCAGTTAACACATTGATAAAGTGAATTTGTGAACTTTATCAATGTGTAATTTTATTGCTGTGTTAGACTCACCGAAGCTTATTACTTGGAACCATCATGTTTAGCATACTTCGCCGTCATACATTAATAGCCTTTACGCTACTCGCTTTGTTGAGTCAGCTAATGCTAGCTAATGGATCATTGATGGTACCGAATGCGATGGCTGATGATATGCCAATGATGAGCATGCAAGATGGGACTGAATGCCACCAAGAGCAGATGGATAGCGACACTCATTGCTGCGATTCGGATGAGGATACGCAAATGCTTCCCGGCAACTCTAAGACTTGCTGCAACGGCAAAGGATCATGCCAGAGTGATTGTAACCATTGTTTGGTTATTTCAGTAACAGGAACCCTGTTTAGTGTTTTGTCATGGCCTGGCAACAGCACCTCCGATATTGCAACGGCCACTCTAATGCCTCATTTCCACTCTATCTCATTGCCACAAGATTTAAGACCTCCAATAGCGTAATCCGAGACGCCCTGTCTCTACATATTTAAAACGTTATTTATTCTTATTAAGCAATTATTTAAGCCGTTAATTGTTCTGTGCGCTAGCACTGACAGCATTCGGCCATCTCTTTGATGGAGTTAAGTTATGAAAACCTTTATTAGTATGGTACTCACTACCTTTTTATTTTTAACCTGGGCACCAGCTGTATCTGCTCATGCGCATGATAACGGCGCAGAGCAGAGCCAAAGCTATACTTGCCCAATGCATCCAGAAGTTACCGGCGTTGAGGGTGACTCTTGCCCTAAATGTGGTATGAACTTGGAAGCAGCAAAAGCCACTGGACATAACTGCGACTCTTGCCCAAACAAGGGAGAAAAAGCGCATCATAAGATGACTGCCGACACTCATGCGTGTCCAATGAACCCAGCAATTACCGGTAAAGAGGGTGATAGCTGCCCTAAATGTGGCATGAAACTGCAAGCCATTAATGCCGAAGCTAAAAGCTGCGACTCATGCCCTCACGAAGGTAAAGCTAAGCATCATAAGATGACAGCCGATACCCATGCGTGTCCAATGAATCCAGAGATTACGGGTAAAGAGGGTGATAGCTGCCCTAAATGTGGCATGGACTTAACGCCGATCGCTAAGAGCGAGAACGCCGACAAAAAAAGTCACATGCATCACTAATAGCTAGGGTGGAGATAAGGCATTATGAGTTTATTTAAATCAACACAGTTTCGTAAAAATGCAGTGTGTGTACTGAGCAGTTTATTGCTTGCCGCTACACCAATATTTAGCTATAGCCAAGCTTTAGCACAAGAACAAGCGCCACCGGCAACCCATAGTCAGCAACACAGTGCTGATTACTACTGCCCGATGCATCCAGAAGAGACCAGCCATGAGCCGGGTCGCTGCTCAAAATGTAATATGTTCCTAGTAAAAGATGAAGTATCCAATGAATCAGCAACGACTGATACTCTCGCGGCAGTAAGCAAAGATTACTACTGCCCGATGCATCCAAAAGAGACCAGCCATGAGCCGGGTCGTTGCTCAAAATGTAATATGTTCCTGGTAAAGGATGAAGTATCCAATGAATCAGCAACGACTGATGTTCTCGCGTCAGTAAGCAAAGATTATTACTGCCCGATGCATCCCGAAGTCACCAGCCATGAAGCGGGGCGCTGTCCAAAATGTAATATGTTCCTGGTCAAGGAAGAGGAGGAAGAAGCTCTCCCTGATGAACATGCAGGCCACGACCATACGGATCAAATGGACGTGAGCTCAGAACCAAAAACTAAAGCAGATAAGCTGCTAAGCCAGCCAAAGCCCATGTTAATGCCCGCCGCTCAATCAAGTGGTGATAGCAACATTAAATATGTCTGCCCCATGCATCCCCATGTGGTATCAGATGTTCCCGGTACTTGCCCAATATGTGGCATGAACTTAGAAAAGGTCACTGTCGGTGGGATTACTGAAGAGGTGGTTGTCGGCGTATCCGGCGGTATGCAGCAAGCGCTCGGCATGCGCAGCGAACAAGTCACTGAAGGGACTTTGTGGAAGCTGGTAAAAACCATTGGCACGGTACAATATAACGAAAATGCCATAGGTCACGCACACACCCGCGTTAGCGGCTGGCTAGAAACGTTAATGGTCCATACCGTGGGTCAACAGGTTAAAAAAGGACAGCTACTTTATGAGTTGTACTCTCCAGAACTGATTAATGCCCAAGATGATTACATGCAAGCTATCGATTACCTTAAACAAGATAGTCATCGTGGCAATGATCTACTTCGCAAAGCCCGCTTACGACTCGAACTACTGGGCGTCAGCTCAGGCACGATCAATCACTTAGAACGCACAGGGGAAACCGTTTATCGCGTCCCCTATTATGCCCAGCAAGATGGTTTTATCAGTCAATTGTCGGTTCGTCATGGCATGTATGTCCAACCCGGAAATACCTTATTTGAAATTGTTGACTTAAGCAGTGTGTGGGTGATTGCCGACGTGTTTGAAAACGAACAAAGTTGGCTTGAGCAAGGTCGACCAGTGGAAGTGACTTCCGCCTCACAAGGCTTGTTTGACTTGCAATCGACTATCGATTACATCTATCCAGAGCTAGATCCCGTTTCACGTGCGATGCGAGTTCGAATCAAATTGGAGAACACTGAAAAATTACTCAAACCCGGCACCTTGGTTGATGTAACACTCTTTGGTGGTCCGAAGAAAAACGTGCTGTCGATCCCAACCGAAGCACTCATTCTTACCGGCCGAGAAAATCGAGTCGTAGTGCAACGTGATGACAATCAATTTGCCTCTGTCAGCGTAAAAGTAGGCATGATCGCCCAAGGCAAAGCTGAAATCATTGAGGGACTGAATGCCGGCGATAAAGTGATTGTCTCTGGTCAGTTCTTGTTAGATTCAGAAGCCAGTATTCAGGGTAGCTTACAGCGTTTAAGTGGCAGCAATAGTAGCGTCACTGCCGATCCACACGCAAACCATTAATCGGAGGTAGACTATGTTAGAAAAAATTATTAGTGCCGCGATTAAACAGCGAGTGATGGTGTTAGTGCTTACTGCAATCATCGCCTTAATCGGCTACCAAGCGATGCGCATTACCCCACTTGATGCACTACCCGATCTGTCGGATGTGCAGGTGATTGTCAAAACCTCTTACCCAGGGCAAGCACCGCAATTGGTCGAAGACCAGATCACTTATCCATTATCGACTGCCATGCTAGCCGTACCAGGGGCGAAGACCGTCCGCGGCTTTTCAATGTTTGGTGACTCATACGTCTACATTATTTTTGAAGACGGCACCGATATCTATTGGGCACGCTCACGAGTATTAGAGTACTTATCGCAAACCCAAGGGCAATTGCCCGCCAGTGTGACACCAACCTTAGGGCCTGATGCCTCGGGCGTAGGCTGGGTATTTCAATATGCCTTGGTCGATCGCAAGGGTCAGCATGATCTAGCTCAATTACGCTCGCTGCAAGATTGGTTCTTAAAGCTTGAGCTACAAAGCGTTGAGGGGGTATCGGAGATTGCCACCATTGGTGGCATGGAACAGGCATATCAGATTATTGTCGACCCGCATAAACTCGCCCTGTATCAAATCGATTTGATGACGGTCAAAAATGCCTTAGACAATTCCAACAGCTCAACGGGCGGTTCTGTCATTGAGATGGCTGAAGCCGAATACATGATCACGTCATCGGGCTACCGCCAAACCTTGGATGACTTTGAAGAGATCCCACTGGGCATAGTGTCAGAATCTGGCATTCCGGTGTTGATGAAAGATGTCGCCCAGCTACGTACAGGTCCCGCCGCTCGCCGTGGTATCGCCGAGTTGGATGGGGAAGGCGAAGTGGTTGGTGGTATTGTGGTAATGCGCTACGGTGAAAACGCGTTGGCGACCATCAACAATGTGAAAGAGAAGCTGAAAGAGATTGAAAATGGTTTACCCGATGGGGTTGAGTTAGTGATCACTTATGATCGCTCTCAACTTATCCTCAATTCGGTTGATAACCTTATAGATAAAGTGCTCGAAGAGATGCTGGTTGTCGGTATTATTTGTCTCATCTTCTTGCTGCATGCCCGCTCGACACTGGTCGCCATTATCTCGCTGCCGATCTCAATACTCATCAGCTTTATCGTGATGAATATTATTGGCGTTAATGCCAACATTATGAGTCTTGGGGGGATCGCTATTGCGATTGGTGCCGTGGTAGACGCCGCCATTGTAATGGTCGAAAACACCCATAAACATCTAGAGCACTATCGCGACAAGCATAATGGTGAAGTGCCTACTGGCGATGCTCACTGGGAACTGGTTCGCAAGGCCTCAGTTGAAGTTGGACCGGCACTATTTTTCAGCTTGCTAATCATCACCTTAAGCTTTGTGCCGGTATTTGCACTTGAAGCGCAAGAGGGGCGTTTATTCCACCCCTTAGCCTTTACCAAAACCTTCGCAATGGCCGCCAGTGCAATATTGGCGATCACCTTGATCCCAGTATTAATGGGTTACTTTGTCCGTGGAAAAATACCCGACGAGCGCAAGAACCCCATCAGCCGAGTATTGATCGCGATATACGAACCCTTGCTACGTTTGGTATTACGCTTTCCTAAAGTGACGATTTTATTAGCGATGATTGCGCTTGGCAGTGCAGTGTACCCTATGACTAAGATGGGTAGCGAATTTATGCCTGAGCTTAACGAGGGTGACTTGCTCTACATGCCGACAACCTTGCCAAGCGTCAGTGCCGGTAAGGCAGCCGAGATCTTACAGCAGACAGATCGACTGATTAAAACCGTGCCAGAAGTTAAGCGGGTGTTTGGTAAAGTCGGCCGTGCGATGACGGCAACCGATCCTGCGCCGCTGACCATGCTGGAAACCACCATCATGCTCAACCCGCCAGAGACATGGCGTGAAGGGATGACACTTGAAGGGATCATTGCCGAACTGCAAAAAACCGTCAAGGTGCCAGGCATGACCAATGCGTGGGTACAACCCATCAAAACCCGTATTGATATGCTTTCTACCGGAGTGAGAACCCCTGTTGGCATCAAAATATCCGGCGCGGATATCGATGAACTACAGCGAATTGGTGCTGAGATTGAAGCTGTGGTCAGCAAACTACCAGGTACCGCATCGGCATTTTCCCAGCGAACCAGTGGCGGCCGTTATATCGATATTGAGCCAGATCTTAAAAATGCGGCTCGCTACGGTATGACGCTGAAAGATATCCAAGATGTGGTAAAAATGGCAATTGGTGGAATGCAAGTTGGCCAATCTATTCAGGGCCAAGAACGCTATCCAATCATTATTCGTTATCCCCGCGAGCTACGGGATAGCCTTGAAAAGCTCAAAGACTTACCGGTACTGACAAAAACGGGTAAGTACTTACCCCTAGGTAATTTAGCCAATATAACTGTTAGCGACGGCGCGCCAATGCTGGCCAGCGAAAATGGGCGCTTGATCAGCTGGGTGTTTGTTGATCTAAAGGACATCTCTATTGGTGAGTACATCACTACAGCAAGAGCTGCGCTTGATGAACAGATCCAGCTACCGCCGCGCTATAGTTACACCTTTGCCGGTCAGTATGAGTATATGCAGCGAGTCGAAGCCAAAATGCAGTTAGTCGTACCACTGATGTTAGCGGTTATTTTTATGCTACTGATGATGACTTTTAGCTCCTTTATACAAGCGTCGGTGATAATGCTCAGCCTGCCATTTTCGCTCGTGGGTAGTGCATGGCTATTGTACTTTTTAGACTTTAACTTCTCGGTGGCGGTATCGGTGGGCATGATAGCGCTTGCCGGTGTTGCAGCGGAGTTTGGTGTGGTGATGCAAGTCTATTTAAATAACAGCATCAGAGATCGTAAAGAAGCAGGACAATACAATAAACGCAGTGATCTATGCGAAGCACTGATCCATGGCGCGGTAATGCGTATTCGCCCTAAGGCCATGACTGTTGGTACTATTTTCTTCGGCTTATTACCGATCATGTGGGGCACAGGTACTGGTAATGAGGTGATGCAAAAAATCGCAGCACCTATGGTCGGCGGTATGATTACCGCACCATTACTGTCGCTATTTGTTATCCCGGCGATTTATCTACTTATCTATGGCAGAAACTTAGATAAAAGTACCCCAAGTAACAATTAATACTTTTGTGTATTTCAAAATTAAAAAGCACTGCATTTAGCAGTGCTTTTTTGATTTACTCATCGCAACACTAGGTACCCATTCTTAATTCAATAATAGAGAACACCGCCCCATTAGGATCATTGACCACTGAAAAACGACCCACGTTGGCAATATCGGTCGGGGGAACACAAATCGCACCACCAAGTTCAACCACCTGCTTTGCCTTTGCATTACAATCGTCGACGGTGAAATAACTCATCCAATGCGCAGGCATATCACCCCACTCTGATGTCATTTTCATCATCCCGCCAATATCTTGCGTACCCACTTGCCACTCGGTGTATTCCATATTTTCCATGTTAGATGCCTGAGAGCCCCAACCTAGCACTTTGCTATAAAAAGACTTAGCAGCTTCAGTCTGTCGACAAGCCAACTCAACCCAGCATAGCGTACCGGCTTCAGCCGCCCGCTGTGCGCCAATATGATCTTTTGCCTGCCAAAGGGCGAATTTTGCACCTTCTGGATCCAGAATGGCCGCCATTCGACCAGACTCACCAACATCGTGAGGCCCGAGTATAATTGTGCCACCAGCGCCTCTCACATCGACCAGCGTATTATCAAGATTGTCTACCGCAAAGTAGAGCAACCATTGGCTTAAATCACCCGCCTTGATCATCTCATCAGGCATTTGGTACATAGCACCTAAGTCATCACCTTCAAGGTTGAACATACTATAGCTACCTTGTGGCACTGGCAGATCAACAATATCCCAACCAAACAAGGCTCGATAAAAAGGCTTGCAGACAGTGATGTCTAACGATGCCAACTCAACCCAACAAGGTTGTCCTTGCAAATATTGATTCACTTTCATAGTCCGTTCCACTCAGCAAAAGATAACCTAATGAGTTGAGTTAAGACCCATATTGAGCCCATGTCCAACCTGAGAGCGTAAATGGTTATAACAGATTGGTAATTTCACTTTGCCAATGAATTACAGTTTTCTTTCATATTGCCGCTTATATACCCATCCTACTTGAAGATGCTCGTTTCAGAGGCGTTGTGCCAGTTCAATTCTAGGCGCACTTATGTAGAAATGGTTATTCCCTTTTAAGTTAGTGCTACACCGAAGTGGGCTTGCACAACGCCTTCTACGATGGGTTTTAATGGGCTTTACTCTGTGTTATTGATTTTACTAAGGGAACGACCATTAGTGGTAATCAATGCCTTGATTAAAGCTCATTTAATTCCCACTGAATCCTGCATCTTCAGGTAGGATGGGTATAAATAGAGTATTTGAATTGCTATCACTACAACTTATGTATACTTGGACACTAAGGACGACTATATTTATTTTCTATCATCATTAAGAGGGGGGGGACTGTGGCTGTAATATCTCGTAGTTTTTATTACCTTTTCATCCCAGCACTGATGACTATAGTCTTCATTGTGGCAAGCCAGTATTTTATAGATATATGGCGCCATTGGATGCCGGTAATTGGTGAGCTGCCTTTTTACTTGCTGCCAATTGCAGCTATTTTGGCACTGCAGTTTAATTGCAGTCGACTCAGTTTTTTAGCAACATTACTGCTTATATACACCCTATATGAGCAAGGATTCATTGTTGAGCATCAGCTTACCCTAGACTTTGCGGAACCTATATTTCTATCAGGCACTTTGCTGATAACCTTGTTTGCGATTAGTAGCGACAGGGCGTTATTGTCTGTTCATACAGCCAAAACATTAGCCAGTATTATACTGTGTTTTATCATCGGTTTTACCTGGACGATGTTAATGACCAAGGCTGGCATGCTGGCAGATAACCAATCGCTTTCGTCCAGCAGTTTACTCACCGCGATATATGTTCCTGTGGGTCTAGCCAGTGCAGCCATCTGTTTTTATGCTGTCTGGCGAGCGAGTGGTATTGACTCAACCATAGCTGTCACACTCTTTATTTGGCTTTATAATTACTACCAACCGGGTGAACTCCCATTGGCACTGTTAATATCAATGCTAGCCGTAACTTATTTATTAGCTATTTTAACCCAATCTTATCATTTAGCTTATCGAGATGATTTAACAGGGCTTTCTTCGCGACGAGCCCTCAATACCATGGCGTTATCTTTAAACAGTCATTACAGTGTGGCGATGGTCGATATAGATCACTTTAAAAAATTCAATGACACCTATGGCCATGATGTTGGCGATCAAGTATTACGGTTAGTCGCGGGTAAGCTAAGTCAGGTTAAAGGGGGCGGCAAGGTATACCGTTATGGTGGTGAGGAGTTCACTATCGTGTTCCCAAATAAAGATGCTGAATCTATACTGCCCCTTTTGGAAAATCTTAGGAGCGAAGTCTCTCATTACAACATTGTACTCAGACACGAGCAGCGCAAAAAAAGTAGTAAAGAATATCGTAAAGGCAGTGCCGCGAACCAGAGTAAAACCGTTAACGTCACTATCTCAATAGGTGTTGCTGAACATCATGGTGATCGTACATTCAATCAAACCATTAAACTGGCGGATAAGGCACTATATGTAGCCAAAAAGAATGGCCGTAATAGAGTTCACGCCTAATCCGTTTAAACCCATCCTACCTTAAGACGCAGGATTCAGTGGGATAGGTATATACGCCATGCTAGCAGTAACCGCTAACATGGCACTACGGCTTAAATCAGATCGAATAGAAGTAGTAAATCTGCGATTTCATGCGGATCACTATGGCGCGAATAACGTCCAAGAATTGTAAGAATGCAACTGGTTTGGTACCACTTATCCACGCTAATCCCACCGCACCGACAGGAATATCGTAATCTCCCGTTTCGATCAATTTTAGCCTGACAAAATGGTGCTTATTATTGGCATTCTTGCCTGTAGTTTGACGTACATTATCGTCAAGCGCGAGCAGTCGACCTTGTGATTCCCCCGTTGCTTCAACAATGCCTTCTACCTCAGCCCTAAAGACTTTGCCTGGGTAGACTGCCGTGGCAAACTCTGCTTGCTGACCCACTTTAACATTGCGAATTGCTTGATGATTGACCCGCATTAACACGTACTTTTCGTTGGTGTACATCTGCATTCTGGCTATCGCGCCAACATACTGTCCTTCACGCAGAATGAAGTTTGTCACATAACCATCAGCAGGCGCATACACCTTGGTGTTATCCAATTTCCACTGTGCCTGGGCAACATTTTCAATCTCACCATTAAGATCAGCTTGTCGGCTTTTAACTTCTAATTTGGATTTATCAATATTGAGTAACGCCGCTTGCTCTGCACTGGTCGCTTTTTTAATTTGAGAGCGATAGCTACTCTGTTGCGCTATCGCTAAATCTACCGCCGTTTGCTGTTCATCTAACAGGCTTTTGGTCACCGTGTCGGGTACCACTCTATTCTGCTCTACATAGCGAGCGAGTGTTTTTTGTTTCCAATTGAGGTCTTTCGATGCCCCATGCAATTGGTTCTCAGCAATGCTCACATCTGCAATGGCGATCTCATGCTGCTTTATCGCCAATTTGACATCTTCATTGGCCAACGATAAACCAACCACAGTGCTTTGCTTGGCAACCAACGCCTTATTTAATTCAATTTGAAAAGGCTCATCATCCAGATCGTAAATCAACTGCCCCGCAGTCACCTCTTGATTAGGGGAGACATATATATTGTCTACTTTGCCTTTGATTTGCGTGTTAGCGGGACGCAACTGAATATGAGGTGATTGCACTAAAGAACCGCCAGACAAGTCCATAGGGGTGTAATTGAGCAGGCCAACCCAAACAAACATTAACCAGCCAGTGCCGCCTAAATAGGCAAAACTCTTACTATAGATATTCCATGGCATGCCCACTAAACGCAGTAGGTAAATCAGCAGTGCCCATACAGCTAAACCTTCAAGCATTTACAGCTCCTCTTTCGCAGTAAGCTGAGTATCAGCCGTCTCTTTTTCTCGCCATATGTCTCGCACACGACGCAATGCTTTTTCGCTGTCAACAAATGCAACAATCACGGCGAGAACCCACACCCAATGCCAGACAAACCCTATCCAGGTGAGTGCAGTAATGAGTCCTATCTGTTGGTGTTGTTTTTTATGCGCTTGGTTAATTGGCATTTCATGGATCTTCCAGAAGCCAAAAGCGGCTGCGGCAATCGTCAGCACCATCACAACAGCTGCAACGCCGTGTAAGGCGCTATCAACGCCGGTATCGACGAACGGCATACTGAATAAACTCATAAAACTAGACCTCAAAAAACCATTGATTCAAAGATCTATTTTGCCCTTTCTATAAATTAGAACAAGCTAGATTACCTATACATATCATTCAGCACCAACTTATGATTCAATAAGGTATCAAGAATCAGTAGAAAGGTGCCAATCACAATGGATACAGCATTTATCCGCTCTAGCTATATCGCAGCGGTTTTTACGGGGGTTGAAGCTCGCTATGGAATTACTTTAAACGACTTGTCGATCCCAGAAGCCCTGTTTGAAGAGCGAATGGCACTGATCCCTTTTAGTGAGGCGTCCAAGTGGTTCACCCAACTAGAAGTGCTAACGGGAGAAGCCGACTACATGGTGAAAATTCAGCAATATCTGGATATTTCAACACTAGAGATCCCTGGCAATTGGTTTCTGTCCGCGCCGGATCTGGCGATGTGTTTTCGGCGGATTAACATTGGAATTTGTAGCTTCCATTCCGGCGCCAGTTATTATGCACAGCAATCAGGCAACATATTAAAGTGGTGTTACAACAACCCGTACGCCAAAGACAGAGCTCGTTCACATGATTCACTGCGGGTTGCGATTACCTTGTTTAATGCCATCAAGTATTTTGCCGGTGCTGATTACACCATAAAAAAACTGAGACTCAGCGGCCCGCCGATTAAGCAAAAAGAAACTGAAGCTATATTTGGCTGCCCTGTTTCTTGGAACGCTCCACAAACCGAGTTGTGGATCAGTGTTGATGACTTAATCACCTCATCGCCGATGGACTATTTTAGCAGCAACACTATAACCACCTCAGTATCCCTCGCTCAGCTTGAAAAATATCTGAACATGCCACAACCCACTGACTTACCCAAGGTACTGTACGAAATGGTCAACTATGCACGCTACTATAGCCTGCCTACAGTCGTCTCTGTGGCCAGTCTATTTGGGGTATCTAGGCAGCAACTGCAAAGACGCTTACAAAAAATAGGCTTCAGCTTTACTTACTTGTCGGGTTACATACTGTGTAATCAAGCGATCAAATATATGCTGGAAGGAAAGGAAATAGCCGAAATAGCCCAGCGCTTGGGCTATGCCAATGCTCATAGCTTTAGCCGCTCCTTTGCACGCTTTAGAAAGCAAACACCGACCCAATACATGAGCAAGATAAACCGACAAAATAAAAAGCCTCTGTAATAGAGGCTTTATGTTTTTATCTACCAAGGCTATTGCTTGTTAACCGTAAACAGGCAAAACCCCCGCCATCGCGAGTAAGTGGCATGTACCCGTCACTAGACCAAAGATGATGATGATAACAATCAATGGCGTGCCGCCTGGCACTCTAAACCCTTCACTGTCGGCAAATATTTGTCGTGATCTATACGCCATCATAGCGGGCACTATCGCCGCCCAAATGGTGGCCGCCAATGCAGCAAATCCAATGGCGATTAAGAAACCGTTGGGAAATAGAATTCCCAAAATCGTCGGCGGGATGAATGTCACCGCAGCGGTCTTTAAACGGCCTTGGCGTGTTTCATCAAACCCAAACAGATCGGCTAAGTAATCAAACAACCCTAAGGTAACACCGAGGAATGATGAAGCCACCGCAAGGTTGGCAAATAACGACAACATGGTATTGAGCCAGCGACTGGCGATAACGTCTGACAATGCACCAACCAACACGCCCATATTGCCGCCTTGAGCGATAATATCAACAAACTGGCTACGGGGAATGTTGCCCATGGTTGCCACTAACCAACAGCTATAAATCACTAGCGCAATAAAGGTACCGATGAAGATGGCTTTAATAATGGTCTTTGGTTGATTACCGTAGTACTTAACCAGGCTTGGCACGTTACCGTGATAACCAAAACTGGCTAAGCCAAAGGGCAACGCCGCCAGTAAAAAAGGCCCATAGCTAGTTTCGCCATCAGGCACGAATAACTTAGCCGTATCCACATCGATCAGTAGATTACCAACCGCGAGGAAGAACGTAATAATCATACCGCCAAGCATAATGGTGGTAATTCTATCGACCGCTTTAGTGCTGATAATAACAATTGACGCCAACACTGCAGCAAACACTAATCCGGCAACACTTTGCGGTAGGTTAATTCCCAAGCCTTGGAGGCTATGGTTAACAATCGAGCTGCCACCACTAATATAGGCATAGGTCAAAATATACAGTACAAAGGCGATTGACAGCCCATTGATGATGCGCCAGAACTGACCCAGAGTAGTTTTTGTTAAGGTGTCAAAACTGGCACCAGGCTTAAAGTGTAAGTTAGTCTCAAGCAACATCAACCCCGACACCAACATACAAAACCATATGCCAACCAGCATCAGCATTGAGTAGCCAAACCACATTCCCGCGCCAACAACTGGCAGGGAAAACATTCCCGCGCCAACGGTTGTGCCCGCTATAATCATTGCTCCGCCTAATAGCGATTTACCTGCGACTTTATTTTTAGCCGCATTCATATGATTCGCCATTAAACTTTTTGCTCCCCATTGACACTATCGACTATCGTTTGCCTTACCGATGAACGTAGCAGTAAATTGGCTCTGTCTTTTATACGTTTGATATCACTGCACCCTTCGCTATCTGTTAGATGACCTAACTCTTTTAATTTGACGCTTAGCGTAGCGTATAGCTTCTTGTCATAGAACTCTGGAGCCGTAATACCGTGAAGCGCTCCCAGTCTTTGTGCGAGACGGTGACTATCACGTTCAAGCTCCGAGCGCTCCATGTTAGGTTTCACCGCCAACAAGTTAAACAGGATGGCGTAACGTTGCATCGTTTCGTCAATCGTTCCAGACAGCAGTAGCAGTTGGTTTAGCGTGTCATCAGCAATCTCAAAGTGGCCATTTTCAACAACCAACCCTTGTGCCACAAAAATGTCCAAAAGGCTTTGCGTGTATGCAGCAGGGTCTTCGACCCCCATAAACAGCTCAGCTTTCAGCAGCGGATAAAAATCATTCACAAAGCTAAGCACGTCATCACGAGTACAATGCTCTTTACGCAGCAAGCACGCGGCGATTAGCGAGGGCACAACCATTAAATGAATAATGTTGTTGCGATAATAAGTCATGGTAATCGCGATGCTGTCGTCGATTGAGATAATATCCCCGAGCGAGTCGCTTTCGATCTGAATTTTCTTCAGTTCCAGAGCATTCGACACTAGGTCCTTACCGCTCCCCTCTGGTACCGACGTATATTCGGTATAGGGCAGCTCTTTTAATAACGTAAGGTAAAGATCTAACTGCTTTTCGAGCTGACTGCGCTCCAATGCATTTTGCTCCGACGCTAGCAACACCAAACTCGTTAACGTGACCGCACTAACCGCAGCAGCATCGTTGATATTAGTCATCACCTGCCCTGCTAGCTTGTTCACTGCGGGTGTTAACCATGTTGGTTTCTGTTCTGGCTCTTTAGCGATATCTTCGCGCCAAGTCGGCACTTCGTCGTTCAAGAAGTTATGCAAGGTTATTGGCTTACCGAAATTCACATAACCTTGGCCAAAATTGCCTAACTTGCGAATAGCACCAAACACTTGCCAAACCGACTCTTTTTTCTTCTTTTTGCCACTTAACTCTTTGTGATAGGTGGCGACTTCCATGACGTGGTCATAGCCGAGATAAACTGGCACCAAGGTGACTGGGCGTTCAACACCACGCAAAACACTATTCAGTGTCATGGCGATCATGCCTGTTTTAGGGGCTAACAAGCGACCGGTACGCGAACGACCACCTTCGGTGAAGTATTCCACAGAGTAGCCTTTAGTGAAAAGCTGATCTAAATACTCACGAAATACCGCCGTGTAGAGCTTGTTGCCACGGAAACTACGGCGAATAAAGAAGGCGCCTCCACGACGGAAAAACGGCCCTGCAGGCCAGAAATTAAGGTTAATACCTGCAGCAATATGCGGCGGCACCATGCCTTGGTAATAAAGAATATACGACAGCAAGAGATAATCCATATGGCTACGATGACACGGCACATAAACGATTTCATGACCATCATGGTGCAACTGGCGGACCTGTTCAGCCCCCTTGATATTGATCCCTTTATAGAGCTTGTTCCACAGCCAAGTCAGAAAACGCTCAGTGATGCGCACTAAGCTATCGGAATAATCTGCGGCGATTTCATCTAGATAATCCATCGCTTTAGCACGAGCTTCTGTTTCGGAGATTTTTTTATTAACCGCTTCCTCTTTAATGGCCCGAGTGATTGAGTCTGACTTTAGCAAAGCATGAAACAGAGCTTGACGTTTTGGCAGTTGCGGCCCGGTCATGACTTTACGCTGACGCTGAAAATGCACTCGTGCGACACGGGCAAGTTTTTGTGCAATACGCTTATCGGTGCCGTGCTCATCTGCCATATAACGCAAAGAAACAGCATTAGAAAACTGCACAAAACTATGTCGACCTAAAAATAAGATCATCAAGCATTTACGTAACCAAGTTGGATTTTGGCGCTCCAATACGGCGGCGCGCATGGTGTCGTTTTCTTTACCCGGTGTTCGCCCCCAGTAAAGGCTTACGGGAACCAACTGAATATCTAATTCTGCGTTTTGCTTATGCACGCTTAACAAGCGTTTGAAGCAATGCAAATACTGCTCAGCACTTTCCCTCTCACCGAATAATGGCTTGCTACCTTCAAGGCAGACAACTCGCGGCGCACTCACCCCATTGACCTCGAGATCATCATAAGGGCTAGGCAAACCGAACTTACCGGTCATTTCGCTAAGGGCTGCTATGTCACTAACAGATTCTGTTTTCATGACATAAACGAGTGGTTTGCTTGGATCGAGATTGAGATCTTCAAAAGGATCGTGGGGCACTACAATAGTTTGCACCAACTTTTTTTGGATCCAGCGTAATGATTTAAACCAAAGAGAGTCTTTTTTCGACATGATTCGCTTGCAGTAATGGTCGCTTGTAATACCTGTTAGAATACCAGAATTTCGGAGTGTTTGCGCTACTGCTTTACAATGCCAATGGGAAACACTAGTGCATTTATGGAACAATGACTTAGCTTATTATCAGTGCATCAATGACCTCCCCAGCCAGATGAAGTCTCGTTCACTCGCTCTTAACCTCGCACTGCCCTTTTATAAAGCCAATAAATCTAGCCTTAACTTATATTGACATTAATTTGGTTAATACTTGCGCGAACTTAAATACTGTATATACTGACAGTTACTGTATGGAAAGACAGGCTTAATTATGAGACCACTTACACCACGCCAAGCTGAAATTTTAGAGCTTATTAAACGCAACATTTCAGACACAGGTATGCCACCAACCCGTGCTGAAATCGCAAAACGTTTAGGCTTTAAATCGGCCAATGCAGCCGAAGAGCATTTAAAAGCTTTAGCGAAGAAAGGCTGTATTGAGATCATACCGGGAACTTCTCGAGGCATTAGGTTAACTCAAGAAAATACCGAAGAGGCTGATCTTGGTTTACCGCTTATTGGCCAAGTAGCTGCAGGTGAACCCATTCTGGCTCAAGAACATGTAGAGCAACACTATAAAATTGATCCTGCGATGTTCCGTCCAGCAGCCGACTTTCTGCTACGAGTACGCGGTGACAGTATGAAAGACATCGGCATATTGGAAGGTGACCTATTGGCAGTCCATAAGAGCCAACAGGCACGCAATGGCCAAATTGTTGTCGCCCGTGTTGATGATGACGTCACGGTTAAGCGGTTTGAAAAGAGGGGCAACAAAGTCTTTCTACATGCCGAGAATGAAGATTACTCACCAATAGAAGTGGATCTGGCAAACCAAAGCTTAAGTATTGAAGGTTTAGCCGTTGGCGTGATCCGTAATGGAGACTGGCAATGAACAAATTATTAGGTGTAAGCCCGCGTCACCCTGGCCTTTGGCAAGATATACCCAATTCGACTATGTCTAAAAAGACAGATATCGAAACGATGCTATCTCATACTCAGGGACGCAATGAATTAAAACAGATCTGTGCTCAACTGGCTCAACTGAGCCTGCAGGGTCGCTGGATTGTATTAATTAGCCCACCTAATATCGGTTACAAACAGATGCTAGCTTCAGCTGGCGTACGGATGGATAGGATCCTACTGGTACATGCCAAAGATGAAGTAGAGACGATGTGGGCGATGGAAAAAGCGCTCACCAGCGGTACATCAAGTGCAGTAATAACCTGGACTAACGAGCTAGATGCACGAGACAGTAGACGACTGCAGCTAGTCGCCAAGAGTGCTCAAGCGGTAGGTATCATCATTGAAAATGCGAATACTCACTTACCTGACAGCACAATAAACGCGCAGGGCGAGCAAGTTAATCAAGGCTCTTTGTTCGCTGCAATGCATTAAGCAATTATTTATACCCATCTTACCTGAAGATGCTCGCTTCAGAGGCGTTGTGCGAGTTCAATTCTAGGCGCGTTAACATAGAAATGGTTATTCCCTTTTAAGTTAGTGCAACAACGAAGTGAGCTTGCACAACGCCTTCTGCGATGGGTTTTAATGGGCTTTACTCTGTGTTATTGATTTTACCAAGGGAGCGACCATTAGTGGCAATCAATGCCTTGATTAAAGCCCATTAAATTCCCACTGAACCCTGCATCTTCAAGTGGGATGGGTATATATTACAGTTCTAGTCTTTAACTAAAGCTCCCTACTCGGGAGCTTTTTTATTGTTATAATCAAGTAAATGAATCAAAAAGTGATCTTGATCAATATTTCAACACCAAGTAGGGTAGGTACTGATAACAACGATATTTGTTATATCCGAGCGATTTAGTCGTCGGTCTTTATGTATGACTGTAGATCCTTTAAGAGTATATGAAGACTGAAATCGGCCTGATATATTTCAGCCGTAGGTGCCACCGTGGTTACACTAACCAGTATTAACTACTGGAATTAAATAAAGTCTTATCGATAGTCGAAAACTAAAATAACGACGCGATAGACAAACCACTCGCGCACTTTGAAGTCATCGTTGCTTTTTTGGGAACGAAGAGTTTACATAGAGCAGAGACTTACTGTGTGGCTCTTCTTTGTCTTGTCGACAGAGGAGAAGTCTAGTGAAGCAATTGTTGTACTGTGTGTTGGCGCTAATATTTTCGCCTGCACTTTTTGCATCAGAAATGCCGTTTAATATGACAGAGGGCGTGACGGAGATCAGTGGTAAGGTTTATAACCTCCACATGATTATCCTTTACATCTGCTGTGCTATTGGCATTGTTGTTTTTGGCGCAATGATTTATGCCATGATCAACCACCGCAAATCAAAAGGCGCTGTAGCCGCCAACTTTCATGAAAGTACTAAAGTCGAGATTTTGTGGACTGTAGTGCCTTTTATCATTCTTATCATCATGGCTATTCCCGCAACCAAAACCTTGATTGCTATGGAAGACCCCAGTAATGCTGACCTCACCATAAAAATAACAGGTTCGCAGTGGAAGTGGCATTACAGCTATTTCGATAAAGACGTTGAATTTTATAGTTTAATGTCGACACCTAGAGCGCAAATTGAGGGCACAGAAGCTAAAGGTGAACACTATTTGCTTGAAGTAGACAAACCTCTCGTATTGCCGATTAATCGCAAAGTACGCTTTTTGATGACCTCAGATGACGTTATCCATTCATGGTGGGTACCGGCTTTTGCGGTTAAAAAAGATGCTAACCCTGGTTTTATCAATGAAGCTTGGACGCGGATCGATAAGCCCGGTGTTTACCGCGGCCAATGTGCTGAACTTTGCGGTAAGGATCATGGCTTTATGCCCATTGTTGTCGAAGCGCTTGCAGAAGAAGACTTTGATAAATGGCTGATTGCTCAAAAGGAGCAGGCGAATAATGCTGAAGCAGCAGCACAAGCTGCACTTTCGCAAACCTTGACCATGGAGGAGTTGATGGCACAAGGCGAGCAGATCTATCTGGCTCGATGTGCCGCTTGTCATCAACCTAATGGTGCGGGTCTTCCGGGCGTATTCCCTTCTCTTATTGCTAGTCCAATTATCAAAGGTCCCATCGCTGCTCATATCGATATCGTATCAAATGGGTTGACGGGCACTGCGATGCAAGCATTTGCTAAGCAGTTGACTGCCACTGAAATCGCGGCGGTGATTACTTTTGAACGTAATGCTTGGGGCAATGACTCTGGCGATACGGTTCAAGCTGCCGATGTCAGCTCAGCAGCGTCAGTTTCTGCTGCAAGCAGTGATACTGGCGCCGCTGTACCGGTGACTCTACCTGCTACCTTACCTAAAATCGAGCAAGTTGAAGCTGCTGTAAGTGAAGCGACGACTGATGCGGTTGAAGACGTTAAAGCGGTCGCCTTGGATGACTTAACCATGGATGAGCTAATGGCCATGGGTGAGAAGGTCTACATGACCAGTTGTGTTGCTTGTCACCAAGCAGCAGGAACAGGTTTACCTGGCGCTTTCCCTTCATTAGTCGGCACCCCTGTGGTTACAGGACCTGTAAGCGGTCATCTTGATGTTGTCATCAATGGTAAATCGGCTACTGCAATGCAGTCATTTAGCGCGTTACTGACACCACAACAGCTTGCTGCAGTGGTGACTTATGAGCGCAATGCTTGGGGTAATAACTCCGGTGAAGCGGTTCAGGCTACTGACGTTGTCGGTCACGGAAAGTAAGGGATTAAAATGAGCACAATTACACAAGATTCGCCAGCCGCTCACGACGATCATCATGATGACCATCATCATGGGGCGCCGAAAGGCATCATGCGCTGGATTTTAACCACCAATCATAAAGATATCGGCACGCTCTACCTATGGTTCAGTTTTATTATGTTCCTTACGGGTGGCGCCATGGCCATGGTCATTCGTGCTGAGCTATTTCAGCCAGGCCTACAGTTAATCGAACCAAACTTTTTTAACCAGATGACTACGGTACATGGTCTGGTGATGGTGTTTGGTGCAGTTATGCCAGCCTTTACCGGCTTGGCTAACTGGCTTATTCCGATGATGATTGGCGCGCCAGATATGGCACTGCCAAGAATGAATAACTGGAGTTTTTGGATCTTACCTTTCGCGTTCACTATCTTGCTTAGCTCGCTGTTTATGGAAGGCGGTGGTCCTAACTTTGGTTGGACATTCTATGCGCCACTGTCGACGACTTACAGCCCTGACAGTACTGCGCTTTTTGTTTTTGCAATCCACATCATGGGGATGAGTTCGATAATGGGGGCGATCAACGTCATCGTCACTATCGTCAATATGCGCGCGCCTGGTATGACATGGATGAAACTTCCATTGTTTGTTTGGACTTGGTTAATCACCGCATTTTTGTTAATTGCGGTGATGCCGGTGCTGGCAGGCACGGTGACCATGGTATTAACCGATAAGTACTTTGGCACCGCCTTCTTTGACGCCGCAGGTGGCGGTGACCCGGTGATGTTCCAGCATATTTTCTGGTTCTTCGGTCACCCTGAAGTGTACATTATGATCTTGCCATCCTTCGGCATCATCTCGGCTATCGTGCCTGCTTTTAGTCGAAAACCCTTGTTTGGTTACGCATCGATGGTTTATGCGACAGCCAGTATCGCGGTATTGTCGTTTTTAGTATGGGCGCATCACATGTTTACTACGGGGATGCCGGTGTTTGCCGAACTCTTCTTCATGTATTGCACCATGCTGATTGCGGTGCCCACGGGGGTAAAAGTCTTTAACTGGGTTGCCACCATGTGGCGCGGTTCAATTAGTTTCGAAACCCCAATGTTGTTTGCAGTGGCATTTATCATCCTGTTTACCATCGGTGGTTTCTCGGGGCTGATGCTAGCGATTACGCCTGCAGACTTCCAGTATCACGACACCTATTTCGTGGTGGCACACTTCCACTATGTACTGGTGACCGGGGCGATATTTTCCATTATGGCAGCGGCTTACTATTGGCTGCCGAAATGGACTGGCAATATGTATAGCGAAACCTTAGGGAGATGGCACTTCTGGTGCTCGGTTATATCGGTGAATGTATTGTTTTTCCCAATGCATTTCCTCGGATTAGCCGGGATGCCGCGTCGTATTCCTGATTATGCAATTCAGTTTGCGGATGTAAATCAGATTGTGTCGATTGGCGGCTTTGCCTTTGGTTTATCACAATTTATCTTCTTGGCTGTGGTCATCAAATGTATTCGTGGCGGTGAGAAAGCGCCCGCTAAACCATGGGAAGGCGCGGAAGGTTTGGAATGGACTCTTCCGAGCCCAGCACCTTATCACTCGTTTACAACGCCACCTGAGGTGAAGTAAAGATGGATCAGGCACAGAGCAAGTCTAACCGCAAACTCATTGGCATGCTGCTGCTAGGTGCAGTGGGAATGTTTGGTTTTGGCTTTGCCTTAGTGCCTCTTTATGACGTGCTGTGCGACACTCTCGGTATTAATGGCAAAACCCAAAGTACTGCCAGTGTCTATAAGCCCGTTACGGTAGATAAGAATAGAACCGTTACCGTCGAATTTGTCTCCCAAGTGCAAAGCGATCTGCCTTGGGAGTTCAAACCAGAGGTGAACACCATGCAAGTTCATCCGGGAGAGTTGATACGAACCCACTTTGTTGCTAAGAATTTGTCTGCGAAACAAGTCGTAGGCCAAGCAATACCGTCGGTTTCTCCTGGACAAGCTGCTGCCTATTTTAATAAGACAGAATGCTTCTGCTTTAATCAACAAGTGCTAGCAGCGGCTGCCAGCGCCGATCTACCATTGATATTTTACGTGGACCCTGACTTACCGGACTCCATTTCAACCTTGACCCTCTCTTATACCCTCTACAACATTACCGACAAAGGTTATGTTGTAGAGCAAGGAGCTGCAAGATGACAACCATTGAGCAACAACCTCATTATTTGGCCGTAAATAGTAGTAGGGCAAATACAAAATTAATGTCGACTTTATTCCTCTCCACACCTCGTCACACCAGGGCAGAGAAGGGAGATAGCAAATGACCACTAAACACGAACCCTATTACGTCCCCGCACAAAGTGCCTGGCCTATTATTGGTGCTATTTCGACTTTATTTCTCTCCACACCTGGTCACACCGGAGCAGAGAAGGGAGATAGCAAATGACCACTAAACACGAACCCTATTACGTACCCGCACAAAGTGCCTGGCCTATTATTGGTGCCATTGGCTTGTTTCTCATCGCTTTCGGTGCAGGAACCTTTGTATCAAAGCTAAACACTGAAGGCGGGGGTGGCGGATATATTCTGCTGACGGGTATCGCTGTCATTATTTTTATGCTGTTCGGATGGTTTAGAACCGTGATTGGCGAATCGATGGCGGGCCTTTATTCCAAACAGATGGATCGCTCATTTAGACAAGGCATGAGCTGGTTTATCTTCTCCGAAGTGATGTTTTTCGGTGCCTTCTTCGGCGCACTGTTTTACGCCAGAATGATTGCTATACCTTGGCTCGGCGGCGCATCGAACAACGCCATGACCCACGAAGTGCTGTGGCCGACATTTGAAGCTATATGGCCGCTAGTGACGACTCCCGGTGGTAGCACAACTGAAGCTATGGGCTGGACTGGCTTACCGCTATACAACACCATCATTCTACTCACGTCATCGGTGACGCTGCACTTTGCCCACGTCGGCTTAGAGAACAATAAACGCAAAGCGCTAACGGTCTGGTTAGGGTTCACCATCTTGTTAGGTATTAGCTTTTTAGTCCTGCAAGCTGAGGAATATATTCACGCTTACCAAGAGATGGGATTGACGCTTGATTCTGGCGTCTATGGCAACACCTTTTTCTTGCTTACCGGCTTTCATGGTATGCACGTGACCTTAGGAACGGTGTTTCTAATTGTGTTGTTCTTTAGGGTGCTTAAAGGTCACTTTACGCCAGAACATCATTTTGCTTTTCAAGCAGGTAGCTGGTACTGGCACTTTGTTGATGTTGTTTGGTTATGTCTCTTTACCTTCGTTTACGTGCTGTAAACACTGGTAGCGAGCACATTAGTAGGGTCTGGGGTTAGGCGTGATAATCCCAGTCCCTAATGCTAACAGAAGCAACACCACCACCAGCACAGAGAAGATCACTCGACGGCCCAGAAATTTGCTCATAGGAGCACTCTTTTCTCCTTTAACCATCACCCACAAGGCGCGAGCTAAGTTAACTAATATGAACACTAGTAGCAGTACTAAAACCAATTTGAAAATGAAGAGTGTATTCATTAAATCTCCTAAAATAGAGGCGATGGGTGCTTGGTTGTTTATTGTACTTTCTACTGTGATAGTGTTTTCTATTTTGGTCAAGCTCGGTTTTTGGCAGCTCGAACGCGCTGAGCAAAAACAACAGTGGCAAGCTGCGCTTAGCGCGCGTCAAAGCGCCACCGTACTGACCTTTGAGCAGCTCCTTGCGCAAAGCAGTAATGAAAACCTAACCGGCTATAAATTGAGTACTCAAGCCAGCCCTATTCTCAAACAGGTTTTTCTACTCGATAATCAAACTGTCGATGGCAGAGTCGGTTACTTAGCTTATCAAGCCTTTGAAATTGCCCCCACTAAGCCGTGGCTATTAGTCGAGTTAGGCTTTGCAGCAGGGGGGAACGATCGCGCAGTGCTGCCCACTGTGCCCGCAATCACTGAGCCACTGCTGCTTACGGGTCGAGTCTACCAAAAAGAGATGAACCCAATGAGCTCTGATCTGATGCCTGAGCCCGGCTGGCCTAAGCGTATTCAAAACCTAAATATTGAACAGTTGGCTTTATTGATAGCTAAGCCGCTGGTTCGCACCGTATTGCAACCAAACAATCTTCCCAACGATACACGCACTCATCCATGGCAACCGATCCCATTATCGGCACAGAAGCATCATGGCTATGCAGTGCAATGGTTTAGCATGGCAGGTGTATTTGGAATAATCATGCTCTATTTACTTTTTCGCAAATTAAAACAACAACATAAATAACTTAACTTAAAGCTTACATCTCTATTGCTAAGCAAGAATAGACAAGGTAGGTTAGAAAATAGACTTCCTAGCCGTTCCGGGAAGTATTGATATTAAATTGTTCGCTATCGCCGTCGTTTTGCTTATAGCACAAAGCTGTATTGGTAATGACTTATCGCTTTCCTTAAACGGGTAAAGCGTTGCAACAGTGATACATAGAATAACATCGAGGAGATGGAATGAACTCCCAGAAAAAGAACGGCAAGAAAACGCTATTACTCCTGTTACTGGCATTTGCAATCCCCGTCATTGCAGCCAAAGTGATCCTCAGTTTTGAGCTATATAACGGGGGTGCAACCAACAAAGGCGAACTGCTGAACGTTGGCATTAACTACCAAAGTTTAGACATGCTCAACCCACAGCCGCAAGATTGGCAATTGCTGTATCAGCTCCCCGCTATTTGCGATACGACCTGCCAAGATAGGCTGTATATTCTGCAACAAAGCCATATAGCACTGGGGCGAAATCAAGACAGGGTGCATACGATTATTATGCTCAATGAGCATAGCGATCTAGCCGCGCTGGATGCATTTGATTTCGTCACTGCAACCCCAACATTGTCACTGAGCCAGTTGCTCAATAATCAAGAGTTTGTTGTGGTCGACCCTCTCGGCAGTATGGTGATGAGTTACCCCATCACTACCGATCATCAAGCACAAATCATGCAGGGTAAGGCCATTATTGCCGACTTAAGAAAGATGCTTAAACTTTCAAGGATCGGCTAATGGAAATTAAATCGCTGCTTAAAGTTACCCTGATATTTACGCTGTGCGTCATTATGCATAAGCGCTTATACACTCTAGTTTCCACCAGCAACTGCTTGCGTTTGGGGGCTGCCCATGGAAATTAAACCACTGCTTAAGGTAACTCTGATATTTACGCTGTGCGTCATTATGCATAAGCGCTTATACACTCTCGTTTCCACCAGTAACAGCTTGCGTTTGGGGGCTGCCCATGGAAATTAAACCACTGCTTAAGCTTACTCTAATATTTACGCTGTGCGTCATTATGATGGGCGCTTATACACGCTTATCTGACGCTGGCTTGGGCTGCCCTGATTGGCCAGGATGCTACGGCATGGTCAAGGTCCCTACGGCAAGCCATGAGTTAACGGCTGTCAAAGACGCCTTTCCGGAACATACGGTTGAAGCGGAAAAAGCCTGGCTTGAAATGATCCATCGCTACATTGCCGGCACACTGGGCGTAATGGTACTGGTGATCTTAATTATGAGCTTACGAAAAACAGACGCGCCTAAAAAATTGCCGATGTTTATCGCCGCACTCATCGTGTTTCAAGCTGCGCTCGGTATGTGGACTGTCACCATGAAACTCATGCCCATCGTAGTGATGTCGCACCTGATCGGTGGATTCGCCCTGTTCTCATTACTGCTACTACTCTACCTTCGAAGTAAGCCATTACGGATCCCCGGTGGCGACGCCCCCGCAAGACAGCTATCAGCCTTGGCTTTGATCTGTATTGGCGTATTGTTGTTACAGATCATTTTGGGCGGTTGGACCTCATCGAACTATGCAGCACTTGCGTGTACTTCACTGCCCATTTGTGAAGGTAACTGGGTCGACAACTTAAACTTCGCTGCCGCATTTTCACCATTTCAAGGCGACCATCCAAGCTATGAGTTTGGCGTACTAGATTATTCAGCTCGAATGACGATTCATGTCGCGCACCGCTTCGGCGCCATAATCACTAGCCTCATGCTGCTGTTTTTAGCTTTCAAATTAGTCACCAAGGCGCGGTCTTCAACACTGCGTAATGCCGCTTGGCTGCTCGCTGCACTCGTGGTATTGCAAGTCATTCTTGGGATCAGCAATGTGGTTCTACATCTGCCTTTGGGCATTGCAGTCTCCCATAACGCGGGAGCGGCCCTGCTATTACTGACCCTAGTGTTTATCAATTATGCCTTGTGGCGTAAGGCCTAGCAGCAAAGGCTTCTAATAGACAGATTACAATAAAAACAAAAACGTTTTCATTTATGTTCAGTGAGCGAATATAACGAGGTTTCAAATATGGAAAAACAGATAACAATAGCCAGAAACCGAACCGCCCCCCTCTTTCAGTGGCGTTCTTACTATGAAATGACCAAACCAAAAGTAGTGGCGCTGATGCTGCTGACAGTACTAGTAGGAATGTGCCTCGCTGTGCCAGGTACCGTGCCACTACAACCTTTGATCGCGGGTATGGCAGGTATCGGCATGATGGCAGGTGCAGCGGCGGCCTTTAATCATCTTATCGATCGACGTATCGATGGTTTAATGGCCAGAACTTATAACCGCCCCTTGCCAAAAGGCAAGGTCTCTATCACCAAAGCGCTTGTCTTCTCCTTTGGTATTGGCATATTGGGCTTTGTGATTTTATATGCCTTGGTCAACCCATTAACAGCTTGGTTAACTTTCGCTAGCTTGATCGGTTACGCCGTGGTTTACACCGCTTATTTGAAGCGAGCAACGCCGCAAAATATTGTGGTCGGCGGCCTTGCAGGTGCGATGCCACCTTTATTGGGCTGGACTTCGGTCACCGGTGAATTTCACGGTAACGCTTTACTGCTAGTGATCATTATTTTTGCATGGACGCCACCGCACTTTTGGGCGTTGGCCATTCATCGAAAAGAAGAGTATGCCAAAGTGGATATTCCAATGCTGCCAGTGACTCATGGCGTTGAGTTCACTAAGACCTGTATATTCCTCTATACCATCCTTTTAGCCATCGCCTGTCTATTACCGGTACTTGTCGGCATGTGTGGTCCAGTGTATTTGGTTAGCTCAACGCTATTAAGCGCAGGCTTTATCTACAAAGCGTGGCAGCTCAAGTTCCATGAGACACCTGGGCTGGCAATGAACGTGTTTAGGTTTTCTATCTATCACCTCATGCTGCTATTTATTGCATTATTGGTCGACCACTATCTTTGGGTTTAGCACTTGCTATGGCAATTAAATCTTGGGGGAAGAGAGCACGATGAAATTATCATGGATTATAGCGGCGGTAATTGTAGCTTCAGCTGGGGCCTGGGCCGCAATACAGCTCAGTCAACCTAAGACGCTGGCATTGCAAACGAGCTTTGAGTTTCCAACGCCGCAAGCCATCGCGCCTTTTATGCTCACCGATCAGCATGGTAATCGTTTTAGTAATGACGATTTAACTGGTCATTGGAGCCTGTTTTTCATCGGCTACACCTCCTGCCCTGATGTGTGCCCCACCACTATGGGTAAGCTAACGGCGGCTTATCCGTCGTTAACTGAGAATGCCGATCTGCAGGTCATTTTTCTGTCTGTGGATCCAGCTAGGGATTCAACTGATACCCTACTCAATTATGCCAACTTCTTTAATCCTGAATTTAGAGCCATTACCGGCGAACATAAACAGCTTTACCCCATCACCCGCAGTTTAGGCTTTGTTTACGCCATGGTGGGTGATGGGGATAACTACCAAGTCGACCACAGTGCTTCGTTTGCGCTCATTTCACCCCGAGGGGAGAAAGTGGCGATTATCAAGCCAAAGTCAGATACCCCAGGCAAGCTGCCACAGATTAAAAATAGTGCGCTTATCCACGATGTGAATGCCTTGATTGATAAGTATGGTAATGGTTAGGTCGCCAGTTTAATCTGGCTTGTCACATTGTAGTGATCGCTAGTTTTGGATATTCAGTCCGACGCTTCAATACAACGGCCTTACGGCCGAGATAAGTCGTGGCGCTTCGCCCATTCTCACTCTTTAAGCTTTAAGATATCAAACTTCGTTTGATAAAGGTCGTGAGCTTCCAGCTCACACTCGGCCAAAAGGGGATCAACAGCAATCCCCTCTTGGATCGCCCCTGCCGCCCCGACGAAGTTACATGCATTAAGTACCGGCCTCATGCTCCAATAAAAATCGCCTAACGACTCAGATGGTACATCCGTGTACCCCCGAGCCTGAACCATCATCCATGATGGTTCTACGGCATTTTTATCTACGCACTTCGGCAACTTCGATGGGGAATGAGTGTTTTCTGTTAGTTTTGTGCCACTGTAGCTTTTGTGTTTTTAAATTGAAAACTCAAATGCCGGACGATTGTGCTTTTCTAACCCAGTGTAGATACGGCTGAGGCCTTCGAAAACAAGGCCAATTATGTTCCCGACATAATTTGGCATTCCCTCCGTCCATGGGGTCAGATGTTTTCGTTGAGCTTACATGGACCCTTTCTTTTATAAAGAGCTGCAGCGAGCCTCTGCAGTATTTGCACATACGCCGACCGCAGGTCATTGGAACCACTGATGCGTGAAGTTGCGAAAAAATATACCTCAGATATGCCTGTCCCATTTTTTGATAACTGCAGCGGGTTACGGCAGTATCTGCACATAAGGTCGTTCATTCACATCTGACCCATAGGGATATGGGAAATTTCATTATGATGTCGGGAACATCATTAACCATGTGATCACGACATTCGGACATCCTGTCCAGCACCACCGCAGGTCATTGGAACTACAAATGCTAAAGCTAACTTGATATCTACAATACCACTTCACACTTATTTCCAAGTGATACATAACGAATAAGGATAGGCCGCGCGCAGCCGCGTCCTTATCCCAAGTGTTGAACAAGCCCGAGATTGCAGGAAGTGATACCTTTATATAGTCAATAGCGGCGCGAGAGTTC
>NZ_JAKIKR010000055.1 GCF_023284025.1 Shewanella abyssi | reverse complement strand
GGGCTCATAACCCGAAGGTCGTTGGTTCAAATCCAGCTCCCGCAACCAATTCTTTATTAGTAGAATTAAAACAACTAATGCGTTCAACACGGACGCGGGATGGAGCAGTATAAAAGCTACTCGGACTCAACTTTTTAAAAGAACATGGCGAAGGTCGTTGCCCTGCTCTACAAATAGTAATCCAGCTCCCGCAACCAATTCTTTATTAGCAGAATTAAAAATAACTAATGCATTCATCAAATAGTAGGCCAGCATAAGCTGGTTTTTTTATGCCTGAAATTTAGTACTACATTTCATTGCAGATCAAGATCCAGGAATTAATTGATGGGACTGTTGCATTAATTAACTCATTGTTGCCAAATCATCATGAACTAGCGCAGTTAAAGCACTCTTCGTGCGAGTATTTTCAGTGGTTACATATTTTACTCGTTGAGACAGCACCACAAGTAACTCACTACGAACGCTATCTAATTGTTCTAATTTGACATCTATATGTTCCTTTACCCCAAAATCGTCTCACATTGCAGCCTTTTCAAGTTATATTCACTATCCACCAATTCCCATTTTACATTTATATTGACGATGACTAATGATAGACCTTCAGAGATAGGCGCATGTTGATAGGTTAGGTTAGGCGATGCAATCAAGTAACATTGCGTGACTCTGCAGTCCACAGGCAGAAACCAGCTGTCACAAAGTCCCGCAAGCGCCCTGCAAACGCCCTGCAAACTCACAATCAGCGCCGCTTGTACAACAAGAACAACGCCATATAGATCAGCGTACAATTTAAGTAGTGAAAGAAATGTTCCCCTTACACAATAACCTTGCTAACGACTCTCGTTATGCAGAAGAATTATTAAAACACCGTAATATATTGAACCCATGGATAGCAGAAAGTAATGATCTTGGGCAATATCCAGAACGTGAAGAGTCGCTAACGTTGATGCTAGGTATTTGTGGAGATACAGCGATTAACCCGGAATATGAAGCGTTAAGGAAGAAGTACCCTCAATTGTCGGGTTCTCAATACCCACTTAAGAATGCTCGATTTGAAAAAGTAGAAAAACTATAAGCACTTGATTTAAAACTCAACACCTAGCTTAATACTGTAAGCTAGGTGTTGTTCATTTTAAGCTCGCTTAATTTAGTCGCGACGGCCTCAATCTCTTCTCACTTAAAGCACATTTAATTCAAAATCACTCTGTTCGAGAATCATCAAAATTCAAAGCACTCGTGGTTGAAAAATCGAAAGTTAAAAACTGCTAACTTGATGGATTACTTACCCCAAGGGTTAGTAGGATCTTGTGACGGCGCAGGTCGATTTTTGTCTGGACGTCGGTTTTGTGCATATGAATCTTGCGCTTTCGGTTTATCATTACCGTAACGTGGGCGACTGCCTTTATTCTGCTTCATCGCTTCATAATCAGCCGTAGCTTTAACGCGCATCTCTTCTATTAACTCTATGCTTAACTCTTGCGGCTTACGTGGCACAATGCCGTCTGCAAATCCACGTTCGCGCGGCTTAAGATCAAACTGAGCTTCGCTACCTTTTGGCATACGTTTGAAGCGATAAAGATAAAAACTTTCTACACGCTCTCTTGCCCATTCCGTCTTCTTTAGGAACTTAATACACGCCGGCATATTAGGGTTAGAGTTAAAACACTCTAAACGGATCGCCGCATAGAGGATCTTCCAGTCGTAAAAATTGACAAGCTCTGTCGCCATAGTGTCAAGGCTTAAGCCGTGCAGTGGGTTGTTCTGTTGATGTTCAATCATGAGGTGTCCAAAAATCGCTGATAAGGTAGAAAAATAGTTAGCTAACTAACTAGGCCATTCACTGACGGCCACAATATTGTTGTAATAATAACAAGAAAATACCGATATCACCCGCTCAAATAGGCTAAGCCAGCCATTTTTTGTAAAAAGCGGCTAAAACTAGACAATTAATTGGCTTAAATGGATTGGTTGCTCGACATATGAGCACCTACCTCTGTATAATGCGCGGCTGTTTTACCTATGCAAACGCTTGCCCTATTTGGGGGTGGCGGTTATCTGCTTAGCTTTGAATACTTAACATTTCAGGATATTCCATTGATCTCTACCGCAAACATCACCATGCAGTTCGGCCCAGAGCCATTGTTTGAAAACATTTCCGCAAAATTCGGCAACGGTAACCGTTACGGTTTAATCGGTGCAAACGGCTGTGGTAAGTCAACCTTTATGAAGATCCTTAGTGGTGAACTTGCGCCGACCTCTGGAAACGTGTCTATCACACCAGGTCAAAAAGTCGGTACCCTAAGCCAAGACCAGTTCGCTTTTGAACAATACAGTGTTATTGATGCTGTAATTCAAGGCGATCCAAAGCTGTGGGATGTAAAACAAGAGCGTGAACGTATCTATTCTTTGCCAGAAATGAGCGAAGAAGACGGCATGAAGGTCGGCGAGCTTGAAAGTGAGTTTGCTGAAATGGACGGTTACAGCGCAGAAAGCCGCGCCGGTGAAATCCTGCTAGAAGCAGGTATTGAAGAGGAGTTTCACTTTGGCTTAATGAGCCAGGTCGCACCGGGTAAAAAACTACGAGTGTTACTGGCACAAGCTTTGTTTTCTAACCCTGATATCTTGTTACTCGATGAGCCAACCAACAACTTGGATATACATACCATTGGTTGGTTAGCAGACGAGCTCAACAAGCGTAAATGCACCATGATAATCATCTCCCATGACAGACACTTCTTAAACACTGTTTGTACGCACATGGCCGATATCGATTACGGTGAGCTGCGCGTCTACCCAGGTAACTACGAGTATTTCTTAGAAGCTGCTGGTCTTATCCAAGAGCAACTGCTTGCTGGTAACGCTAAGAAAAGTGCAGAGATGGCAGAGCTGCAAGACTTCGTAAACCGTTTTGGTGCCAACGCATCGAAAGCAAAACAAGCCAGCTCTCGAGCTAAGAAACTGGATAAAATTTCTCTTGATGATGTTAAATCATCAAGCCGTATGACACCTTCTTTACGCTTTGATGAAAGTAAGAAGATGCATCGCCAAGCGCTGGTGATTGAAGAGTTAAGCCATGGTTTCGACGGTGGTACACTATTCCAAGATGGCAACCTTATTCTAGAAGCGGGTGCAAAACTAGCGGTTATTGGTGAAAACGGCGTGGGTAAGACCACCCTCTTACGTTGCTTAGTCAATGAACTTAAGCACAACGAAGGCGTGATCAAGTGGTCTGAAAATGCCGCTATCGGTTACTGCCCACAAGACAGCACCGCTGATTTTGAAAACGACTTCACTCTGTTTGATTGGATGTCTCAGTGGCGCACACCTAAGCACAACGACCTTTCAGTTCGTGGCATGTTAGGTCGTCTACTGTTTACAGAAGACGATGCCAACAAAAAAGCACGTAACTGCTCTGGTGGTGAAAAGAACCGCTTACTGTTTGGCAAGTTGATGATGATGGATGTCAACGTACTTGTTATGGATGAGCCAACTAACCATATGGATATGGAAGCCATTGAAGCGCTAAATAATGCGCTAAAAGACTTCGAAGGCACCTTGATATTTGTCAGCCACGATAGAGAGTTTGTATCATCACTTGCGACTCATATCATCGACGTAAAAGACAAAGAGTTAATCAACTTCCATGGCTCTTTCAACGAGTACATGTCGAGCCAAGCTGAAGCGCTAGCAAATAAATAGACCTTAGTGTTAATGTAAAGCTTATAAAAAAGCCATTTGACTATTCAAATGGCTTTTTTGTTTTATCAATATCTTAACCTGCTAGCCACTGATAAAAGCTAATCAAAATGCCTAACACATTATAAATATTGATTTAAAAACTCTAGATACTTGTTTGATGCACTAATACGATTGGCTTTCTTACTGAACCCATGTCCTTCGTCATCAAAGACTAAATAGTCGACATAAGTACCGCCGGAGCGAATAGACTCAACCATCTCATCGCTTTCTATCTTTAATACTCGTGGATCATTGGCCCCTTGCACCACAAGTACAGGACTCTTTACCTGTTCACCGAAAAACACTGGCGAAATATTGTGCAAGCGCTCTTTGTCTGTCGCAGGATCGCCTAACTCGTCATAAAGACTTTTACGAAATGCTTCCCAGTATGGTGGAATGCTTTCAAGTGTACGGACCCAATTAGTGACGCCAAATATATTGATCCCGACATTAAACTCATCGGTAAATGCCATTGCAGCCATCGTTAGGTAACCACCATAACTGCCACCCATAACGCCAATTTTATCTCCATCAACCCATTCCAGTGATTGCAGGTACTTTTTGTTAAATACCACATCTTGCAGATCATCCTCACCGTGACGTTTATCATCTAGGTGGAAGAATGTTTTGCCGTAACCACTCGAGCCACGATTGTTAATTTTAATAATGGCATAGCCGTTATTGACTAAGTGCTGCACTGTGGCTGAATAACCTTTACGCGATTGCCCCCCTGGACCACCATGAATATAGATAAGCGCAGGCACTTTTTTCATTGCGGCTTGTTTAGGTTTATACAAAATAGCGGGTATTTCCACTCCATCAAAACTCTTAAACCGAACAACTTCACCCGTGACCAAATTGGCTTCCTTAATCTGCGGGTTACCACTATTAGTCAGACGTAAAATCGCCTCGCTGCCGAGCTGATGGGTATATAAATTAGACGGGGACGTGTCTGAATTGATGTAAAACACCATTGAACTTGAGTCCTTGGAAAAATTGACCCCGCGTAAATCTCCGCTTGGCAGCGTGGGCAATTTGAGCTCAGTGTCGGTTTTTAGATCGGTAATGACCAACTGAGTTTGTGCGTCGGCATTAATACCCGATATTTGAAAACGGCCATCTTTTGAAAAGTAGCTAAAACTAACGTCCCAGTCTGCTTTAGAATCTAATGCACTTTTCCCAGTAGCAAGATCATATGACCATGCCTGATTGAACTCACCAAACTCATTAGTGGCAAATAACAGCTGTTTGTTGTCTTTAGAAAACGTATAAACAGAGTAAGCCACATCGCCACTATGCTCAGTGAGTAACTTAAGTTTGTTCATTTTTAAACGAAGATCAACTAAATAGAGATCGGCATTACTATTGGAGTGGCTTTTACTCAGGGCAATGAAGCGTCCATTTGGGCTAACCCCCTCTACCCCATATCCAGACTCATTCTTAAACACCAATGTGCGGCTATAATCTGCAGTACTATATTGATATACATCGAAATATTTGGCATCTCTCTCGTTTGTTGCCACAAAGAATGATTGCTCATCTTCATGCCAAGAAATAAGCGATGCTTTTAGCCCTTCTCCCGGAGTTAAATCGACTTCCTTACCGTCGAGCTCCTGAACAAACAGATGGTTAAGTTCATCACCGCCTTTGTCAGCGCTATAAAGAAAACGTTCATCTTGGGGGAACCAAGTTTCTACAAAAATGGATTCTTTCATCGACGAGGTCAATTGCGTTGCTGTTGAGCCATCAACTGGAACGCGATAAGCATTGAAAATTCCACTTTCATCATTACTCACCAATACGGCATTACCTAGATGATTAATGGATGAGCCAAACACGCTGGTAGTTTTATAAAATTGTTCTGCGCTGTAGCTTTCAAAAGCAACGGGACTAACAGTCTCAACTTGCTGCTTAGTGTCATTCTGATTGCCACTATAACTGCAACCAGTAAGCGCGATAGCGACAATTGTCGTTGCTACGAGGGTTCTATACATTAAAATATCCTTATTCTGTCCACACGGTAAATACCATTGGTATAAATTCGTTAAAGCAACAACTTAAGGCTTTATTGATTTAAGCATAACAATGCTTAACCTAACAGCAGACGACCCCAAACGCCAACAGTGAACATGGTGACAAGATGCAGTGAATATTTAAAGAGCAATCAAGTTTCTCCGTGTATCGCTATCAAATTTCTCAATCGCGTAACGCAGGGTTACTCGAGTGCGCCCAATGCTGGATTGCTATAATCAAATGAGGTCTTGCAAGCAAAGCATCACGCAATTGGTTTGAATACTGATCAACACTGTCTTTAGTCATTTCAACGACTTCCCTAGCTTTGGTTTTAACCATTACAGTCTGTTTATTGGCAACTAAAAAGTACTACTAAGGCTTTAACTATACCCGCTGCGCAGAGACTTTAGCTCGCTCAAAATGGTGATAATAAAAAGCCCATCGAATGATGGGCTTTTTTAATGCTTAAAACAAAGGTTGATGCAACTAACTTACAGCTTTGTCTTTACGCGCTTGATGCAATTTCTTATAGCTTTCAATCAATCTCAAGTGCGGCTCAATACCTTCAAGCTTCATGCTGGTTTTTGTCAGACCAAAGAACTTAACCTCACCCGTTACCGAACCCACCACGTTTTGCATGTTCTCTTCACCGAACATTCTATTGAAGTTCCCAATAAAGTGTTCAAGCTCAAGCTCCTCATCCATGGTGACTTCAAGTACCGCATTAACCGCTTGATAGAATAAACCACGCTCAACCGTATTGTCGTTGTACTGCAAAAATTCAGCCACCAACTCCATCGCATTTTCTAACTCGCCTAGTGCCAGATAAATAAGGATCTTAAGCTCAATAATCGTTAACTGACCCCAAGCAGTATTTTCGTCAAACACAATCCCAATCAATGTCGGAATATCGGTTTGGTTATCCAGTTGACTCTCCTCTAGTCGTTCAACCAAATCAGCCAGCTCGTCATCCTCTAGAGAATGCAGATTCAAGATATCTTCACGATAATTAAGCGACTTATTAGTGTTATCCCAAATCAAATCTTCGACTGGATACACTTCAGAGTAATCTGGTACCAATATGCGACATACTGACGCACCTAACTGATCAAACTCTGCAATATAAGCTTCTTTGCCTATGTCAGCCAAGATGCTGAATAAGCTTGCTGTTTCCTCTTCATTGCTGCCAGAGAAATCCCACTCACAGAAATCATAGTCATGTTTGCTGCTAAAGAAGCGCCATGAAATAACCCCTGTAGAATCGATAAAGTGTTCTACAAAATTCTCTGGCTCAGTGACCGTCATGCTATCGAATGTCGGCTTAGGAACATCGTTTAAGCCCTCAAAACTTCGACCTTGTAACAACTCGGTCAAACTGCGCTCGACTGCGACTTCAAAGCTTGGGTGAGCACCAAACGAGGCAAATACGCCGCCAGTTCTAGGATTCATCAAGGTGACACACATTACTGGAAATTGACCACCAAGCGACGCATCTTTGACGACAACAGGGAAACCTTGTGCTTCTAGCCCAGCAATTCCGGCTAAGATCGCGGGATACTTTTCAAGCACAGCCATAGGGACATCTGGCAACACAATTTCTTGTTCAATGATCTGTCTTTTAACCGCACGCTCAAATATTTCTGATAAGCACTGCACCTTCGCTTCTGCTAGGTTATTACCCGCGCTCATGCCGTTACTTAAGAATAAGTTTTCGATTAAGTTAGACGGAAAGTAAACCGTTTCACCATCAGAGTGGCGCACATAAGGGATAGAACAAATACCACGCTCTGTCATGCCAGAGTTAGTGTCGATAAGATTAGAACCTGCAAGTTCATCGTCTGGATTGTATATCTCTAAACAATGCTGATCCAAAATGCCTGCAGGTAGTGAATCATCCTCTTCTAACGCAAACCATTTTTCATTTGGATAATGGACAAACTCGCTGTTTGCAATCTCCTCACCGAAGAATTGATCGTTATAGAAGAAGTTACAGTTTAGTCGTTCAATAAACTCACCAAGCGCTGAACAAAGTGCACTCTCTTTGGTTGCACCTTTACCATTGGTAAAACACATTGGCGATGCTGCATCACGAATGTGCAAAGACCAAACATTAGGCACAATATTGCGCCATGACGATATTTCTATCTTCATGCCTAATTCGGCAAGCATGCTAGTCATATTCGAAATCGTTTGCTCAAGCGGTAAATCTTTACCCAAAATGTAGGTACTTGCATCGCTATCGGCTTGAGCCATCAACATCGCATTTGCGTCTTCGTCGAGATTTTCAACCGTTTCGATTTTAAACTCTGGCCCCGTCTGCACCACTTTCTTTACCGTACAACGGTCGATCGAACGAAGAATACCGGTCCTGTCTTTGTCGGAGATATCCCCAGGTAGCTCAACCTGAATTTGAAATATTTGGTTGTAGCGGTCTTCAGGATCCACAATGTTGTTTTGCGACAGTCTGATATTTTCCGTTGGAATATCTCGAGCCTTACAGTACACCTTGATAAAATAGGCTGCACATAGCGCTGATGATGCTAAGAAGTAATCAAATGGGCTAGGGGCTGAACCATCGCCTTTGTAACGAATTGGCTGGTCTGCAGTGACGGTAAAGTCATCAAACTTTGCTTCAAGTCTGAGGTTGTCGAGAAAGTTAACTTTGATTTCCATTGAATTGTGTCCAGAGTCGTGCGCTGTCAATCGGCTAGCGTGCCTTAATGTAGAGAATTATCGGTGTTTTTTAGGCAATAGTCTTGGGTTAATTACCTAAATGGCTTAATTAGGCTTTTTTAAGTGACTGTACACACAAAACCAAACACCACTTTAGCTTGTTAATAGTTTAGCTGGTACCGGTCACATCCATGACTTTACAACTTATGCTAGCCTACAGCTCAACGCATAAGCAGATTTCAAGTGACAAATTTGCTCCGTAATATCATCTAGATATCAAAACCATAGATGCAATAAGTATAGGATTGAAGTAATGAAAAAAATCGTACTCGCAAGTTTAATCAGTTGTCTTTTTGCAGGTTCAGCAGTCGCTAAGAATCTTGAACCGGAAGCCGCTATTGGTATGGCAAGTTTAATGATTTGCACCACATTCTACAGTGAGAATGACATGCAAATAGAAGGCACTATTGTAGGACAGTCGATGATGTCGCATAAAAACGCAGGCATTGAAGAGATGACAATGTCCGAAAGCACAAATAAACAGCTAGAAGCTTATATGGCTAAATTCAAAGCAGCAAGCAAACAACAAAAAGCTCAACTCTGTGATCAAGCGATAGAATTTGCGCGAAATAGTGATTTTGTGAATCAATAGCAAAAATTCAATACAGTAGCGGTAACCTCTTGCAGTTATCTCGCTCAAGTCATCTTCATTAGTTGCACATCAAAGAAGCGATATGGTCTTTATCTATACATTCCCATTAGTTAAAGATGCCCTGATAGCGCTAGCCCTATCAATTGTCCTTCTATAAGGCCATACTAAAGCTGTTATTGACTGAATTGGCTTTTATACTAAAAGTCTCTGGTTGCTACAGTCCTTAGGTTGGTTCAAGCTGACTTTTGGTCTATCACGTAAGAAGGTGGAATGTATTATGAGTAAAGGACAAGACAGTAAAAAAGCTGTAAAAAAACAGCCGCTTTTAACTGCAAAAGAAAAGAAAGCTGCTAAGGCTGCGAAAAAAGCAGCGCCTAAATCTTCAGCGATGTAAGCAGCAATATGGCCGTCTAAATTTCACGATGGCCATTATTTTTTTGTAGATATAACGCTACAGCATTGCTTCTCTTTCAACACCACATTCATAAGATGCCATTTCGAATTCTCTACAAACCCAAGGGCGATTCTCATAAATGGAACACATCAGTGTCTCACGGTCTAACGCAGCGCACCAACCATCCTCTAAACGCAACATCGTTTCGCCGCCCCAATTATCGACAGCAATATGCTCTTCAGGAACACCTGTATCGGTAAGGAGAAACACCTCTAAACGGCAGCAGCAGGCCTGACAGTTTGAACAGGTGATTTCGGTTTCCGGTACATTTTTAATATTTATCGTCATGGCTGTCATCAAATAGAATAATTGCGCATTTTACCTCAAGTAAAGTAAATTTGAAATTGACTTTATTAGCCTGTGACACTGGCTCGGATTGAGATACAACGTAAGAAGTGTATTACGGGTGGGAAACACAATACACAACCTGCGGGCATTCTGACATCAATATTGGCTATGTCATCAGCTGCTTTTACGCTTGGTAAATTGTGAAGAGAAGCGGTACTCAAACGACTGTTTAAAGTCCCGCTTATCGTACTGACAACTTAAAGAGGGACAACTTTATTAGCACAAGGCCCTTTTTGACCTTGGCCAACTTCAAATTCAACAGCTTGACCATCATTTAGTGTTGCGTAATCACCACCACTTTGAATTTCTGAATGGTGCACAAAAAGATCTTTACTACCATCTTCAGGTGTTATAAATCCAAAACCTTTATCCGCGTTGAACCACTTTACAATACCTTTACTCATATTATTCTCTTTAGTTTAATTGTGCTAAGTCATAGCAATAAATTGCCCTTACATTATAACTCAATAATGGAATACACAAATATTAGTGTCTCGCCTTATGTCTAGGTTCAGCGGATTAAGCATGCTCAATCGCGTAATTAGTCCTGTATAGCCGTGCGCCCTGTCGCCGCGGTTGAGACATATCGTCGGTATATTACATTTCGATTAGATCCGCTGATGGTATGAATGGCTTCAAATATAATCTGATAGAGTGTCAGATGGCACCCTCACCCAACCTTCCATCAGTACCCGAGCGCTACGACTCATCACAGCTTTGTTTACCTTCCATTGCCCTTCAACAAGGCTAGCTTGTGCACCCACTTTTAAGGTACCTGATGGATGGCCAAAGAGCACAGATCCACGCTCTACGTTACCCGCAGCGATACTCACCAGCGTGCCTGGTATTGCTGCCGCGGTACCGATCGCCACCGCAGCGGTGCCCATCATCGCGTGATGCAGTTTACCCATAGACAACGCTCGCACGTTTAGATCAATATCGCCTTTAGCAATCGCTTTACCACTTGATGAGGTGTAATCAATAGGCTCTGCAACGATGGCAACCTTAGGAGTATGTTGGCGAGCCGCGGCTTCATCAATATGGCTTATCAGTCCCATCTGCACAGCGCCATAAGCACGGATAGCCTCAAACATGGTTAACGCGTTAGCGTCACTGTTTATCGCCTCTTGCAGCTCAGCGCCGCTGTAGCCGAGATCTTTTGCGTTAACAAACACCGTCGGAATACCTGCATTGATCATGGTGGCTTTTAGCATGCCTGCAGGAACGACATCGGTGGGTAACATTAAGTCATCGACTAAATTACCGGTTGGAAACATTGCCCCTTCGCCATCGGCGGGATCGATAAACTCCACAATGACTTCTGCTGCTAGAAACGTGACGCCATCGAGTTCAAAGTCGCCAGTTTCTTGGACTTCGCCATTGGAGATCGGCACGTGGGCAATAATGGTTTTGCTGATATTCTTCTGCCAGATCCTAACCACTGCAATACCATTTTCAGGTACTCGGCTGCTCTCCACCAATCCACTGCTGATGGCAAACGAACCAACAGCGGCTGACAAATTGCCGCAATTACCGCTCCAATCGACAAATGCTTTATCGATAGCGACTTGCCCAAAAAGATAATCGACATCGTGATCAGCTTGCGTGCTCTTTGCTACGATCACTGTTTTACTGGTACTTGAGGTTGCCCCGCCCATACCATCGGTTTGCTTGCCGTAAGGATCGGGGCTGCCGATGACGCGAAGTAACAATGAGTCTCTGGCTTTACCTGCAACCTGCGCTGCTAAGGGAAGATCGGTGAGATTGAAAAACACGCCTTTACTGGTGCCGCCACGCATATAAGTCGCTGGCACTTTAATCTGGGGTAAATGTACTTTTTTGTTTGTCATATGAGATTACCGTTAAATTGCTTTATTTTTATAGCGTCACTAGCTTCAGAATGAGATTAGATTATTACCAATAAGCCTAACGACCTTTAACACCACTGAACAATACCAATTCACACAGACCTTGTTATGCGAACACTTTTCTAGCGGCTTAACAAATAGCTAATTTAATATTGCCACGAAGATGAGCTTTGGTGACAAGGCGAAATTTCAGTCCCCTGAAATGCACTGAGCGCAAGATAAGGATATCGAGCTGGCATTTCAACAGGGACGTTCTTGGTCACCGCAGAGCCTACAAGGATGTACTTGCGGCGTCTCATCAACGTGGCAATATGTGTATGCTATATTGCTGTAGCATCTTAATTAAGCTAATGATCCTTTAATTAACTGAAGACTCTAAAAAGTCTTGAGCAAAGCGCTGTAACATACCGCCCGCTTCATAGATAGATACCTCTTCAGCAGTGTCCAAGCGACACTTAACGGCTATTTCAGCGGTATCACCACTCTTACGGGTCATAATCACGGTAAGCGCAGCTCCTGGTGTGCGCTCGCCAATCACGTCATAAGTTTCCGTACCATCGATTTGATAGGTGTGACGGTTTTCGCCCTTGGTGAATTCAAGCGGCAGTACGCCCATACCGACAAGGTTGGTACGGTGGATCCGCTCGAAGCCTTCAGCGACAATCACTTCAACACCCGCTAGACGAACCCCTTTTGCTGCCCAGTCGCGGCTAGAACCTTGACCATAGTCTGCACCAGCAATGATGATCAGCGGCTGTTTACGCGCCATGTAGGTCTCAATCGCTTCCCACATGCGTGACTCGGTGCCTTCAGGCTCAATCCGCGCATAAGATCCCTGTTTCACTTCAACGGCACCGGTTTTGCCTAAGTGGGTCACCATCTCGTTAAACAGTTTTGGGTTAGCAAAGGTGGCACGCTGCGCGGTTAAATGGTCGCCGCGGTGGGTTGCATAAGAATTGAAGTCAACTTCTGGCAGACCCATTTTGTCTAGGTATGCCCCCGCCGCGCTGTCGAGCATGATGGCGTTTGAAGGCGATAGATGATCGGTAGTGATATTGTCACCAAGCACAGCTAACGGACGCATGCCTTTCATTTTTCGCTCACCCGCTAATGCCCCATCCCAATAGGGAGGACGGCGAATATAGGTGCTCTGTGGGCGCCAGTTATACTGCGGATCATTATCAGCGCCATATTCGACTTTAATATCAAACATTGGCTCGTAGACTTTTCGGAACTGCTCAGGCTTAACGCTCTTTGCAATAACCGCATCAATCTCTTCATCCGATGGCCACAGATCTTTAAGCAGAATATCATTGCCGTTGGCATCAGTACCCAGCACGTCTTTTTCGATATCAAATCGAATCGTACCCGCTATCGCGTAGGCAACAACCAATGGCGGTGACGCTAAAAATGCTTGTTTGGCATAGGGGTGGATTCGGCCGTCAAAATTACGGTTACCTGAAAGTACTGCGGTGGTGTACAAATCGCGTTCAATCACTTCTTGTTGAATAACCGGGTCAAGCGCGCCGCTCATGCCATTACACGTGGTGCAGGCAAATCCGACAATACCAAAACCCAAAGCTTCAAGTTCTGTTAGCAAATTGGCGTCTTCAAGGTATAATTGTACTGTTTTTGAGCCCGGTGCCAATGAGGTTTTAACCCAAGGTTTACGGGTTAAACCTTTAGCATTTGCGTTACGCGCAAGCAGACCCGCTGCAATGACGTTACGTGGATTAGAGGTGTTGGTACAGCTGGTAATAGCCGCAATAATACAAGCGCCATCAGGCATTAAGCCTGCTTCATTTTCTACCACGCCACTGATGCCTTTTGCGGCTAAGTCACTGGTTGAGACACGGCGATGTGGGTTCGATGGTCCGGCAATATTACGCCCGACACTGGATAGGTCAAAACGCAGCACACGCTCATATTGTGCACCTTTTAAACTGTCAGCCCAAAGACCTGTTGTTTTGGCGTAAGTTTCAACCAGCTTAACTTGCTTATCGTCACGGCCAGTCAGCTTTAGATAATCGATGGTTTTGTCATCGATATAAAACATGGCTGCAGTGGCGCCAAATTCAGGTGTCATGTTGGAGATCGTTGCACGATCGCCAAGGGTTAAGTTTGCAGCACCTTCGCCATAAAATTCAAGATAGGTCGAAACAACCTTCTCATTACGTAAAAATTCAGTAATGGCTAACACGATATCAGTGGCAGTAATGCCATCTTGGCGTTTACCCACCAGCTCAACACCGACAATATCTGGCAAACGCATATAAGACGGACGACCGAGCATGACGCTTTCGGCCTCTAAACCGCCAACACCAATGGCGATAACGCCTAACGCATCAACGTGCGGTGTATGGCTGTCGGTACCCACTAAGGTATCAGGAAACGCGACACCTTCTCGCGCTTGCACTACTGGCGACATCTTTTCTAAGTTGATTTGATGCATGATGCCGTTACCCGGCTGGATCACATCAATATTCTTAAACGCTGTTTTAGTCCAGTTGATAAAGTGAAAGCGGTCGTCGTTACGTCGGTCTTCTATGGCGCGATTTTTCTCAAAGGCATCTTTCTCAAAACCTGCGTGTTCAACCGCTAAGGAGTGATCAACGATCAACTGCGTTGGCACCACTGGATTCACTTTTGACGGATCGCCACCTTTATCAGCAATAGCATCACGTAGGCCGGCTAAATCAACCAATGCAGTTTGACCTAAAATGTCGTGGCACACTACGCGAGCGGGATACCAAGGAAAATCCAAATCACGCTTACGCTCGATGATCTGCTTGAGGCAATCGGTTAAGATTTCAGGATCACAGCGACGCACAAGGTTCTCGGCATAGACGCGAGAGCTATAAGGCAGTTTGCTATAGCTGCCAGGACTAATGGCGTTGACGGCAGCTTCGGTATCAAAATAATCTAAATCAGTACCGGGTAACGATTTACGGTAAGTCGTATTCATAACGTGTTCCACTTTAAAAATAAAATATTTTGGCTCGAAGATTGGAAGTTCTAGCCTCGAGTATTAGAGGTTCTAGGTTCTAGCTCGGCAAAAAACTATCATCAACCTTTTAGTACACCTAAATATATTTATTTATTAACAACTAAAGTAACTTTAAGGCAGTTATTCACTGCCCTAAAACTAATTGCCGTGATTACCTTTCACTAATAGGTGCAACCTGACGCGGTTCGCTACCGGTGTAATCCGCACTTGGGCGAATAATACGGTTGTTAGTGCGCTGCTCCATCACATGTGCAGCCCAGCCCGTTAGACGTGAGCAGACGAAAATCGGGGTAAACAACTTAGTTGGAATGCCCATAAAGTGATAAGCCGATGCATGGAAAAAATCAGCGTTACAGAACAGTTTCTTGCTATCCCACATAAACTCTTCACACGCGACAGAGATGTCATACAGCGACGTATCACCATTCTCGTTAGCCAACTTCTCAGACCATGCTTTAATGATAACGTTACGTGGATCAGAGGTACGGTAGATAGCATGACCAAAGCCCATGATCTTCTCTTTACGTGCCAGCATGCCCGCCATCTGCTCTTTAGCATCGCTTGGCGAGCTGAACGTTTGGATCATGTCCATTGCGGCTTCGTTGGCGCCGCCATGTAGTGGTCCACGCAAAGTACCGATAGCCCCTGTAATGCACGAGTACATGTCTGACAAGGTTGATGCGCAAACACGTGCGGTAAAGGTTGATGCGTTAAATTCATGCTCAGCATAAAGAATAAGTGATACATCCATAACACGGCGATGCTGCTCTGACGGTGCTTTGCCATTAAGCAGGTGTAAGAAGTGACCACCGATAGACTCTTCATCAGTAACACAATCTATCTCTACGCCTTCATGAGAGAACTTGTACCAGTAACACATGATGGCCGGGAACGCGGCTAATAGGCGGTTTGTTGAGGCATTCTGCTCACTAAAGTCATTTTCTGGCTCTAGGTTACCTAAAAATGAACAACCGGTACGCATCACATCCATAGGATGAGCATCAGCAGGAATACGCTGCAGTACTTCTTTCAGTGCTTGTGGAAGATCGCGCAGGGCGAAAAGCTCAGTTTTATAGTGATCAAGTTGTGTTTGGTTTGGTAACTCACCGTTAAACAGTAGGTAAGCTACCTCTTCAAACGTGGCATTTTCGCTTAAGTCTGATATATCGTAACCACAATAAGTCAGTCCCGATCCAGACTGACCTACGGTACAAAGTGTTGTCTCACCTGCACTTTGGCCACGTAGACCTGCACCGCTCAACTTCTTGTCTACTTGCTTATCTATGTGTTTAGTATCGCCCATGACTGTCTTCCTTCTATTTTTGTTACCCGTCAATTAACGACTGCGGGTATTTATATTTATATCTAACAGCGCTATCCCCTAGCGCTGATGATTTGTAAGGTACTGCGGTAGAACGTATTTCTGTAAAACGAAAAGCTCAAATCTACGACTAAAGGTTTTTACCTTCAGCAAATAGGTTATCTAACTTCTGCTCATAGTCGTGATAGCCCAGGTAGTCGTAGAGATCCATACGCGTTTGCATAGAATCAACCACAGCTTTTTGGTCACCTTGCTCGAGGATAGAGGTGTAAACCATCTCAGCGGCTTTATTCATTGCTCTGAACGCACTTAACGGGTAAAGCACCATAGAGGCGCCCCACTCACCAAGTTGCTCTTTATTCCACAATTCGGTTTGGCCAAACTCGGTAATGTTGGCAAGAATTGGCACATCAAGCGCATCAGCAAAGGCGCGGTAATGCTCTTCGGTTTTAACCGCTTCGGCAAAAATGCCATCAGCACCAGCAACAACATAAGCTTTAGCCCGTGCAATAGCCGCCTCTAAGCCTTCTTGTGCGAATGAGTCAGTACGCGCCATGATGAAAAAATCAGGGTCGGTACGGGCATCTACGGCGGCTTTAATACGGTCAACCATCTCAGTTGTTGAAACAATCTCTTTGTTTGGGCGGTGACCACAGCGCTTTTGCGCCACTTGATCTTCCATATGTACTGCTGCTGCACCGGCTTTTTCCATGTCACGAATGGTCTTAGCAATATTGAATGCGCCGCCCCAACCCGTATCGATGTCAACCAATAAAGGCAGATCGCAAGCAGAAGTAATGCGCTGAACATCAACAATCACATCATTGAGTGAAGTCATGCCCAAATCAGGCAAACCGTAGGATGCATTTGCAACGCCGCCACCGGATAAATAAATAGCCTGATGACCAATCTTCTTAGCCATCATTGCTGAATAGGCATTAATGGTACCGACAATTTGTAGCGGACGATTAGCAACTAATGCCTCGCGAAACTTCTTACCTGCGCTCATTTGCTGTTCCTTTTTTTGGGCTCACACAGCTTGTTTAAATGGCTTGTATAAACAACTTCTATAAGCTCTTTATACAAGCTGGGCACTGTGAAAGTGATAATGTTATTTAACTGTCTATTGATTACGTTTTTATCTGCTAGCGGTTTAATGATTCACTTAAACGATAGCGTTTGTATTTAATTCGCTATTTAGCTTAAAAGCTTGCTCTTGATACTCGATTTTGAATACAAGATATGACGACGCATTAGCATTTCAGCCAGCTCCGCATCTCGATTACAAATCGCTTGTACTATGTGTTTATGTTCATCAAAAGCGGTGGTTACTCGCGGTCCACTCATGCCCAGCTGAACACGATACATGCGCACCAGATGATAAATACCATCGGTAAGTATCGAAATAAGGTGTTTATTTTTACTGCCAACGATAATGCGGTAATGAAAATCGACATCGCCCGCTTCTTGATAATAGCTCTGCCCTGATTGGACTTTTTCGAAATGGGAATTCAGTAGCGATTGCAGATCGGCTATTTCATGATCGGTCATGTTCTGTGCGGCTAAGCGAGCGGCCATGCCTTCGAGTGACTCACGTACCTGATATAGTTCTATTAGCCCCTCAGGTGTCAGGGTCACCACTCTGGCGCCGACATTAGCTTTACGTTCGACTAAATGACTGGCTTCTAAACGATTAATCGCTTCGCGGATCACCGCGCGACTCACGGCATATTTTGTCGACAACTCTGTTTCACTGAGCTTAGATCCCGCCAATATAGCGCCTTCAACAATATCTTTACGAAGTTGAAAAAAGGTCTTATCCGCTGATGTAACGGGCTGTTCAGTGAAAAATGTCATAAACCATCGATGAGTTTTACAAAATAGATTGTCGACAATCTATCGCCATTATGTGACCTAGTCAACACTTTCGCGCAAAATTGTCGACAAAGTAGCAGTAAAGTAATGCGGACAGTTTTTGTACTACAACAAGGGGGAGGCAACTTTTATTGCCATAGAAAACTCACTATCGAAAACAATAACAACGGGCTAAAAAAAGGCCAAACCTCAAAGGTTTGGCCTCAAAATCAACTTGATTAACTCACTAATTCAGCATGTTACCTAGCAGGTCAAGATTCAAATACAAGGGCGAGAATACTAAAGAGTCACCTCCGCATTGTGCTGTTGTGGTTTACATTTTCCCCGCAGCGTTTGCATCGCCACGAAAAATGCAGGCACTAATACCACACCGACAACTGTCGACAATATCATGCCACCGAAGACGGCATAGCCTAATGAATGACGCGACTCAGCGCTGGCACCCGATGCAACAACCAGCGGGAATACGCCCCAGATAAAGGCAAATACTGTCATCAATACCGCTCTAAAGCGCAGTCTTGCAGCTTCTACAGCCGATTCAACGATACCCATACCCTTTTCTTCTCGAAGAGTCTTGGCAAACTCAACAATCAAAATGGCGACCTTGGCCGACATACCAATTAAGATCACCACCCCAATCTGCACATAAAGGTCAAACGGCGTGCCCATCAGCAGTAGCGTACCCATCGCGCCTAAGATCGCGATAGGAACGGCCATTAATACCAAAGGCCACCTTTAAACGGTATGAACCGTCATTACCACGGTGGGTGAAATCTGTGGATACTCCGCAACAGGCATGATCTGTAGCGCGATGATCCCGAGCAAAGTGAGCGTAAGTGAAATCACCAACGCAAACTTGGGTCTGTAGATAAAAAACTTGCTAAGCATGATTGCTAGTTCCTCACTAAATTAAAAAGACTTACTCTTAGTTTGCTTGCGCTATATCGTTAACGGTCACCCCGGCGCGGATTTTTTGTAAGCCTTTAACCACAATTCGCTCGCCCGCTTGCAAGCCTTCAATCACATGTTGATTGATACCATATCGCTGACCGAGTTCGATATAACGAGGGGTAACTACCATTTCTTTGTCTACGACCATGACAAAGTCTCCCGCTTGGTTCTGCTGCAACGCCGATAGAGGCACAAGAACCCCGTTGATTGTTTGGTTAGAGAACTTAACGTTTAGCATGCCGTGCTCGCCAGGGATCAACGAGTAGTCATCATTGTTAAAACTGGCTTGTATATTGATTGAACCGCTATCGGGATTGATCCTGTTGCCAACGGCATAGATCTCGCCCTTTTCTGGATAGATAGAGTTGTCTGATAGTTGCAGCGTTAAGTCTGGATCAACAAGCTGATTTTTAGCCGTGGCCTTATCAACACCGGAACGAATGCGACGGTAAAGCTTTTCATCAATATCAAAATTGAAATGGATTGGATCTACTTGTGCAATTGAAACCAGGCGGTTTTTGACTGCAATGGTGACACGATCGCCGACGCGATATGCACTGAAGCCAGCGCGCCCTGATAACGGAGCGTAGATATAACAAAACCCCAGCTCCAATTCAGCTGAGGTGACTGCTGCCTTCGCCTCTGTCACTAACGCCAATGCGGTGGCGTAGTCGGCGATAGCCGTGTCATATTGCATTTCGCTGATGCTCTTATCTTTAATCAATTTTTTAGCACGTTTTTCGTTACTTGATGCCATGACTACATTCGCTTTTGCCATTGCAAGTGTGGCCTCTGCTGATGTTAACTTTGCCTGGTAAACTCGAGGGTCAATTTGGTAAAGCAGATCACCTTTTTCAACTAAGTCGCCATCTTTAAAATGCACAGCCACTAACTCGCCGCCAACACGAGGGATAATATCGACATCGCTTACTGCAACAGTTCGACCAATAAAATCAAAATAGGGGGTGATTGCAGTCGTTGAAAGGGAAATGGTTTCGACACTAGGTAACGGCTTAGCGGCATCGGGAGATGCCTGTGGTTCAGTGCAACCACTGAGTAGTACGGTGCTAATACCGACAGCGATAAGAGTAAGCGAGTAACAATTTTTCATGACGTACCTTTGGTTCCGCGCTCTAATTTCAATGAGTTAAGAAATTAGCGATTCAACGAGATAATTTGACGTCAATATACTCCCCTCAACAAAAAGGCATACTCGTAACAATACGGGTATATTCGCCTTACAATTTAAATTTAGAAACAACCTAATACAGATCAATAAAACAAATAGAAAACCCACACGCTAACGTTCTAGTGTGTGGGTTAATACCCAAGCTACTTTAACATGGGTATAGGTTATTTACAGAGCACGAACTCGATGAATAACGGTGTACATCACTGGTGTAACAATCAAGGTCAGGATGGTCGCAAAAGTGAGACCTGCCATCATCGCGACCGCCATTGCTTGAAAGAAGCCATCGCTGATCAGTGGGATCATACCCAGTACCGTGGTCACCGCAGCCATGCTTACCGGGCGAACCCTAGAGACTGAAGCGTCGATCACGGCGAGATAATCCTCTTTGCCCTCTTTGATTTGAAGTTTAATCTCTTCCACCAACACGATAGCATTCTTGATCAACATCCCCGTTAAGCTCATAGTGCCAAGCAGCGCCAAGAAGGTAAATGGCATATCAGCAGTATATAGCCCGACAACGACACCAATTATCGCAAATGGCACCACAGTCCAAATGACCGCCGCATCCTTAAATGAGCTGAATAGCAAGACGGTGATCAAAATCATCACCAGATAACCGCCACCGAGTTTCTCACCCAAGGCAACCAGTGCATCTGCTGAGGTTTCATGTTTACCGCCCCAATGCATGCTGTAACCCTCAGGCAGTTCAATCGCTTCCACCTCAGCCATAAATGACTTCTGTACTGCGGCCGTGGTTAAAGACCCCATTTGGTCTTCATCGGTCATCGCCATAATAGTGCGCACTCGGTCGCGGCGCATAATGACTGGATCTTCAAACTCGATATCAAAACGGTGCACGACTTGCGATAAACTGACGTATTCATTTAGTTGATGACTCCAGATCTGCAGTTCCATGACCCCGCCAATATCGGTACGTTCTGCTTCTGGAGGACGCACTACGATGGGCATAAGATCTGAGCCATCGCGATACAAACCGACACTGCGACCAGAGAAGTTGGCTAGTAATACACTATCAACTTGAGACTTACTGATCCCCAATGTTCTCGCGGCTTCTACATTAAATACTGGACGCACGACTTTAGTACGCTCACGCCAGTCATCACGAACAGCCGTTGCCCCTTCGTGCGCCGCCATAATGGTTTTAGCTTGCGCTGACAATACTCTTAATACATCAGGATCTGGACCTTGGAAACGCGCTTCTATTCTTCCATCTGGCGCAGGCCCCATTTCGAACCGTTTGAAGTTATAGTTGGCACCGGCAAAGTGGGTTTCAAGCATGTCACGCACATCGCGCATCACATCGAGAAGTTTATCCATATCTTTTATGGTGACCATCAGGTTACCGTAGTTGTTATAGGTCTTCTCTGGCTTATATGCGAGCATGAACCGCACATGGCCGCCCCCCACACTTGAGGCAACTTGAGTGACCTCGGGGTGCGTTAATACCAACTGTTCCATCGCTTTAATTTCTGCGGCGGTAGCGCGAATATCGGTATTATACGGTAACCAAGTATCGACCATAAACTTAGGTAGGTTCATTGGCGGGAAGAATTCATTCTTCAACATGCCAAAGCCCTTAACTGATCCCAGCAATAGGATAACCAATAACAGCATGGTCATCTTTCTATGGCGTATACAGCCTTTTAAAAATCGTCTATAAGAGGTAAATACTATCCCTTTATAAGGGTCTGACTCTTCGCCTTCAGCGGCCGGTTTTACATTTTTAAAGAACATAGCCGACAAAAATGGCGTCGTTGTAATGGCCGTGATCCAGCTTAATGTAAGCGAGATTAATACCACCCAAAATAGCGTACCGACCAATTCACCAGAAATATCCTCCGATAGACCAATCGGCGCAAAGGCTGTCACGGCAATAACGGTTGCGCCCAATAATGGCCACTTTGTTTGTTCAACAATATCAATGGCGGCACGGAAACGGTTTTTACCGCGCTGCATGCCAATTAAGATCCCTTCAACCACCACAATGGCATTATCAACTAACATACCCAGCGCAATAATAAGTGCGCCCAGAGAGATACGTTGTAAGTCGATACCCAACTGTTCCATAAAGATAAAGGTACCCGTCACCGATAGGATCAATACAATCCCGATGATGATGCCACTCTTTAGGCCCATCGCCAGCAGTAGCACGGCGATAACAATAACCACCGCTTCAACCAGACTCCAGACGAAACCATCGACAGATTTTTCAACTTGCACCGGTTGGTTATAGATGTTTTCCATCTCTATACCAATCGGTTGCTTGTTGAGCATGCTATCGATGTGTTGTTGCACTCGAGCGCCAACTTCAATCACATTTTCGCCTGGCATAAATGACACACCAAACTCCAGTGCGGGCAATCCATTCATTGACATCAGTTTGCTGGGGACTTCGATATAGCCCTGTTTTATTTCAGCAACATCGCCTAACAAGATCCGAGCATCAGAGCCCACAGGGCTTATCACCAAATCTCTTAACTCAGAGATATCCTGAAATTCTCCCGTTGGATAGAGTCTCACCGTATCATCTTGGATCCGTATACGACCCGCATTTGAGACTGAGTTTTGCTGTTGTAACAAAGCGGCGATGTGGTCTATTGGGATGTTTAACGCTGAAATTTTGCTGTTAGAGATCTCAACAAACACTTGTTGCTGCTGAACGCCGCCGATCACAACCTTGCTAACGCCATCTAAGGTGACAACATCACGTCTAAGTTGGTCGGCAAAGCGCTCAACTTCCGCCATTTCATAGCCGTCGCCGGTTATCCCCCAGATCATGCCGTAAACATCACCGAAATCGTCATTAACCATCGGCTCACTTGCCCCCGGAGGCAAGGTTCTTAAATCCCCGATCTTGCGACGTACTTCATCCCAGATCTGTGGCAGGTGAAGGCTGGTATATTCAGACTCCATCATCACATCCACCTGCGACAAGCCTGCGGTGCTGACCGATTTAATCCACTTAACTGACGGTAGTTGTTGCAGTGCATTTTCAATGAGTAAGGTCACCTCCTCTTCCACCTGCTCAGGAGAAGCTCCAGGGTATGAAGTGACAATGATGGCAGAGCGTGGGGTAAACTCAGGATCTTCTAATCGGCCAAGATCTTTAAAAGCCAGGATCCCGCCAACAAGCAACACCATAATGATCAACCAACTCACCACAGAGTTGCGCATCGAATAGCCCGCAATACCGCCGTTACGGCACTCATCTTCTACGTTTTCAGGCATAGACTGCTCTTTTGAAACAGAAGTCATTATATGCCTCGCTCACGCTTAAGTTCTTTAACTTGCTGGTTTTCAGCAATAAGGTAAGTCCCCGCCGTAACCACTTTTTCGCCGATTTCTAAGCCAGAATCAATGACTGCACCCGCCGACAATAGCCGCAATACTGACACTTCACGTAGATGTGTCTTATAACGACTATCAACCACCCAAACGTATTTACCACCATCGGCGAGTTTATTAGTTTCAGGGCTAAACAAGGCACTCATTGGCACAATCACCAAGTTGCTCATTGAATCATTTTCATTGCCTAAAACGGTATTTACATTGGCGCTCATACCGGGCAATACACGCATATCAGCTGGTGCTTTGACAGACAATGTCACTCTAAAGCTCAATGCGCCTAGGCTGGTTGATTTACGCATCTCTTTAAACGTGGCGTTAAGCGGCTTATTAGGATAGCTATCGAGTACCACTTGGGTGGTCAATAATTTGAATTGCTCAGGATCAAACTGATTGAGTAGCTTTTCAGGTAGATCAAATTGAATGTCACTCACACTATCATTTTGGAATTCGATGATAGCGCGTGTCGCTGCGATATGATCATGATTTTCACTGTGGATTTTTGCCACTATGCCATCATAAGGAGCGTATATTTTAGTATATTTAAGGTTTTGACTGGCGCGATCGAATTGTGCCTTAGCCATCAACATCTCAGCCCGAGAAGTATCAAATTCTGATTTAGTAGCTAAGCCTTTGGGGACTAAGGTTGAATTACGATCATGCTGAGATACAGCAAGTTCATGCTTAGCCTTAGCATTGTCCAGCAAAATATTAAAATCGGTAGGGTCCAATGCAGCGATTAAACTCCCTTGTTTAACTCTATCGCCTTCAATAACGAAATGTTCAATGATCTGGCCCGATACTCTAAACGCAAGATCGGTACTCGCATTCGCTGCAACTTGGGCTGGGAATGAGCGTTGCACGCTAGCAGCCGCACTTTCTACCGTCGCTATTTTGACAGGCCTAACCGTTGGCTTAATTGGCTGTTCTGCTTGTTGTTCGGCGCAACCGATAAGTGAAGCGGTAGAAAGAACCAATGTTATTAATAACATTGGTTTAGATAGCATTGTCATAAGTACTCCGTAAGAATGAAATCCATACACCGTAAATGCAAATAGAAAGGTTCAATTGATAAGTATCAATTGAAATATTCTTTTAAAAGCGACGTTTAGAGTCACGTTGAAGTAACTTATGTTGTCGTTAGAGTTTGGCAAATACGAGTCACAAATAAATAATGGCGCGATATTATCAAGTTATTATGTAAGAGGCCTCTTATTACGACACACAATGACAATAACAGGAGGTTTTACTAGTCGGTATATGTTTAACATTACTAGGCAAGTAATTATCTTTTTTCGAAATAAAGTCCAGATCCCTAAACTCGATATATTTTTAATGATAATAGTCACGAGTTATATTTATATAATAGAAACTCGTCTCTATCATTAAATAAAAACCACGTTGATTTATTCTTTATTTTTATAAAACAACTGCAATCTAAACGTCCGGTTACGGTTAAGTGATACCAAGTAGCCAGATAAATGATTGGGTTACTCTCGCCGTAAATAATGCTGCTGATATGCTAGACTAATCAACATAATCGCGCTTTATAGAGCAAGAAAGAGGTGACGAGCACTATGGTAATGTTGATCCTTAATGGAAAAAAAGCAGGTTTACCGTTAATAAGACAAACCGTGCAGATGTTAAGACAAAAAGGGCATTTAATAGAAGTCCGCTGCACTTGGGAAGCGGGTGATATAGCACGTTTTGTTAGAGAGGCCAGCGGCAGCAACATAAGCAGGATCATCGCTGGCGGAGGCGATGGCACCGTTAATGAATTAGTTGATGCCATTGCGAACTTAAAGCAGACAGAGCCGACACTGGTAAATCTGCTTGATGACATTGAAATTGCCATTTTGCCTTTAGGCACTGCCAATGATTTTGCCACGGCTTGCCTTATTCCAACCGAAATTGGAGCAGCGCTAACCTTAGCAATATCAGGTAGTGCCCATAAAGTGGATATGGCACAAGCCAATGACCGCTATTTTATCAATGTTGCCTCAGCAGGTTTTGGTGCGCAAATAACTGTCGAGACCCCAGTCGAACTTAAAGATCTGTTAGGCGGCCAAGCCTATTTCATTTCAGGTTTAGTTCAAGCACTTAACTTCACTCCGTATCAAGGAAAAATAACTGCCATATTGGCTGATGGTCAATTAGTCGAACAACAAGGTGCCGGGTTACTGGGTGCTATTTGTAATGGAAGGCTTGCAGGCGGTGGGCAAAAACTGGCAGAAAATGCTTTGCTCAATGACGGCCTACTCGATGTACTTTTAGTCAAACACTTTCCCAGTTCTGCAGTAAAGCAGGTGATTAATGAACTGATCGACACCAACTTAAATGGCGAATACGTAAGCCGTATGCAGGTGCAAAGTATTACCTTAGAATCTACTCAACCCCTGCCGGTAAACCTCGATGGTGAACCCACTTCACATCTCGTACATCATTTTTCGGTGATGCCAAATGCAATTAATTTAGTGCTACCACAAGGTTCGCCAATCTTAGGCTGATAGATTAAATGTTTAATTTTCCAAAAAAAAGCAGCACTAAGTGCTGCTTTTTGCTATCAATTTATAGGATTCTATTCGTTAGCTGAAACGTTTTCTACTTGCCAATTACCACCGAGTGCTTTATGTAGCCCAATGGTCATATGCGCAGTTTGTAACTTTGCCGCAACCACACGATCTTTAATCATATTTTCCTGTCGCTGAGCGTCGAGAATTGACAAATAATCACTCAAGCCTGCTTGGTAAAGTGATTTGGCTTTATTGACCGCATAGGTCGTTTCGGCTTCAGCTTCGCTGACAAGTTGTACATACTGCTGACTGTAACCGTAGCCCTGCAATAACGTTTCAACTTCACCAAAAGCAGCGATGACCGCATGTTGATAGCTGAGAACACTTGAATCAAAACGCGCTTCTTGCATTTCAACGATGGCATCTCCGCGGCCACCATCAAATACATTCCAGCTTACGCCAATACTGCCCGCCCACGTGATAGAGTCACTGCTGAATAGGTCGTCAAAGTCCTTAGCTAACACTCCGGGCGCGCCCGTTAAGAAGACTTTTGGGTATTGCGCGGCGATTGCAGCTGCACGCTCTTCATTTAACGCCGCCATTTCTCGTTCGGCAATTCTGATATCGGGTCTACGATTGAGTAGATCTGACGGAAGCCCTGTAGGGATCACGCCGTTAAAGCTTGGAAGTGGCATCGCTTGACTAAAACGCTGCTCACCCTGCTTTGGCGTTTCACCCAGCAAAATAGCTAAACGCTGTTTGTGGGCATTTTCCGCAATACTAAGTTGAGGTATTACAGACTTAGTTGCGGCTAACATCGCTTTTGCACGGGCTTCATCGAGTTTTGAGCCGTAACCGCTTTTCACCATCAAGCGTACTAGCTCTAATGTTCGCTGTTGATCTTCAATCGTGTGCAGTGCTATCTGTTTACGCTCTTGTGCACCGCGCATTTGCAGATAGTTATGGATCACATCAGAGGTGATCAAGGTGGTTAGCCCTTCACGCATAATGACCATTTGTTCCTTACGGATTGTTGCAGCATTTATCTGTCTGTCAATTCTGCCAAACAGATCCGCTTCCCAAGCAATGGTGGCTCCCGCAAAAAAGGCGCTGTTGTTATCATCAACTAAGCCTAAATCATCGCCTGTCGCGGGGTTTTTAGCGGTGATCGCTCCACCGAGTAATGGGTCATTTTCACTGATTTGGTAGTTTCCAAAACCTGCCCCTAAATTAACCGTCGGCACTTTGAATGACTCAATAGCGGCTTGATACGACTGCGCCATTCTAATGCGTTGTGCAGCTATCTTTAACGGAATAGCTTGGTTTTGCGCATCAATCACCAACTGATTTAGGATTGGGTCGTTAAACTGCGTCCACCATGCATTTGCATTTGCACTATTTCGCTCACCAGCGACGGTACCCGCAGTATCTTGATACAAGTATTCAGTGTCTAAATTAGTGCTAGGCGCCTGATAATCAGGGCCTACCGCACAGCCAGTCATGAGCATCGCGATAACTATTGGTGTTATTTTAAAAAGATTCATATTATTTTTGCTCCACTGTTGCTGTGGTTAATAGAGTATCTTGTGCTTGAGTCTCTTGCGCCATGGCTTGGTCAGCATTGCGGTAAAACAAGCAATAGAATGCCGGCATAATGAACAGCGATAGCAAGGTAGCAGCGGCTAGTCCGCCAATGATCGTGGCTGCCATTTGATCAAACAATTGATCGCTGAGTAAGGGGATCATCCCAAGCGCCGTGGTTAATGCTCCCATAGAAATGGCCATGGTTCTATTCAAGGTTGCCGCTTTTACCGCTTCTTTTACCGGTATTTTCTTGGCCCGCTCATGCTCGATTTGGTCCATCAACACGATGCCATTCTTAATGATCATTCCCGACAACGTAATGGCACCAATCAACGCCATAAACCCAAAAGGCTTATCTAATAACAACAGTGTCCACGTTGCACCAATCGCCGCTAATGGCAAGGTGATCAATATGATCAATGGCTGCTTAAAACCGTTAAACATGGCGACCATTATCACCACCATCATCAACAATGCTTTAGGCATTTGGCTTAAAGTGTCAGTAATGGCCCGATTTTCGTCGTAATATTCCCCCCCCCAAGCTAAGGCGTAACCCGGCGGCAGAGTAATGGCTTCGATATCATCTTTAATTAGATTTCTCACCTGCGCAGGCGTTGCATCAAACACGTCAGCTTGAACTGTAATGGCTGGCACACGGTCACGACGCCAGATCATACTTTCCTCAGACTTTAACTCGAAACGCTCAACAACCTGTCCTAACGGTACACTGTGGACTCCTAGTAGTGATTTCACCGGCAAGGTATCGATATTGCTCAAGTCTGCATTAGCAATTCTAAAGCTAATCGGGATCATCTGATCACCTTGGTTTAGCGTGCCAAGTGTAACCCCTTCTGTCGCTCGTTTGATTGCTAAGGAAATATCGGTACGGTTAATACCCGCGCGCCTTGCTTGCTCCTGATTAATAACAGGTTCGATAACTTTACTTTGCTGGCGCCAGTCGTCACGGACAGACTTGGTATTGCTATTGGCCTGCATGATGACTTGCGCCTCATCGGATAGTCGATGCAGCACTTGTGGATCAGGGCCTGAAAAACGCGCTTCAATACTAAACTTGTCCTTAGTCGCGAGTTTTAACGCTCTAAAACGTGGCTCAGAATTTGGGAAGTTTTGTGCAAGCCACACTTCAGCACGTTTTGTTAAAGGCTCAATGCCATCGTAGTCAGCAACGTTAATAACGATTTGACCATAGCTAGTATCGTAGGGTTCAGGCTCGACGGTCACGGAAAATCGAGGAGCGCTGGCGCCGACAAAACTTGATATGGTGGTTATCTCAGGTTGCTGCATTAGCCAGCCTTCAATCTTTTTCATGTCTGTTGATGTTTCTGCAATGTCACCACCGTTCGGTAGCCAGTAATCGAGGAACACCATAGGTCTGTCAGAGCTTGGAATAAAATTGACCGCAACATAGGGAACAGCCAAAGCTGTGACCAACATCAGTGGAATAACCATAGAGATCGCTTTAACAGGATTCATTACCGTCCAGTTAACGGCTAACTGGTAACGACTGGTTTTCTTATTCTGTTGGCCTTTTTCAAGGTCTGGCTTTATCCATAACCAGCAAAGTAGTGGCGTCAATGTGACCGCGACAATCCAAGAGAAAAGTAGCGACGAACAGATAATGAGAAATACTGAAGCGGCAAACTCGCCTGAATCCGTTTGCGAGAAGACCACAGGGCTTGAGCCCATAATTGCAATAACCGTTGCTGCCAGTAACGGTTTAGAGGTTTCTTTAACCGACTCTATAGCGGCTTTGGTACGCTCAACGCCTTTATTGAGTTTCACAATAAACAGGTCAGTGATAACAATGGCATTATCCACTAACATACCCAGTGCCAGTACAAATGAACCCAAGGACACGCGCTGTAGATCAACACCTGCAACGTACATATAGATGAATGTCAGTAAAATGGTAAACAGCAGGCTACTACCGACAATTGTGGCACTCTTAAAGCCCATGAAGATAAGCAATACCACAAAAACAATCGCGACACTTTCTAGCAAATTCATCACGAAATCTTCAATCGATTTAGCGACTTCATCAGGCTGAAATGCGATGGTGCCAATATTGATCCCAAGCGGTAACTCTTGCTGATAATCGGCAATAATCTGTGTCATGGTATCGCCAAGGCTTACCACGTTGATGCCCTTCACCGGGCTCACTGCCAATGTGACAGCAGTCTTGCCATTAAAACGGCTGATGGTCGTCGCTGGCGTTTTATACGCCAAACTAACATCGGCAATATCACCTAGTCTCAGTAAACCAGAGCTGTTGCTGCCAAAACCGCCTTTAAGGGTAAAGTTTTTAATATCATCAATTGATTTAAACGCACTACCTTGGTCAATTCGAATACGCTCACCCGCAGCTTCATAACTGCCGCTGTCGTATGTCAGGTTTTGTGTGGTGAGCTGATTGATCACTTGCGCTGTTGAGATCCCATATTGCGCAATGCGCTCTTCTGGCAGATCAACATACACGGCCTGGCTTTGCACACCATGCAGTTCAATTTTTTTAATGCCATCCACCGTTTTTAATCTGCGTTGCAGCTCTTTGGCGTATTGACGCAACTCTTCCGGCTCTGCATTTTCGCCATAAACACTGAACAGCATGCCGTAAACTTCAGAGAACTCATCTTGAACTATGCTAATTTGCGCAGTTGTAGGCAGCGTTAATTTCACATCATTCACTTTGCGGCGCAGTAGATCCCATTGTTGCGGTAGTTCATCTGAATTAGTTGTCTCTTTGAGATCGATAAAGATCATCGAGCTACCAGGACGTGATAAAGAGCGCAGTTTCCACATTGCTCCCATCTCTTGCAGTTTCGTTTCGACTTTATCGGTGACCTGCTCCTCAACTTCTTTGGCAGAGGCGCCAGGGTAAAGTACTACAACCACGGCACTTTTGACGGTAAATGACGGATCTTCCAGCTTACCTAATTCAAAATAGGAGATAATCCCAACAATGATGCAGAGCACACTAAAGAAGAGTACAAACAGTCTTTGTCGTATTGCAAATTCAGCTAAATTCATAACGCCTCCTAGTAACTAAATGCTTTTAAAGTTGTGTTTGCAACTGTTTGAGAAGGCTCAAGATAATGAACTCCCGCCGTGACAACGGCGTCACCTGCATGCAAGTTGCCGCTGATACAGACACGATTGCTGTGCATTGAGTCAATGTTTACCCTTTGTTGACTGATAGCCTTATCTTTAACGAGATAAACACTTTGGCTATCCCCTTCGCCTTTAAGCGCCGCAAAAGGCACACAAAAGCTGGTTTTAGCGTCATTAATTTCAACAGCCACAATCACAGCCTTGCCGGATAGCGCATCCGCTTGTTGCTCTATAACAAATTGAACTTCATAGGTTTGCTTGATGGGATCGACTAATGTAGTCATTTCGGTGAGCTTGGCTTGCAGCGGTTTGTCATTGCCATACCAGCTAATATTGGCTTGCTGACCAATGGCTAACTTACTCATTAGATTCTCGGGGACATCAATCAGGGCTTTAAGTTTATTGGGTTGATGTAGCGAAAACAGGCTAACACCTGCTGATGTTTGTTCGAAGGTTTGTTGATGTTTTGATCCGATAATGCCGCTAAAAGGTGCTTTAAGTTCCGTATAATCAAGCGCATCTTGGGCTTTCTGTAGATTCTGGCCGACCACATCAACCATGGCTAGGCTGCGCTTAAAGCCGCTTTGAGCTCGGTCCAAATTTACTTTTGAAATAGCATCATCAGCAATGGCCTGTTTAACGCGACTCAGCTCAACTTTTGCAAGATGGTGCGCGGCGTTGGCTTCGGCTAAGCGTGCTTGTAGTTCGAGAACATTGACTTGATAATCGTGGGGTTCCAGCCTCGCCAATACCTGCCCTTTGTCGACGCTATCGCCAGTTTTCACCAAAATGGCTTCGATAGTACCTGGCACTTTAAACGCTAAGTTTGCAGTTTGGGTCGCTTCCAGTACACCTGAAAATTGTTTTATGCTGGCTTGTTTAGTGGTTTCTAACGTCATAATTTGAACTGGACGTTCAACTTTGGCGGGATCCGCTATAGATTGTGCAGGAGCCTGACTACACGCTGTTAAAACGAAGAATGCAACAGGGGAAATAGCAAATTTTGCCAGGTTAGAACGTGAGATCATCATCTCTCTCCAAATAGAATTATTGGGAGAGAGTCTAATCCTTTAAATTAGTAAGATAATCAGGCTCTAGTGCACAACACTGTCACGAATTTCATTACAAACCAGCCCTTTCTGGGATCTCTTGTAATAAAAAATCAATCAATAGCCGTGTTGGTAAACTTATGCCCTTTCTATCGGGGTAGATCAACCAAACATCTTCTTTCTTAGATTCGTATTCGGGTAAAATCCGTACTAATTGCTTGCTTTCAATCGCCGCTA
>NZ_JAKIKR010000054.1 GCF_023284025.1 Shewanella abyssi | reverse complement strand
TCCAGTGTCGGCGTCAAGGGCTTATTTTAATAAGTTTTTCAAGCGATGATTTCTTAATCACTCTCGTGAAAAGAAGCAAAACCCGAAGCCCTTAAAGCGCTTGTCACCTGAATCAAATCTCGTGAGAAATTTAACTCTCTAACACCGCTGCAAGTCCCGTACTATCTAACCTTGCGGTAAGTTAGTTGGCCTGCTGTGCCGTGTCAGTGGATGCGCATTATAGGGAAATCCTGATAGAGCACAAGAGGGTTTCTTAATAAAAATAGAATATCTGTACTGTTCGCGTAAAATCCATCCAAAAAGTACGTATATCATCCAAAACATGTCTAAAATGGCACTTTACACTAATACACAGACTTAACACTCTGGTTGATTTATCTCTTGATAGGTCATTTTAAAGAAGACTGTTGCTTAGATGCTTTGTTTTCAGCTATATGAGATCTGTTGCTATTAATATAGTGTTCACGCTAGCATGAGGAACACTCGTTTCGTCGTCAAAACTAATCATAGATATAACTATGGAAGGTGAATAATGGTATTTGATCCAACTAATGACCTCACGGAATATAAAAATACTCAGTTTATATCCACTCAATCACTTTGGATAATACTCAGTAGCTTGTTACTGATAGCGAGTCTGTTTAGCAGTCATATATATGCTAGCGAAATCTATACATGGGTTGATGAGTATGGCGTAACTCACTTTAGTCAGGAGCCTCCAGAGCAACAGAGCGCTGAAAAAATGTATAGCGAAGACATAAAGCCTAAAAAAATAGGCAGTGTATCGCCGACCAGCTCCCCTAAAATGGCAAAAGCCTCGACAGAGCTAGAACGAGCGGCTCTCGCAATAAAACATTCAGACAAGGCACAAGCAAAATCAATTTGTGAAAGTGCTAGGCACAGCCTGAATGTGTTAACGAGCCATTCAAAACTTAATAGAAAGAGTAAAGAAACTGGCAAAACGGTAGCAATGACCGAGGAGCAGCGACAAGCGACTATTGCCGAACAAAAAGAACGGATCTCTTTATTTTGCGAAAAGTAATTAATATTGAGTATTGTCGAATAATTGGATAGTACAAACATATCGATAATGATGAAGCGAAAGTCACTCTACCAAGTAGGCTTAACACTACAGATATTATGGGTGTGACTGTTGATAGGTAGATAAGTAGTAGATGGCTATACATTAAAAAGCGGCATCAACCCTAGTTGATACCGCAATAAAACGTCTTGAGTAAAATGACCACAGTATTACTGGGTAAAGCAGAGTCGTCCCTCAGAAACCGATACTTGTATCGGTATTCCTGGCTGTAGTTGTCCACCTAAGATCTTTTGCGCTAGTGGGTTTTCAACTTCTTGCTGTAGGGCTCTTTTTAACGGCCTTGCCCCATAAATAGGATCGTAGCCAGCATCTACGATAACAGCTAATGCTTCATCACTGATATCCAGTTCATAGTTTTTCTCTGACAACCTAAGTTGCAGAGCCTCAATTTGAATCGTGGCAATATGGGCAATATTGTTTTTATCCAGCGGGTGGAAAACCACGGATTCGTCAACACGATTTAAGAATTCGGGTCTAAAGTGCTGCGTCACCACCTGCATCACATTGGACTTCATCTCTTCGTAGCTTTGCGAGCCGAAGCCTGCTTGAATAACATCAGAACCGAGGTTTGATGTCATAATCACCACAGTATTACGAAAATCAACGGTGCGACCTTGGCCATCCGTTAAACGACCATCATCTAATACCTGCAATAAGATATTAAACACATCGGGATGTGCCTTTTCAACCTCATCAAGCAGTATCACTGAATAAGGTTTACGTCTTACCGCTTCAGTTAAATAGCCACCCTCTTCATAACCGACATATCCTGGAGGCGCTCCCACCAAACGCGATACCGAGTGCTTTTCCATAAACTCAGACATATCAATTCGTACCAGTGCTGATTCAGTATCAAATAGAAACTTGGCCAGTGACTTACAAAGTTCTGTTTTACCCACACCCGTCGGACCTAAGAATAGAAAAGAACCGATTGGACGGCTGGGATCAGATAGCCCAGCTCGGCTGCGACGAATCGCATTGGATACTGAATCAACCGCTTCATTCTGACCGATCACACGTTCATGTAATGCATCCTCCATCTGCAATAACTTTTCCCGCTCTCCTTCAAGCATTTTTGACACTGGGATCCCGGTCGCTTTAGATAACACTTCGGCGATTTCAACGTCAGTGACCTTATTACGTAGCAAGGTCATATCTTGCATTTCAGCTTGCGCCGCTAAGTCGAGCTGTTTTTCTAACGCTGGGATACGCCCATACTGTAACTCTGACATCCGGGTTAAGTCACCTGCACGCCTAGCAACCTCTAAATCCATCCGCGCCTGCTCTAAATCAGCCTTGATATGCTGAGTTCCTGCGAGCGCTGCTTTTTCAGTGTGCCAAATTTCATTTAGCTCAGCCGCTTTAGCTTCAACCTCTTTTAGCTCGGTTCGCAGAACCTCTAAACGACGTAAACTGGCTTCATCTTCCTCTTTGCGCACCGCTTGTTCTTCCAGCTTTAACTGAATAGCACGGCGCTCAAGCCTATCGAGCGATTCAGGCTTTGAGTCCATCTGGATTCTGATGCTCGATGCTGCTTCATCAATTAGATCGATCGCTTTATCGGGCAATTTACGGTCAGAAATATAGCGATTAGACATAGTGGCCGCCGCAACTATAGCAGGATCGGTAATTTCAACATGATGATGCAGCTCATAGCGCTCTTTAAGACCGCGTAAAATAGCAATGGTATCTTCAACATTAGGCTCATCCACCAGCACCTTTTGGAAACGACGCTCTAACGCCGCATCCTTTTCAATATACTGCCGATACTCATCTAATGTTGTCGCACCGACACAATGCAGATCGCCACGAGCCAATGCAGGTTTAAGCATATTACCCGCATCCATTGCACCATCGCCTTTACCGGCGCCTACCATGGTGTGCAGCTCATCAATAAAGAGGATCACTTGGCCGTCTTCTTGAGAAAGCTCATTAAGAACCGCTTTTAAACGCTCTTCAAATTCACCACGATACTTAGCACCAGCAATCAAAGCGCCCATATCCAAAGATAGAACTCGCTTATTTTTGATCCCTTCAGGGACTTCATTGTTAATGATCCGCTGCGCTAACCCTTCAACAATGGCTGTTTTACCGACACCTGGCTCACCAATCAGTACCGGATTATTCTTGCTACGACGCTGCAATACTTGAATAGTGCGGCGAATTTCGTCATCGCGACCAATAACAGGGTCTAACTTGCCCTGCTCTGCTCGTTCAGTAAGATCGACAGTGAACTTTTTCAGCGCTTGGCGTTGATCTTCGGCATTTGGATCATCAACCTTTTGGCCATTACGCATCTGTTCGATGGTCGACTCCATTAACGCCTTGGTTGCACCAGACTTCTTTAGCGCTTGCGCCAAAGCATCACTGCCTTCTAGCGCGGCTAAAACAAACAACTCACTTGAAATAAATTTGTCTTTACGTTTTTGTGCGAGCTTGTCGCACAAATTGAGTAAACGGATCAGTGCTTGAGATAACTGTACATCTCCGCCCATCCCCTCTACTTGTGCTCTTTGCTCTAACTCTTGGCTCAATAACGAGCGCAGAGTACTCACTTGAATGCCCGCTTGGGTCAGAAGGGTGTGAATTGACCCACCGTCTTGATTCAACAGTGCCATCATCAAGTGGGCAGGTTCTATAAATTGGTGATCTCGACCCAATGCCAATGATTGAGCATCCGAGATAGCCATTTGGAATTTATTGGTCATACGATCGAGTCGCATCATTCCTCCGATAACTTATTACTTGGATCCAGCGTTAGGTTTGTAACAGGGACATGCATGGAGTGCATCGAGCTCGAAACTCTGAATAGAAAGGCTGACTCCATTCACGCTTTGATACAAACAAGATATATTGATTTTCTCTACAAGACAGTAAAGCATCTGATAACTAAAAGATGGGGGCTAAACGAGCAATTTCAAGTCAGGGTTTACGCTTCAAGCCAAATAAATGATGCCATTCTGCCTGTAACACCATCTCGGCGATAGGAAAAAAACAGTTCACGATCGGTTAGCGTACAACGCTTATCAGCAAAGATGGTGTTTACACCCGCCTTGGTTAATCTGAGTTTTGCCAGACCATGAAGATCGGCCAAATATTTATCACTAAGATGTTCACTCGTTGGTACAAAACAATATTGAGCCTCAGAGTGCTGTGCTTCGAATTGTTGTTTGACTTCAAAGCCAACTTCAAAAGCGCTAGGTCCAATAGCGGGACCTAAGTAAGCAATCAGATCTTGTGGGGAATGGCTAAATTTGTTGATTGCAGCTTCAATAATACCGTCGCACAATCCTCGCCAGCCAGCATGCACTGCTGCGACTTCTGTGCCATTTTTATCGCACAGTAAGATAGGCAGGCAGTCTGCAGTCATCACCACACACACTTGGTTGCTATTATTACAATAGCTTGCATCAGCATGATGGACTTGACTGTTATCGGCATTAACAACGTTAATACTGTGAGTTTGTTCTAGCCAAGCAGGTGCAACAGGAAGGTTTAGACGTTGTAGAATGGTTTGCCGGTTGCTGTTGACATTAGTGATATTATCACCAACATGCGCACCGAGGTTTAGGCTATCAAAAGGCGGTGAACTTTCCCCACCTTGTCGAGTCGAAAAAGCTAAGTTTACCCCCGAAGGAATAAACCAAGCTTGTTTCTCATCGAAAACATCTGTCATTAAATAACAGGTGGATTATCGATAGTATCTTGGCGCAGAGCTCGTGTCAGCGTCACCATGTCTTCAGGCACTGGCGCGCGCCAGCTCATCACTTCACAAGTGAAAGGATGTGCTAGTTCAAGTCGAATCGCATGCAATGCTTGTCGTCTGAAAGCCATATAAGTTTCGAAAAACTCAGGTGCGGCCCCTTTTGGAGGACGCGGTCGACCAGCATAAACAGGATCACCGACCAACACATGGCCCATGTAAGCCATATGTACACGAATTTGGTGCGTACGACCAGATTCTAGACGAAGACGTAAACGCGTATGCAGTCTGAACTTTTCAGCTACGCGGTAATGCGTCATCGCAGGCTTGCCATTATGCACTACAGCCATATGTGTGCGTTTGGTTGGGTGACGATCGATAGGCTCATCGATGGTACCGCCAGCAATAATGGTACCTTGAACAATCGCTTCGTATTCACGCGTGATCTCACGTGCCTGCAGTGCAGTCACCAAATGAGTTTGCGCTTCAACCGTTTTAGCCACAACCATTAAACCGGTGGTGTCTTTATCCAAACGATGAACAATACCTGCACGTGGTACCAATTCGATACCTGGACAATGATGCAATAATGCATTCATTAACGTACCGTCTTGATTACCTGCTCCAGGATGTACTACTAGACCTGCTTGCTTATTGATAACCAAAATATGATCATCTTCATAAATAATATCAAGGTCGATAGCTTGAGCTTTTGCGGATGTTTCCTCTTCCAGCGTCGCTTCTACGACGATGTCCTGACCTTCCAGAACTTTCACTCTGGGTTTATCAGTAACAGTGCCATCAATGCTGACTGCACCGGACAGAATCCACTCTTTAATGCGTGTTCGCGAGTAATCAGGGAACAAATCAGCCAGAGTCTGGTCTAATCTTTGCCCTGATTGTATTGATGTTATCTCGCTTTTTAGTTTAATCTCTTGAGTCATATGAACCGTACCCACGTTTCGGGGTCCAAAAATGTTTACTATCTGTTACAATCGGATTGTTTCTATTTTATCGTAAAATGGAAAAATTCATAACTATAACTTTAAAAGAATCGAATTCAAGTATGCATAAATTTGCCAAAAGTGTTGCTGTAGTCCTAATTTCGCTTGCTGTTACGGCCTGTAGTAGTAAACAGGGCGAAGACCCTGCAATGATCAAAAGTTCACCTGAAGTGCTTTATTCTCAAGCAAGAACCTCTATGGAGCTGGGGAATTACAGCAAAGCAGTTCGTTCTTTAGAAGCTTTGGATTCCCGTTTTCCATTTGGACCTCATAAAACACAAGTCCAACTCGATTTAATATTTGCTTACTACAAGCTTGATGATCCAGCTTCAGGCATCGCTAACATCGACCGTTTTATTAGATTAAACCCAACACATAAAGACATTGATTACGTTTATTATATGCGCGGTCTTGTCAATATGCAGTCTGATCGTTACCTTTTCCACGACATGTTAAATATCGATAGATCTGATCGAGATCCAAAAGCTGCACAGGATGCATTTAAGGATTTTGACAGACTGCTTAAGTCTTATCCAAACAGTAACTATGCAGCAGATGCGCAAAAACGCATGCAACACTTAAAAAATAGACTGGCACTTTACTCGATCAAGGTAGCTGAATACTACATAAAAATGAATGCATGGAGTGCAGCGGCTATCCGTGCCCAGCTAGTTATGGAAGGATACCCTGGTACACCGTCAACCGAAAGAGCGTTAGAGATTATGTCTGAAGCATACGGTGAATTAGGGCAAGATAAGCTTAAAGAGCATGCACTTATGGTCATGCAAGCTAACTTCCCAAGCAATAAGTTAGTCGCGAAACAGTAATAAATAACAGTTTTTTATCACTCGTTATAGAAAATAAAGGCCTCAAAAGAGGCCTTTATTTTTTTTAAATTAGTTTGACTAATTTTGCTAAACAAATCCACGTATAAGTATTTCGTTGCCTCGGCAACGAATATCATCACTTTATCACCCGTTACCAATACCCCTGAATTGATCAGCTTAGACAGGCTGAGCCAATTTACCGCCGAGCCCAAGTTGCCCTGTAATTTAACATCATTAATAACACGACTAGCTTCAATACCGAGCGCATCGGCTAACAATTTATCTATGTGACCATTTGCAGTCAGGCTGTTTGAGCCCTGTAACGGACTTAAGCGGAAATCAGCGGGTAAGTATCTTAGTCTGCATGCTTTTTCCCTAATACCCAGCGCCGATAAAGCACAGGCAACATCAACACATCAAAGCCCCAAGCAAATAACACCACTAAACAAGAGAGTAAGCTTAATTGAGAGATGGGCGCAAAATCAGACATCAATCCAATAGAAAAACCTAAGGCGATGGTCAGCGTAGTAAATGTAATCACGGGTAGAACCTTGCTTAATGCATCCCACATCGCAACCGTGTTAGCGTCATCGCAATCCTTGTCGGGTAATTTAAGCATCAAATGCAAAGTATCATCAACAATAACACCCAACATCATCCCCAATACAACTGCAGTACCAAGACTGATAAAACCACCATTAAGTTGCCATAAAGCGAACACCCACAGTAAGGGTAAAAAGTTAAGTAATAACCCCATCAAGCCAAAGACGAATGAACGTTTCAACATACTTAACAGAACCGCTAATGCCAATAGCGCCACCCCGAATGACATCAGCATATTGTTAGCGTTATCAATACTCAGGTGAGCAAACAGTAGGTTACTCCCAAGAGGCGGACTAACATCGACACTTCCTGCGTTGCTGTCTAACCAAGTATTTACTTTCACTTCAAATGCCACTAACTCCATCGCTGTCATAGGCACCAGATACAGGGTGACTAAGCTGGCATTCTTAGGCGTTGCCAACTCGCTTTGCAGGCGCAGTTTTCCCACTGAGTTTTCGGATAACAATCGCCTAAATTGATTCTGGCCAATACCGGCACTTTTAACCCAATCGCCAAGGTGCTGAACCTTATTGATCTCAGATTGTACTTTTAAAAAACGAGCGAACTTATAGGTAAACGCCAATTCAACTTTATCGAGCTGATCGCCCGATTTACTGCTCACAACATAATGCTGCAGATTTATTCCGGCAAAGTACTGACGCATTTTTTGACTAGACTGTGTGAAAGGGTTATTAGATTCGAAGTAAGCTAGAGGGTCATCATTGAGGGTTAACTTTGATACGCTCATTAGCGAAAGCACACTCAACAATGCAATCCCGAGCATGACTGAGTTTGGTCTTTTAACATTATTTTGAGCTAGCGATAGCACTAAAGCAAAGTTCATCCCTGTCTGTTTAGTTGGCTTAGAAAAACCAGCAAAGTAGATTAATGTGCTCAGACTTAACAGGTAGTTACACAAAACGGCAAATGCCACCAACAAACCAAAGCTCTGTATTGGCGGCGATGGACTAAACATTAATAAACAAAATCCAAATATGGTGGTCAGGGTCGAGTAAAACAGTGGCGCTTGATTGACGATCACACTTTGCTCAAGCGCTTGTTGATTTGATTTGCCAAGGTTGATGGCACGCCCCCAAGCGAAATAGAGGTGAGATGCATACGCCAGCCCAAGAGTCACAATAATCACCGGCACAAAGGCGCTGATAGCAGCCAATGTTAACTTGAGCCAGGCCGCTAAGCCTAAAGTCAAAATAAGCGTGATAACAGTATTTAGGCATAACGCAGCAATCCACACTTTCTGCCTAATAAAAATCGCCGCCATTAAAAAGATAATGCCCAATAATGACGGTGCAAACCAGAGCAAGTCATGGCGCAGTACTTTGGCGTACTGCCAATTTAATGCATGTGTACCATTGAGGTAGCTATTTACCTTCATTGGCTGCCAAAAGGCATTTGTAGTGGCATCGATGTCATCAAGGGTGCTCATCAACCACAAACTGCGCGTAGCAAAGGTTTTTGATTCAGCCTCGTTTAGTTTTAGCTGTAACAGTATTGCTCGGCCATTTTCTGATAAAACAGACGCCAACCGCGGATGCTTTTTATAGTTAAGGATCTTCTCCGTTCTCGCATCACCTTGCAGAAATTGATTGTAACCCTGCACACTTAGTACGTTAGGATTGGCTTGCAGTTGCTCGACAAAGTCCTGAAGAGGCTGTGACAACACCTCTTCTCGCCAATCTTGCTCGCTTTCTAACAGCAGCCATAGCTGGTCATGGCGCTCAAAACGATCATTCATCTGCTTAAACGCGACAAACCGATGATCTGTCGATGAGAAGTAATCACTAAAGTTAACATCAAGGTTCAATCTATGCAGACCAAGAAGTGAGAGCAGGCTCAGAAAGATGATACTGACAAACAGCCCTAATGGGTGACGCTGAACAGCCCAAACAGTACGAGTATGCAATCCCAAGCAGATCCTCCTAACCTATTACTATCCATCGTCTATAAATACTAGACCGTTGAAACCCCAATTACATTCACAAAATCACAACAAACCATCATACTTCCCCGACTCGCTGCGATTTACAGCTAACTGTTCAGTTCTGCAGCTAAACGCTGGATAATCCAACGTGCAAACAAAAAAAAGCCTCATTTAGCAAAAATGGGTTGACTCAAATCGGTAAAAGCCTTTTAATAGCGCCCGTTGCCCGAATAGCTCAGTCGGTAGAGCAGAGGATTGAAAATCCTCGTGTCCCTGGTTCGATTCCGGGTTCGGGCACCAATATTTAGTTTAGGTGTAGCAACATTTAAACCAGAGTCTAAGGCAAGTTAAGACCTTAAGACCTTAAGCACTCAACATCAAACCTCGCCTTGCGAGGTTTTTTTGTATCTGCCATTTTCCAGTTCAATCTAACCTGCATAATTTGACAATTCATGGCTCACACCAAATATAGAAAACAAAAAGCCAGTCTCATTGAGACTGGCTTTTTGACATAATTTAAGTCAATACCTCGGCTATCGCCTATTTATAGCGCACTATAACTCACGCTAAAGAATAACTCTCGACCCGGGCTAATGTAGTTAGTCACAGAGGCAATATCCTCATCAAGCACATTATTGGCTTTTAAACGTAATTGCCAGTTATCCGTTAGCGCATAACCCACAGCGAAATCAAGCTGATGATAGGCATCTAAATACTGTTCGTATCCAGCATAACGCTTACCTTGGTAGTGGTAGTTAGCTAGCAAGTCAAAATCTTGCCATTGGTAGCTCAACGAATAGTTAACTTCGCTCTCACTGCGACCAATAAGCGGCTCTGCTGTAGCTTTGTCTTCAGTATCTAAATAGGTATAAGCAAGTTGATGCTCTAAACCCAATAATGCAAACTTGGTAAAGAACTCAACACCTGAAATTTCTGCATTGTTTACATTGGCAGGCTTCCAGATCTCCCAACCATTATCGTCAAACTTGCCTGTAGGCGCCCAGGCAATCAGGTTATCAATGTCATTTTTGAATAAGCTAATATAAGCCTGAACGTCATTACGTTGATAATTCAAGGTTACATCATAGCTTTCAGAGGTCTCAGATAGCAGATCTGGATTACCAGAATCCGGCCAATACAAGTCATTAAAAGTCGGCACTTTAAAGGCGGTACCTGTAGTCGCTGATAAGCGCCACTGTTCATCAAACTGATACGCTAGACTGACATTATAAGTGGTTTCACTGTCGATATTTTCAACATCATCATAGCGAAGCGCAACTTCAGCAAGTAACTGCTGCCACTGCTTACCAACCAATATATACGCGCCAAAAGTATCTCTTTCATCTTGAGCATAATCTCCAAGCACCGCCTCATTTGACCAATCTAGTCCACCATTGAGGTTTAGGCCGTCTGTAACAAAGTACTGATTGCTCCAATTGACTTGTTTGCGCTTGGTTTCAAACTCAGCAATAGCGACATCTTTATTATCACCACGAAAATTCTCGTTATAATCTCGAGACTGATTAACCGATAATTTACTGGTTAGTTTTTCGCCGCTGTATTGTGCACCTAAGTTCCAAATATAGTTGCCGTAGTCTGACTCGTCAGCCCCGCCACTGCCATATTTGTCATCGTACTGAGTATTACCCTTATCGTATTGGCCACTCCACAATGCTTGCCATTGCTGCGTCAGCGCCTGTGAACCTTTAAGCGTTATCGAAGTACGACTATAACCGTCATCATCATTCTCTGCGTCCACACCTTGATAAACATCATAGCCATTTGATTGCTCACGGTTCACCGATAATGTGCTGCTGCCCTCACCATGTTCCATACCAAGACCGGCAGAACCACGAATGTAATCGTTACTGCCATATTCAGCACCAACATACCATTCATCGTTTTTAAGTTGGCGAGTAAAAATCTGGATAACTCCGCCTATGGCATCACTGCCCCAAACTGAAGCTCTTGGACCTTTCAAAACTTCAATGCGCTCAATACTTTCTGGAGACAAGCTATTGAAACTCACGCTGCCCAATGTCGCAGAACCGACCTTAACACCATCAATAATGACTAAAACGTGGCTTGAATTTGTACCACGTAAGCTAATAGAAGTATTTTGCCCTGCACCACCATTACGCACAACGCTAACACCCGGCAGTGTTTCTAATACATCTGCGACTGATTTGGGATTAAGGCGTTCAATCTCTTCACGCTCAATGGTGTTTATAACGGTAAGCTGCTGCTCACTAGTTCGATCGAAACGAGTACCAGTAACGGTAATAGTTTCAACGATAGTCACTGATTGGTTGGATTCTGCCGCTATTATTGGCAATGCAGTTAAGCTGAATACGCCGCTGATTAGCAACGCAATTTTAGATGGTTTTGTACCCATTTACCCTTGACTCCTAAAGGAAAACGGGGCAAATGCGTCACGAAATGACAAAGGATTAAGCGCTAAAATTCCATCGCTATATTTGCACATTATCGCACTTCGAGATCTGCCCGCCGAAATCATCGAAATCACTTTACGGGCCGGTCTCCGGACTTAGGTTCTATACCGATTTGATTCTCGATATGCGAGCACAAGCTTTAATACGCCTGTCTCTCACCATTCACCGTTGCGGGGGCAGTGTCAGAATTTAACTGACTTCCCGATTATCCTTACCCAACAATTAAGCTGAAAGTGAAGGCACCAATAAAGCTGACTAGTTAGTTATTTTTAATTTTTTGTACCCAGTAATAACATCGGTTGTTACTAAGCCCGCGCATTATAGACGTCTATACGGTTAAAAGTCTAACTTATCAAAAAGTGATTTGTTCTAGCTTAGATGACAAATATTGAATCGTGGCATGGGGCGGATAACGAAAAAGCAGCGGACTAACAATAAATACCGGCTAATGCTTTAGTCTGAGCTCTTCATACTGCTCTAGAGATGCAGCAAGGGAGGAAATACATTCTGTACATTAAGATCTGATAACCAAAACAGACGCTCAGTGCCAGTGCTATAAAAATGCCACTGAGCGTAACCCGTTAATTTAGCTTGAAAGGCGTTATCGCTGACATAAACTCACGATAATTAGTTTTTTCAAGCGGTGCAGATGTTGAAGTAAACTCCCTTCCCCTTATAGACTTATGAATGAGGTACAGATCTTTTTCACCTTTTACCGCAGTGTAATGACCTATCTCACCTAAATGCGCTAACTCTTTATACACATTAGCTGGTAACTCAGTGAGATGAGTATTGGGCATTCGAGTACACCCCATAATCGCACTTGCCGTCTGATGACCATTAATGAATTCGTCTTCGACACGTTGATACAGCACCTCACCATGGCAGCTGTCTCGATAAGTCTCTGCCATCGTATCGAGAAAGTCCACCGGCTCAATATTGTCAGATAAACCTTTAAAACCTTGAATACACACCATTGAAGCCCAATTGCGTAACTCTTCATTTTTAGGTAGGAATTCAGCGGTAAACATACCATCCTCTAAATGTGAGAAAGCTAACTTCCAACCATTTGGGAGATAAAAGCTGAGTTTTTGGCTAAAAATAGGCAAGCGTTTAGATATTTTGTCTATCGTCATATCGACATCGTCAGATGCATACAGATTCAGACAAAAGCTGAAATAAAAAAGTACTGAATAGGAAATCCAATAACAGAGTTGACTTACTTTCATACCGTTACAATCCTTGTTTAGGGTATTAATTTGCAGCATTCTATCGTCACTCAACATAAAGTGGTACATAAAAGATGTACTGTAGTAACAAAAAATCCCCTCCCTAAGCCACAACAGTCAACGCCCCTGGTTACAAACGTTACAATTAAGTAAGTCACGACCAATTTATTTACATTTAAGCTTGCATCTTTCGATTACATTTGTAATCCTAAGTGAAATTACAAATGTAATCGAGACTGTTCATGAAAGAGATAAGCAATGCAGAGCTCAGTGTGCTCAATATTCTTTGGCAAAATTCACCAATGAGTGCCAGTGAAGTGGTCGCTCAATTGGCGCAAAGTAATGACTGGCATGAAAAGACCATCAAAACGCTGCTGAATCGACTCGTTAAAAAACAAGCCATTGGATTCGAAAAACAGGGTCGTTCGTACTTATACCGGCCTTTAATTGATCAAAGTGACTATCAACTAAAGGAGAGTGAGTCCTTTATTGAGCGGTTGTTTTCCGGTCGAGTCGCTCCTTTGGTAGCGGGTTTCGCCCGTGAAAATAAACTGAGTGCTAAGGATATTGAGGAGTTACAACAGCTGATCGACACCTGGCAAGAGGAGAATCACTCATGATGCTCTGGCTCTTTCAACAAACAGTGTTGCTCAGCTTTGTTTGCGGCATATTGCTACTTGGACATAGTGCTTTGCAAAAGCACTTAGGTGCCCATAAAACCTATAGCTTATGGATGCTGTTACCACTGATTTTATTAAGCTCCTTACTAATCAATTACCTACCAGGTCAGTTCATATCGGTGCAATCAAACCAGATAGCGTATTACAGCATCAAGGCGGGCAAAGCGATAGCCCAGAACGAGTCAACTTGGTACAGCCAAACGCTAATCACTATTTGGGGGATTGGTTTTATCCTTATGAGTCTGACGTTATTTCTACAGGGAACTTACCTGAAGAAGTTACTTCGAACGGCCAAAAAAGTGGACCAGCTAGATTCGTATTTGCCCACCTATAGCCACCCAAAAGTGCAATCGCCTATGTTAGTTGGGATTATTGCCCCTAAAATAGTGCTCCCCACTGACTTCCTCATTCTAAATCAACTAAAACAACGTTCGGTTATTGCTCATGAGCAATATCACCACAAGCGACGCGATCTGCCCTGTAATCTTTTAGCCTACGGGATATTAGCCATTTTCTGGTTTAACCCACTCTTTTGGTTGGCTTACCGACGTTTTAGAGATGATCAAGAGTTAGCCTGTGATGCAGAGGTTACTGAGACACTCAATACAGAAGAGAAAATAATTTACAGCAAAATGCTTTTAGCTTACTCACAACAAGCTAATCACGGCCTTTTGCACACACACTATGGAAATAAACACATACTCAAGGAGCGTATAATGCAAATGAAAACACGACAGAAAGGCCAAAGTGGATTAGCAGTATTGGGACTGACGATTACACTCGGTTTAAGCAGTCTTTTCCTCAATCAACAGGTACTGGCTGGTGATGATAAAGGTAGTGATATTCACCCAGTGATTAGAATAGAACCTGCGTATCCAGCTGCCGCAGTGAAAGCTAACCAAAATGGTTTTGTGGTGATGCAGTTTGATATCAGCTCCCAAGGCGCAGTTAACAATATTAAAGTAATAAAATCATCACCGACTGCTGTATTTGATGCATCAGCGACCGAAGCCCTTAAAAAATGGCGTTATAGTGAATCAAAAATGGGCGTTAAAGGTGCAATGGTGCAGCTAGACTTTGTTATCGAAGCACCAACGAGTGATATTGAGCGGATCAAAGTGACTTCGAAATAAGCTCTGACTTAGGGTCAATGACGACTACATAAACCAATTGGCTTATCGGCTAATGGGGTTTATCAAATAAAGAGCCATGTCGCTCTTTTTGTCGTGACTAAAACAAACAGCTTTCTATCCATTAGTTACTAATATTTAGACTTCAACGATAACGATGCGTTGTTGCATTGACTAAAATCCACCCATAAAAAAACCCAGTGCCAGCACTAGGTTTCATCGAGTCAAATAGAGTTAAAGCAATTAGCAATTAGCGGCGGTTAATAACACTCTGATTCAATACGCTGAGCATTTTCTCTGTATCATCCCAACCAATACAAGCATCGGTGACGCTCTGACCATAACAAAGCGATTGCCCTTCAACTGGATCTTGACGACCTTCAACCAAATTACTCTCAACCATTACACCAAATATTGAAGTTTCACCTGCGCTTATTTGCCCAGCCACATCGTCAGCGACTGACATCTGCAGTGCAAATTGCTTGCGGCTGTTAGCATGGCTAAAGTCGATCATGATGTTTTTAGCTAGGCCAGCTTTATCCAGCTGCTGATTAATCTCAGCCACATGTGCAGCACTATAATTAGGCTCTTTACCACCACGTAGGATGATATGGCAATCAGGGTTACCCTTGGTTTCAACAATCGCAGAGTGCCCAAATTTAGTCACCGATAAGAAGTGATGCGGAGCACTTGCTGCGCCAATCGCATCGATAGCCACTTTAATGGTGCCATCGGTGCCATTTTTAAAACCAACCGGACTAGAAAGACCAGAAGCGAGTTCTCTATGCACCTGTGATTCGGTGGTACGGGCGCCAATTGCACCCCAGCACATTAGATCAGCCACATACTGCGGCGTGATCATGTCAAGAAACTCACCCGCTGCAGGTAAGCCCATATCATTGAGATCCAGCAATAGCTTTCGTGCTGTGCGCAGGCCATCATTTAGCTTGAAACTATTATCCATATTTGGATCGTTGATTAAGCCTTTCCAGCCGACGGTGGTACGAGGCTTTTCAAAATAGACTCGCATGACAATCTCTAACTGATCTTTGTATTGCTTGCGTAACTCCACAAGACGCTTGCCGTATTCAACCGCGGCTATCGGATCATGAATAGAGCAAGGACCAATGACCACTAACAGGCGGTCATCTTTTTTAGCTAAAATATTGTGGATGCTTTCACGCGCATTAAATACGGTCGCTGATGCGTTCTCTGTTGCCGGAAATCGCTCCAAGATAGCAATTGGAGGTAACAACTCTTTAATCTTATTAATTCGAACATCATCATTTTGGTAATACATGGTAATACTGCGCTCCGTCTAGCGTATGAAAAATAAAAATGGGACTCTCAATTGCGATACTGAGTTCAATTTATCCAGTATCTCTTCACATTGCAATCAAGTTATCAAAAATAACAATAAATAAATTTAAGCATATGTTTTAGAAAGACTTACCAAAACCCTTTTACATTAGTTTCATTCATATGTAGCCCATTCATTGCCGTTAAACATCAAATTATTCTTTTCAAGGCAGCATAATGCACTCAAACATCACTACACTCAGCTAATGACAGTACAGCTCTAGCTGTATTGAATCGATAATGCTATAGAATAAATATGCTTGCTGGCCGTTCTGCGACAATGACACCGCGTATTTAGGTAGGCAAATTGAGCCGACTAAATCCCAGCCGTAAATGACGTATCGATAATGAAGGGGCTGAATGAAGGAGAGTGACTAGTGGCTCTTCATCCCATGAAGTTTTGACTGGTATCGGCGTTTATTGTTGCTATCGTTTGCTAGCGATAATGCTTTTCTCATATTAATTTCAGCCCGTCGTTGGTCACCTGTAGCCCAATAGGTCCTTGAAAGTCCGAAATAGAATTCATGGCGGTAATCGGCTTTCTCGATCGCTCGTCGGTACCATCTCAAAGCCAGCTGATATTCTCTATCAAAATACGCTTGCTGCGCTATACCATAGTAATAATAAGGGTTTCTAATACGGGCAAGCTCCATGACTTTATGCACCCCAGCCCACTCGTCGAGTCTATCTTGCTCGCCGAGAATAATCGCATAGTTATACAACGCGTTCATATCTTCTGGGTTTATCGCTAAAGCGAGCTTATACAAGGCTTCAGCTTCCTCTGTTAATCCTTTGTATCGATATAACACAGCTAAGGTGTTAATAGCAGGCAAAAACTGGTTATCTTGCTGTAAGCTCAGCTTAAGTAATCCGTAGGCCTTGTCATACTCTCTCTTTACCAGCGCTTCTGCGGCCAGATTATTAAAAAACATCGACGTAACCATAGATCGGCTAACCCGGCGTTTATCGTACCCTTGCATGGCTCGTTCCGGTAAGAAATCGATCTGAATAGCGCCGGCGGAAACATTCAATATGTGGCCTTTCTCTTGCGGAAGTAGTTTTAGATTAATATGGCCATTGACCAAATAGAATCCGCCTTGCTGATCCCAAACCGGCGGAATATCAATCTCTTGATACTCAACTCTCACATCCAGTTGTTGTGCGATAGCGGCTGTGAGTAACACCAGAGACAAGCAGTTACCCTCGCGGTCGTCAAATGTATCGCCGGCAGAGCGAGTAAGGTTATCCGCATAACGAAAACCACCCTCTTGAGCATTAATATAGTTAGCTAACCATTGATGCATCATAGTGCTCGATTTTGATAGCTTAGCTCTATTGGCCTCATTTCTAACACGAGTTATGTCATTTTCACTTAGAGAAAATATGCTTTCCGCAGAGGGTAAATCGTTAGGTATATTGAAATGCTCATCATGATAATAGCTTTCAAGCTCATACTGAAGGCTTGGCCCACTAGTCGAGCTACAAGCTTGAAGCAAGAATAGTAGCGGAAATGATAGAACTAAAGGAATGAATTTCATAACGCTCTCAACGCAAAAAATCATACCTATAAGCATAGTAAGAAAAACGAATCGACTTGGATAAAAACGTTACAAAGAGTAAATCAAAAGTATACCAACCATAGGCAGCTTCTGCCTCTATTACTTAGCCAGTGGCTGATCGATCTCAATGTAGAGCTGTTTGTTTTGATATTCATAAGGCCTATAGAACTGGCCACGACAGGTAAAATAACGATAAGGTGTAGCAATAGGCAAGCAGCCCACGGGCAATGCTTGTAAGATTTGGATTTGTTGCTGAAATCTGAGCATTTCTTGCCACTCATGATCGGCAAGCACCTGGTCGCGTACAGCAAAAGCATCGAACGGTTCGCTAGATTTCCGCACCACAACCTGTCCAGCTACTGCGGGTAAGCAGTAGGTAAACAACAGCAATAGGCTAATGCTAATCACTTTACTCACCAGATAAGTACCCCATTATAGTCACAAGTCTCCAGCCATCCTATACCGATAACCGCAGCAATTCCAGCTAGAGTAAATGCATTGTAGATTAATGAAACGCTCAAATAAAAAGCAGGACCTAAGCCCTGCTCCCTTGCAATTCCATCACAGTATTAGTTGGCACTTTTCACCGAGACAAATTCAGGGTAAGCATCAATGCCGCAATCTGATGCATCCATTCCATTATACTCTTCCTCTTCTGTAACGCGGATCCCCATAGTCACTTTGAGTCCAAGCCACACAACAGTAGAAGCCAAGAATACCCAACCGAATATCACTGCAGCACCATAAAGCTGAGTGCCAAAAGAGGCGTCGGCATTAGACAGCGGAACCAACATTAACCCCAGCAACCCAGCCACACCATGGACAGAGATAGCACCGACTGGATCATCAATTTTTACTCGGTCAAACGCAACAATAGAGAATATAACCACGCCGCCAGCCACAATACCAATGACGCCGGCCATAGCGAAAGAGGGAGATAAGGGATCAGCGGTAATCGCAACCAGCCCTGCCAAGGCGCCATTTAAGATCATGGTTAAATCAGCTTTGCCCCAAACTAACCGACATACAATCAGTGCTGAAATTGCACCAAACGCGGCGGCTGAGTTGGTATTAACAAAGATTTTTGCCACTGCGCTAGCATTTTCAGCATCCGACACTAGCAGCTGTGAGCCACCATTAAAGCCAAACCAACCCATCCACAAGATGAACATACCCAGTGTAGCCATAGGTAAATTAGAACCGGGAATGGGATTAACTTGACCGTTGGCACCGTACTTTCCCTTTCGTGCGCCTAACAATAAAACGCCAGAAATGGCTGCTGCCGCGCCCGCCATATGCACAATACCGCTACCGGCAAAATCAACAAACCCCGCTTCAGACAAGAAGCCACCGCCCCATGTCCAGTAACCTTCAACTGGGTATATAACAGCAGTCATGAACACTGAAAATGCCAAAAACGCCCATAGCTTCATGCGCTCAGCAACCGCACCAGACACAATCGACATCGCTGTTGCAACAAACACCACTTGGAAGAAAAAATCAGACTCAAGCGCATGGTCTGCGCCATCAGCTTGCGATCCAATCAAAGAGCCAAACGAAGGTAACCATCCACCTTCAGCGTTATCAACGTACATAATGTTATAACCAACAACTAAATACATTACACAGGCAATTGAATATAAGCAGACGTTCTTAGTTAAAATTTCAGTGGTGTTTTTAGAGCGAACAAGACCCGCTTCTAACATTGCAAAACCCGCAGCCATCCACATCACTAGCGCACCAGAGATAAGAAAATAAAACGTATCAAGGGCAAATCGTAGCTCAGTGACCGTTAATCCTAATTTGGTTAATTCATCCATTGTCCTATCCCCTTTAAAGTGCTTCGTTGTCGAGTTCGCCAGTTCTTATTCTGGTTGCTTGTTCTAGATTGGTAACAAAGATCTTGCCGTCACCAATTTTGCCGGTACGAGCTGCATTCGTTATCGCCTCAACTAGCATCTCTACATTTTCTGCTTTAGTGGCAATTTCAAGCTTCACCTTAGGTAAAAAATCAACCTGATACTCAGCACCTCGATATAGTTCGGTATGTCCCTTTTGTCGACCAAAGCCTTTTACTTCAGTTACGGTCATCCCCTCAATGCCCACATTGGCGATGGCTTCTCTTACATCATCTAACTTAAACGGCTTGATAATGGCGCTGACTAATTTCATGGCTAACTCCCTGAAGACTATTTTTAATTCTACTAAAGACAATTCAAGCATTAGGCCATATTTGCAAGTCCTTTAAAAACAAATAGATAACATATTAAGCTTGTTACATTTTGAATATAAACGCACCAAATTAGTGCGATTATGCAGCGATTGCACATAGATAAAGCAGTTAATAAGCAACGTTAGACCAACTGCCTATTGGAGAAAATCGATATTTAGGGTGTACTAACGGTCTCGCATCCTTTTGCACAAAATAGGAAAGACCCAATGTTGAAACCAGAAGATTGCGTATTGGTTGTTGTCGACGTCCAAGGACAACTAGCACGTGTTATGCACCAGAGTGAAGAGTTACACCACAAACTGGCAACGCTAATTAAAGGCATTCAGTTATTCGACATTCCGATCCTATGGCTCGAACAGCTGCCCGATAAATTAGGTGCCACCACCGACGTATTGGCCGCCGAGCTGATAAAAACCACAGAGCCGATTGCAAAACAACATTTTAGTGGCTGGCAATGTCCAAGATTCAGAGCAAAACTGTCAGCAATGGGGCAGAAAAATATACTGGTTGCGGGCATAGAAACCCATGTTTGTGTGTACCAAACTTGTATGGACCTATTGGATAATGCTTATCCGACCCACTTAGTGGTAGATGCCATGTCTTCGCGAGATCCTGACAATAAGAAACTTGGAATCGAGATGATGCAAGCGCATGGGGCGTTACAAACCAATGTAGAGTCACTACTGTTTGAACTGCAACATGAAGCCATTGGCGAAAGGTTCAAGGCATTACTTACGTTGATTAAGTAAGCCAGCGATTAGTGATTCAGTTTTACTTTATCCCTGCCAATAAAAAGCCCTCATTCATGAGGGCTTTATTATAGATAGCTAGGTAACAAAACCTAGCAACACATTAGTCGTTACTTGTAAGTTGCTTCGCGCTTTTCAGCTTCAGCTTCCCACTGTGGTACTAAAGTTTTCTTGAATTCAGCTTTATCAGCATTCATCTTCTTCATATCCATACCTAGAGCCGCTTGAGCTTTAGCTTTGGTAGAAGTGTCTGGGTAAGCAATTGGTTGCTTAACACCTTTAGCAGCAAGTAGTTGAGCTAGCTTGATGCGAGCATCAGCAGCTTTGTCTACCGCAGTACCAAGTACACGAAGTGCTTCGTCAGCAGCGTGAGCAGCAACACCGTGTGATGCAGTTGCATAATCCCAACGCCATTGTCCATGACGGATATCCATAAGGATAGGCTTCATTTCAGTTGCAGTTGCACCCGCATCCCAAGCAGCTTTTGCTTCGAAGTGAGCTTTAACTAGCTGAGCTTCAGCACGTGCTTTAAGGTCAGCAACTTTAACTTTACGCTCTTCAGTTAGGTTAACCATGAACTCTTTGCTTTGCTCGTGACAAGTGGCACAAGTTTCTTCAAAGCGATCGAATGGGTTACCCACTTTATGGTCTGTATACTTACGACCTTTAGCATTCTTAACTTTAGGCATGTGACAGTCAGTACAACTTACGTTGTTCTTACCGTGAACACCTAGCTGCCAAGTTTCATAACCAGGGTGCTGTGCTTTAAGCATTGGCGTCTTAGAAACAGCGTGAGTCCAGTCAGAGAACTCGATGTTGTCATAGTAGACTTCCATCTGTTCAACTGTGGTACCGTTATCCCAAGGGAATTTAACAAAGCCTTTCTTGTCTTTAGTCTTCTCGAAGTAGTACTCGACGTGACACTGACCACAAACCATTGATTGCTTGTCTTTCTTAGACGCTTTATCAAATGGTGTGCCTAGTGTTGCCATCGCGCGCTCGCCGAATGGACGAGAGATACGTAGCTTAGACTTACCTTTTTCGTGACAATCACCGCAACCAAGAACGTTGACGATTTCTGGACCGCCTTTAGCCCACTTACCAGCAAAGTAACCGTCTTCACCTTGCTCTTCTATCATGCGCGGTACATCAGGGCTCTTACAAGACCAACATGCCATTGGCATTGGACCGTCTTCAGCAGATTTTGGACCGCCGGTACGTAGCGTGTTAGTTACGTCAGTAATAGCATACATGTGACCACGTGGAGCGTTATAGTCTTTCGCAAAACCATAACCCGCCCAAAGCACAACTAAGCTTGGAACTTGCTCAAGCATATCAACAACTTCTTTACTCTCTGAAGTTTCATGCCAGCTATCGTACTGCTTAGAAAATTTATCTTTATAAATTTCGTTACGAGGTTCAGTTTCATCACTTGCGAATGCGCTGCCAGCAAGTAAGCTAGCTGCAACCATTGCACTAATTGCAAAGGCCTTTTTAGTTAATGTTATCACCATCTCATCTCCATTTTACTTTATAATCTTTATAGTCCCACCTATTCCAAGGTCGAAGTTAGTCTCTTGCAGCAAACATAAACATACCCCATTAGGGGTATCCTACTTAAAACTTGCGGTAGATCAACTTGTAAACGTGTTGTTGCTCACACTTTTATGTTTTTAGCAACGCAATCAAGTAGTCGCTAATGTAGAACGGCTATAAACAAATAGCACATAAAGCCAATAAATGAGAGATTTTGAATGAAAAAAGGCAGACTCACGTCAGCGATATGGGGATTCATGCTAACGCTGATATTACTGTCCAGCGGACTGGCCATTTTTGCCATCGTTAATTTGTCCTACAGCTTAGGCGATGCTAGGGCAATTAATGCTTCAGGCTCGCTGAGAATGCAAAGCTATCGACTGATGTTTTATGCTAATTCTGGTAGTGAATCGGCGGCTGACAAAATTGCAGAGTTTGAAAATACATTAAATTCTCAAGCACTTAAAGCATCACTCACCTGGTACACCCCACAAGACATGAAAGACAAGTACTTAACCGTCATCGATAAGTGGCAAGTGATGCGTTATTACATTGAATCGGAGAACTCCCGGCTGTATGCCGCGGCGTTAAAAGACTTCGTCGATACCATTGATCTTTTTGTATTAGAAACTGAGCAACATGCCGCCTTTAAACTTAAGCTACTTGCGCTAAGCCAAATAATCGGTTTAGGCATCATGCTGCTGGTTGCCTTTGTCACCGTAAGAATCGCAAAACGAAAAGTTGTTAAGCCTTTGCAACAATTAATGCAGGCTGCGGATACAATTTCACAAGGCGATTTTAATGTAGTAATGCCTAAAACAGAGTATATTGAATTGAGTGCATTGAGCAGTGCGCTCGACAGCACAGTAAAAAAATTGGCGAGTGTCTATCAAGGACTAGAATCTCAAGTACAAGAAAAGACCATTGCATTAACCCGTGCCAACAATGAGCTTAAATTACTCTATGACAATGTAGTGATGCTGCACTCAAGTAAATTAGACATTAATACGCTGACTGATGCCATAAACCAACTGCAAACCCATGAACCCAACATCAGCTTGAGATTAGTCGTAGTAGAGGACGAACAGGTCCAATACATCATAGACGCACAAGGGGAGTGGCCCCATAACGTTAAAGCCTCACAGAAATTTGCCCTGTTATTTGAGCAAAACAATCTAGGTTATTTAGAAGTCATCTCCGAGCACCCTTTCTCAACAGCACTTTATAGTAACTTTGCCATTATGTTGGCCCGCTCTATGGTGATCCACAATGCCGGTGAACAACGACAACAACTCGCACTAATGGAAGAGCGCGGTGTTATCGCGCGCGAATTACATGACTCTTTGGGGCAATTACTGTCATTTTTAAAAATCCAAGTCAACTTACTCTCAAAAGAACTGGATAGAACATCGAAAAGCCCACGGGCGGCAGAGCAGTTACAAGAGATAAATGAAGGGGTCAATACCGCCTATGCCCAGCTCCGAGAATTGTTATCCACCTTCAGGTTAACCATTAAAGATCCCAACTTGGGTCATGCCATAGAAGCCATGGTGGAGCAGTTACGCAGTCAAAGTGATGCAGACATCACACTCGATTATAAACTGCCAGTGCAACTGCTAGGGGCTCATCAACATATTCATATTTTGCAGCTCACTCGTGAGGCAACACTCAACGCCATTAAACATGCTAGCGCGCAACATATTCATATCAGCTGTCAGAAAATATCGGATGCTAAGGTTATTATTAGTATTAGTGACGATGGCGTTGGAATAGAAAAGCTCAAAGAGCGAGATCAACATTTTGGCTTAGGGATAATGCATGAACGCGCAAGTCGCCTATCAGGTGTGGTAGAATTTACCTCTAATGAGGAAGGTGGTGCTACAGTGACATTGACCTTCCCACCTCAGCAGGAACCTGTATAAGTTTATTGTTAAATAAAACAGGCACTAAACGGGCACAATTGACATGTTTTTCGAATTACGAATTAACCTCAGCAGGAGGCATCTAAATGGGTAAGCCTTATTCAGTGCTCGTTATTGACGATCATCCACTACTTCGTCGTGGGATCTGTCAGCTTATTACTTCAGACTCTGACTTCACGCTATTTGGTGAAGCAGGCAGTGGACTAGACGCGCTTTCTGCCATTGCAGAAAATGAACCCGATATCGTGTTGCTTGATCTCAACATGAAAGGGATGACGGGTCTAGATACTCTCAACGCCTTACGGCAAGAGGGTGTCACATCACGTATCGTTATTTTGACCGTATCCGATGCTAAGCAAGACGTGATTCGACTGGTTCGCGCCGGTGCTGATGGTTACCTGCTTAAAGATACAGAGCCAGATCTACTGCTCGAGATGCTCAAAAATGCCATGCTAGGGCATCGTATTATTAGCGAAAACGTTAAAGAGTATTTGTCAGAGTTAAATAGCTCGGTCAATGAGCAAGACTGGATTGAAAACCTAACTCCCAGGGAACTCGAGATACTGCAGCACCTTGCTGAAGGGCAAAGTAACCGAGTGGTCGCTGAACAGTTACATATTAGCGAAGGTACCGTTAAGGTGCATGTAAAGAACCTACTTCGTAAAGCGAATGCTAAATCACGTACAGAGATGGCCGTGAGATATCTTAACCAGTAACACTTAAGCTAGTCGATTTAAGTTAAACGTATTAGCGCTTTGATTTACTTTAGTAAGACAACAAAAAAGGCAGCTTTGAGCTGCCTTTTTTAGGTTAGTACGATTATGCTGCTATGCTGGCTGCTTGCCAACGGAACCGCTACTCGTCTAAAAATTTACGCCAGTTAACCAACACGGCATAAAAATCCTCTAAGCCACAAAAAGCTTCAGACTCACCATTATAGAGTGACATAGATTCATCCAGTTCAACCTCATCGTCATCACCTTCGATATCATTGGCAAACACTCTAACCTGTTCACGATCAAGCTGAATCGACAATGCAGTGCCAATTAAGCGCCACTCACTTAATTGGCTGGCTTGCAGCTTTTCAATCTGCTGACAGATCTCTACGTGCTTTGCCGAGTTATCACCCAGCTCTTCCGACAACCAAAAACCTAGCGCTTCATGATCCATACTAAACCGTGCAAATGCAGTACCGGTCATTGTATTGCGCAAAAAATCATATTCCATAATCTGGCTCAAAATTTAATAAGACTTCAACTAACCTCATTTTAACTTAATAAACGTCGACTTGCCCTATTCTGTTTAAATACTATTGATTGGATATCCAATTAACAATTAATGACGGTTTGATACACAGGCACAATCACGCTATATCGTGACATTACTGTTTAACGTATACTTATTCAGCATTTATCACTTCATTTCGCGACGGAAACACCCATGGCTGCTATCAATCTGAAAAAAACCACCACTCATGCAGACTTTCTGCCCGAGAACCAACTGATCCTCAATGCCGTCAGCGAAGGCATTTATGGCTTTGATCTCGACGGCAATGCAGTTTTCATCAATCCGGCGGCCGAGAAGATGACGGGGTGGCAAGCTCAGGAGTTACTAGGCAAAAACATTCATGACTGCCACCACCATAGCCATAGCGATGGTAGCCGTTACCCCAAAGAAGATTGCCCTATTTACAACACCCTTAAAGATGGTGCCGCCAGAGAGATAACCCATGAAGTATTTTGGCGTAAAGATGGTTCTAGTTTTCCGGTACATTACACCTCAACCCCGGTGTATAAAGATGGGGTGCTTATGGGCGTAGTCGCGATATTTCGTGACATCAGTATTCAAAAGCAAACGGAGCAGTCACTCCGTCAAGCGTTAGAGCAAGTTCAAGCCTTGTCTGAAAAGCTTTCCTTCGAGAATCAATATTTGCAGTTAGAGCTGGCCGACCGTACTGGAGATGTGGGCATATCAGGCAGCAGCCAACCCATTAACCAACTGATCCAGCAAATTAAGCTAGTGGCTAATACCGAGAGTACGGTATTAATTAGTGGTGAGAATGGCACAGGTAAAGAGCTTGTTGCGCGTAATCTGCACCGCTTAAGCAACCGGGCAGACAAGCCTCTAGTGAGTGTCAATTGTGCTGCATTTTCAACAGCATTGCTTGAAAGTGAGTTGTTTGGTCATGAAAAAGGCGCCTACACTGGGGCCACAAGCCGCCGTAAAGGCCGTTTTGAACTGGCCAATAATGGCACTCTGTTTCTCGATGAAGTGGCCGAGCTGAGTCTAGAAGCGCAATCAAAACTACTGCGAGTGATTCAAGAGCAAGAGTTTGAGCGAGTGGGCAGTAGCCAAACCATTAAAGTCGATATCAGGCTCATCACAGCAACCCACCACGATCTACTCAAGCGGGTCGAGCAAGGTCTGTTCAGAATGGATCTATATTATCGTCTTAATGTTTTCCCTATTGTGGTGCCGCCACTGCGTAACCGCCTGTCCGATATTCCAGAACTTGTCAGCCATCTTATGCAAGAGCTTAATAAAAAGCTGGGTAAAAAAATCAGTAAGGTTAGCCAACGTGGCATGCAAAACTTAGCTAAACATAACTGGCCAGGTAATGTGCGTGAACTGCAAAACATACTTGAACGAGAGATGATTTTATCAACAGGAGCGGTGCTCGAATTTGATCAACTCGCAGCGGAGCCTCAAGCTAAAACACCTAATGCCGCAGCCACCAATACTAAACAAACACTGGCTGAGATTGAAACAGCGCATATTCTAAAAATATTAAAACAAAGCCAGTGGCGGATCTCTGGGCCAAGTGGAGCTGCAGCCATCCTTGGCATGCCGCCAAGCACCCTACGTTCGCGTATGAGTAAGTTGGCCATTTCTCGACCAGTGTAACCAAGCTCCAGAGCCAAAGAGCACGACATACAGCAAATTAGCGATATGTCGTGGCAAAAAGAGACCTAATCAAAAGCAATAACACTATTAATCAACAACTTAAAACATGGCCTAGAGCTTGCTATATAGCCACTGAGTGAACAATGTCAGTGCCTATAGAGAAGCCAATGTTAAATAACAACAATATCAGTGCCATAAAAAATCCCAATAGCCAACGACAGAATAATCGCATTCCGATTAAACTAATCCCCACACTGCAGGTCGACAGTCTTCCCAGCGATAAGATCCATATGCGACAGCAGAAAGGCTATTTCCAGCGCATTCGAACGGGGATGAATAGTTTATTGGTGGCGCTATTTTTTCTACTACCGTTTATCTCCTATCAAGGCCGACAAGCGATTCTGTTTAACATTAGCGAGCAACAATTCATATTTTTTGGTACCACACTGTGGCCGCAAGATTTCACTATTCTGGCATGGGTGCTTATCGCCGCTGCGTTCCTGCTGTTTTTTGCCACGGTATTTTGGGGCAGAGTCTGGTGCGGCTATCTGTGCCCACAAACTGCATGGACTTTTATGTTTGTTTGGATAGAGGAGCGTATTGAGGGCAGTCGCAACAAACGCTTTGCTTTAGATAAAGCACCAATGAGTTTTAAGAAGTTCAGCAAACGCACCAGTAAACATCTGGCATGGGGCGTAATCGCCCTTCTCACCGGTTGTGGTTTTATCGCCTACTTTATTCCAGCCAGAGAGCTGTATGTCGACATTCTAAGTTTTGACGCCAGCTTTTGGGTCGCCACCTGGGTGTGGTTCTTTGCCATCTGTACTTACCTAAATGCGGGTTGGATGCGTGAGCAGATGTGTTTACATTGCTGCCCTTATTCCCGCTTTCAGTCAGTGATGTTTGACGCAAATACTAAGACAGTGACCTATGACGCCACTCGTGGCGAAAGTCGTGGCCCTCGTAAACGTAAGCAAGCAACCGACTTAGGCGATTGCGTAGACTGTAATCTTTGTGTGGATGTTTGCCCAACCGGTATCGACATTCGTAACGGTCTGCAATATGAGTGCATCAACTGCGGAGCGTGCGTCGATGCCTGTAATCAAACCATGGAAAAATTCGGTTATAAAACCAACCTCATTAGCTATACCAGTGAGAATGGCTTAGTCGACAAAGCCGTGCCTTTTTATGAGTCATACAAATTCCTTGGCTACGGGATTGCCGCCTTGATCATGCTCAGCGTCATTGGCATTAATATCAGTAATCGCACAGCCATTGAGCTAAACATCATTCGTGATAGACAAACGCTGTACCGTGAAACCTTAACTGATGAAGTTGAAAATAGCTTCACGTTGAAAATTCGCAACAAGACTCAGCAAGCGCGTCACTATCAAATATATGTCTCCGGTAATACTAGCTATCGACTCGCAGGAAACAGCCGTTTGTTGATTAATGCAGGCGAACAACTGGATTACCCGGTGACCGTTTTAGCCGATCTCAAAGCACTTGAGAGCAACCCCAGCGCGATAACGTTCACAGTCTCGGAGCAGCACAATAACAACCATGTGACCCAGCAATCGAATTTCTTTAGTCCACTCTAACGATAGCCATCCTGACTGAAGGTGCATGATTGAGCATGTCGAGAAATGGCTGGGAGCTATCATCAATCAAGCTTGAGTTAACAGGCAAAGCAAACTCTGCTTTGTCTGTTATACCAAGTGGTTAATATCGCCATAGCAAAATAGAGTAAAAAATCTAATTGTTACAAGCCGATAGCAATTCATCCATTCTGCTGCGATGAAACAATTTATTTCATCATTGGCCATTGACCTTAAGGTGATAATCGCACTAATCTAAACGCCTGTTTGATTTCAAAATCAACCATAATAACAATCAAAACTGGCTAACTAAGGTATCTCCATGGCATATGATTCAGACTCAACACTCGATCTCTCCCGCTACGGCTCACTCAATGATCTGATTGACCTTGCGAGTGCCAGATACGGTGATAAAGCCGCTTATTCCTGTTTAGGAAAAGAGACCACATTCAACGAGATCAATCGTTACTCTCGCCAGTTCGCCGCCTACTTGCAGCAAGAGACCAACTTGGTACAGGGCGATAGAATAGCCATTCAACTGCCCAACATTACTCAGTTCGTGATTGCCGCTTATGGCGCTATTAAAGCAGGCATGGTATTAGTTAACACCAACCCTTTGTATACCCAGCGAGAGCTCATTCACCAGTTCAATGACTCAGGCGCAAAAGCCTTAGTGGTGCTGTCAGACCTGCTGCCTACATTAACCGAAGTGGTTGCCAGTACCGACATTGAAACCGTTATCTCAACCCATGCCATGGATCTAATTGCACCGCAACCGCAGCCAGAAGTGCCATTTGCCACTATCCCATTCTGTGATGTTTTAACAGCGGGCCAGCAGCTTACCTATGCACCAGTGATTAGCGTATCAGGGCAGATAGCCGCACTGCAATATACTGGCGGCACCACCGGATTATCGAAAGGGGCGATGCTGACCCATGGCAATTTACTTGCCAATGCCATGCAGATAAAATCACGCATTGGTAGTCGTCTGGTTGAAGGAGAAGAGATATTTGTCGCGCCGCTGCCTGTTTACCATATCTATGCCTTTATGGTGAACTTAGTGCTTTATTACGAGCGCGGTGGTTGCTCAGTACTTATTCCGAACCCACGCGATATTTCAGGACTAATCTCAGCCTTAGCGCAATACCCCTTTACTGGCTTTGCAGGGCTCAATACCCTGTTTGTTGGCCTGTGTCACCAGCCCGAATTCAAGGCATTGGACTTTAGCCACCTAAAAGTGACCATTTCAGGAGGCACCGCTTTGACTCAGGCGGCGGCCACGGTTTGGCAGCAAACCACTGGTTGCACCATCTCTGAAGGCTATGGTTTATCAGAAACATCTCCTGTGGTATCGCTCAATGCACCTGGGCTGGAACAGCTTGGCACCATAGGTAAGCCCGTACTCGGCACTCAGGTGAAAATTCTCGATATGGATGACAATGAAGTCGCCAACGGTGAAACCGGTGAACTTGCCGTATTTGGCCCACAAGTGATGCTGGGGTATTGGAACAACGCCGAAGAAACCCACAAGGTGATGACCAGCGAGGGCTACTTTAAAACCGGTGACATCGCCATCGCGACTGATGATGGTTTTCACAAGATTGTTGATCGTAAAAAAGACATGATTATCGTCTCCGGCTTTAACGTCTACCCCAACGAAGTCGAAGATGTACTTGCAAGCCACGAAGCTGTGCTAGAGAGCGCCGTGATTGGCATTGATGATGAACGTAGCGGAGAAGCAGTAAAAGCGGTTATCGTATTAAACGATATCCACGCAGATCATGAGCAAGCTAAAGCTGCAATCGACAGCTACTGCCGCGAGCAATTAGCCGCCTATAAGATCCCAAGAGTGATTACCTTTGTCGACGCACTGCCAAAGTCTACAGTAGGTAAGATATTACGCAGAGAATTGCGTAAGTGATTCTAAGTTTGGGTTTGGTCTGAACACTATAAAGGGAGCCAATGGCTCCCTTTTTGTTTGGTATTTATTAGTCTAGTGTTAAGTTGATATTAGCAACATAGCCTAATGGTGAGGCCAGAAACAAAACTAACTATCTTTTATTATGTTTGAAGTTCTTATTAGCCTTTTTTTATCGAGCGAGCCAAATCGTTTACAGTTGCTTGAACTACTAACCAAGAAATATTACAAGTATCTTCATCCGGATGACTGCGAGTAACCATCTGTTCATATGGATGGATAAGGTTTCTAAATTCTCTGAGTGCATGTGAGAATTTTTTTACATCTATTCCTATCCAGCCGACGTGGTGCGCAACATCTATCATTTCAGCTAATTTCCAATTAGAGAAATTTTTCACTTTTCCTGATTTATTATCTTTTGGGGCTGACGGGCATTGATTTGCAATTGCGGGGTTCTTCTGACATACGCCGAGCAACAACCCCTCTAGCAAGCTTCCCATAATGATAATTGCAGCCAAATGAGCTCCTGAATCAACACATCTCTGTGCCTCTTCCCATCGACTTTTGAGTATTTCACCAATACCGGGCTCTAGACCGAGAACCAAGAAATCAGGCGCCTCCAATGGAGTTAGCTCTGTTTGCTGACTTTCATTAAATGAAAAGTCGGCACTTGTTTTCTCAAACTGTGGAGTCATACCTTCTAACTTAATTTTAAAACCTTCGACGTAAACGATTTCATTCAAGGTTGTAAGAGCATTTTTAATTTTTTCACGATCACCACTATATTCTTTCGGTGAAACAAGCCTTTTTAATACTAGGGCTAATTGATCTCTATTACATTCCTTCAACTTTTCAAATACCCACCACTGGCGAGTAGAACCATCATGCACGAATTGTGTTACACCCGCTCTTTCAAAAAATGCTGTAAGTTGAGAGCTAGAACGATACTCTGGATGGTCTGTACCATTCCCACAAATTAGCTCTGCTATCTTATTAAGTGTACTTTCGTCCATATAACTCCAATACGTAAATGGCTAACAGCCATATTCACTAGCAATATCATAACGCTCTTTATTTCATGAATACTTCCATCAAGTTACCACTTGTAAGTGTTTGTTGTAGATCTACTATTTTTAAATTTGATAGTGCAACCTGATTCATATTTGGTTCCAATTGCCTGCGGCAGGCGTATGCGCAGACACTGCTGAGACTCGCCGCAAGTACGTCCATGTAAGCTCAACGAAAACATCCCTGTTTCCGACGGCCTCAGCTGTATCTACACTGGGTTTGAAAAGCGTAATCATCCGGCATTTTAGTTTTTAATTTTAAGATGCTGAGTCCATCAATAAACGACAAAATAATTGAAAATACCATCTTCCCCGTTGGAATTTTCGCTTTTCAGAAACTTCGCCGGGGCGCTGAGGGACTTCTTTTGTAATAGTTAAGCAAAAGGGGGGCAATCGCTTTCCCCTTTTTGGTCGGGTGTGGGCGAAGCACCACGACGTTGGCTGTTATTAATAGCTCAAGCGAAGCTTGGTACTTTGCCTTCAGTGGTTCCAATTGCCTGCGGCAGGCGTATGTGCAGACACTGCTGAGGCTCGCTGCAACTCTTTATAAAAGAAAGGGTCCCTGTGGGCTCAACGAAAACATCTGACCTCCAAGGACGGAGGAAATGCCAAATTCTGTATGGAACAGAATTGGCCCTGTTTTCGACGGCCTCAGCTGCATCTACACTGGGTTTGAAAAGCGCACACTCTCAGCACTTGTGTTTTACATTTTACGGGGTCACATCAGAGTTTATCGATAAACAACGAAATAATTGAAAATACCATCTTCCCCGTTGGAAATTTTGCTTTTTAAATTTCGCCGGGGCGCTGAGGGTTC
>NZ_JAKIKR010000053.1 GCF_023284025.1 Shewanella abyssi | reverse complement strand
TTGTTTAATGCTATTAGTTAATATTTATGTCTATTACGCGTGCCTAAAGCTAACCTGTAATACAACAGCAAGATTTACACGCTACCTTTAGTTGCTATATTACGAAAAAAAGCGCTTTTACTGATTTTTTACAACTTTTCTGTAATTTTTTTTCATATTTAGTTGGAATGATCATTAAAATGGCTTTTAATACCTGCTAATTAACTATCAAACTTACGCTGCTCATTGAGAAGGATGTAATTCACATGGCTAACACTTTAGAACAACTTAAACCCATCACAACCATCGTTGCGGATACCGGTGATATTGAAGCCATAAAACGTTACCAGCCTGAAGACGCTACAACCAACCCATCTCTAATCCTAAAAGCATCGCAGATCCCCGAATATAGTGGCTTGATTGAAAATGCAATTGCTTGGGCAAAAAGCCAAAGTAAAGATGTAGAGCAACAGATTGAAGATGCCGGTGACAAACTCGCCGTCAATATCGGTCTAGAGATCCTTAAAATTGTTCCAGGTCGTATTTCAACAGAAGTCGACGCTCGTCTCTCTTTTGACAAAACAGCCTCAATAGCAAAAGCCCATAAGCTAATCAAACTGTATCAAGAAGCGGGAATTGATAAATCACGTATTTTGATTAAGTTAGCTTCTACTTGGGAAGGTATTTGCGCAGCAAAAGAGCTCGAACAAGAAGGCATTAACTGTAACCTAACGCTACTATTTTGTTTTGCTCAAGCACGTGCATGTGCTGAAGCCGGTGTTTACCTCATCTCACCATTTGTTGGCCGTATTCTAGATTGGTACAAAAAAGATACTGGTCTTGAGTACTCAGCAAGTGAAGACCCTGGTGTAGTTTCAGTTACCAGCATTTATAACTACTATAAACGCCATGGTTTTAATACTGTCGTCATGGGCGCAAGTTTTCGTAGCACCGGTGAAATCATCGAATTAGCAGGCTGTGATAGATTAACCATCGGTCCTGCATTATTAGAAGAGTTATCTAATAGCAATACACCTATTGTTCAAAAACTGCTTCCTGCGACAGAAGTTGTTGCAGCTGAGCCTGCAATGTCTGAAGCACAATTCCGCTGGGAGTTTAACGAAGATCCAATGGCTGTAGAGAAACTTGCTGAAGGGATCCGTAACTTTGCCATTGACCAAGGTAAACTTGAAGTCATGTTAAAAGCAGAACTAACGTCTTAATGGAGTAGGGCTACTAAAATGACCGAACTGACTCAGCTTGCTAGTTGGCAAGCGCTAGCAAAACACAGTACAACAGTGCCGCACATGCGAGAGCTATTTCAGCAACAGCCGCAGCGATTTGATGATATGTCTACCAAGGCATGTGGACTGCTTTTAGATTACTCTAAAAATAGAGCTTCGAGCGAGACTCTGTCACTGCTTTTTGCATTGGCAAAAGAATCTAAACTTGAAGAAAAAATCAAAGCCATGTTTGCTGGCGACACCATTAACAATACCGAGCAACGAGCGGTACTGCATACCGCTTTGCGAGCACCAAAAGACAAGGTTATTAATGTTGACGGTGTCAATATTGTTGCTGAAGTTCAGCAAACCTTAGACAAGATGGCAAGCTTTGTTGGCTCAGTAACGAGTGGTGAATGGAAAGGCTACACTGGCAAGACGATTACTGACATTGTCAGTATCGGAATTGGTGGGTCATTTTTAGGTCCGAAGATAGTCTCTCAGGCACTACGTCCCTATTGGACAGGTCAGCTAAATTGTCATTTTGTTGCCAATGTTGATGGCACGTCAATTACTGAAAAGCTTAAAGGGCTCGATGCAGAAACTACCCTATTTGTTATGTCGTCAAAGTCTTTTGCTACCCAAGAGACATTAACCAATACATTGAGTGCTAAGAGTTGGTTCTTAGCCCAAGGTGCTACCCAAGCAGATGTTGCCAAGCACTTTGTTGCTGTTAGCTCTAATGTGGTTAAAGCGACTGAATTTGGCATCGATGCTGATAATATCTTCCCTATGTGGGATTGGGTTGGAGGCCGTTATTCACTTTGGTCTGCAATTGGACTGCCTATTGCGCTATTAGTGGGAATGGACCACTTCCGTGAATTGTTGGCGGGTGCACATGAGATGGACAATCATTTTATGCAAGCACCGTTAGAAGATAATATGCCGGTCATTATGGGGCTATTCTCCCTATGGTACGGCAATTTCTTTAACGCTCAATCTCACGTAGTGCTCACCTACGATCACTACTTGCGCGGTCTGCCCGCTTACTTCCAGCAGCTCGACATGGAAAGTAATGGTAAGTCAGTCACCCTAAACGGCACCGATGTTGACTACAGCACTGGACCGGTGATTTGGGGTGGTGAAGGCACTAATGGACAGCACGCTTACCACCAGCTGTTACATCAAGGTACTGCACTTATCCCAGCCGATTTCATTATGCCTTTAAACAGTCATAACCCTATCGGAGAGCACCATGTGCAACTTGCCTCTAACTGTTTTGGGCAAACCCAAGCATTAATGCAGGGTAGAACCTTTGATGAAGCATTAGCTGAGCTTAACAGCAGTTCATTGTCAGACAGTGACAAGCAACTCATTGCTCAGCACAAGGTCATGCCGGGTAATAAGCCAAGCAATACGCTGTTAATGGACAAACTAACACCTTCGACATTAGGCGCTCTAATTGCGTTATATGAGCACAGGACCTTTGTTCAGGGTGCAATATGGCAGATTAACTCTTTTGATCAATGGGGAGTTGAGCTAGGCAAGCAGTTAGGTAACGATGTGCTCGACAGATTAACCGCCAATACCGACGCCACCGATTTAGACACGTCGAGTAATGCGTTAATTAACTTATTTAAACAGCGCAAAATATAAGCAGTCAATTCACTGTTATTATTTATTAAAAAAGCCAGTTTCGACTGGCTTTTTTAATTTTTACAGCTAACAACTCCAAAATACATCTATTTTATTCATGTTTATCGGCATCCCCCCTCTTAGAACAAAATTAAAGCTTCACACTCGGTTAACATAAATGAAACATTTATGTTGCACCATACTTGAAAAGCATGCTATTACATTAAAGACAAAATAAACAATAGGAGGTTGCCATGAATCGACTTGATTATGGTAGTGCGCTAGACAGTGTAGTCGAGAAGCCAGCAAGCCGCTCAAGAAGCTCCAATAAAAAGCGGAAATGGCGTGAAATCGAAGTTTTAAAAGAAAAGCATCGCTTGCTCAAAGAGCTTCAAGATATAGATAACAGCTTTAACGGTGAGCTAGACACCCTCCTAATGTAAGCAACTACACTAAAAAGAGCGCATATGGCGCTCTTTTTTGATCTCAGTCCAAGCGCATTAATCAGCGATCTCGATGTACTCTTTAAGCTCCTCAAACAGCACATTATCACTTTCACTAAATAACGGATCGTCGATAAGTCTAGCATCGCACATCTCTGCTACTGTCTGCCAATCAGTCTCGGTAATTACATCAGACCACTTTGGAAATACTGTCGACTCCTCAAACTCCATATGCGACTGCTGCAACTCAACATAACTTTCTAAGTCACTAACGAGCGACTCTTTTGAAACGACTACATCACTTAGGATCAAATTAAGCGTCGCCATTAAGGATGCTGACGCATCAACCAGCTTTTTATGCTCAGCTGTGAGTGTTTCATTAATATGAGCTCTGCCTAGCTTGTTCCAATAAAACTCTGAAATAATCTCCTCTAAGGGGTGATGGCTGTGCTCTGCATAGCTTTGCATATACTCAACGATGTCACGGACTAAGTTATAGTTAATCCTCTCACCTGCCGCTAGCTTAATGTGCTTGGTTTGTAAAATCTTAAGCAAAATACCAATATGCTTGTGATCGTGCATGAGTCTGGCTAGCATAGTTTTCTCCACCCGAATTAACCCTCACTAGATACAATATTAGTAAACCGTACGAATAACGGCCAACTATAACAAAATGCTAATGCGTATCATCGTGATAGAGATCAACAAAATCAGACTAACTTACAATCACTTATTTTACTGATAACACACCTTTATAGGTGCTAATAACGCTGAAATAACTTTGAACCGTTTACAACACCAATCAATTGAAATACAGGAATAAGAAACAATGCAACCGAACTACTTTATAGGTGCACATGTCAGTGCCTCTGGCGGCATCGCAAATGCACCGACAAATGCAGCCGCTATCGGCGCTAACGCTTTTGCACTGTTCACCAAAAACCAGCGCCGCTGGGTAAGCAAGGCACTAGATGAAAAGCAAATCGAACTATTTCAAGAAAACTGTCAAAAAGCTAACATTTCAATGGATGCCATTTTACCCCATGACAGCTATCTCATTAACCTAGGGCACCCAGATGACGAGCTGTTAACAAAATCACGTGAAGCTTTTTATGATGAAATAACCAGATGCGAACAAATTGGTTTAACCCTGCTTAACTTTCATCCCGGCAGCCACCTAAGGCAGATTGACACAGATAAATGCCTAAAACGGATAAGCGAGTCGATAAACTTTGCCCTCGCGCGTTCAAGTACGGTAACTGCAGTGATTGAAAATACAGCGGGTCAAGGTTCAAATCTTGGTCATAGTTTTGAGCAACTCGCTCAGATAATTGACGGCGTTGAAGACAAGTCACGAGTGGGTATTTGTATCGACACCTGTCATATGTTTGCCGCAGGGTATGATATTCGCAGCCAAGAAAGCTGCCTAAGGGTTTTTGCTGAGTTTGATAAGATTGTTGGCAATCAATATCTCAAAGCCATGCATTTAAACGACAGTAAAACTGGACTTAACAGCCGGGTAGACCGTCATGAGTCTCTCGGGAAGGGCGAGATAGGAGCTGAAGCGTTTGCGACGTTAATGACACTTGAAGCTGTTAAGGGGATACCACTGATCCTAGAAACGACCAGTGCAGAGCTGTGGCCTGAAGAGATTAACTGGCTACGCAGTATGGCCATAGCCCAATGACCACAGGGCTAATACAGATGATTACATTAGACACTTATAAATAACCGCGACCACTTTAGTTGGTTCACCTAAGTCGATTTGTAACCAAACTATATGTGTTCCTTCGATCTCTTCACCCTGCTTAATAGCACTGAGTTTTGCATCTGCAAGGGCGGTGTCTCCACGTCCTATGCCCGTTACCATGGCAAAGCTATCGCAGTGGGTGACTTCAAAGTCATATGCTTCGTTTATCCGGTGGTACAACTGAAACTCTTCAGTGGCGCAACCACTTAACAAACTGATGAACAATACACTGACTATAAAACGTAACACCGATAGGACACCTCTAATAAAAACTGCGGCGCACAATATAAAATATTTCAAGTCGGCAACGAGATCTAGATCACACCAAAACAGATCCAGCTAATACATCTAGCTGCACATGTTAAAACTTATAGTCAAACACGCTAGTTTCACTGTAATTACTTTACCCTGCAGCCGATAAGCGCACATCTAAGGCATATCTAACCCACAAAAAAAGAGAAGCCATAACAGCTTCTCTTTTTAACACTAAAACGCTATATCTAAGGTTATTTAACCAAAATAGTAAACAAGTGCCGCTTCAATGCCTCAAAGTCTGCTGCTAGATTGGCTGACAAAATGGTTTTAGGTACCACAGCCGCTAGCTCAGGCGGCAACGGCAAATCCACTGCCAAGATCTGCTCAACTACTTCGTTGAATTTAGCGGGGTGGGCAGTGCCAAGAAAGATACCTTTTTCATCTGCCAATAGCGTTTGCTTTAAGGCAAATGCGGCAATAGCCGCATGTGGCTCAGATAGATAACCCCCAGCATGAAGCGCTTTGACAGAATCAACGGTATCAGCCTCAGAAACACCAATACCTTTAATATCGGTTAATGACCAGTTCATCACTTTAACAATGGCTTCAACTCGCGGCCAATTGCTTGGTTCAGCAACATCCATTGCATTAGACATCGTCGCTACTGTTAATTGCGGTGACCATTCGCCGTTATCGAGATAACGAGGCACGGTGTCATTGCTGTTCGTGGCAGCGATAAAGCGTTTAATCGGCAACCCCATCGCCTTTGCAAAAAGGCCTGCGGTTAGGTTGCCAAAGTTACCACTGGGCACTGCGATAACGGGATCTGAGTTATTACTTTTTTTGAACTGCGCGACCGCTTCGAAGTAATAGCAAATCTGTGCCAATAGACGGCTGATATTGATTGAATTGGCAGAGTTAAGGTGCAAACCATCTCGAATATCACTGTCTTCAAATGATTGCTTAACTAAGGTTTGGCAGGCATCAAAATCAGCACTGACAGCCACGGTGTGAATATTGTCACCAAGCGTGGTGAACATCTTTTCCTGCAGTACACTGATTTTCCCCTTAGGGTATAGCACCACCACATTGATATTATCCAGCCCGTAGAATGCATCCGCTACCGCAGCGCCTGTATCTCCAGAAGTCGCGGTTAGGATGTTAATTTTCTCACCTTTTGCCAACTCATTTAAGCACTGCGCCATAAAGCGTGCGCCAAAGTCTTTAAACGCCAATGTCGGACCATGGAATAGCTCTAAGCTATATAAGTCCTTGTCAGCTTGTACCAGCGGCAGATCAAAATTAAATGCCCGTTCAACTATGCGATCAACCGTATCTTGGCCCAGCTCTTCGGCTAGCCAAGCGCCAATAACTTTTTTACTGCGCTCCACAAACGGCAATGCAAGTAAGCCGTCAATATCATCTAATGTAGGAATATTTTTTGGAAAGAAAAGCCCACGGTCTTTTCCAAGTCCAAGTTTTACCGCTTGTGTAAAGCTGACCACCTGAGATGGATGCTTTAAATTGTACAATTCCATGACGACGTCCTTTGATTCTAAATTTTTGTATTAACAGTTCTGTATCGATAGTTCTGTATTGCTGGTTCTTTACTGCTAATTCACTCTATGCTGATTAGACACGGCGAGCGCCTAAATCATCAATTTGGCAAATATGCGAAAAGCCGAGTGCTTGATCAATATAGTGTTCATCTAACCATTGTTTAGCGGCTTTTGCGGTTGCTATATCATCTGTAATCGTAAACAGGGTCGGCCCGCTACCGGATATGCCCGTGGTTAGCATGCCTATCTCAGCAAGAGCTGATTTGGCTTGTGGGTAGTTTGGGATCTCTGCTGCGCGATAAGGCTCAGCAAGCACATCTTTGAGTACCGAGATTGCAAGCGCATCATCTTGCTTGTAGCTAGCGTGCACAAAAGCACTGAGATAACGACCAAAATCGATAGTGGTTTGCTTAGCATACTGCTCTGGCATTAACTGACGCATCCGCGCTGTTGATAATGAGATCCCTGGATAGGCTACTACCCAATACCACTGTTTGAATGTGGGTATCGGTTCACAAATAACTTGTGGCGTATCGAGCATTAATTGCATGCCACCAAGAAAACAGGGAGCGACGTTATCATAATGTACCGAACCGCTAATCTTTCCTTCAAAGTCGCCCATCAACCTAAGCACTTCTTGCTCAGAAAACGGATTATCAAAATACTCATTTAACGCCATTAGTGCTGCGACAACAGAGCTGGCACTAGAGCCTAAACCGCTACCCACAGGCAGGTTCTTCTCTAGCGTCAATTTAAGCCCGACATCTTTTCCTAAATGCTCAAGAAAGAACTGGGCACATTGATAAACAATATTCTCGTTTTGATCCGCTGGTAATTTATTTGCCCAGTGGCCGATAACTATTAATTCAAGCCCCTGTTCAGCACTCTCTACGGTGACTTTATCGCCAAGCAAGCTGCCATCGATTGGTGCTAATGCCCCACCGAGCAAGTCAAAACCAACACCGACATTGCCCATGGATGCGGGGGCATAAATTGTTACGCTCATACGCCAACCTCACGAGTCCAATTTAATGTTCTTAAAATATCGGCGAACACACCTGCTGCGGTGACATCCGTACCGGCACCATAACCTCTCAGCACAAAGGGAATAGGCTGATAATAACGACTATAAAATGCCAATGCGTTTTCGCCACCTTTAACACTGTATAAAGGATCATTCATATCGACTTCTGCTATCTTAACTTTGCAACCGTCATCATCAATTTGGCCTACATAGCGCAGCACTTTCCCCTCAGCTTTAGCTGCTTCAACGCGTTGCGCTATTGCTTCATCTGCAGCGGGCAAATTTGCCATAAACGCTGCAACATCGCCTGATGCATCAAAAGAGTTAGGCAATACCGACTCAACACTGATATCTGCCAGCTCAAGCTCCATACCGACCTCTCTGGCCAAAATAAGCACTTTGCGGGCAACGTCCATTCCGCTCAAGTCATCACGTGGGTCCGGTTCAGTAAAACATTTGTCTCTGGCAATGCTCGTGGCTTGAGACAGCGTCATCCCTTCATCTAGCATGCCAAAAATATACGAAAGACTGCCAGATAAAATCCCGTTAAAGCGCTGTAGTTTGTCACCCGCAAATAACAACTTCTTAAGGTTATCTATAACCGGTAAACCCGCACCAACAGTTGTTTCATATAAAAACTGACGACGTTGTTTCAACGCCGTGTGACGCAAGTCTTTGTAGTAAGCCATGTCTCGAGTATTAGCCTTTTTATTTGGCGTAACCACATGCAAGCCCGCATTCAGCACCGCTAAATACTGATCAGAGACAAATTCACTTGAAGTGCAGTCAACCAGTACCGGATTGAGTAATTGCTGCTCTTTAGCCCATTGCAACATATCCTCTATATTTGCAGCTTGGTTTGATTCCGCTAGCAAGCCCTGCCAGTTTGATAAGTCGATACCTTGGGCGTCTAATAACATCTGCTTTGAATTCGAGATACCGCACACGCGCATGGCGATATGCTGCTCTTTAAGCATTTGACGTTGCTGTTTTATCTGCTCAAGTAGCCCGGCGCCAACATTGCCGCAACCAACAAGAAAAACATCAAGATAGTGCTGCACATCGAAGAAAGACTGATGACAAGCCGAAATTGCATGCTTGGTTTTTCGCTGCTCAATCACTGCAGATATTGAACGTTCTGAAGAGCCTTGAGCAATAGCGATAATATTGACCGTTGCTTGGGCGAGCGCTTGGAAGAACTTGGCCGCAACACCTTTATGAGTGCGCATGCCATCGCCTATAAGTGATACGATCGCTAAATCGTGACGCATCTCTATCGGTTCTAAAAGTTCGCTTTTAAGCTCGAGGTCAAACTCTTGCTCTAATGCATATTTCGCCTTGCCTGAATCCTCTGTGGCGACACAGAAACTGATACTGTATTCAGACGAGCTTTGGGTGATCAGTGATACTGACACGCCAGAGCGTGATATTGCACCTAATATACGGCTGGCCATGCCCACCATGCCTTTCATGCCAGGTCCAGACACATCAAACATCGTTTGCTCGTCAAGATTGGAGATAGCCTTAACATTAAGCCCTGTTTGATCAGGCTCATTGGACACTAACGTTCCAACGGCTTTTGGATTTAGGGTATTACGGATATAACAAGGAATATGATACTGCGCGATCGGCGCTACCGTCTTTGGATGTAGTACTTTGGCGCCAAAGTAGGAAACTTCCATGGCCTCTTGATAACTTAATTGAGACAACAGTTTAGCGTCAGCAACTACGCGTGGGTCAGTGTTATAAACACCATCAACATCGGTCCAGATCTCGCAGCAACTCGCTTGCAGGCAAGCGGATAGCACCGCTGCGGAGTAATCGGAGCCATTGCGCCCCAATGTAACAATTTTTCCTTCGTTATCCCCTGCGGTAAAACCAGGCATGACCCAAACGTGAGCATCATTTAGGTTTAATCGACTAAAACGCAACTTACTGGCTTCAATATCAACCGCTGACTCTAAACGTGGACCATAACCGACCAGTAATGATTCTGGCTCTAATATTGCGGAAGAATAATCAGCCGCTTTCATCACCTCAACCATCAATGCTGACGACAGTTTCTCTCCACCGACTAACACTGCGGCTTCGACGCTCTCTGGACATTCATTAAGCAAGCTCATTCCCGCCAGCTTATCGCCCCAAAACTTCATCTGCTGCTGCAAACGCTCTGCAAGTCGCTGATTTTGCGCTTCAGTTAAGGTACTCGCCGCTTCGCCATACAAAGCATTGAACACCTGCTCGACTTTAGCCAATACCACCTCATAGTTACCACCATTGACAGCGACCTCAACCATTTCAATTAAGCCATTGGTTACCGTTGCTGGCGCGGACAGCACTACGGCAGTAGTTTCACTCTTTGCTGACTGAACAACAATCTCTGCCGCCGCTTTAAATCGCTGCCAATTAGCAAGCGAGGTACCACCAAATTTCATTACTTTCATCGAAAACTCCTTGTGCCGCGCCACTAAAGAAACAAAAAAGCCCGCTCCTTTGTGGGGAGCGGGCTTGATATTTAACTTATATCAGGTTGTGCTTAGCCCGCCCCCACGATGGTAATCGTGGTGGTTGTAATAATCGTGGTGATCATTAAAACGTGGCTAAACATATAAATTAGGTTTCATCCAATTGGATTAATTTGCGTGCTAACAGAATTGCTTTTTAACCAAGAAGTGTCAACCCCTAAATTTTCATTATTGTTATTATACCAATTGCATTAATACTCGTTACCTCAGGAAACCAGTGACTAAACGTCATAAATCGTAGTTTAGATAAGTGCCTACGAATTAACTGCGCAGTACATTCATGTTGTTTTTAGGTAAGCAAAAACAAAAAAAACACCGTAAGCGATTGTAATTTAATACCAATTACGTGAGCGTAGCTTTTGTTATTAGCAATAATAAGGGCTATACCAGTATTAGCAACAAGCTCACAGAGACGCTCATTTTATCATTTTGGCTTGAATTACGTTTACTCATTTTAGACTTGAGTGCAAACCAAATAAAAAAGTAGTCATTATTATGTTTGGATATAAGCAGCAATAAATTAAGAATTTGGGATGCTTCCATCCTCTAATAAAGATGTGGCTTAGGTAGCAGAAGTGGATTCAAGCTGTCGCAAATTGAAACAAAGCAAGCTAGAATGCGCCCAAATTACCGATTGGAGCCAATATGAAAATCACCGAAAAATGTGCTGTAAGCATCCATTACCGATTATCAGATGCAAAAGGCCAGCTTGTTGAAAGCTCTTTTGAAGGCGAGCCGATGCTGTATTTGCACGGCGCAGAAAATATGATCCCAGGCCTTGAAGCAGCTCTAGAAGGCAAAGAGCAAGGTAACGTCCTCGACGTAACCGTTGATGCTGAGCAAGGTTATGGTGCATATCATGACGGTTTGCGCCAAGAAGTGCCATTATCAGCTTTTGGTGATATCGAAGATATCGTTCCGGGCATGCGCTTTATCGCTGAAACTGAAATGGGACAACGTCCAGTTCAAGTTACAGAAGTAAAAGATGACGTGGTAATTGTTGATGGTAACCACCCGTTAGCAGGCCAGACACTGAGCTTTAATGTTGAAGTGCTAGAAGTTCGTACGGCAACAGAAGAAGAGATCGCTCACGGCCATATTCATGCTGGCGGAAGCTGCGGTGGTGGCGCTCATGAACATTCACATGCTGGCGGAAGCTGCAGTGGTGGCGCTCATGAACATTCACACGAAGGCGGATGCTGCGGTGGTGGTGGCGCTCATGAACATTCACATGAAGGCGGATGCTGCGGTGGTGGTGGCGCTCATGAACATTCACATGAAGGCGGATGCTGCAGTGATGATGAAGCTAAAGAAGTGAAAGAAGGTTGCGATGGCAACGGTGGCTGTGGTTGCAGACACTAGCTCTTTAGACTGATTTAAGACGCGTTTCATTAACAAACAATGAAGCGCGTTTTTTTATACCTTACAATCAACAGCATTATTTGCGCAAAGGATTTGCCAATGCTATCAAAACCGGTTTATGAAGCGTTACCCTACTGCTACGTCGCTATCGGTAGCGTCACTCTTTTACTACTCGAACAACCTCTTGCACATCTCTCTGCAGTTATCATCTATCTATTAGGCAGCAAAGTTTATGTGCTGCGCTCCAACAATAGACGTACCGACGCCAAAAAACGCCGAAAAAAAGGCTGGTTCCCCAGCCCGCTATATGAACATATCCCTGCGTTATGCCTTCTTATCGCTATATTACTGAGCAAGCTCAATTCAAAAGCAGCGCCTGTTTTTGCGCTTTGTCTATGTAGCTATGGGCTGTATGTTTTTTTTCGGCGACTCAGTTACCGTAAACATAGATATTTTGAACCCAAATGCCTTTAGCTACAGCGTCAACTGCTTTATCTGCTCGCGTTGCTCTTCTGACATATGTTTAAGGTAATTTGAGCAGCGCGTTATTGTCGCGATACTGATTTGATACTCTTGCGCTATTTGGCGCTGGCTCATCTCTTTGTGCAATAAGGTTTGAAAAACCTTTAATCGACCAGCGACGGCGCTGCGTTCCTCTTCCGTTAGCAGTAACTCAAATAACGTCACTAAGGCGCTATGATCATTTTGAGCCATCACCTTGTCTAAAACTAAATCCCACTCTGCTCGCATTTCAACCTCAATGGCGTACTAGTGCATCATTACAGCTAGTCTATCAGGAATCAACCTTCAGTCACGTACTTTGATATGGGCAAACAATGCCGTGATATCAATTGATTTGTGACTAAGCGTAATTTTGGCAAAAAACGAATGGAGTCGACTCGCTAAAAATAGGTACAATGCAGCGAAGCAAGTCACATAACATAATAAAAACGTGAGAGTAACCATGAAAATATCATTAAAGATGAGTTTAATCGCACTAGCTGCAACCGCGACTATTGCTACCAGTGTGCAAGCCAACAATTTTGAAGACGCCGATGATGCCATTCACTATCGTCAATCTGCTTTTGGGATGATTGCCTATAACTTTGGTGACATGGGCGCAATGCTAAAAGGTAAGAAAGATTACGATGCTAGCGTATTCGCAATGCGAGCAACTAATGTTGCTGCACTTTCTATGCTACCTCTTGAAGGTTTCATCGCTGGTTCAGACCAAGGTGAGACTGAAGCACTCGCAAAAATCTGGAGCGAAGAAACTGATTTTGATGCCAAGATGAAGACCTTTCAAGAAAATGCAGCTGTGCTCGCTTTAGTTGCTCAGAAAGGTGATAAAAAAGAGATGAAGAAAGCCTTTATGAATACAGGTAAAAGCTGTAAAGGCTGCCATGACGTCTACAAGAAAGACTAGTTAAAACATAAGCCAGCATTGATACAATGCTGGCTCTATTCTTCAATCAATTCTAAACGCCACCTTTGAGCAATTACATCTAATCAACCACATCAAATCTAGCAAAAGCCACTTAGTCGGTAGACCGTGACTACAGCATCTCAATAATCGGTAGCATCAGGTAATTAACGACCAAGGCCCCAATAACCATTACGATCATAACGGCCTTAAGTGTAGAAACAAATGCTAGCGGCTGCGCTAGCTCCCCAGGTAAGCGCTTATAACCGCTGAACATCGCCGCTATAATTTTGTCACCTTTGAACATATGCACCCCAACAGCTAATACATGAATAGCAGCCAAGATTAAAATCAGGTCAAAGTTCTTCTTATGCAGCCAAGTCAGCCATAAGGCAGTATCGCCATTAACGGTTGTATAAAGAGGACCCTCTATAAAAATCTCATCCGTTGCAAAAAGCCCTGTAACCAACTGTAGTGTGACTAAAGAGATTAGCGCTACAACCATATAACCACCGATAGGGTTATGCCCTATAGAAGCGGATATCCCGTGCTGCTTGGTTTTTCGCACATAATTAAGCACCGTTTTCGGAGAGTGTACGAAATGGCTGAACTTAGCAGTGTCGCTGCCGATAAATCCCCACAGCAAACGCATTCCAATCAGGATCAGCAAGCTATAGGCCAGAAGTTGATGCCACTCCATCTCTGCCGACTCCGCCGTCCACCATAAACCGCCAAGCAAACACAACATGCCCCAATGAAAGAGTCGCGTTGGAACGTCCCATATTTTTACTTTGACTAAGTTTTGCGTCATGGATAATCACTCTTACAAATGAATTGGTCTTTTGTAGGCATTATATATTGGCAAGGAGGATAGAGCTATGAGGTTATTAACGCTAAGATTTTTGCAAAAAGGCCATTTCAGCCGCCCCCTTATCCATTCAAATATGAACCTGTTTTACAGCGTTTTCAAGGAAATTTTGACAGTTATTGACTATATTTATCTAAGTGATCAAATAAAAAGCGAACAGATTAGAAGAGCCTGCAAAACGTGATTTAGATCACAACTTTCGTTAGTCAGATTGTTAGTCTGAATTCAAGGAAACAACAAAAGGTTCGAAATATGATAAAGATTACTAGCAAGCACTTCGAAGTTACTGAATCTATCCGCGAACGTATTGAAGCAAGATTAGAGAAATTAGCACGACACGATGTGCAGCTTATTAATCCACACGTAATCATACAGCAGGAGAAACAAGGTTTTAAGGTTGAAGCTTCAGTTGGTATTCCTAGTGCCAACTTATTTGCCCAGGCGAAACATGAAGACCTATACGCAGCAATTACTGCAATGGGACAAAAGCTGGAGAAACAGCTAAATCGCCTTACACATAAACCCGAAAGCCAACGCCATGCAACACTTAAAAGAGAAGATGATGCAATTGATGACGGCTTTAACGACAGCAATGAGGAGGAATACGCAGCTTGATATTATTTACTAACTTTTGTTCAAAAGCGCACCTCGAGTGCGCTTTTTATTACAAAACTTTCAAATTGGCTAAGTTTTGATTGACAGTAAACCGCCTCGGCTTTAGTTTAAATCCATGAATATAATCCAAACCGCATTTTTTACTTTCTTTTTTGTGCCCCCCACCCTCGGAGGCGGAATTTCGGTGTAAAAACGAAAGTGAAAATTCCAAAGCCTCCCACACGGGAGGCTTTTTTAATTCTAAGCGCGCTAAACAAAAATGTAGAGGCCAAAATGAGCAAACCACAACCTTTAAACCACACTCGGGAGCAGATCACCACTCTCGACAACGACCTTTTGGCTTTATTAGCAAAACGCCGAGAGTTAAGTTTAGATGTTGCTCGCAGCAAAGAAGTCGATGTTAGGCCTATACGTGATACTACCCGCGAAAAAGAGCTGCTGGCACGCCTCGTCAAACAAGGCCGAGAACAGGGCTTGGATGCACACTATGTGATTTCGTTATACCAGAGCATTATTGAAGACTCAGTACTTAACCAACAAGCCTACCTTCATGGGCGTGCCAATCCAGCAACTCAACAACAGCAGTATTGCGTAGCCTACCTTGGCGCTCGAGGCTCTTATTCATATTTAGCCGCCAGTCGTTATTGCGACAGACGCCAAGTCGAAATGCAAGATTTGGGTTGCAAAAGCTTTGATGAGATAGTTCAAGCAGTTGAATCTGGCCATGCTGATTATGGTTTTTTACCTATTGAAAATACTTCATCAGGTTCCATCAACGAAGTTTATGATGTGCTGCAACATACCAGTCTAGCCATTGTCGGTGAAACCACTATCGAAGTTGGCCATTGCTTACTGGCGAATAATGGCGCAAATATTAATAATATAAAAACCGTCTACGCCCATCCACAACCGATAAGCCAATGCAGTCGCTATCTAAGCCAACATGGCGACTTCAAGTTAGAGTACTGTTCAAGCAGCGCAGAAGCGATGGAGATGGTGTGTAACGCTGGCAATAATAGTGTTGCAGCTATAGGCAGTAGTGAAGGCGGCGCATTATACCAACTCGAAGCTATTGATACCGGTTTAGCTAACCAAAAAATTAACCAAAGCCGTTTCATTGTCGTTGCACGCAAGGCGGTTGATGTACCAGAGCAATTACCCGCAAAATGCACACTCATTATGGCGACAGGGCAAAAGCCTGGTGCCTTGGTTGAAGCATTACTGGTGTTGAAAGCCAGAAACCTGAATATGAGTAAGTTGGAATCACGCCCTATCCCAGGTACACCTTGGGAGGAGATGTTCTACCTTGACATTGACGCTAACCTATCAAGTGAACCTATGCAGGCAGCACTGAAAGAGTTAGAAAGAACCACTCGCTTTATCAAAGTGCTAGGCTGCTATCCATGCGAAACGGTTAATCCTACTCAGCTCAGCAATAGCCAGCTGATGATTGAACCAAGCACCTCTAAATCAACTGCAACACCAAGTATGGCAAGCAGTAAGCAGAAACGTTATAGCAAAGCTTATAAAACAACATCGACCGAGATAGTCTGCGGCCAACTTAGCATCGGCAATAATCATTCAGCAGCGATAGCTCAGCTGCAATTGCCTTTCGACATCAGCCAATTTGAGCAGCGTGCTAAAGCACTCAAGGAGTCAGGTTTTCAAGCGATTGTGATCCAAGGCTTAAGTCAACAAAGTGACTTACTGAGCTCTCTCAATAAATTCAAGCATACCTTGGATCAATTTGGTCTGGTTTGCATCTTAATGGTTGAACATGAAACAGACCTCGCCATTGCCGCACAACTTGGTGATATGATTATGTTATCAGGCACGCAAATGTACAACCAAGCCATACTCACCCAACTTGGGTCACTGTTACTGCCTATCATATTAGAGCGCAACACCATGGCCAGCGTCGATGACTTCCTTAATGCGGCCGAAATGGTATTAAGCCAGGGGAATCAGCAATTAGCCTTATGTGAATCAGGCGTAAGTACACTCAATAATTCGGGGAAGCCCTCTCTCGATTTGGCCGCTTTAGTTGAGCTTAAAAATGCCAGCCACTTACCGGTAATCGTAAACCCTTGCTATGCGGTTGACACTCTGAAATTACCCAACTTTACCAAAGCAATTAAGCAACTTGGTGGTGACGGTATTGTGGTTAACATTGCTAATATTGAACAAGTAGGTGTGAGCGAAGAGCAACAAAAATTGCTTAACGATCTACTCAATAACCTGTACCGATAGTCTATATCGATTACGAGTAACAAGCGCTGTAAAGCAGTCATACGTCGGCCGCCAATATCTATTGGCGGTCGTTATTTAATCCTATATCGAATATTTTAAAATTAATCAGCCCCCTTCTCTTCTTCAGCGTGACTCTTATCAATCAAGCTAGGAACAAGATAGAGAAAACTACTACCACCTCTTGCAAAAATAAACCGGTTATACCCGCCATCGTTAATGGCTCAGTAGAGGAGACCACTGGTGAAATAGCGACAGAAATAACCAAGCCGATACCGCAATCGGATCTGTAGGCGAACTCAGCGCGCTAAACTCGAATAAACAGAGACACCAAATATCTTGTCTGCCGCCAATATAAGTAGGCTTAATAGCAACGCGAGCGCCGTAATAGTCATGTGATCTTGCCAACGGTGTATACGTAAGAGATAAGCTATATAACTAAAGAAAGCGCAGAAAGAAGGCTAGAATTTCGTAACGAGTCACAGACTGTACTCATCAATTTAAACGGGGGAATGGATGAAAAGGAGACTAGATACAGCGACCCTCTACTAGGCTCAGCCAGCCCTTAAAAATACGACCGCTAAACCAAACTGCGCCAGCAACATAAAGTGTGCCACTTAACCAGGGTTGATTACTTAAGTAGCCCACTAACATAAGCAGCAACATGCCGATAATCGACCAGCGTTGCCATCTAAGGTGGGACACGAGAACTGAACTTAGGGTGTTTTGACGCTGGTTTAAGTTAATCAATAGACTCAGAACGGCGGGGAGTAACAGCACAGGAAAACAGGCCATAAGCCCATATAACATGTGAGCAAGGCTTTTATCTTCTAGAGGTAATGCTGCTAAATGCGTTGTTGATGTCATAGCCACTCCGTCAAGAAAGAAAAGACAGGCGTAAATTCCATCACGTCCTGTCATTAACCTTACTTTCTCATAGTGACTTACGCAACTTTCACTACTAATTTATTTCAAATTTATTAACAATTGATGGCGCTTTGTGACTACAGCTCTAGCGTCACATCAGACTTCAACTTTGTAGAACAAGCCAAAACATAGCCTTGTGCTATTTCATCGGCCGTTAGTGACATCTGACTAGAGGATTCAGTTTCACCCTCGACCACCTTGCATTTACACGCGCCACATACACCAGAGCGACAAGCTGCAATGATAGGTAACCCTTCAGCTTCAACACCATCGAGCACCGTTTGTGCGCTGCTCATTGAGCGTACTCTATCGCCAATGCGCAACATAAAGCCACCATCATCGCTCTCAACGCTGTCCGCACTTTCTTTTGCTGCAGCAAGCTCTGCGAGATCACCTTTGAATGAGCCAAAGCTTTCTTGATGAAATTGCGCCATATTAAAATTAAGCGACTCAAGTAATGCTTTTACCGCAGCCATGTATGGCTCTGGGCCACAAACAAACACGGTTCTAGATTGGTAGTCTGGCACTAGGCGCTGCAAGTTGTCGGCAGATAAACGACCCGCCTGCTGGTCAACATGAGCACAAGGCTCAGCGTCAACGTTTTCTAAAATATAATTGAGTTTAAATTGACTACTACGCTCCGCTATCTGCTCAAGAGATTGTTTAAAAATAAGATCTTCAGTTGATTTTGCACTGTGTAAGAAGCAAACGTCAGGGCTAATTTGAGTATCCGCTAACCATCGAGACATCGAGTACATCGGCGTAATGCCACAGCCTGCACTTAAAAACAGATAGTTATCAGCGGCAATATCAATAAGGTTAAATGCACCATCCGGTCCAAGCGCGCGGACGACATGGCCGACCTCTAGATGATTAGCCAAGTAGTTAGATACTTTGCCGCCTTCAATCTGCTTTACCGTCAGCACCACTGAGAATGGGCGCGAAGGCGATGAGCTAATGGTGTAACTACGGCCGATTTTCTCGCCATTAATATCTAATAGCAATGTTAAAAACTGCCCTGGCTTAAAATGAAACTTTACCGGCTTGATGCCTTGAAAGCGAAAACTCATGACATCGTGAGTCTCGTTCCACTTTTCAACACACACTAACTGATGTTCGCCTGCTTGCCACTGCTCAGCTTCAAACGGCTCTGTCGCCGACATATTTATATTATTAGCCATATCATTTTAACCTAGATTTTTAGAATACTTCTGACATAAAAATGGCCACTTTTGAGTGGCCACTTTTATTTACTCATCACCGACTAAACAGGCATTTAAGCCACGTTTAGAATGCGATTAAGATCCGCTTCAACTGTTGTAGTTGTGCGCAGTCCAAACTTCTCTTCTAAGACTTTAGCCAAGTTTTCAGTTAGGAATGCTGGCGCTGTTGGGCCAGTCAAAATGTTCTTCACACCTAGTGACAATAGCGTCAGTAACACTACAATCGCTTTTTGCTCAAACCAAGACAGAACGATGCTCAATGGTAATTCATTGATGTCGCATTCAAATGCTTCAGACAATGCAATAGCAAGCTGGATAGCAGAATAAGCATCATTACACTGACCAACATCCAATAGACGTGGGATACCGTTAATGTCACCAAACTCAAGTTTGTTGAACTTATACTTACCACAACCCAGTGTCAGAATAATCGAGTCAGCAGGCGCTTGCGTTGCTATATCGGTAAAGTAACCACGCTCTTCCTTATCGCCGTCACAGCCACCAACCAAGAAGAAATGCTTAATAGCACCACTTTTCACATTCTCAATCACGGTTGGCGCTGCAGCCATTAGTGCGTTACGAGCGAAGCCGATAGTGATTAGATGGGGGATCTCATCATAGGCGAAGCCTTCTAAAGACTCTGCTTTAGCAATAACGGCACTAAAATCATCACCGACAATGTGACTAACACCAGGCCAGCCAACAATGCTACGAGTGAAAATACGGTCAGAATAATCGCCCACATTCGGGTCAACAATACAGTTAGACGTCATTACGACGGCACCTGGGAAGTTAGAAAATTCTTTTTGCTGGTTCTGCCATGCACTACCGTAGTTACCGACAAGGTGTGGGAATTTTTTAAGTTCTGGGTAAGCTAACGCTGGTAACATTTCACCGTGAGTGAATACGTTAATGCCCTTGCCTTCAGTTTGTTGCAAGATAAGCTCTAGATCTTTCATGTCATGACCCGACACCAAGATAGCCTTACCTTTTATAGATTTGGTGTTCACTTGAGTCGGCTCTGGGTGGCCGAATGAGTGAGTCTCGCCTTCATCTAACATCGCCATTACGCGATAGTTAAGTTGACCAATCTGCATTGCAGTTTCAAACAGCTTGTCACCATCAACAGAGTCTTCACCTAAGAACGCCATGATTTCGTGGAATTCACCGGCAACTTCATCGTTGGTTTGGTCCAGTACGCGAGCATGCTCCATATATGCAGCAGCGCCTTTAAGGCCGTATAAACAAAGTAAACGTAGACCCATGATATCTTCATGAACTTCGTCTTTGCCACGGTTAGCAGCTGCTTGAGGCGCTTGAGAAAGCATTTCAGGCTTAGTTGCACCTAATACTAACTGCATTGTTGCTGTCGGCGCTTTTGCTTCAATATTTAATTCAGCGCATTTCGCTTCATAAGCTGTTTGCAAACGGCTACGGAAAATATTCGCTTGTGTCGTGTATCCAATAATACGGTCATCATCAAAGTTCACGTTAGTTAATGTCGCGAAAAATGCCTTTGGTACAAAGGTGTCAATCTCGTGATCAACAACGCCAACTTCACGTGCTCGTACAGCGTAAGCTGATACACCTTGAAGTATATAGATGAGTAGATCTTGAAGGTCAGATGTATCCGAAGTCTTACCACACATACCTTGAGTGTAACTACAGCCATTGCCCGCAGGCGTTCTAATTGTTTGCTCACATTGAATACAAAACACGACATTTACTCCTAATACTTAATACATGCATATAATTTGCATCTTTTGAATTAGTTTACGCCGATTAAGAAATTGCAAAAGTATTTTCTACGGATAATGGTGAAAACTATGAATGAGATCACCTTAAGCATCCGCTAATGTTGACTAATTGCTCAAAATTAACATGATATTGGCGCGGGCTAAAAACAGCATTAATAATACTGTTCATTCTCATTACTATTTACCTTTGTTTTGACAATAAAAAAGGAGCCTAAGCTCCTTTTTTATCAATCTATTCATATCACATTAATCTGTTTTCATATCATTGACCGATTGCAACATTGCCCGACTTTCTCTTTGAAACTGCGGTGCAAAGTCACCGAACCACTGTGCCACCTCTTCGAACTGTTTAACAAACGCTTCTCGGTTGCCTGACTTTAATATCGACAGGGCTTGCGAATAGTTATCAAGGTAATCGCTAATCGCCACTAAGCTTTCTTCTTGAGCAAAAATAATATCTGCATATAACTCCGGGCTCTGGGCAAATAGACGCCCCACCATCGCTAGCTCTAAACGATATATAGGTGAACTAAACTGCAGTAGAGATCCTATATCAGCCTCCTCTTTATAGAGGTTAAGTCCGTAAACAAAAGAGGAGAAATGTCGCATTGCCTGCACCAGTTGCATCGCTTTATCATGCTTCTCAGGTTCAGCTTCAACGATACGTGCGCCCCAGATCTCAATCTGTTCAATCAACCATTGGTATTGAGACTTATCACGACCATGACAAACTACGACCACTTGCTTAGCTAAGCTGCCGACATCAGGACCAAACATGGGGTGCAAACCTAAAACAGGGCCTGAGTGCGCCGCTAACATGGCTTCAACAGGTGCAGTTTTAATCGACGTTAAGTCAGCAAGAATACAATGATCTGGTAATTGCGTTAGCTTGCTAGCAATCAAATCACAGGTAATGCTAATCGGTACCGTCACAATAACTAAACCAGCACCATCAAAAATGGTCTGACTATTAGCCCAGTCGTCCTTATCTAAAGACCTAACTTCATACCCTGACAAGGTCAGCATTTGCGAAAACAGACCGCCGAGCTTGCCTTCACCGCCAACAATAACCACATGACCAAGTTCGGTATTGACTTGCTTAAAGCCTACGTCCTTCTCATTAAGGTAAGACTCGCGCATTAAGCGCCTTAGAATATCCTCGATTAACTGTGGTTCTACATTCATCGCAGCTGCTTCGCCGCGACGTTTTGCCAGCATTGATGCTTCACGCTGAGGGGCATAAATGGGCAAGCCTGCACCGTGCTTAACAGCACCAACTTGTGCCACTAGATCTAATCGTTTTCTCAGTAGATGCAGTAACTGCTGGTCAACGCCATCAATTAAGCCTCTGAGGTTTTCAAGCTCTGCAGTGGTCTTCTCGTTCATTACTCTCTCTTCCATCAGCCGTTCGCAACTTTCAGCATATCAAATCTTGTAGGTAATACTGAAGCTAAGTCTGCAGCGCCGGTGCGTAATAATGCTGCGGTTGATTGCCAATCGATACATGCATCAGTCACTGACACGCCATAAGCTAACTCATTAAACGGCAGATCGCTGCTTTGCTTACCTGCATTAAGGTGGCTCTCAAGCATCACCCCAATAATAGACTGATTACCATTAACGATTTGGCTAAACACATCCTCACACACGGGCTTTTGCTTATTGTGATCTTTTGCTGAATTACCATGGCTGCAATCAACAATCAGGCGGGCATTCAATTTCGCCCCATGCAACTGTTTTTCACACTCCTCGACACTGGCCGCATCATAATTTGGTGCTTTACCACCGCGTAAAATAACGTGCCCATCAGGGTTACCCGCTGTTTGCAACAATGAGACTTGCCCTTGTTGGTTGATCCCCATAAAGCGGTGACCGCTTGCTGCAGACTCTAGCGCGTTAATTGCAACACCCAGTTTGCCATCGGTACCGTTTTTGAATCCGACTGGCATAGAAAGCCCCGATGCCATCTCGCGGTGTGTCTGCGATTCAGTAGTACGAGCGCCAATCGCTGACCAAGTGATAAGTTCTGACATGTACTGGGGACTAATGGGATCGAGCGCTTCAGTGGCGACAGGAAGCCCAAGCTCGGCCAGCCAAATCATCAATTCACGCGCTTTACGCAAGCCTTTATCAACGTCAAATGACTCGTTCATATCAGGATCATTAATCATGCCTTTCCAGCCCACGGTAGTACGTGGTTTTTCAAAGTAAACACGCATCAACACGTAAAACTGCTCGCCTAGCTCATCATGCAGTTTCTTAAGCTTAAGTGCGTACTCTTTAGCAGCATCGATATCATGAATAGAGCAAGGTCCAGCAATGACTAACACTCGGTTATCGCGCTTATGTACGATGTCAGCCACTGTTCTGCGGGCATTAAGAACATACTGGCTAGCATGAGCAGACAAGGGAAGATCGCGCTTTAGCTCCTCTGGAGTCACTAACACTTTCTCTGAACTAATATGAACGTTGTTTATCGTATCTTGCTGCATGCTTATCACCTGATTTGAGTTTTCATCTTCCAATATCTATTAGCACTATTGACCGAATTAGAAGTCTATCCTATAAAATTAACTGTAATTGCGTACTGCTACACCATTACACCTTGAAAGCACTATGCCTGTGTGTCAGATGAAGATCAAGCACAAATGGGATAAATGAATAAATTTATGCTTTAAGGCGCTGTAGCCGGCCCAATCGACAAAAATAACGAGCTAAAGAGTTGACGAGTTTATATATTAAGAGACGTCACAGCGACGAAAACAAAGTGTCATTGAGACAGCCTTTACTAAATTACAGCCAACAAAAAACCGCCATATAGGCGGTTTCTCATGCGAACACTGCATCTTTTTTTAGCTAAACTAATTATTACTAAAGCGTAATTACTTAGTAGCTAGCTTCTCACGAATACGTGCAGACTTACCTGAACGTTCACGTAGATAGTAAAGCTTAGCACGACGAACACGGCCGCGACGCTTAACTTCGATGCTAGAGATGATTGGGCTGTGAATTTGGAACGCACGCTCAACACCTTCGCCATTAGAGATTTTACGTACTGTGAATGCAGAGTGAACGCCGCGGTTACGCTTAGCGATTACAACGCCTTCGAACGCCTGTAGACGCTCTTTACCGCCTTCTACAACACGTACTTTAACAACTACTGTATCACCGGCACCAAATACTGGTACGTCGGTTTTCATTTGCTCTTCGTTGAGCATTTTGATGATGTTATTCATTAAATAAACTCCATTCTAGTAATAACTACGCTTCGACTAATCATCTTGTTTGATGCTGTCTACAAATTCGGCTAAAAGCTTCTCTTGTTCGCCAGTCAGAGCTAGATTTTCAAGTAATTCTGGTCGTCTTAACAAAGTTCTACTGAGACTTTGTTGCAAACGCCAGCGTCTAATATGTTCGTGGTTGCCACTTAACAATACGGCTGGAACATCCAGTCCATCCATACTTTCCGGACGCGTATAGTGGGGACAATCCAATAAACCGTCAGAGAAGGAATCCTGCTCTGCCGAAGCCTTTTTTCCTAGCACGCCAGGAACTAGCCTTGATACTGAATCAATCAAAGTCATCGCTGGTATCTCACCGCCCGAAAGCACGTAATCTCCAATCGACCACTCTTCATCCACTTCAGTTTGAATAATGCGCTCATCGACACCTTCGTATCGTCCACACACTAAAATCAAACTGGATGACTTTGCTAACTCTTCAACGCCTTGCTGTGTCAGCTTACGGCCTTGAGGAGAAAGGTAGATCACCTTTGCCTCTTTTCCAGCTGCAGCTTTTGCTGCATGGATGGCATCACGTAGAGGTTGCACCATCATTAACATGCCAGGGCCACCACCGTATGGGCGGTCATCCACTGTGTTATGTTTATCATGGGTGAAATCACGAGGATTCCACGTATGCATCTCTAGCAAACCCTTGCTAACTGCACGACCCGTTACCCCAAAGTCTGTTACGGCACGAAACATCTCCGGAAACAGGGTTACTACCCCTAACCACATCTGCTGTACCTCGACTTAAAAGTCCGGATCCCAATCCACTAAAATCTGTTTTGCCGTCAAATCCACCTTAATGATGAACTGTTCGGTGACAAAGGGGATCATTCGTTCCGCTTTGCCAAAGCCATCTTTTGCGTTAGCTTTAACAAGAAGTACGTCATTTGATCCTGTTTCCACGATCTCCTGCACGTTACCCATGTTATAACCTTTGGTATTAACCACTTCACATCCGATAAGGTCTCGCCAGTAGAATTCATCTTCTGGTAAAACGTTCATCTGCTCCGCAGTTACGGCTATCTCACAATTTGTAAGAGCCTGAGCCTGATCCCGTGTTTCTACGCCTTCAAGACAAGCAACTACGGCTTTACCTTGCATGCGCCACTGGAGGACTTTAACCTCACGCCATTCACCTTGCTCTTTTAACAACCAAGGAGAATAATCAAAAATACCTTCAACAGAATCGGTATAGGTAGTGATCTTCAACCAACCTTTAATGCCATGACTTGAACCTAATTTACCAAGTACGACGGGTTCTTGTTTACTGCTCATCAATCTATACCTTAACGCTATTAAGCAGCTGCTTTACGAGCGTCTTTGATCAATTTTGCTACACGATCAGATGTAGCAGCACCGTTAGCAACCCAATGCTCAACGCGGTCAAGATCTAAGCGTAAAGCTTCTTCTTGGCCACGAGCTAATGGGTTAAAAAAGCCAACACGCTCAATGAAACGACCGTCACGGGCGTTACGGCTGTCAGCAACAACGATGTTATAAAATGGACGCTTTTTTGCGCCGCCACGAGCTAAACGAATGGTAACCATGCGTTTTGTATCCTCTAATGATTTGCTTTTTATCAAGCAAAAATAAAAACTGAAACTCCGTGTTCGCGGAGAGCCCCAGATAGAAAGCTGGCAGATATTACCTGACTGACCAGCGAATGCAACCGTAATCGACGTTTATTACGCCAAAAACGATTTACAGGCTAGAACGAAAACTCATCCTAGCCTGTAAAATTATGTACCGAATAATTAATAATAGACTAGCGTCCAGGCATTTTCATGCCTGGTGGTAACATACCACTCATACCACGCATCATCTTTTTCATGCCGCCTTTGGCCGACATCTTCTTCATCATCTTCTGCATTTGGGTAAACTGTTTAAGTAAACGGTTTACGTCTTGAATTTGTGTACCCGACCCCATTGCGATGCGGCGCTTGCGTGAACCCTTAATAATATCAGGTCGCTGACGCTCACCTGCCGTCATTGAATTAATAATCGCTTCCATCTGCCCGGTCATTTTACCATCTTGAACTTGAGCAAGTGCTTCAGGGGGTAACTGACCCACGCCTGGAAGCTTCTCTATCATGTTCATCATGCCGCCCATGTTCTTCATCTGCTGCAGCTGTTCGCGGAAGTCTTCTAAATCAAAGCTACCGCCTTTCTTCACTTTCGCAGCAAGCTTCATCGCCTTTTCTTTATCGACGCCGCGCTCTACCTCTTCGATAAGCGACAAGACATCGCCCATACCGAGAATACGTGAAGCAATTCGGTCCGGATGGAAAGCTTCAAGTGCGTCGGTTTTTTCACCGACACCCAAGAATTTAATCGGCTTACCGGTAATATGACGAATAGACAATGCCGCACCGCCGCGAGCATCACCATCAACCTTAGTTAGAACGATACCCGTAAGAGGCAATGCCTCATTAAAGGCTTTGGCAGTGGTTGCCGCGTCTTGACCGGTCATGGCATCAACCACAAACAGGGTCTCGACCGGATTAACAGTAGCGTGCAGCTCTTTAATCTCATCCATCATGGCTTCGTCAACATGCAAACGACCTGCAGTATCGACAATAACCACATCAATGAACTTAAGCTTGGCGTGCGCTATGGCCGCTTTGGCAATATCAACCGGTTTTTGGCTGACATCTGATGGGAAGAACTCGACTTCCACTTCTGCTGCTAACGTTTCTAGCTGCTTGATTGCGGCAGGGCGATATACGTCAGCACTCACCACTAGCACAGATTTCTTTTCGCGCTCGCGTAAGAACTTTGCAAGTTTGGCAACACTGGTGGTTTTACCCGCACCTTGCAGGCCGGCCATCATAATGACTGCTGGAGGCTGAGCTGATAGGTCCAAAGCTTCATTAGCTTCGCCCATCGCATTTTCTAGCTCGCTTTGAACAATCTTAATAAATGCCTGGCCGGGACTTAGGCTTTTCGTTACCTCTTGGCCGACAGCGCGTTCTTTTACGCTGTTAACAAAGTCACGTACAACTGGTAAGGCAACGTCGGCCTCAAGTAGTGCCATGCGAACTTCGCGCAAGGTTTCCTTAACGTTCTCTTCCGTTAAGCGACCACGGCCGCTGATATTTTTCAGCGTACGTGACAGTCTGTCAGTTAAGTTCTCAAACATTATCCAGTTCTTACCGTTTAAAATTGATATTGATGGGCCGTATTATAGCGATGCCCAGATATTATGCTACTCAATGAACCAAGTAACTTGGCTTACATTTGCTTCTAAAGGGAACATTTTGCAAAAAAACGGACCTAAGACATAGAATCCACTGAATTTTGCAACCAATGTCACTGCCCAAATAACCCGAGCTCATGTTATTCTAATGCCAAGCGTTGTACGCTATTTCCGTGATTAAACTCGATTCAGTTTAGAATGGAAACCTAGTGCATTACGATTTGTGATTCAGTCATTCAACTTATGTGTGAATCAAGTTAATATAAGTGTCGTTTAGTCAGCTTTGACTTTTTGGCTCAGCCAACAAGTCAATAGAACAATAAGTTCACAAAACAATAGGTTAATACTCAATGGTTATTTTTTCAGCGTCAGCCATGTTTTTTTACAGTATTGCTTTGGTTCTCGTCGCGACTCGTCTTTTTCACGCAGACGGACCAAACCGAAAATTAGTTGCAGGAATAGCAGCCATTGGTGTTGTTTTACACGCTGCGGCACTGTCACAAGCGACCTTTACCGGAGACGGACAGAACTTTAGCCTGACCAATGTCATCTCAATGGTGAATTGGATCATCGCCTTCAGCTTCACCATCTTACTGTTCCGTCTTAAAGTCATCGTCGTTGTACCTGTGGTTTATGCCTGCTCGGTAATCTCAGTTGCGCTTTTATGGCTAGTGCCACCAGAATACATTATCCATTTTGAGGTCCACCCTGATGTACTAGTGCATGTCGTTCTGTCATTAATGGCCTACAGTGCATTAATGATCGCCGCACTCTACGCCATCCAGTTAGCCATTATTAAGAATCGACTCAAGAATAAAAAACTCATCATGGCATCGCACATGCCACCGCTGATGACAGTCGAAAAGCAGCTTTATCATCTTGTTATTGTCGGAGTGGTTTTATTAAGCTTAGCGCTCGCTACCGGCTTTATCTTCCTCGACGATATGTTTGAAGAGGGCAAAGGCCACAAAGCCGTTTTGTCCATCCTCGCTTGGTGCGTCTACATAGCGATGTTGGCCCAACAATATTGGGTGGGTTGTAAGATTAGGACCGCGGTTGCTTATACCTTGACAGGCGGAGTGCTACTGTCGCTCGCCTACTTTGGTGCCCGCATTGTTAAAGAGTTGATCCTCAGCTAAATCTAATCTTCGTCAAGGGGCTCAATCAGCTAAGCATTGAGCCAAACTTGACATGCTTTCGAAATATCTGTAATTACTATTTTTTACAGTTTTAATTAATCCACAGCGGAGCTCCATCTTTTGGACGAAATATCCACCGGCCTACTATTGTCTGTTTTAGCCGTCTTGATTTTACTTTCAGCCTATTTCTCAGGATCTGAAACAGCAATGATGACCTTAAACCGCTATCGTCTACGCCATCTGGCATCGAGCGGGCATAAAGGTGCGATTCGAGCCACTAAGCTGCTGGAACGGCCCGATAGATTGATTGGGCTCATCCTCATTGGCAACAATCTGGTCAATATCCTTGCCTCGTCAATTGCGACTATTATTGGATTACGCCTATTTGGTGATGTGGGTATTGCTATCTCCACCGGTGTACTGACACTAGTCGTATTGGTTTTTGCCGAAGTGACGCCTAAAACATTTGCCGCATTGCACCCAGAACGTATCGCTTTTCCATCGAGCTATATATTACGTTTTTTACTCATCGTACTTTCTCCATTCGTAAAAGCTGTCAATTTCATTACCTCCGGTGTACTTAGACTCGTTGGGATAAGTTCGACAAAAACCTCTGATGCTTTAAGCCAAGAGGAGCTTCGAACAGTCGTGCACGAAGCGGGTGCATTAATCCCAAGACGACATCAAGAGATGCTACTGTCGATCATGGATTTAGAAAAGGTGACAGTCGAAGATGTGATGGTGCCACGTTCAGACCTATATGCTATCAACATCAATGACGAGTTTAAGAGCATTAATAAACAAGTTATTCAGAGCCCACATACACGGGTTCTACTCTATCGCGACACCGTTGATGACGCAGTAGGCTTTGTCCATCTACGCGATGCACTACGGCTGCAGTCTAAAGGGCAGTTCAGCAAATCCTCGTTACTGCGCGCGGTTAAAGAGTTGTACTTTATTCCAGAGGGCACCCCACTGAACGTACAACTGAGTAACTTTCAGCAAAACAAAGAGCGTATTGGTCTAGTCGTTGATGAATATGGCGACATTCAAGGATTGGTCACACTAGAGGATATTCTGGAAGAGATTGTCGGTGATTACACCACCTCAATGGTGACCACTCCGAGTGAAGACATTAGCGAGCAACAAGATGGCAGCTTTCTTATTGAAGCCACGATTAACATTCGTGAATTGAACAAAGAGATGGAATGGCACTTTCCAATTGATGGCCCTAAAACGCTCAATGGTTTGATATTAGAGCATTTGGAAGAGATCCCAACAATCAAAACCAGCATGCGTATCGCAGGTTACCCAATTGAAGTCATTGAACTCGGTGATAATATGGTTAAAACCGTGCGAGTGCTGCCTAAGCATTATGAGCAACCCAAAATAAAGTAATGCTAAAAAACGCTAATCAAACGATTAGCGTTTTTTGTTGCAGCGTCTTAAGTCGCCTTGGCTTTTTTCGCCGCTTCAATCGCTCTGCGCTTATCTCGTGCAAGGGGGGTAATTTCTGCTAATAACTCTTTTTCTAAACCCAACTTAAAATACACTTCAGCCATCAAAAAGAATGGCCCAATAAGCAGCTGATTCAGATCGTCAACAAAAGCGGGCTTTGCCTTCTCATATTTGTGACCAATAAATTGAATGACCCACCCTATGACGAAGGTTGCTATAGCGAGGTATCCGGCGCCATTATATTGGGCAACGATGCTAGAGGTGTATAGCACCGGAATAATGAATAGGGTCAAACCGATCGCGAGCTTTGCATGCAACATAAAATAATATGCTAATACAAAAACAGCAAAAATAGTCGCGACATTAAAGCTAATCACTGGATTATCAAACACAGCAAAATTGATTGGGATAAGATTAAAACCAACAAAGGCCGACCAAATAATCAGTGGCACACCGAAAAAATGGGTCTTTATGTTACTGGGATTTAAGTGCACACTTTTATAAGTCGATAGCTGCTCTACGGCGGATTTCATCGGAGTGTCTCTCTAGTTATAGTTATAGTTATAGTTATAGTTAATTTATCCTTAACCTAAAGGATTTTGCCAACTATTAATAGAGCAAATATTCAGACCAGTATATACCTACCCAACCTGAAGACGCTCGTTTCAGATTGGGAATTCATCATGATCATCTTTAGTAACCACTAAAAAGTACACTGTGCTGCTCAGAGGATTACTGAAAATTTAGAATCTTCACTCCCTTGGCGTTCACAAATATCTTTACTGCTGACGTAACTCGATTTTGGACAGAAATGAGCTAGTTTACGTCTAACATCTGAGCCAGATCCGTCATCCCGCGACTGAATGGCCGTTGATAGTTCCAACAACAATGGCATTTCCTACGTCCGTGTAGGTCAGATTCAGGAGGTAGAGCAATGCAGGGAGCAATTGCCGAGTGAAGCTTCTGGGCCGGTATCTAGTGCCTTTAAGTCTGAAATTATCAGGCCATATTGAAATTGCAGAGCATGCGCCCTGTGTCTTAGCAAGACGCCACAAGTACGTCCATGTAGGCTCTGCTAAATCATCCGTGATTTAGAAGCTTGCACGCCCCACAGCACATGCTCTGCCAGCAAGTTCAAGGTAGCGTCTGACACGCTTCTGGACAGAAATGCGCTAGAGTATTTACTCTAGCGCGAGTGACTCAGATGAGAAAAAGTATCTCAATCTCCCTAATTCACTCCGACCCCTTTATCATTATAAATTACCAATTAATTAGCAAATTTTTTCATATACCCCTTCCATGTTAAATATGCACTAGGAAACCCCAAAAGAAAGAACCATAGCCCAATTGTATGCACATCATAAAAAATATCTAGCTGGCTGACATGTTCATCGTAAATAATGAGTAAGCCGATATTTTTGAATGAAATCGCAAAAAAAGCGGAACTAAATCCCATTCTCAATCCATATAAAAGCATAAAATAAGTAAAACCTTTTGATTTCAAATGTTCCCACTTTACTTTATTCATCACGGGCACCTAAACATTTTTGTAAGCTCTGATTGTAAGCTCTGATTTGTTCGATTTCGCTTTCCGAATAATTTTCGGCTTGCCATGAATAAAAATCTCTAGTTCCTGAGTAACCGGTATAAACACTCCCTACGAATGCGCTTCCGAGAAAAACTGGCCATGAAAAAACAATGGTTTCACCTACTAAAGATTGTGATAGTACTCCACCGATATTAGTCAGAATAACACCAGAAGCAAAATCTTTGATAATGTTGTTATTTCCCTGATAAGTTTCATTCCATCGACCAAACCTATAAACCTCAATCTTGCCATCATTTGTTCTAAATTGATTCCAATTTTCACCACCCGTCGATGATGACCCGCAACCGCAGCTAGAGCTATCTCTCGGCGGCTCACTCGGATCACCCCCAGTATCTTTTGGCCCTAAACCTGTCTCATCAAACCAGATCAACGACGAGTTCAGTGCATAGCGGTATAAATTGTTACCTCCCGCCAAACCTATCGGGTCACTCTGCATATACCTTGCGGTTTTAGCATCGTAATCCCTAAAGCCATTTTGCCAGCTATCCTTCTCACTATCGTAATATTGACCCGGCAATCCTAGGTTTAGACCGCCGATGTTGTCGATAAGCACTTCGCGATCGAAGGCGAGGTTTTTCGCTTGCCATACCACTTCACCATACTTATCCGTTGCCACTTCCGGCCGACCTAAATGGTCATTACTTAGGTAGTACACCTCATTGCCTGCATCCGTTAAATTGACGAGTGCCAGTAGTTGGCCATTTTGATAGATGTACTCACGATGGACCTTACCGTTGCTTGCTTCGGCAATCATCCGTCCTTGTTGGTCATACAGGTAATGAATACGGCTGCCATCAGCTAATAGCTTGGCGCTGCGCTGGCCTTTGGCGTTATAGCTATAGTGAGTCGTTTGGCCATCAATGCTATGGCTTAACATCCTATTAAGGCGGCCGTATTGATAGCTAACGGTTCCCTCTGCCGTTTGCTCGCTAACAATATTACCATTGGCATCATAATCAAACTGACGTTGCTGCTCACCTGTGGTAGCCAATAAGCGATTTGAATCAAATGCACTGCGGTACCAGTCGGTATCGGCTTGTGTGGTGAGGCTTAAGCGATTGCCGATAGCGTCATAGCTAATATCTTGCCAACCATCACTATTGTCGATACTGGTAATTTGACCCAGTGCGTCGTAACCAAAGGATTGGTTAAACTGTTGTGCATGATTAAACCAAGCGG
>NZ_JAKIKR010000052.1 GCF_023284025.1 Shewanella abyssi | reverse complement strand
CCGTTCGATTACATCGAACACTGCTTAGAGCAGCTATCTTCACCTCACTGCGATCTCAGCAGGCTCTTACCCTGGCACGTCAATCTAAGCAAGGCGTAGTTCGTCGGACGCGCACGGTACTAGGAATGGCAGGTGCTAGGAATCGCAGGTACTAGGAATGGCAGGTGCTAGGAATAGTAGGTGCTAGGAATGGCAGGTGCTAGGAAAAGCAGGTGCTAGGAAAAGCAGGTGCAAGGAAAAGCAGGTGCTAGGAATTGCAGGTGCTAGGAATAGCAGGCGCTAGGAATTACAGGTGCTAGGAATAGTAGGTGCTAGGAATGGCAGGTGCTAGGAAAAGCAGGTGCTAGGAATAGCAGGTGCTAGGAAATGCAGGTACTAGGAATGGCGGGTGCTAGGAATGGCGGGTGCTAGGAATGGCAGGTGCTAGGAATGGCAGGTGCTAGGAATGGCAGGTGCTAGGAATGGCAGGTGCTAGGAAAAGCAGGTGCTAGGAAAAGCAGGTGCTAGGAAAAGCAGGTGCTAGGAAAAGCAGGTGCTAGGAATAGCAGGTGCTAGGAATAGCAGGTGCTAGGAAAAGCAGGTGCTAGGAATAGCAGGCGCTAGGAATAGCAGGCGCTAGGAATTACAGGTGCTAGGAAAAGCAGGTGCTAGGAATTGCAGGTGCTAGGAATTGCAGGTGCTAGGAATGGCAGGTGCTAGGAATGGCAGGTGCTAGGAAATGCAGGTGCTAGAAATGGCAGGTGCTAGGAAAAGCAGGTGCAAGGAAAAGCAGGCGCTAGGAAATGCGGCGCTAGGAAAAGCAGGTGCTAGGAAAAGCAGGTGCTAGGAATTGCAGGTGCTAGGAATGGCAGGTGCTAGAAATGGCAGGTGCTAGGAAAAGCAGGTGCAAGGAATAGCAGGTGCTAGGAATCGCAGGTACTAGGAAATGCGGCGCAGCATATAAGGTTAATACTGTGGAACCTAGCCCCTAGAATCTAAAACCTAGTCCCTATAACCTCGAACCTGCTCGCTCTCAAACCTAGCCCCTAGAACCTCGAACCTGTTTTTTCTCAAACCTGCTTTAAAATATTTCGGACACTTTCCTCATATCGGACAATCAAATCGATGAACGGACACTTTTAACCAGTGACCGCGGACACTTTTCATTGTCCGTTGAGTGTTGATTGTAATTTAGTTCTTGTTAATAAAGGTTTTTTATTTTTTGGCACGCTGTTTGTATTAATAAGCCTATCGGAATAGATATTGTAGATATCGGACACAATAGGGACAGCAGATGATCCAGGATACCAGCGCACAAGATACAGTTAAGCAGCCAAGTAAGGTGAACAAGGTTAAGCGCCCTGCAATGCTAGGTATTGCGGCATTGTTAGTGTCAGGTTTGGTTTGGTCAAGTATCGGTAGCGATTCAGTTGCCACTTCAATCAAGCGTTCTGAATTGAGGTTTGCCACGCTAGAGCGCGGTACACTTATTCGAGATATCCCCACTACCGGAAAAATTGTCGCTGCTAACGCGCCAGTCCTTTACAGCCCTGAACAGGGTAGTGTCACCTTGCTTGCCAAGCCGGGTGACCGTGTCGAACAGGGCGATATTGTGGCCTCTATCGAAAGCCACAAGTTGACCAATAGTCTAAAACAGCAAGAAGCGCTGCTCGAAGGCATGAAAAGCTCACTAGAGCGCGCCCGTCTCGATGCGCGTAGACAGCAACTCAAAGCACAGCAAACACTGGATATTGCGGAAGTAGACTTAGAAGCCGCGGATCGTGAAAGCCGCCGTGGTGATCAACTGATCCAGTCCAAGTTAATTAGCAAAATCGATTATGAAAAAAGTAAAGATGACCTGCATAAAGCCAAGCTGATGTTTGCTCATGCGGGTCAAGAAGCGTTACTGATGAAAGACACCTTAACCTTCGAGTTAAAGAACACTGCGTTAGAGGTCGATCGTCAAGCGCTAGTGGTGAAAGAGTTAGAACGTCAAGTCGCGGCGCTTAATATTATTGCTCCTGTTGGCGGCATTATCGGTAACTGGCTAACAGAGCAAAAAGCGCGAATTGGCTCAAGCCAACCCATTTTAACCGTGGTGGATTTGAGTGCTTTTGAAGCCGAGCTTGCCGTACCAGAGTCATACGCTGATGAGTTAGGGCTTGGAATGGCGGTAGAACTTAGTTTTGGTGCTATCACCATGATGGGAGAGCTTTCCTCTATATCACCTGAAGTACGTAACCGTGAAGTCACCGCCAGAGTCCGTTTCGAACAGAACGATAGCTTGCATCTACGTCAGAATCAGCGCCTATCAGCACGGGTGTTATTAGAACATCGACCGAACGTATTAATGGTAAAACGCGGTGCATTTGTCACCAGTGGTGGTGGACAAGAGGTCTACGTGATGCAAGGTGATATAGCAGAGAAAACGCCGATTCAGCTTGGGGCTCGCAGCATGAGCCATATCGAAGTGATTCAAGGCGGCAAGGTGGGTGATGTTTGGGTGACCTCAAGCATTGAGCCTTTCAAAAAAGCGGCACAAGTCCTTGTTCGCTAATCGATGAATATTAATTTGTAGGAGTTTGAAAATGACTAAATTTAAAAGCCCTCAGTTAGTGACTGCATTGGCGTTATTCATGCTGATGGTTGCGGTACAAGTGTCGACTGACAGTGCCGGTGAGTGGTTGTTCATTGGCCTCAACTTAATCGAGCTGACTAACGACGCCTCAATCAATTTACCCAGTATTGCCGATGTGGCGCTTATATTGAGCGATGACATCAGCCAGATTATGCTTTCAATCTTGAATTGTTTAGCGGACTAACGAGTTAAATAACCAGAATTCAGGTTAAGTAAACAAAATTAATTAAGGGAATATTAACCATGTTATCAATGAAAAACATCAGCAAGGTATTTAAAACGGACTTAGTCGAAACCCATGCACTGCGCGATTTCAATCTAGAGGTTCAAGAGGGTGAGTTTGTCGCGGTAACCGGGCCATCAGGCTCAGGTAAAACCACTTTTTTGAATATTGCGGGTCTGCTCGAAGGTTTTACCCATGGCGATTTCTTTCTTGATGGCGTCAACATCTCAAACCTTAGCGACAACAAGAGTGCGGCAATTCGAAATGAGAAGATTGGCTTTATCTTTCAGGGGTTTAATTTGATCGCTGATCTTAACTTAGCCGAAAACGTTGAAGTGCCATTACGCTATCGTGGCTTTAACGCTAAAGAGCGTAAAGTGCGTGTAGAGCGTGCGTTAGAGCAAGTTGGCTTGGCTGCAAGAATGAAGCATCTGCCAACACAGCTTTCTGGTGGGCAGCAGCAGCGGGTGGCAATAGCACGAGCACTCGCGGGTGAGCCGCGCTTCCTACTTGCCGATGAGCCGACAGGTAACCTTGATAGCTTAATGGCGCGTCAGGTGATGGAGCTGTTAGAGGACATTAATAAGGCGGGCACCACCATTATTATGGTGACTCACGATGCTGAATTAGCCCGTCGTGCCCAGCGCAATATTCAGATTGTCGATGGCCAAGTCTGTGATTTTACTATGTATCAAGGTGAACATGGCAGCGTTGCACAAGCCGCTTCAGCGCCGGGAAAAACGGCTGAAATTATTTCAGTCGCGTCAGCAGTGGCATCATAATCGGGGGAGATGACTATGTTTTTTTATTATTTAGATCTCGCATGGCGCAGCATAAAGAAAACGCCCTTTTTATCACTACTCATGGTGCTGGCAATCTCAATTGGTATTGGTATCACTATTACCACTCTCAATATTTATAAGATGGCATCGATTAACCCCGCTGGTGAGCGTTCATCAACGCTTTTTGCGGTGCAGTTGTTGAGCCAAGATGTCGATACTTGGCAACGTATCAATGAGCAGATCACTTATCAAGATGCTACCAACTTGCTCAAAAGCGAAGTGCCTGTGCGCCAAACGGCAATGTTTCGCACCGGGCTCGCAGTACAAACTGAAGATGAGAACTTCTCACCCATTCTAGAAGGCGTTCGTGTTGTAGAGGGGGACTTCTTTAGCATGTTTGCAGTGCCATTTTTACATGGCGGAACTTGGAGTAAGCAAGTTGACCAAGAGGGCGGTTACAAGGTTGTTATCAGTGAAGAGCTCAACAACAAAGCCTTGGGCGGCGGCAACAATATAGGCAAGACACTGATGCTCAACCGCAAACCTTATCAAGTGGTCGGCATCACCAAAACCTGGCAGCCTAGCCCCAAGTATTACGACGTCAATAATGGTGCATTTAATGATTCAGAGCAGATTTTCGTGCCGTTTTCGCTTGCCCCTATCGAGGAGTTTGAAAGCTGGGGTAATAACAACAGCTGGCGTCATGAAGATATTAGAAACTATAACGACCGCCTTAACTCTGAAATGCATTGGCTGCAATACTGGGCAGAGCTTAGCTCACCCGCTATGCAGCAAGAGTACCAGGAGTGGTTAGGCCGTTATATAGAACAGCAAAAGGCATTGGGTCGTTTTAAGCGTCCGGATGCAAAAGGCGAAATATCAGACGTTGCAACCTGGCTAACCACTAACAATGTGGTGCCAGAGGACAACAAGGTACTGGTTGGCCTAAGTGTATTGTTCTTGATTGTGTGTTTAGTCAACATGTTGGGATTACTGCTGGCTAAGTTCCTCAAGCGTGCGCCCGAAGTGGGCGTAAGACGAGCCATTGGTGCTAGCAGAATGCAGATATTCTCTCAGCATCTGGTTGAGGTGGGGTTAATCGGTTTTTGTGGTGGTGTATTTGGGCTGTTATGGGCATGGGGGGCACTGTCGTTGTTGGCGTCGAAGTTTGACCTAACTGAGTCACTGTCACAGCTAGATCAAAGTATGTGGTTCATTGCTCCGGTTATCGCCGTATCTGCGGCAATCATTGCCGGGATCTATCCCGCTTGGCGCATTTGTAGCACTAATCCAAGCGTTTACCTTAAGAGCCAGTAACGGAAAAGGAATTTAACATGTTTCAGATTAAACCCATTGTCAGTATGTTGCTGCGCAATAAGAGTGGTCCTTTATTGCTGCTGATCCAAATTATTCTCTCGGTTGCTATTGTGGCTAACGCCAGCTTTATTATCAGTGAGCGTATCGGCTTGATGAGCCGAGATTCGGGAATTGCTGAGTCAGAAGTGTTCGATTTTAGTATCTACAATTTCGATGACAGTATTGATCCTGTCACGCAGCCACTTCGAGATCTCGATATTATTCGCCAGCTCGAAGGGGTGAAGGCCGCCACACTGACCAGCATGACGCCATTGAGTGGTGGTGGTTGGTCGTCAAACTTCTCCCATGGCACCAGTGAAGAGGATCGTAAAGATGGACCCAACGCCGCTATCTATTATGGCGATGAGCAGATGATCCCAACCCTCGGCCTTAACTTAATTGAAGGGCGCAACTTTTACCCAGATGAAGTTAATGCTGGAGGGCCGGAGCTTGCGAGTTTAGCCATAGTGTCGGCTCAATTTGCGCAAGATACCTTTGGTGATGAACCTGCTATTGGCAAGGTGATGTATCGCGGTAATATTGGTACCCAACCAATGAAAATTATCGGTGTGGTTGAGCGTCTACAAGGTGCTTGGGTCGATAACGATAATTTGGAACTGAGTATTATTTTGAATGTGGAGCTGGCTTCATCATTTAACCGCATCTTAGTCAGAGCGGATGAAGCTGACATTGTTGACTTGAAAGAGTCGATTCCAGCTGCGCTGCATAAAGAGCATCCTAATCGTGTTGTCAGAGGCTTTACCACCATTAGTGAGCACCGTATAAGTGTCTATCGTAACCATGAGTTGATGGCGGCGGTATTATCGATGATGGTGGTGTTACTGTTGCTTATCACCTCTTTGGGATTAGCGGGCATGGTGATGTTTAATATTGAGCGCCGTACAAAGCAAATTGGTACTCGCCGTGCGTTAGGGGCTAAAAAGCGCGACATTATTAGCTTCTTCTTAGTTGAAAACTACCTAATATGCCTCATCGGTGGCGTATTAGGTGGCCTAGTTGCCGTGCAGCTGGGGCAACAGTTGATGACCTTATATAGTCTGCCGAAGTTGGATCTTATTTATCCGCTAGTGACAGTGGCTGGTCTATTGGTCTTAACGACTGTAGCGGTGATATTACCGGCTCGAAAAGCGGCTAATATCTCTCCGGCAATAGCCACCAGAAGCGTCTAGAGAGGTTAATCAACCGCCCAAAGCTAGCTGCTGTAAGGGCGGTTGATTATTGAAATTTAAGGTGTTTACCTTTATCTCTGTTTCGCTTTACGTTAGTTTTAGGCAAGTCATACATGACACCTCAATGATAAAAAGAAGAATATGGATACGATTCTTATCGTGGATGATAACCAAGCAGTGTGTAACGCCTTGTCGTTAATGCTTGAACTCAATGGTTATCAAACGCTTACCTGCTTGTCCCCTGAAGTCGCACTGGAACTTGTGCAACTGCATGATATTGCACTCGTTGTACAAGACATGAATTTCACCCAAGACACCACCTCCGGTGAAGAGGGTGTGTCGCTGTTTTATGCCTTAAGGCAGTCACAACCGCAACTGCCGATAGTATTGCTCACCGCCTGGACCCAACTTGAAGTGGCTGTTGAACTGGTGAAAGAGGGGGCCGCCGATTACATGGGTAAACCCTGGGATGATGCCAAGTTACTCACCAGTGTCGGTAATCTAATCTCCCTGCATGCCCTAACTAAAGCCAATGCTAAGTTATCAAGAGTCGACAACCAGCGCATGGCAGTAATCAAAGATGCTGATTTATGTGGCATTGTTTTTAGTAGCGGGGCGATGCAGCGCTGCGTGGATTTAGCATTACAGATTGCCCGTAGCGATGTGTCAGTACTAGTGACGGGGCCTAATGGTGCGGGTAAAGATAAACTGGCAGATATTATTCACGCCAACTCAAATTTAAAACATAAACCTTTCATCAAGGTCAATATTGGCGCATTGCCAATGGAGTTGCTTGAAGCTGAACTGTTTGGCGCAGAAGCGGGTGCGTTTACCGGCGCGACCAAAACACGCATTGGTCGTTTTGAGGCTGCCGACGGTGGCACCCTATTTTTAGATGAAATTGGTAACTTGCCACTCTCAGGACAGGTCAAGCTACTACGAGTACTGCAAACCGGTGAGTTTGAGCGGCTGGGTAGCCATCAAACCCGTAAAGTGAATGTACGGGTTATTAGCGCGACCAATGCCGATTTGATTAAAGACATACAAGCTGGACGTTTCAGAGAGGATCTGTTTTACCGGCTTAATGTTATTGAACTCGCTTTGCCAGCCTTAAATGAGCGTAAAGATGATGTTATCCCCTTAGTTAGCCATTTCATCGGCGCTGACTATTCATTGAATAAACACACGCGGCAAACGCTAGAAGCGCATCACTGGCCGGGTAATGTGCGTGAGCTGGAAAATGCCTGCAAACGTGCAGTGATATTGGCTGAGAGTAGTTGTTTAACCAGCGATGATTTCGGCTTGCTTAATCTTAGCGGCTCAGCTAAGTCGCTAACCCATGCAGCAATCGTTCACTCTGTAACAGTGGCAAAAGAGGCTGATAGTGCCACTAATAAACCCGCTTTAGCTAAGCCAGAACGACCAACAGCGATAGATGAAAAAGCCGATATCAAGGCGGCATTAGGTAACCACAAAGGTGTGATCGCTAGGGTCGCTAAATCTCTAGGGTTAAGCCGACAAGCGCTGTATCGGCGTATGGAAAAGTATGGCATTGAAAAATAATCCAGCAATGACATTAAGCAGCGTTTCACTGCGCGCTAAGCTGATTGTTGGTAGCGCGTTGGCAACAACATTGGGGCTTATGCTGGGGCTTAGCTTGCTGTTGTGGTTTGCCGATGCAGATGTATCGCAAGCGGTTGCTAAGCAGTTGGATCTGATACTGATAATATTTATCGCCGCGATTAGCCTAGCGGTAGCCGTGAGTTATGTGTCCTCTCGACACTTAGCCACCAGCTTAATGGCGCTTGAAATTGGATTACTTAATTTCAAAGATAATGATTTTAGTGTCAGTCTTCCTGTCGGTGGAGATAAGCAGTTGCAGGCTTTGGCGGTACTGTTTAATGACTCGGCAGAAGCGCTAAGAAAAGAGCGCCAGTATATTTATCAGCGGGAACTGCTGCTCGATAAAGTGATCCAAAGTTCGCCCAATGTCATGTTACTGCTCGATGATGATAAACGCGTTATCTACGCCAACGACGCAGCAAGGCACCTGTTCAACAAAGGGCTGCGAATTGAAGGGATGCAGCTTAGTGAATTGTTGGCGCAAGTTGCTGATGAGTTAGGCGCTGCACTGGAAAACCCTAAAGATGGTTTGTTCTCCTTAGCAGCCCAAGACAGCGATGATGAGCTAGAAACTTGGCACCTTTCTCGTGGCCAATTCCTGCTTAATGGCCAGTTTCACCACCTTATTTTACTCAAGCAGATGACGCGGGAACTCAATCGCCAAGAGGTTGCAGTGTGGAAAAAAGTGATCCGCATTATTAGCCATGAGCTTAATAACTCCGTTGCGCCGATAGCCTCTATGGTCAATTCTGGTCGCATAATCACTAAAGATCTGGACGACCCTAAACTCAAGCTTATTTTCGATACCATAGAGGATCGCACTAGCCATTTGAGTCAGTTTATTTTCAATTACGCTCGCTTCGCTAAACTGCCCTTACCGAAGAAAAGCACCGTTGACTGGCTTAAATTGACCGAGCAACTGAAGCAGCATTATTCGTTTGTGCTTGAGAATGTTCTCCCCATTTCTACGGTGGAGCTTGATCTGATTCAGATGGAACAAGTGCTATTGAACCTGCTGAAAAATGCCCATGAATCAGGTTCTAGTATCGATAAAGTGAGTCTATCGATTGTTGACTCTAGCCTGTCTGATGGCACCGAAGGTGTGTTCATTGAAGTTAAGGATGAGGGCTCAGGCATGCCGCCAGAGGTGTTGCGCCAAGCTTTATTGCCTTTCTATTCCACCAAGCAGTCAGGCACAGGGCTCGGCTTACCATTATGCCGGGAAATCGTCGAAGCCCATGACGGGCGCATCAGCTTGCAGAACCGCGATGAGATAGGGCTTTGTGTTAGGTTGTGGTTGCCAAAACAAAGTTAGTTATCCAGCTACAATTTTAGCTAACTTTTAGAAAAGTCGAAGTCGTGGTGCTTCGCCCCCAATCTTTAACAATGAGTAGAGCCAAGGGGTAAAGCGCTTTTACCCGCTGTTGATTTCATAAGAGTCAATCCCTCAGCGCCCCGGCGAAATTTAAACAGCAAAATTTCCAACGGGGAAGACTAGATTCTGCACATTTACTGAATGTATTAAAGTCATGATGTTTAATAAGAAATAGTCTCTTTTTACCGGGAGAGTGAAAACTCAAATGGTGAACTGTTGTGCTTTTATAACCCAGTGTAGATGCGGCTGAGGCCTTCGGAAACAGGACGTTTTCGTTGAGCCCACAGGGATGTGTTCACGGCGTGCCTCAGTTGCGTCTGCACATACGCTGACCGCAGGTCATTGGAACCACTTTTACCAAAAATTAACTCATTTGTGTCTAAAAACCAGTTACGTCAGTAGAAAGCAAATGAAGCCGATTTGCATAAATCGATGCTCATGTTCGCGGTTGTGGGGGCTGACTTATCGAGCCAACAAACCCATAAAGCCCAGATACAATAAAGGTCAGCATCTGCTGACCTTTCATTTTTCTCGCTGTCTTTATCTCTAGCTGTATCTATCTCTACCTCTAAATGAAGCTTAGCTAATTGAAGAGGGTGTTTTTAAGCTCCGCAGCGGGGATCTTAAACGGCTCGATTAATCTAGGTGGCCTCACAACCAAAGCGCCTTGGCAGTTGTTACAGGTGAAATGTATCTTCTCACTACAGCTCTTACAGTAGGTACATTCGAATGAGCAGATATAAGCAACATCTTTGCGGGCTAGCTTAGTCTGGCAGTGTTCGCATTCGGTCTTCATTCTTAACATAAATTCACTCCCTTGAATAACTTCTCTACTTCTACAACGACTGTAACAAGGGTTTATCTCTTCCATGAGCTTGTCACATAATATTCAGGTTTTCATCGCATTCCAAAACATGGAAAAACTCGCCTGTTTATGGGTCACATCATTCCACCTATCGGGGTGGTCTAGAAAGTATCTTGTCGCGGCCAAGTATTGTCCGTGGCAACCTTCTAGCATCAAGGATAGCGGAAAATTAGCGAGAACGCCTAATTTTTGACCTTGAATGATCAGCTCACCCATAAAGCTAAGGATACCATTCATTGCTTGCTCTCTTACCTCTGTTGCGATAGCGGGAGACATTGAATATTGCTGAAAAAACTCCTGCTTTAACGGGTTTGCTATTGCCCAATCAATTGCGACATGCCACAGATGTTCGGCATCAAGTTTAAGATCTCCCTTACTGCACATCTGTGATTTGATTGCAGAGGCAAACTCTTGTTTGATAGAGATCAAAAGATGGTTCATCAACACATCTTTTGACGCAAAATGGTGAAATAGCGTCCCGGTTGCCACCCCTGCCGTTTTGGCTATAGAGGCGGTTGAAGTCGCATAAAATCCCTGACTGACAAACAGTGTCAGCGCAGTGTCTAATATGGCTTGTTTTTTATCTATTGGGCTCATTAACGCGATACCTTGGCAGCTTAACGCAAGAAGAATTTCATTAATTGCTTTTGCAACCAGCCACCATAAGGAGGGTGGATCAGTTTACCGGTATTAAAATACTTACCCCGTTTAAGGATAGTTTTAGCATGGCTAAAGGTGAGGAACCCCTCTTTGCCGTGATAGTGCCCCATGCCTGATGGGCCTATGCCGCCAAACGGTGCGTCATCAGCTGCGACATGAAATACCGTTTCATTAATACAAATGCCGCCCGAATGGGTATGGTTGATGACTGTTTGTTGGGTATTTTTATCGAAACTCATCAAATAGAGTGCTAACGGACGCGGACGTTGATTAATGTAACTAATCGCTTCCTGTAAGTTGTCATAAGGGATAACGGGTAGCAGTGGCCCAAAGATCTCATCTTGCAGTAACAGCATCTCATCTGTCGCGCCAGTGATAATCTGCGTCGGCACTTTCTGATGTTCGATGTTGATCGCTTCATCATTGGCACTCATCACGCTAGCACCTTTGGCTTTAGCGTCTTCAAGCACCTGCATTATCCGCTCAAATTGACGTTGATTAATAATGCTGCCGTAGTCCTTATTATTACTGACTTGGCCATACATTTTAGTGAATTTTCGTTTGTAAGCTTCTACAAAGTCGTTAAGTTTTTCTCTTGGGACCAAGACATAATCAGGGGCGACGCATATCTGGCCAGCGTTAAGGCACTTGCCGTAGATCATCCGTTCGACCGCAATGTCCATATCGATATCATCAGCCACTATCACTGGTGACTTTCCGCCCAGTTCTAAGGTCACAGGTGTCAGGTTTTGCGCCGCACTACGCATTACGTGGCGACCTACGGTTGTTGAACCGGTAAATAAGAGGTGATCAAACGGCAGCGATGAAAACTCGGCTGCGATGTCAGCTTCGCCTTCGATGCAGGCAACATGGTTCTGATCAAAAATACTGGCTAGCATAGCGATAAGTATTTTATTGGTTTCAGGGGTAAATTCAGACAGTTTTATCATCGCTCTGTTACCTGCTGCAAGCGCGGTGATAAGTGGACCGATTGACAGCATGACAGGAAAGTTCCACGGCACAATAATACCGACAACGCCTAATGGCTGATACTGAACTTTAATAGTGGCTGGAGCCAACAACAATCCCGCATGACGACGGCTAGGCTTCATCCATTTTTTTAAATACTTTAAGCTGTAATTGATATTATTAATGCAGGGCATGATGTCAGAGATCATGCTGTCATTTACCGAGCGATTGCCATAGTCCTCGTTAAGCGCATTAACGAGTTGTTCTTGATGGCTTAAAATGGCTTGTTTCAGGCTTTTCAGGTGCTCTACTCTTGCTTCAAAAGAGGGTGAGGGTTCCGCAAGATAGTGAGTGCGCTGATTGATTAAGATCTGCGACAGCGGCAATGCTGTTTGGGCTTGAATAGGCATGTTCATCTACGAAACTCCTGAAGGTGTACTTTAATTAACCGACTGATTAGTCGGTCTGATATTATTCTACTTTTTTAAAAAGGTCAAACTTCTGTTTGCTTTATGAGCGAGATCAACTCCAGTTGGCTAAACTTCACTAGAATGAAATGAGTACTCTTTTGCAGAGTGCTCTTTAAAAGCCATCTTTAAGAGTTAACCTCGAAAGGAGATTAAGGTGAGTGATAAAAGACACGGAATATCGGTAGGAATTGAACGTTGCGACAACCAGTTTTATTTGAACTTGGTTGTGAAAGGCAAACTTACCCATCAAGACTACCAATATATGGTGCCTATACTTGAGTCCGCTTTAGCGGGGGTTGAACATCCTGAAATTAATGTACTGGCTGATTTGACCGAACTTGATGGCTGGGAGTTAAGGGCCGCATGGGATGATCTTAAGCTAGGATTGGCCCATGGGCGTGCTTTTAAAAAAATTGCCATTGTCGGTGAGGGGCATTTGCAGCAGTGGATGGCGAAAATGGCAGACTGGTTTACCCCTTATGACGCTAAATTTTTTGCAAGTACTAATGAAGCACAGCAGTGGTTAAAAGACTAAAATTGAAGTTGTTATTGTTCATTGGCTCACAATACCTAGGTTAGCCGTGCCTAACTATGTAATGTATCGAGGAATTGGTAATGCGTACTCGTCAAATATTATGCCCAACAGACTTTTCTGAAACTGCCTCGCATGCGCTAAAGTATGCGATTGAAATGGCTAACCTTTACCATGTTGGTTTACGGCTTGTTCATGTCATCGACCAGCCCGTCGGGTTGGAGAACTACCAAATACTCACAGTGACCCCAGAAGAGCTCGCCCAGAGTATGGAGGAGTCCGCAGCGGCGCAAATGCATTCGTTGCTGTCTGAGCTAAAGAGTGACCTATCAGTAGAAAGTGTTATTCGCCATGGTGTTGCGTCGGAGCAGATCCTTAAAGAGGCGGAAGTCTCTGAAGCTGGCATGATTGTTATTGCTAGCCATGGCAGAACAGGGCTGGCGCACTTTTTACATACCAATGTCACCGAAGTGGTGGCTAATGGGGCTAAATGTCCGGTATTGGTGGTGAAGTAACTAATACGATTAAGACTATAAAGAGTTAAATTAGATTAAGGAGTAACTATGCGTACTCGTCAAATATTATGTCCAACAGACTTTTCCATCACGGCGTCACATGCGCTAAATTATGCAGTAGAAATGGCCAACTTGTATGGGGTAAGTGTGCGCTTGTTACACGTAATGAGTGAGCCATTTAGTGAGCATCATTATGGCATTGCGGTAGAGTCTGCTGCTGAGTTGGAGCAGCAGGTAACCTCATTTGCGACTGAAAGCTTACAGAAAATACAGCTTGAGGTGCAACAAGAGCTTAACCCAGGCCTGACAGTTAAAACAGTTATTCGCACTGGAGTGGTACTCAAGGAGATCCTAGCAGAAGCGGAGCTGGGCGAAATAGGGATGATTGTTATCGCCAGCCATGGGCGGCAGGGGATCTCGCATCTGCTCAATCCCAATATTGGCGAAGGGTTAGCTAATAAAGCAAAGTGCCCAGTACTGGTGGTTAAATAGCTCCTCTAGTGTGGATTAGAAGGCTTAATCATTCGAGAGTAAGTCATAGCTAAAAGCTGGATCCTGGCTGAGTTAAAAAGACTAATTCTGCTTCGGTAGAGCTGCGGCCTAAAATAGCATTACGATGTGGGTAGCGACCAAATTGTTCAATAATGGCTTTGTGTCTGCGTTCAAATTCGAGGTTGCCTTGTGCGGCTTCACGGCTAAATAAGCGTACTGCGACTTCATGTATCGCCAGTGATTCACTGTGCATATAGGGCATAAACAAAAACGGTACTTGTTTGGCTTTTAGTTCACCGTCATAGTTTAAGGCCACCGCTTCTTGTGCTAACACCAAGGCCATTGGATCGGCAGCAAAAGACTGCGGTGTATCGCGATAAATGTTACGTGAGAATTGGTCTAATACAATGATTTCGGCCAGACGTCCCTGGGGCGTTGCACGCCAGTGGTAAAGCTCACCTTGCACAGCTTGGGCTAACGTATCAGCGAATCGCTGTTTAATCAGTTCATCAAATTCAATATCTTTAACCCACCATAGCTTCGGCTTAATCTCCTCAAACCAAAAGTTAATAATGGTATCGGGTGTGATAGGTGTTTTCTCTGTTAATTTATCCATGATTAAATCCAGTTGCGGTGATCATTGTGAATAAGCGTAAGAGAGCGCTCGGCGATATGTTGTGCATCATTAATTGATATATAGGGCAGCTTGATTGTGCCACTCGCAAGGCCAATTTCAAGGTTCGCTAATTGGCTGCGCTGTTGATTTGGACTTTGAGTAATGGCTACATGTTGCACTTTACTCAAGGCGATAAGCTGCCAGCTGTGCCCCAATAAACCGGAGTGAAACCAGAGGTTATCTGCTTCAATCACGTATCCATATTGGCTATACCGCAGGTAAATCCCCACGCAGAACAGGCTCGCAGCAATCCATAAGGTTTCGGTAAAAATATCTAAACCATGGAAGTAGGTATTGATGGCCGGAACCAGTAATGGCAGCCAACCACGGCGCCAGAACCAACCTAGATGAATATGTTGATAACGTTTTGGTAGTTGGGTTGCAGTTGCCTCTATTCCTTTCAGTTTAGGCAATAACTCAAGAATGTCTTTGCGATTCATCGAAGGCACTAACATATTTTTGCTGCCACGATGCTCAACTTCGTGACCCTTTACTTGCTGAAAATACACGGTCCATAATTTAAAGAGTCGGCCCACGAATGGCTGATAAAACTTAACCACCTGAATACGCTTAATCGCCAGGGCATCGTTTTGCTTAGCAATAATACCGCCAGTGCGATGCAGGGTATTGCCACTGCGGCTTAAGCGATAGGGAGAGTATTTCAATACTGCAGATATCATGGAGAGTATTGAGAACAGTAAGTAAAATAGTGTCAGTGCTAAAAGGGCAAATGCTATCTGCAAAATCATGCTGACGGCGATATTGCTGTCATACCATGCCCAAAAGGCTTGCAGCGATTGCAGGTTTTCCATCGACTCCCAATCTAGCTGCCCAAAAATAGGGCCTAGAATAACCGCCAACCAGATGGCATTATTTTGATAAAGCCCAAATAGTACCAGCTCCTTTAGACTTTTACGGGTAACGGTATTGTGTTGATTATCAGCATGGTTACTGGAAGTGGGCTCAGTGGTATTGGTTTCACTGTGATGCTCTTGCTCAGCCATTAAGCGTTTTTTTAGCGCTAATGCCTCTTTGTAATCGAGCGCTGAAAGCTCAGCTTCATTTCCTTTAGAACCCGCCGTTTCGACCACAATGCTGTAGAGCCCCATCGGACGGAAGTACAGTGGTTGCTGCAAGCGGACATTTTGGATTTTATTAAAGGGGATCTCATCGACTTTCTTAAAGATAACCCCATGTTTAATATTGAGTTTGTCATTATCAATTTTGAATCTAAATTTGAGCCACTGCAGCACGCTGTAGACCAGAATCACAATCACGCTAACCAGTGCGACCACAATTACCCACGGGCTACTAAAACCTTGATTCCACCCGGTATAAACCACAGGGATTAAGGCATAACCACTGCTAAAAACCTGTTTAATGGCAAACAGCGTAAAACTAATCACAGACCAAGCTGACAGCGATGACCACTGTGAAAACTTATTGGTCATGATTGGCCTCGGCTTTTTTGACTGTAGGCTCACTAGTTAAATGATTCACTGCAGACTCCGCCGCCAAAGTTTCGGTTTCTGAAGCTTGCGGATCGGCTAAATGTGCTTTTGCTGCTTGGGCAAGTAGGTGTTGGCGCAGATGCTCCGCGGTGTGTTGCTCAATACCGGGAAGTTCTATCTCTGCACTGCCACTGCCGGCGCTAAAGCACTTTAAAGTGAACAGCTTAAAGTGTCGCTCAAGTGGGCCTTGAGAAAGGCTAACGTGTTGCAGTCGAGAGTAAGGTAGTGAGGTGCGTTTATGCCACCATAACCCTTTCTCCATCAAAAACTCATGTTCGCAAGCGGCGTAGCCAAGTTTCGCTGCTTGTAAATGTCTTAGATAGCCAATAGAGCAAAGGAGTAGCAGTAGTGTCGTTAAAATAGCTAAGACAATAACTAAACTGAGTTCACCGGGCAAAATGGTGATGAGAGATACGGCTGTGAAGGCGACAAAGGAAAAAAACAGGCTTTCGTAAAGTATTTGGGTGTAATGACGATCATCAATCTTTTGCAGTGGGACTTCATTAAAACCCTGCCACTGAGCTTGAGTCACTGGAGTGTGAGCCGAATAGGGCACTGAGCTTTCATGCTCTTCAGTGCTTGTTTGCTCAACCATTAGAGATCTATTGGGGATAATCTCTGCTGCCGCCGCGACATCTTCTGTTTTTGTCATCGTCGATGTATTGGCTGCGGTATTAGTCTTTTTCAAGTGTGAATTGTCCATTTCATTACTCTTGTAGCACTCGTTATCTTCATCGACTATATCAGTATCTGACGAGTCATCGCCAGTAGGAGACATATTTGGCAACATATTGTTTTAACGATTAACAATGAACAGGTTATGAATACAGTGGGTATTACTTGTTATTTACTGTAGATAACGTAATTTACCGCTTATAACTTTTTTGAAGATTAATCGACATGAGCCTTAACCAAACCGCCTCAAAGCAGCAAAAAGCATTTTATCGAAAGCTTTTCATCGCTCATCAAATTGAAACTGAAGCGCATAACTTGTTGTCACTGCATAAGCTGACGAATATGCCAAGAAGAACTCTGCAAGATTCCATTGCCGCGTTTAGTGATCTAGGGATCGTTTGTGAATTTGTGCAAGATGGTGCCCGTAATAATGCTGGTTACTACAAAATTTCCGACTGGGGTCCAATAAAAAGTGATTGGGTAAAGCTGAACCTCGCTGAGATCGAAGCGTTACTTAATGATTCGTGATTAATGTAAGTATCGCTATGCCTGTCAGTTATTGGACGCAAATTCATTTTAAAAATTAATACCAAATTAAGTGTTACTTATTAGACTGTGGGATCCTTGTTTATTAGGGGTAATCGCCGCCTTTTTTAAGTAATTTCAAATGAGTTTGAGGGTTCAGTCCGTGCTAGCCAATGTGTCCATTTTACAATCAAAGTTAAAGTTAATTGATAACAGCAAAGTTTTTCAAGGCTTTGTTATTTTTGTGATATTAGTGTCTGCACTCTCCATTGGTGCGCACACCTACCATCTGCCAAACTGGATGGAGAAAGGTTTATTACTGTTAGATATCGGTATTACAGTATTTTTTGCAATTGAAATTATTATTCGCTTTTTAGCCGCCGAGAACCCGAAACGTTTCTTCAGTGACGGCTGGAATATTTTCGATACCATCATTGTTATCGGCAGTCTGATCCCAGCGGGTGGCTCGGCCATTTTGTTGGCAAGGTTGCTGAGGATTTTCAGAGTGCTGCGCTTGGTATCTATGATCCCAGAGCTCAGAATGCTGGTGAATGCGCTGTTTAAAGCGATTCCACGTATGGGCTACATTGCACTACTTATGTTCGTGATTTTTTATATCTATGGCGCTATCGGCAGCATGCTATTTGCCGATATTAATGACTTTTTGTGGGGCGATGTTTCAGTCGCTATGTTGACATTATTTAGGGTGTCGACCTTTGAGTCTTGGACCTCTGTAATGTACGAAACCATGGCTGTCTACCCGCTGAGTTGGCTGTTTTATCTAAGCTTTATTTTCCTGACCGCGTTTGTGTTCTTGAATATGATGGTCGGTGCAGTACTTGATGTGATGACGCAAGAGACTGCCGCCATGCGCGCCGAAGAGGAAACAGAGTTAAGCGATGCAGAAAAGCCCGCCAGTGTGGCGGACGTCGCCGAGCTTAAAGCGCAAATTGAAGATCTAAAAAGTTTACTACTGCAAAGGGCGAGTTAACCTCTCCGTTCATATTTTTTCATATAGTTGGTTTATTGGTTCATAACTACTCCCATAGTTATTAATAACTTGGGAGTAACATTTGTCTCAAATAACACAACGAGATGATGAATATGAAAACTGTACACGCTTTAATGCTTGCAAGCTTAACGGCCACCTCGATGGGAACAGCATTTGCTGCTGAGAATAATGACCTGTTGGGCGGCCAGTTGAGTGGTAACGTTAAGTTTGCCTCTGACTATGTTTTCCGTGGTGAGTCTGAAACTATGGACGGCGACGTTCCTGTAGTACAAGGCACACTAGGTTGGGGCAATGATGATGGCTGGTATACCGGTGTATTTGCGTCAAACATTAAGTTTGCTGACCCTAATCTCGAAATCGTTACCGCACCTTATATTGGTAAAGCAGGCGCCTTTGGCGACAGTGGTTTTACTTACGACGTGATGGTGTTTTCATATCTTTATGCTGGTGCTTCATATTCAAACTACACCGAATTATGGATTAAAGTCGCTAAGCAGTTTGGCCAAGCCAATGTCACACTTGAAGTGACACCAACACTTGATGACTGGTTTGGCGTTGATGGTTGGCAAGGGGTTAACTATGCAGTGCACCCAAGCTATGATTTTAATAATGGGGTAAAGGTATCGGGATCTTTTGGTTATCAAGATTTAGATGGAGAAGGCGCTGAAGGTTGGACTCACTGGAATTTGGGTGTCGAAGCGAGTTATGTCGGTTTAGTCTTTGATCTTCGTTACCACGGTAGCTCAGTTGATGAGTCACACTTGGTCTATGGTACACAAACTGAGATCTTTGATGATCGGTTAGTGTTTGGTTTAAGCAAGAGTTTCTAAAACCGACCTCAATAAATACTAATACCAAAGCTGAACAAAGCCGACCTAATAAAGTCGGCTTTTTTGTTATTTATCCCTAAGCAGAAAGCCAATTTTGATTAAACGATAGCCAGTAATAGAGCAGATTGGGATCGAGTTAAGTGTATTAGCGGCTAATTATGTATATTATGTGGCCTTAATGCTGCTAAGCAAATATATGAGCGCAGTTTTTAGAGACTGAATGAGTGTTGGTTGGGGTAATTTATGGGCTACAGAGTACTGGTTGTTGATGATGAAACTGTCATTAGAGCTAGGTTAAAAGGCTATTTTGAGAAGGAGGGCTATCAAGTTCTTGAAGCTCAAGATGGTGAGCAGATGTGGTATGAATTTGATCGCCAACATATCGATTTAGTCATGCTCGATATTAACTTGCCCGGCACCGATGGTCTCAGTTTAGCCCGTGAACTGCGCAGTCGCAGCGATGTAGGGATCATACTGGTGACAGGCCGTGATGAAACCATCGATAAAATTGTTGGTTTGGAGATGGGCGCCGATGACTATGTAACAAAACCCTTTGAATTAAGGGAGTTACTGGTGCGGGTTAAAAATCTATTATGGCGTATCTCTTTAGTGCAAAAAGCGATTGCCGAGAGCGGAGCACAAGCCGATCCCAATGACAATATTATCGCCTTTAATGACTATGTTCTAGAACTCAACAGTCGGCAGCTGAGCTGTAATGGTGAGCTCATTAAGCTGACTAAAGCAGAGTTTGAACTGTTGACGGCTTTCTCTCTTCATCCGCAGCAAGTGTTATCACGCGATCGATTAATGCAGCAAACCAGTCACCGTAATCAAGACGTGAATGATCGTACTATTGATGTGATTATCAGGCGCTTGCGTAACAAGCTATCTGCAGAGCTATTTGTCACCGTCCATGGCGAAGGTTATCTTTTTGCCGCCAAAGTAAAAGACTAATGTTGGCAACTCACTCGGTCTAGTCTTCAGGATTGACGCGATAGATAGGGTAATAGTCGGCGGGTGCCAAGCTGGTTTTTAACACCTCTTTATTAATCTTGCCGATAATTTGGCTCTGTATTTTAGGGCCTATATCACCAAAAGGCCTAGCGCCTTGTAACTCTCTTACTGCAACATCAATGGCAAGCATACCCTGTACCACCACTAAATCGTCGTTACTAAATTCAACCCGGTCACGATAGATCCCTCTGAGTATGGCGGGAGAGAGATAACTGCTAACAAGCTTTACCTTATCTTCAAGCTGACGCTGCCTTAATATGGCCACTCCAGCCTCAATGGCGACTGCGCTGCCAAGAATGTATTGCGGCGTTTGGCTATCCAATAAGGCTTCTAACTCATCACGATATAAATTGCGATTATTGTCTGCGTGGCGCACTGCCGATATAGTGACTTGGCTGTCAGCTAATGCAGCTCTCAGCCCCTGCTCTACTAAACCACTGCCACCTTGTTTGTCGGGGCCCGCCAGTAGCGCAACCTGCGTTGGCGCATCCGTTTGTTGGCGAATATATTCCCCTGCCTGAAACCCCATTTGATACCAGTTAACCCCCACCCTGGTAGTGACAATTTTATGATCGAGGCGATTGACCAGCGCAATGATAGGCTTATCGATGGGGGCTTTATAAAAATCAAGCAGGTCAGGGCGAACGCCCCCGAGCAATATGGCATCAAAGTCGTGTTTCATGCAGTTGTCGAGCTGGCTTAATTGTTTATCCAAACCGTAATAGCTGCCCGCTTCAAATAGCTCTAAATGTAGCTTTAATTTTTTTGCTTGCTGTACAAGGCCATAGTTTATGCCGGTCCAGTAACTGTCTTTTAGGTGGGGCATTAACACGCAGATACGCCAGTCTTTTTTAGCTTGGGTCAGCGGGGTAAATTGCAGCGGAGTACTTTGCTGGATCTTGTTATCGAAAGGCTGTCTTTGCTCAAGTGACCAAGAGGGCACGGTTATGGCAGCATTCGCCAATGGACTGGCGAGTAATAGAGTCAAAAACAGTTTTGTCCATCGTAGCAATGGTTTTGCCATTGTTAACATACCCTTGGTGTTATACAAATTCTATTAAATATGTGATTAATGGAATTGGTGTTACATGTTAATGTGAGTCAATATTGTAACAGCATAACGTAAAAGAGTGAGCGCTTTGTATCTGACTCCATCATCGCGACCCAGATTATCATTATCAAGAAAAAGCCTAATAGGTCGCTTGATGCTGGCCTTTAGTTTATTGGCACTGTTGTTATTGCTGCTAGTGACGTTGGGAAGCTTAAGTTTGCACTGGGTGCAGCAAGCTGATCAATATCTTTACGACAAAGCACTACCTGCATCAGAGGCTGCGCGTCAGCTGGTACTCTCAAGTAATGCTCTGGCCGAAAATGCCAAGCTATTAGGGCAATCTGAACTCGAATCTCAGCGGCAACTCGTCGGCCGAAAGCTGTCCATTAATAGTGCGTCAATGCTTAACGCTATCGGCGTGTTAAAAGCCTTGAATGTCAATTTTGACTTAAGCCTTGAGCAGAGCGCTGCGGATATTATTCTTGACGTGTCCCATCTTGGCGAGCAAGTGGGGCAGCGCATTTTGGCGGCTTACCAACTGCAGCTCCAAGGTAAAGCGCTGGTGGACGCAGCCAACGAAAGTACAGAGTTGCTACTGGCTGAGCTGGCAATTGTCGACTCGGGCATCTTATCCAAAATCAGTTTGGCCTATCCGCAAGCCGTAGGCGTCGAGCAAACCTCAATGCTGCTCGATACCTTAATCGAGCAAGATATTGATATTCAAGAGCGCCTTAACCGTGCCCTCAAAATTGTGCATGACATTGCATTGATGGGGCAAGTGTTCCAGTCGCTAGAGTTAGATAGTGGCATTTTTAAAACTTTGGCCAAAAACGATAGCCAATTAGCTCAGCTTGGCGTGTCCATTTCAGCTTTGAATGATCCAGCATCAGATGCAGGCGTGCGCTATTTTGCCTCCTTGATCAGTCTTGCCAATATTATCCGCGATCCAGTGAGGTCAAAATCTTTTGCAAGCCAGGTCAGTATGTTACGAAAATTGCCCCAGAGTATTTTGCTGCAAACACAACATACTCAACTTAATCAAACGCAAGAGTTACAACTGCAAGCCCTTACCGATAAGTTAGATGCGCTAAATGGTGCGGTCGATGCCGCAATGCGGTTCCAGCGCATAGAAGCTGATAAGGCGAGAGTCGATTATCTTAAGCAGCTAACTTGGTCTAAGTTGGGGCTTTTGCTGACAGGTTTTTTGATGCTACTGGTCATCGCTGTTGTGGTTTATAAGGTGATCTACCAAGGGATAGCGCTTAAATTGAATGCTGCCACTAGGGCGATGGCGCAGCTGAGTCTGGGCAATACTGACGTCACTATCGATACCGCCGGTGATGATGAGCTTGCGGCAATGGCCAGCGCCATTAAAGCCTTTAAGCAGAAGACCGAACATAACCTTAAACTGCAGGCCGAGCTTCGCGATACTGCTGCAGAGTTGTTTGAACATAAACAGGCGTTGGAAGCGACCGTTGAGGCGCGTACATTAGAGCTGGCTGAGGCTAATGTTCAGCTTGATAAAGAAGCCAAAGGCCATGTACTCGCCCGCGATATGGCGGAGCAAGCTAACCAAGCCAAATCACTGTTTTTAGCCACCATGAGCCATGAGATCAGGACGCCACTAAACGGGTTGCTGGGCACGTTAACGCTACTCGGCCACTCAAACCTACCGCCAGCACAACGGCAGATGTTGGCACTATCACAATACAGTGGCACGCTGTTGCAAACAGTACTCAATGACATTTTGGATTTCTCCCGCCTTGAGCAAAGTAAGTTGGCTAATGAGCCTCGAGCGGTGGATCTTGCTGAGCTACTCGATGAAGTTGCCGCCATCATGCTAGCAGGCGCAGGCTTAGCTGGCTTGACCTTGGTGGCAAACTATCAAAACTTACCAAAGTGGGTCTATATCGATGGTCCTAAATTACGTCAGGTATTGTTTAATCTACTCGGTAATGCCATTAAGTTTACCCCTCAAGGAACCGTTGAGTTGTGTGTCGCCGTTGAGCAAGAAACACTGACCTTTAAGGTACAAGATAGCGGTGTTGGCATTGGTGCTAACGCAATGAAAAAACTATTTAAAGCCTATAGTAATGAGCCCAGTAAAGGCCGCGATCGTGGTACTGGGCTCGGGCTGGCAATTAGTAAGCAGCTAGTTGAATTGATGAGCACCAGCGCAGATGCAGCAAAGGCATTATGGGTAACCAGCCAAGTGAATCAAGGCAGCAGTTTTGGTTTTTCATTGCCGCTTATTGAATGCGCAGGGCCAGATGTGGCGCAGCAACAACAAGCTGTGCTCGTCAGCGCCAAGCGGGTGTTGGTGATAGAAGACAACAAGATAAATGCGATGGTGGCGCAAGGGTTTTTAGCGCATCTTGGCCATCATTCCGTGTTAGCCACTAGCTGTGCGGCCGCAAGGCTAGCCTACACCAAATCTAGCGCGAGTGAGTTCGATGCGGTGATGCTTGATATTCAGCTTGGTGATGGTTCTGGCCTCGAACTGCTCGAGGAGTTACAACAGATCAATACTCAGATAGGACACTCGTTACAGATAGCGGCGTTTACCGCGCAGCTGCAGGCTAAGGATATGGAGAACTATCACGCTAAAGGCTTTGATCAAGTCTTGATGAAGCCGCTGGATATGCAGGCGTTAACCGTTTGGCTTGGACGAGCAGTCGAGATTGATAAATTAAATGCTAATGCTTTAGTCCCTGCTGTATTTGAACCTGAAATAGTACTTGAACCTGAAATCGTACTTGATGATGAGGTTATGCCAAACGGTCATTTAGCGCTATTAGATGACAGCCAGCTTATCCAAGATATGAGTTATCTAGGTAAAGATGCGGTGATTGAGCTGTTCGAGCTTTATCGTGAGTCTAGCCAAGCGCATATGATTACACTTGCGAACGCACCGCAAGATTTCGAGCGCATATTGCATGGGTTGAAGGGCAGTAGTGCCAGCATGGGGTTAACGCAGCTGGCGGCAGCATGTGGTGATATCGAGCAGTTGCACGTGTCTGTTATTGAATATCAACAGGGCCAACATCAACCGCTGTTTGCCTTATGGCAACGCTCATTAGATGCCTTATCGCTGTGGTTAGGTAAGCAGGAAGAATAGTTTTGCTTACGCTAAAGCCTATTTCAACGGCTCTATTTAAATAGCTTTGTTCTGAGACATTGGTTCATAAGTGAAAGCTTGAGAGAGCGAATTTAACAGCTCTCTCATTGTTTGAACTTAAATAGCACTATTACTTGTACTTGCTAAAGCCTCTTCAAAGTTCAGTGGCTTGGTTTTTAATTTTCTGGTGATTCTGTCTATTCGGTTGGTGTAAGCGGTTTTACACTCTGCTGACTTATCTAATTCACGCTTTTTAATCTCATCTGTAATAGCCCAAGCCCATTCTGAATGATACTTAAACGTCTTGTCTGCAAGCTCGGTGCAGAGTTCAAAATCTTTGAACTTGCCAACCCTTTCGTCAGGATCACCAAGAAAGACGGTGCAAGCTGACAAACTGATTAATAACGGGGCGATAGCGATGATTTTCACTTGCTTTCCTTTTCAAGTATTTGCTATTGATAAGCACGAGATTATTTTGACTATAAACTAATGTAAACAGCTAAAATAAACAAGTAGTTGCGGGTATTTCACCATGAATTTTCTGGGTGTCTTGCTGCATTGTTTGTTAGCGAAAAAGCTCAAACAGCTCATGAACGATGCCTGACGGGTCTTTAAAGGCGGCATAGCGGCCCCAATCATTCTGATTAGGTGACTGATGAATAAACTCAACGGCGTGACTTTTTAGCTCGACAATTTTGTCATCAAGATTATCGACACTAAAAACTAGCGTTGAATTAGCATTGTAACCGTGCTGGTACTCAAGTGCGGGCAAAGTACCTTGAAACATTAGTACCGCATGATTTCCAGCTAATAGCTTGAGGCAGTTGTCAGTTTCAGACACTAACGTAAGCCCAAGTATATCAAGATAAAACGATTTCGATTGTTGCAGGTTTTGCACTATGAGTAAGCTTGATGGATTATCCATATAAGGTTAAAACGCCCTGTCTTTGAAGTTGAATGAAAATAGCTTCGCTTGCTTGCTTAATTAGTGATGTATGCCACTGCCATAAAATGTGTTGGAGCACGCCTTTCCTCTTGTTTCTTGAACATATTCATCCTTGTTTAATTCGCTTGTATTCCGTTAATGGCTGAGCGAAGAGCTGCGGTCTATTGCCAAGTATTGACATTTTCGGCAGTGTCGAAGTCCTTTCTCTGTGGGTTGACCACGCAAAATCGATGGCCTGTTGGCGCTTGCATAACAACCCAGCGGGCAAATGTTTCTATCACGATAGCGCCAATCTCCGTTAAGCGTTTAACCTCGGAGTCGATGTCGTCAGTTTCAATATCGAGATGAACTCGACTCTCGTGGGTTGTTTTCTGAATCAAGATCTGCGGCTGATCATCTGGTGTTTCAAGATGTGAATAGCGAGTAGACCACTCTTTATCTGAGCGCACGCATTGCGCGCCTAAGGCCTGCTCCCAAAAGCGATTTGCTTGCTCAATGTCATCCACTTTACTGTCTAAAACCAATGCGGCTAATCTACTTTTATGCATAAAACCTGCTTGCGTAATATTGTCATTGTGGAGGTTAATTACTTGGCAATGCTGACTATATTTTTGCCACGAGTCTGTTGATGACTTCATGGGCTTCTTTCAAGCCCGCACCAGTTTCTTTGCGGTATAACCTAATGGCAGTAAGCTTTTTACCTAAGGTGACTGCGGTTAATACCTCTTTGGATACATGCAGGCCTTCATCAAAGACAATGCCATTATTTTTCAGCAATGTGTCGATTTTATTTTCGATGACTCGCAGTCTTTTATCGGTTTCTTGTGAACGATAGATGTAAAAAATGAGTACAAAAATAGCAAGGATTAGGATTGACTCCTCCATGATGTAATCTCTCCTTTGACCCATAGGTCTTTGTTCGAATGACAACTTAACGGGTTAAATGCAGATCTGGTTAGCTTTTTATAACACCTTGGAATTGCTTAGGGAAGCGAGGAGAGCTGCAGGTTAATATTTTTACAGTCAATTTGGCTAGGTGATGATCACTATGTGCAGCGCTAACCAATAATAAACCCTAAAAAAGGAATGCTGATTTAGATGGTGGGCGGGTTATTTTAGGACAGGCAAAAATGCCGATAATGACATAATCATTATCGGCATTTGTATATTTATTGCCAAAGCCTATAACCAGTATCGCTTTGTCAGTGGCTATCGCTATCAGCCCTTATTTGAGGTTTTAGCTTTCGCTTTCAAGCCACTCAACATCGGACTTAACCCAAGCAAGTGTCAGTTGTGCTAACGCAATATAAAATTGACCAGTATCGACCTTGGCCACTTTTGCCACAAAAGTGCCTAACCAGTTAGCCAGATTGTCACCGATAAACTGCAACTGTTGTTGGTTACTGCTATGCGTGTTGATATGTGCCACATAAGCCAAGATCACCGCCAGATGGTCGGCGGGCTCTGGGAACTCACTCTGTACCTGCAGCTGACTCTGCTTTAAAAACTGTGTCATCTGCTGATGTTGCTCACCAAATAGCAGTGGCTCATCCCCTTTTGTTACGGGTTTGTCTGTCAAACTTTTACTTGTTAAATACAGACTAGCGTAAGGCGAGGCACTGTGTTTGGTCCCGACCAAAAACAAACCACAATAATCGGCTGCAAGCTCTAGCAGGGCTTTGTCGCTATTGAGCTTGGCAAACTCAGCCACTAGTACATCAACATCTGCTTTGAAGTCAGCCTCAGCGGCAAGTTGTGACCAAAACGCTTGCGCCTGAGTACTGGTCAACTCATGTAATGTCTTATGATCTATCTCTTTCGCAAACAGCGATGAAAGCAACTGATAAACAGTACTTCTTGCTTGGTTTACTGGGTTAGCTGCTGTTTCAGTGCTCATAGTGCTATCTCAACGGGTCCGCTAAATGAACTGACACTCGGTACTTTACCTTGATACTTTTCAAATTCAACCAGACAAGTATAGGCCGAGCACGCTTGAGCAAGTTTTGAGGTGCCGATATCTTGGGTCAAGGTGTTCGGATCGCCATAGCTGCACAGTGCACCAATTTCGGCGCCACCCTCTTTGCTGCCATCTTCGCCAACAGGACCATACCAAGCACCTTCGTGAATACGAATGACTCCTTTAGGGAAGTTATTTGACACGACGGCACCAGCGAGCAGTTGACCGCGGTCGTTAAACACTCGAACCACATCGCCCGCTTTTATGCCGCGTTTCTTGGCATCATCAGGGTTCAGGTAGACTGGCTCACGCCCCTTTACAGTGTAAGTTTCACGGAACGCTTCTGACTCACACATCTGTGAATGCAAACGCTTATCTGGGTGGCAAGACTGCATCCACACTGGGAATTTGTCTGACCCGGGGCCGCCATGGCTGCGCTCAGATTTTTCCATCCAGGTTGGGTGACCAGGGCAGTCATCATATTGATACTGAGCAATCTTGCGGCTAAAGATCTCAATCAAGCCAGAAGGCGTACCTAATGGGTTAATTTCAGGATCTTCTCTAAAGGCTGCATGACGTGTCCAAGGTTTACCCTCGCCAAAGTGGACGTAGCCCTCTTTCCAGAATGCATCAAAGTCTGGCATATCAAACTTACCCGCATTGGCATTTTTACAGTCGCTGTAAAGCTTGTTGAGCCATTCACGCTCTGTCATACCCCGGGTGTACTCTTTCTCTTTACCCATAAGGCGGGCAAAGCGAGTGAAAATTTCAAAGTCTGACAAGCTATCAAATAGCGGTTCAACCATCTTTTGCATCGCGAGTACACCGCGGTTGGCATAACTGCCGTAGACATCGATGTCGTTGCGTTCAAACGTAGTACATGCAGGCAGAACGATGTCTGAAAAACGACAGGTTGCAGTCCAGTTCATGTCGATGGTCACCACACATTCAAGCTTTTGGAACGCCTGCTTCATGCGGTTACGATCTTGATGGTGGTTCCACGGATTATTACCAGAGAACACCATCATTTTAATATCTGGGAAGGTCACTTTTGAGCCGTTTGAATCAATGGTTTTACCGGGTTCTAAAATGGCATCAATCCAGCGTGCCACCGGAATGGTGCTGCTAGTGCCTTTAAAGTCATTGCTATCAAACAGTGGTTTTTGGTCCTCATCTACATTGCGTGGGAAAGCGCCAGGCGCCGCCGCACCCGACGATGGTACGCCAATGCTTGAGTAGTGGTGACCATAGCTAATACCGCCGCCAGGTAGCCCAATTTGCCCCGTCATTGTGGCCAGTACTGCTGCCATCCAATAAGGTTGCTCACCGTGTTGCTGACGCTGGATACACCAGCCCATTAGCATTTGAGTGCGACCTTTGGTCATCACTTTTGCTAAGTCGCGGATGATCTCAGCAGAAACGCCAGTGATCTCAGCAGCCCATTCAGGTGTCTTCTCAACGCCATCAGTTTCGCCTTGGATATAAGGCAGGAACCGATCGAACCCTAAGCTGTAACCCTCAATGAATTTAGTGTCATGGAGGTTTTTAGCCACCATTTCGTGGGCGATACCTAGCATTAATGCCACGTCGGTTTGTGGGTTAACGTATAGCTGCTCACAGCCTAAATACTGCTGAGTCTTGGTCACAACAGGGTCAATACTAATAACGCGTATTTCACCCTTAGCCACTTTCTCTTTCAATTCGGCAAGGTAGGCATATGACTCATGGGTCTCAGCATTCCAGCCTACTTGTAAGTTCTTATATGGGTCGTTTGACCACAAGATAATAGTCTTAGAGTTCTCAAGAATGAGTGGCCAAGAGGTACCTTGAGCGTACACCTCAGTTGAACCCAAGATGTAAGGCAAAATGGTTTGCCCCGCACCGGTTGAGTAGTCGCCAACCTTTTTAACGAAGTTGCCATGCATGCCAACAGCGCGTTGCATATGACTGGTGCTTGAGTGCAGCTGGCCAGTTGCACGCCAGCCTGTTTGACCGGCATGTAGCCCAGATGGACCATATTTAGTTTGCACTTCATCAAGGGAGTCTTTAAACAGAGACAGCGCCTTGTCCCATGTCACTCGTACAAAGCGGAAGTCGCCTCGTTGAGTGGTATCGCTGTTGTGACCCTTGAGTAAAAAGTCCAAGCGTACCATAGGGTAACGTACACGCGACGGGTTGTAGACCAAGCCTTTGACACCGTTAATCATGTCGCTTGGATACTTGTCTCGGTCAAAGGGAATGACTTGGTCAATCACGCCATTCTTACGTTTCATTTTGAAGGCGCCAAAGTGTGAGCCCGTGGTTAACCAACCTTCGCTCGCCTTTGCGCCTGATGCCGCTAACGCATTCAATGGCGCTAGGACAGATGAGCCGCTAAGGACAACATAAGATGTGCCGACTAGGCCTTTTAAAAAGTCTCTTCTTTTCATAATGTGATGTCCTATTAGTGAGCCGACTTATTGAAAGTTGATGAATGCTCTTGTAAGTACTTTTGCACTAAAGCCTGGGTATCTTGGTCCATGTTGACGAAGGCGATCATGCCCTGGAACATACCTGGCCATGTATTGGCGTCAAAGTGGCTTTCGTCTGGCTGGGTATGACAAACGCTGCAACTGGTGCTGTAGGTGCTGCGGGCATAGTCCCAAAGAGGCTGTAAGTCGCTAAGCAGGTAGTCTGTATCGGTCCAAATCACCGCTTCTACGCGCTGCCATTTAAGGCCGGTCATTGGATCTTCTTTCTCTTCGAAGGTTTGGATGACACCCTCTTCAAACGCCGCATCTTTGGTAAGTTGAGCCGACAGAATATTTAGGCCGAAGTCGTAGTAGATCACGCGACCGGCACCAATTTTCTTTCTCCAACCGTCGATGCCAATTTTGGCGCGGTTACCTTTAAGTGCTAACACTTTCACTTTAGTGGCGATGTTTAGCGTACCGGCTTCAACGTCGGTTTTCTCGTTGAAGTAAAGTGGTTTAGTGAGTGCGCTGAAGTAGCTTTGATCAACCTCTAGGCCGTTAACGCCTGAGCCGACTTCTGCAATCAGTTCTGGTGCCCGAGCGGTGCCCATATCAGGTAGCTTGTGAGCTATGCCTTTGTGGCAATCGATACAGCTTTGGTCTAACTCTGCCGCGCGCTTCATCTGCTTTTGCGCCAGCTTAGACATGTCTTCCCACTTCATTGAATCGTAGTTATGGCAATTTTTACAGGCCAGCGAGTTATCACGGTCAAATCGCTTCCACTCACGACTGGCCATCTCTAAGCGTTTCTCTTCAAACTTCTCAGGCGTATTGACTGACTGCAGTAACCAGCCCCATACATCGTGAGAAGCTTCAATTTTACGGCCCATCTTACGGCCCCATTCATGGGGTACATGACAATCAGGACAGGTTGCGCGAACGCCAGAATGATTTGACCAATGCACCGTTTCTTGCAGCTCTTGGTAGGGCATGCTTTCCATGCCATGGCAGCTGATACAGAACGCTTCGGTGTTGGTCGCTTCGAGTGCGGTGTTAAAACCACCCCAAAAGATAATGCCCATTAGAAAGGCTGAAACACTGACTGAGCCCAGTGTGAGGTATTGTGCTGGTTTGTTTAGTGTGCGCCAGATGTTAAGTAACCATCTCATAATCGCATCCTCATATATAAGTTTAAAAAAATGAAGTCGGGGTTAGTGAGCGACAACGCCACCAAATGCTTGGATCATCCAAATGATGAAGCCATACGTGCTAACAAAAGCGATGCTTAACGCGGGGAATAAAATGAAGATGATAAAACTCACAGCTTTAAGCTCATCTTTCTTGTGACTCTTTTGCTCGTTGGGGGGATTTTGATTTGTCATGACCGTTTGCTCCAGCTAACCCTTTCTTTGATGGAGTCATTATAGGGAGAGGTTGTGAACAGCGATGGGGGTAACAATGAACAAGTTAAGACAAGTTATGACAAAATATGAACAGAATTTAAGAGGGGTGTTCTTTGAGTTTTTGGGATGGATTTTTTGAATTTGTTTTTAGTTGCTTACCAACTATTTCTTTGCAGGAAGCTATAACGCGAGGAAAACCAGGTTGCAGGCTAAAACAAGCTAATGACTAAATTGTCTCACCACGCAAAAGATGCGCGGCGAAACGGTGATTATGTTGATGTTATCCTTATAACGCGAACGTTATAACGCACAAAGCACGGACTAGTTGCTTATGACGATATAGCTGATAAAACCTATCCAGCTTAGGGTCAATAATCCCCAAGGCAGGTAGGGGCTGGCCGCGCGATCTTCTATGTTGTTCTCGACCTCATGCTCATTTTCAGTGGCGCGGGCTTTAGCACGAACCTGCTGTTTCTTCTGTTTGTCGCGAACGCGAGCTTTGCCTTTTTGCTGTTTCTTGTATTCGGCAATGCCTTTTTCTATTCCAAGGGCAACGAGCTTGGTTTGCTCTTTTGTCTGTCCTGGTTTTTGAATCGATTTTGCTACTTTCATTGCTTCATTTTTGGATTCGTCTGAGATCTGCTGTGCCATATTTTATGAATGCTTAGCTAAGAGTGAGCTCACTATAATATGAGTTCATTAATCATCTGCCTACTTATTTCTGACTGGATTTTTAGTCAAATACTCAAATAAACCTGTTTGCATATTCACGTTCCAAAAATGTCCCGCTCTTATGCGGGTTTTGTTATTCTAATGTCGTTTACTTTTTAATTTAATCTCGTTTGAGATTAAGGATATTGCATTGAGCCAACAAACATCTCCGGTCTCCTCTCAATCTTCTGAGACTACAGCAGCTAGCAAGTCGCCAAACACGGTCGCTAACGATAAAACAGCCACAGGATTTGATCCTGTCAGTCGCCGGGCTGTTTTGCCGTGGATAGGCACTTTTCTAAAACCTTATCGCGCTAAAGTGATTGCAGCGATTATCTTCCTGTTCATCGGTTCGCTAGCATGGCTGTCGCTTGGGCAAGGCGTACGCTTGATGGTCGATGAGGGGTTTTTACAAGACAATGGCTCCCGTCTAAATCAAATTATCCTGCTGGTGGTAGGAATTACCGCCCTTAGCAGCAGCGCTATTTTTTGCCGTTTCTACTTAATGACTTGGCTAGGTGAGCGGGTAAGCGCCGATATTCGCTTAAAAGTGTATGACCATCTGCTGAAACTCTCGCCGGGGTTTTACGCAAAGCTGCGCACAGGCGAGGTGATCTCGCGCTTTACTGCTGATTCTACCTTGCTGCAATCGGTGGTTGGCCAAAGTTTGTCGATGGCACTGCGATCCAGCGTTACTGTGATTGGTGGCATCGTGATGATGGCGATTACCAGCCTTAAAATGACCGGCTTAGTATTACTCGCCGTGCCTATGGTATTGGGGCCTATCTTCTTTTTTGGCAGAAAGGTACGCGACTTGTCTCGCAAGAGCCAAGACAGAGTCGGCGATTTAGGCGCTTATGTCGATGAAACGCTGCACGAGATCCATACTGTGCAAGCCTATTCCCACGAAGACAGAGACCGAGAGCTGTTTAACGATAGGGTAGAAGCGATTATGGACGCCGCTAAAGGGCGGATAATGTACCGCTCAATTTTAATCTCACTAGTGATGTTTCTGAGTATCTTAGCGATTGCCCTGGTGACATGGGTAGGGGCGCACGATGTAATGAGCGGCAGTATCACCGGTGGTGAGCTATCGGCCTTTATGTTTTATGCGGTGATGGTGGCAGGTTCAGTCGCCACCATTAGCGAAGTTATTGGCGAAATTCAACGTGCAGCAGGGGCTACTGAGCGGCTCATCGAATTAGTTGAAACTCCGATTGATATTCCGACCGTTGCCGAGCCGCAGTCCTTACCGGCAATGGTGCGTGGAGAGCTGGCGTTCAAGCAGGTGCATTTTGCTTACAGCAATATCCGTGAAGGGGGCGTTGAACATGGCGGTGAGGGAGATGTTATCCGCGGTTTAGATATTCACATTAAACCTGCTGAACGGGTTGCCTTGGTCGGCGCTAGCGGGGCTGGCAAGAGTACCTTGTTCGAGCTACTGCAGCGTTTCTATGTATTAAAAAGTGGCAGCATTGAATTAGATGGGGTTGATATTGCGCAGTTGAGCCCGCAATCATTACGTCAGCAATATGCATTAGTACCACAAGAGTCGGTGATCTTTGCCTGCAGCGTACTGGAAAATGTGCGTTATGGGCGTTTGGACGCCACTGAAGCCGAGGTGAAGCAAGCTTGTATTGCCGCCAGAGCGGATGAGTTTATAGCTGATTTTACCGACGGCTATCAAACTTATTTAGGCGAGCGAGGAGTGCGTTTATCTGGCGGACAAAAGCAACGCATAGCGATTGCTCGGGCGATTCTGGCTGACCGTCCTATTTTGCTGCTCGATGAAGCCACCAGTGCGCTCGATGCTATTAGTGAGCAAAAAGTAAAACAAGCCCTCGATAGCTTGATGGTGAATAAAACCACCCTGATCATCGCCCATAGGTTAGCCACGGTGATCAATGCCGATCGTATTCTAGTGCTGGATAAAGGCCAGCTAGTGGCCAGTGGCACCCATAAAGAGTTGATACAAAGCAGTGCGCTTTATCGTGAGTTTGCCAGTCTGCAACTGCTTACTGAGGATGCTGCAGGGTTATCGAGTTAAGCTATTTTTTATGGTTAATCCTTAGCCCTTAAGCCGTAACCTGAACTTTATAGCCTACGGCCATTAACGGTTCGGCTTAGCTCTGGAGTCGGTGTATTCTGTTAGTTCTGCAGTCGATTGGCTTTTATGTTTCTAAATTGAAAACTCAAATGCTGAGAGTTTGCGCTTTTATAACCCAGTGTAGATACGGCCGTGACCGTCCATGACATGGACGTCATGGCCGAGCCTCCACGGATGGACTTGTAGCGTGTCACGGAAGTATCTGCACATACGCCTGCCGCAGGCAATTGGAACCACTTTCGCCAGAAGTTAACATATTTGTGCCCCAAAGCGATTTGACTGCTCTATCAGCTATTGTTTTTCCAAATCTAAATCTAAGTCAAAGTCGTGGCGCTTCGCCCACGCCCGAGCCAAGGGGTAAAGCGCTTGTACCCCTTGACGAACCCTCAGCGCCCCGGCGAAGTTTCTGAAAAGCGAAAATTCCAACGGGGAAGATGGTGTTTTCAATTATTTTGTCGTTTATTGATGGACTCAGCATCTTAAAATTAAAAATTAAAAATTAAAAACTAAAATGCCGGATGATTACGCTTTTCGAAACCAGTGTAGATACGACTGAGGCCGTCGGAAACAGGGCCAATTCTGTTCCATACAGAATTTGGCATTTCCTCCGTCCTTGGAGGTCAGATGTTTTCGTTGAGCCCACAGGGATGTGTTCACGGCGAG
>NZ_JAKIKR010000051.1 GCF_023284025.1 Shewanella abyssi | reverse complement strand
ATTACATCGAACACTGCTTAGAGCAGCTATCTTCACCTCACTGCGATCTCAGCAGGCTCTTACCCTGGCACGTCAATCTAAGCAAGGCGTAGTTCGTCGGACGCTCACGTTTGATAAGCATGATCTAAAGGTTGTACGAGTGAGCACTCACACTAATAGCTGGCGCCAAGGGATAGGTGGCTTAGAAGTTATGCCGCTGCACGAATTTGAGCATGAACATGTGGCGTTAGTTAAATGGCCCGCAGGAGAGCATTTTCAAGCGCATCGTCATTTTGGTGGTGAAGAGATTTTTGTTATTAGCGGTGAGTTTAACGATGAACATGGCGCTTACCCACAATACACTTGGCTGCGAAGCCCGCATATGAGTGAACATTTTCCTTTTGTGGAACGGGAAACCATTATCTTTGTAAAGACGGGGCATCTCTACCTTGCGGAGTAGCCTTTACCTATTGCGCGGTTAACACGTCTCGTCGCTGCAGCACTCTTCTTGCAGAAATGCAATTAGGCCATCTAAGCAGTCAAATTGAGGGATACAATGCAATACTCTTCCCTCTCTTTGTTGCTTCACAAGTCCTGCAGACATTAAGCTTGCAAGATGGTGAGACAGGGTTGAATTGGGGATCTGCAAAGTCTCTTGAAGTTGCCCGACTGGCAGGCCAGCATGTCCTGCTTTTACAAGGCAGCGAAACAGCGTCAGCCTCGTTGGGTGTCCAAGTTCTTTTAGTGCTTTGGCTGCGACATCGATATCCATAAACTCAACTCAGTTGTTAACAAAGACACTTTTTGAAATGCTATGTTTCGGTAATTATCGAAATAATAGCAGGGTATGATAGACCAATGAAGCGTTATTTCATTGGTCGACTAATATTGGGCTTATTTTCTCGCCGGTTTCTCGGAGATCCACAGTTTAATGGTGCCTTGCACCACCGCGATACCGTCAGTGTCGTAAGCAGTGACAGCGACCAACATATCACCCACTACCCATTGCTCAGGAGTCACTTCGGCCACACAGGTGATATCACTCCCCGCTTTAGCCGTGTAATCAACGCTCATCCCCTTAGGGATCCAGCGCAAATGATTGGGAATTGAGGCTTCGGCCATGGTGCCCATGGCCATCTCGAGGCCGTTACAGATCGCGATAACATGCACCGTTTTAATATGATTGTGAACCGCTTTGCGTTTTTTTATCAGGCAAACGCATTTATTCACTTTTAATTCACTAATAAAAGGTTTTACTGTACCGAAGTAAGGCGCCATTCGGCACACCATCAGTGAGAATATTTTGTTGCCAAAGGGCAGGCGGGTCACGCGTTTAAACAGTGACATCACTTTGGTTGGCTTGGTATTTGTGGGCTTGTTATTAGCGGTTATAGTGCTCATCTTCTTCCTTGTAAGCTATTACTGGTCGGATGAGGTTAACATTGAATTAACATCAATTGCTAGGGTCTACTCATTTCAGAGGAAAGATAAACTTCGTTTCCTTTTACATAGGAATGAGAAGTATAATTTTGGCAGAAAACTCTACAGAGTCGATTAAGGAATAAAGTGAATTATTTACAGACCTACCTTAAAGGGATGGCAATGGGTGCAGCTGATGTTGTACCAGGCGTTTCAGGCGGCACTATCGCCTTTATTACAGGTATTTTGGACCAACTGCTCGACAGTATTAAAAAGATTAGACCCTCTTTGTTTAGTGTAATCAAAGAGCAAGGGATTAAAGCGGCCTTTATGCATATCAATGGCCCTTTCTTAGTGTGTGTGTTTGGGGGGATCTTAACCAGCATTCTCACCTTGGCAAAGCTAATCACCTACTTATTGCATGCTCACCCAATTCCGGTGTGGTCATTCTTCTTTGGTTTAATTGTGATTTCAGTGGTGCATATGCTGAAACAGGTAAAGGGTTTCACTTTAGGCCGCTTAGCGCTGTTTGTGATTGGCGTAGTTATCGCGTGGGGGATCACCATGTTGAATCCAATCGCGCTGGAAATGACCTATCTCAATGTATTTTTAGGCGGCTGCATCGCGATTACTGCGATGATTTTACCCGGTATCTCCGGTAGTTTTATCTTGCTTTTACTCGGTTTATACACCTCGGTTATGGGGGCGGTTAAAGGTTTTGATATTGCGATTATGGCAACGTTTGCGGCAGGAGCTGCAACCGGGCTATTGAGCTTTAGCCACGTGTTGTCTCTGCTATTGCGTAAGTATCACGACGCAACCTTGGTCTTTTTAACCGGATTAATGCTCGGTACGTTAGGCAAAATATGGCCCTGGAAAGAGGTGCTCAGTTTTAGAGAGAACTCTAAAGGAGAGATGGTGCCGCTGGATGAACGTATCCTATCACCGCTGCAGTATGAACAGCTGACGGGGCAGCCTTCGTTGCTAGCTTACGCTGTTGTTGCCATGTTAGCCGGTATACTCGTGGTATGGGGTTTAGAGAAGTTTGCACAACGTAATCACGCATAAATATAGCATTGTGCTGGGTTGAATTGAGGAGATCGGTTTGTGTAATGACATGCAAAAGTCATTATGATCCACAGACCGATCAACTGAAGTTGCGTACTAAGCAATATTCTGTAGCTCGTTAATATTAATTAAGGACAGGTTTAGCTGCACTGGCTTCTTGGCCTTTTTGACAGGTATGTTTGTCAATAAGCCGTTCGGTCGGAATTGATTTAAGCCAGCCTCTTAAGGTATGTATAATAACACGCTCGCAATCATCGCTGATGATACTCGCTCGTTCGAAAGCCGTTGTATCACCATCATCATAACGAATATTTTGTTTAGTCATTATGCTGTCATCAGTTTGAATAGAACTGACTTGTATAGCACCTAACTTGAGTGTTTTCGACAGTAAACTGCGCATGGTAGTTATGAGTCTCTCCCCATCATTTGCTAACCAATATTCTTGAGGTGATTCAGCCTTGATTTTTGAAGATAACACTTCGATTTGATTCTGGTATAAGACCTTCCGTTTCTTTGCTGTCACATGTAGCTCTTTTTTCTGATAGACCAGAAATTGTGTTCTTAAGGTGAGGGTATCTTGTTTTTGATTGAGTAAATAGATAGGCGTAATATCGAGTACAACATCAGATTCTGATAGGCTCTCACTGTAGCGTGCAAGCTGAAAACCCCGTGAAAGAGCGATGTCTTTTAGTTGCGATACTAGTGCTTGATTGGCGATGTCCTTAACAAAAGGGCGATAAGGTATCGTGACTGTATCTGCTAAAGTTTGTGCCCTATTTTTCTTATCATTTTTAACCGACTCGGTTATTGCTGCATGAGTGATAATGGCAGCAAAAAAATCAACAGGTGTTACTGCTGGATAAATCATATCTGGGTGGTCGACATTGCCAGAATTAGGCGCTGCTTTGCCGATGATTAACGCCGTACCTTCAGGCACTTTAACGTAAAGTTTACTGTTTTCTTTTAAAGTCGTTCGGTTATCTACATGCTTTACATAGCCCTTTGGCTGATGCGTGCTGCAGGCACATAGAATGAGTGAGAGTAAGCAGATGAATACAATTCTAAACATAGGGAGTGACTTCTTAGGCTGAGGGAGGCGAACCTCCCTTATTGTTTCTAGAGTGTAATATTCGACTTGATCGCATCTTTACCTGTCGCGATGACTTCGTAAAGTGAATTTGTTAAGCCGGGAAACAAAGGCGGCTCATCCCATTGAAGGTCAGAAGCTTTGCGGTTATTAAAAGGTTTATATAAAACGTATTTATTAGTCTCTAAATCGACAATATAGGCAGTACCTGAAAACGTTGCTACAGGATCCATCGTCGGAACATAAGAAGAGTAGCTTCGATAAGCGCCCACCTGAGCAACATCGATAACGAGTAAATAATTAATGCCCTTGTCTTTATAACTTGAGTAATCTTTTAGTGCGACATTAAGCTCTTTAGACTTTTTCTTCTTTAATTTACTTACATCAATATAACCTTCAAGAGCAACTGCATTGACTCCTTTATCCGCCAATATTTGAGTCAGTTCTAGCTTTAAATTTTTAATATCGTCAACTGGGATAGTCTTTAGGTGTTTATCTAAAGAGGAGTTTGCAGCAGCCGCTACTGCATAACAGAGTAAACAATCAGCTCCGCTAATGGTGGTTTCGGGTACTGGGATATTAGAGGTAATAACGCCAACTTTGGCCTCTGCACTTTTAAGTGCATTAGCGTCTAATGGAACTGGAGGTTGTATTTTTGCAGCGCAACCACCGAGAAATATCGATGCGAATGCTAATACGGTGAGAATAGTTCTATGTTTCATGTCAATCCTTTAACTATCAAGTTGATGTTATTTTGTGCGTTATGATAGTTTCTTATTATGTTGATTGTAAAGTGAATGTTGCTCGGTTGTGTTGCTTGTTGGTGATAGTTCAGTGAGAGATGCAGCATATTCAGCTAAGGCGATTGTTAATCGTCTTACTACTCACTAACTTTCGAGTAATCATTGGTATTAATCATCATTTTGGGAGTTTAAATATAATTAAATTTAACTCGGGCTATTGATACTGAGGTTTTAAATACAATCGATGGCGGATTCAGTAGCTAATGCAAAGATGAAGAGCGATTAATGTAAGTTTTTTGAGTGAAATAGACCGGTTAGACCAGAGTTGCCTTTGCTGCTGGAGCGATACATTTACTCGAAAAATTAGCATTTACTGTAGGCTGCTAACTAATATAGGATAATATTTGACGTGTTCAACTGAAGTTGGCGTTAATCCCTTGTACATTAACTCAGTTTATTTAAAAGGATTTATCAATGAAAATTTTAGCTGTTTTATCGGTGCTTGTTGCCTTGTCTGCATGTGGTTCAAGCGCCCGTTATTCTGTATCAGCGAGTTCAGATGAGGATATTATGGGCTCAAGACAGGCGCCAATGATAAAGGATAATACGCCGATCATTAATGTCGAAAAGATCAAAAAAGCTGAAGAAAAATAACTGGCAAGTAAAGCAAAAAAACCGAGCGTAAATAATATTTACGCTCTCTAGGCCACTTAGCTGCAGGTTAAGAGGTTTTGCGGCTATTATCGACCTGCTTTTTGTCGTAATACTCAAACGGGAACATATTTCTGATCCTTTGAGTGATGTCATCGCTGACATTCGCCGATATATGCAGCCTAACCCCACCGAGCTTTTCTGCTCTAACGGTACAGGTGAGCTTGTTAGATTTGGCGATAGCGCGACACTCTTTTTCAAATTTTTCGGGGATCTTGCCTTTGTGTGAGTTAAGTCGGCCCTCTTTAAAGTGCATCTCAAATACAGTCAATCCCTTCTTACCGCTGAAAATTAATTTGTAGGCTAGAAAAATACCGAGAGCAATAGCTGCGATTTTAAGTAGCGTTGGCGTCATATTTATTCCTTTTGCTTTATTTCGATTGTTAAACCGTGAGCCCTAACCCTAAGATACTCTGGCTAGCGTTGTTTTTAAAGTGACTAGAGCACAGTTTGCCAAGATTTGTAATTTTCAATCAACAGCATATATTCTAGAGCGGCCAAGGTATGTGTGGATCTCTATTTTCAGTAAAGGGTGACAATATGAGCTTTCGAACGCACAAAGGTAGGTCGACAGATCGCCGATGGCGAAGTTATTTTAATGCTAAAGCTAGGATAGCTGAGGTTCTTAGGTGACCTCGCGAGTTAAGCGCGAAAACGTCAATTGCAGTTGACTTGCTGTCCCACAAAAAAACCGCCGAAGGGCGGTTTTTTTGTGGCGGGAAACCAGGTTTGCAATAAACGGCTTAGAAAGCGTAACTTGCCGATGCTAGAACAGTACCGTCATTTCTCCAAGGTTCTGAAGAGTCGATAATATTGTCGCTACTCAAGTTAGTGTCTAACCATGCTAGAGACAAGCCGACGCCACCTAACTCTGTCGAGATGCCAATGGAGTAATCAGCATAGTCTTCGCCCCAATCATAGTCAGCACCGTCGCCATAGCTATAGCCTACGTGGGCATCAATGCTCCAGTTTTCAGCAATTTCATAAGAGTAGTTTAGCTCGGTGTAGTGAAGTGACACGTCTGCATTTGCGTAGTCGTTGGTGTACCACTGTGCTAGATGAAAATCAGCAAAATATAGACCAACCGAGGCCTCTAAATACTGACTGCTTTCATCTTGTCCTGGGTAGGTGTAATAAGTCAAAGTAACATCGTATTCTACTGCTTCATCTTCGCCAAATGCGCCACCATAGCCCGCATAGATATCAACCTCTACATCTGCATCGTAGCTGTCATCATCTACGTTACTTGCCCATGCGCCTAAAAAGAAGCCGCTTTCCATGCTGAAATCGACACCGCCTTGTACGGCAAAGTCACCGGCTGTTTGTGATACACCGCGAAAACGGTAATCGTTGGTAACACTGATTTCGCCTGACACTTCAGCTTGAGCGAGAGGTGCAGTTAGCGCTGTTGATAAGGTAAGACCGACAACTAGGGCAATCCGTTTTTTATTGAATTTTTTATACACGGTAGTATCTCCATTTTACTATGTTGACTTAGATGCTGTGTTTTTATGTTTTAAGCATCTTTCGGTTTGCCAAACAGCAGCGTTCGCTACGACCTCATGGCTAAATAATGATTTTAAATTCCGTTACTGCTGCTTGGACTCAAAAATCACGTATACTTTGCGGCAGTTCTCAAGTACCTCCCAGGTACCTGTAAAACCTGCCGGAATGACAAATCTATCACCGGTTTTAACCGTGGTTTGGTTACCCTCGTTATCAGTGATAACACTGGCTCCCGCTAGAATTTCGCAATATTCATGTTCGCTATAATCGACCTTCCAACAGCCAACATCACCTTGCCAAACACCGGTGTGGAATTGGTTACAATCGCTTGAATAGTGATTTTGTAACTGCTGCTTGGGATCACCTTGAAGTACTTTGTTAGCATCGAGTTTGTAGCGCTCGACAGCGGTATTGATTGCTGCAAAATCAATGATTGAATCGATTCCTATTGTCATTGTGCTATCCATTTCATCTTTATATTTAAACGGCAAAATGCGCAGTGTTAACTGCGCATCTAGCGGCTATTTCATTGTTGGCATTACAAACTCAGCTTTCGATTGCTTACTTGCCTGAGGCCAGCGGGCGGTGATTGCTTTGCGTTTGGTGTAAAAGCGCACTCCATCTGGCCCATGCATGTGTAAAGGACCAAATAGTGAACGTTTCCAGCCGCCAAAACTATGGAATGCCATCGGCACTGGGATCGGCACATTGACGCCAACCATACCCACTTGTACATGGTGACAAAAATGGCGCGCAGCTTCTCCGCTTTGGGTAAAGATGGCGGTGCCGTTACCGAATTCATGATCGTTGATGAGTTGTAGTGCTTCGGCGTAATCTTTAACGCGCACAATGGCAAGTACAGGCCCAAAAATCTCCTCTTTGTAGATCGTCATCTCAGGCGTTACATGGTCAAACAAACAACCACCTAAGAAGTAACCTTGTTCATGTTCGGCAACCGTTAATTGGCGACCATCGGCAAGTAATTTGGCGCCTTCGTTGACGCCGGTTTCAACATAATGAGTGACTTTTTCTAAATGCTGCGCCGAGATAAGTGGCCCCATGTCCATCTCTGGGGTCACGCCATTACCGACTTTTAGCGACTTGATTTGCGGCAGTAGCTTTTCAACTAAAGCATCACCAGAATCACCTACAGCGAGAACCACAGATATCGCCATGCAACGCTCACCGGCACTGCCATATGCAGCGCCCATTAGCGCGCCAACAGCTTGATCTAAATCAGCATCTGGCATCAACACCATATGGTTTTTAGCGCCGCCCAATGCTTGGACGCGTTTGCCCTGTGCCGATGCCGTTGCGTAAATATATTCCGCTATCGGGGTTGAACCGACAAAGCTCACCGCATGGACATCTTTGTGAGTGAGTAGCGTATCTACCGCTTCTTTGTCACCGTTAACAACGTTAAATACGCCATCGGGTAAGCCAGCTTCAGTCAGCAGTTCTGCCAAACGCATCACTGAACTTGGATCTTTCTCTGATGGCTTCATGATAAAGCTGTTACCGCAGGCAATCGCGATGGGGAACATCCACATTGGCACCATCACTGGGAAGTTAAACGGTGCAATGCCCGCCACAACGCCAAGAGATTGGTTAAGGGTCCAGGCATCGACGCCGCCGCCGACTTGTTCGGTGTGCTCGCCTTTGAGTAGGTGTGGAATACCACAGGCAAACTCAACCACTTCAAGGCCACGAATAATCTCACCTTTAGCATCATCAAGTACTTTGCCGTGCTCTCGAGTAATAAGCTCCGCCATCTCATCCATATTGGCTTCGACTAACGCCTTGAACTTAAAAAGTACCCGCGCACGGTTCAGCGGCGTGACTTTAGACCAAGACTCATGCGCCTTTTTGGCTATTTCAATGGCGCCAACAACATCAGCAGCACTGGCAAGAGAAACGGCTGCGCGTTGCTCACCTGTAGCGGGTTCGAATATCGCTTGTGTACGTTGGCTAGGCGAAGTGTGGCCGCCATTAATGTAATGGTTAATCGTGTGCATAACGCAAAATCCTAATGTTAATTCCCTGCTGGGAGCCAATGGTGTTAATGGGTATCAATGGATCTGCCTATGACATCTGCCGCTTAAACTTAACTGACAAAATGTAATAGCCAGAGGGATTAACCAACAGCGGTAATCGCATCCGATAAGGTGTTAATGATGGTATCGATCTGCTGTTTATCGATAATTAAAGGCGGAGAAATGGCAATAATGTCACCCGTTGCGCGCACTAATGTGCCACTGGCAAAACATTGCTCAAATATTGCAAAGCCTCGCTTGCCAGCCCCTTTGTCACTGGGAGAAAATTGAATGCCGCCAACCAAACCTGTGTTACGAATATCGATAACATTCGGTAAACCTTTTAAGCTATGCACCGCATCTTCAAAGTAGCCTTCAAGTTCGCGGCTACGCTCAAATAGTTTTTCATTTTGGTAGATATTAAGGGTGGCTATGGCTGCTGCTGCCGCGACAGGGTGACCGGAATAGGTGTAACCATGAAACAGTTCAATGGCATTTTCAGGCCCCTGCATACAGGTGTCGTAAATATTGTCGTCAACCAGCACTGCACCCATAGGGATGGCACCATTATTGAGTGCCTTAGCGGTGGTGATCATATCGGGGGTCACCCCCCAACGTTGGCTGGCAAATGCATCGCCCACACGACCAAAGCCAGTTATCACTTCATCGAAAATCAATAAGATGCCATATTTTTTAGTGATTTCTCGTAGCTTTTGCAGATAGCCTTCTGGTGGCAAGATAACGCCAGCAGAGCCCGACATAGGTTCAACGATCACCGCCGCGATATTTTCTGCGCCATGCAGGGCAACAAGCTGCTCAAGTGCTTCGGCCTTTTCTGCACCGGTTTTAGGCATGCCGCGACAAAACGCGTTCTGTTGCATATCTAATGTATGGGGAAGGTGATCAACACCTTGTAGTAGCTGTTGGCTAAACGTCTTACGGTTATTACCAATACCGCCCACTGAAATACCACCAAAGCCGACGCCATGGTAGCCGAGCTCACGGCCGATAAAGCGCGTTCTGGTCGCTTGGCCATTGGCACGGTGATAGGTGAGTGCGATTTTAAGTGCACTATCGACAGACTCAGAACCTGAGTTAGTAAAGAAAACTTTGTTTAGACCTTCGGGGCTTATCTGCGCTAGGCGTTCAGCGAGTTCAAAGGCAAGTGGGTGACCCATCTGAAAAGAGGGGGCGAAGTCCATCTCGTGGATCTGTTTAGAAACAGCTTCTGAGATCTCTTTGCGTCCATGACCGGCATTGCAGCACCATAATCCTGCAGTACCATCTAATATGGGGCGACCAGCGGTGTCTCTATAGTACATACCTTCGGCATGAGCCAACATTCTAGGATTAGACTTAAATTGTCTATTGGCCGTAAAAGGCATCCAGTAATTTGATAAAGACGGTGTTTCGCTGTGGTGGGGCGTCTGAGGATCTGCCATATCATCTACCTTGATTCAGTTTAATTATTGTTGTTTTTTTAGTAAGTGTTTCTTTTTTAATCGAGCGGTTGATATTTGCTATGCTATGTCAGAAATATTGAACATGAAAGCTTTTTGTGCATTTATTTATAGCAAAAATGAACTTTTTGTAAAATATATTGAAATTTAGGGGCAGATAAGCGTAATCTTGCTCAACACCTTATTGCGCTCAATTGCTATTTATTGGCAAAAAGAGCGCATTTAAAACGATTCTAATAATTAAATACAGCGTTAAGAGGTCATCATGAGCACACCAGAAAGTCGCAGCCAGTGGCAAGCACTCGCAGATACAATGTCTATTAATGGCGCAGCCTTTATTGCTGGCGAATATGTTGAATCACAATCTAAAGCCACCTTTGATTGCATCAGCCCTATCGACGGCAAGGTACTCGCTAAAGTGGCAAGCTGTGACGAGGCTGACGCCAATATTGCCGTTAGTAATGCCAGAGAAACATTTGAAAGTGGTGTGTGGGCGCATCTTGCTCCAGTAAAGCGTAAGCAGATAATGATCCGCTTCGCTGATCTGCTGGAAGAGAATGTTGATGAGTTGGCGCTGCTTGAAACCTTGGATATGGGAAAACCTATTCAATACTCCCGCGCTGTCGATGTTGCCGGTGCGGCTCGCGCTATTCGCTGGTCTGGTGAAGCGATAGATAAGATTTACGATGAAATAGCCCCCACGGCCCATAACGAGATTGGCATGATCACTCGTGAAGCTGTCGGTGTGGTTGCCGCTATTGTGCCATGGAACTTCCCGCTATTAATGGCGTGTTGGAAACTTGGGCCGGCATTAGCAACCGGTAACAGTGTGGTATTAAAGCCATCAGAAAAATCGCCTCTAACCGCAATTCGTATGGCGCAATTGGCTATTGAAGCGGGCATTCCCAAGGGCGTGCTTAACGTATTGCCTGGTTTTGGCCACACTGTGGGTAAGGCACTGGCACTGCATATGGATGTCGATACCTTGGTGTTTACCGGTTCAACCAAGATTGCCAAGCAGTTAATGGTCTACGCTGGCGAATCAAACATGAAGCGTGTTTGGCTAGAAGCGGGCGGCAAGAGCCCTAATATTGTCTTTAACGACACGCCTGACCTTAAGAAAGCAGCCCAAGCAGCTGCCTGTGCTATTGCCTTTAACCAAGGCGAAGTGTGCACCGCGGGTTCTCGTTTGTTAGTTGAAGCGGGGGTCAAAGATGAGCTTATCGGACTGATAGCAGAAGAGTTACAAAGCTGGCAGCCAGGTCATCCACTGGATCCTAACACCACCTCTGGCGCCGTGGTTGATAAGCAGCAGCTTGATAACGTATTAGGTTACATTCAATCAGGTAAAGATGAAGGGGCTAGGCTCAACTTTGGTGGACGCCAAGTGATGCAAGATTCTGGTGGTGTCTATATTGAGCCGACTATCTTCTCTGACGTTGATAACAAGATGACTATCGCTAGAGAGGAGATCTTTGGCCCGGTGTTATCGGTGATCACCTTTGAAGGTATGGATCAAGCGGTAGCGATCGCTAATGACAGCATTTATGGCTTAGCCGCAGGTGTTTGGACTGCGGATATCAGCAAGGCGCACAAAACAGCCAAAGCACTGCGTAGCGGTATGGTGTGGATTAATCATTATGATGGTGGCGATATGACCGCACCTTTCGGTGGCTATAAACAGTCGGGTAATGGCCGTGATAAATCACTGCATGCTTTTGACAAATACACTGAAATTAAAGCCACTTGGATTTCGCTGGATTAAATGGTTATTAGCTTTGCCATAAGTTTACGATAGCTTTGAGATAGTTTTGCCACTTTACCAAAAGCCAGCCATCATAATGGCTGGCTTTTCAATTGTTGGTTGCTCATCACTGCGTATGCTGCAACATCAATGGCAAATACCTCCGTAAGCTTCAATATTTGTGTTTCTACCCAGCCTTGACGGTGGTCATAGTTCTTACCTGTGTACTTATCATCACCACACAAAAAAGCACGCCTCACTACACGGCTACAGCAATGATAATAGGGGCTTCTCGTTAAATAAAAAGTTCAATGCTTATAAGGGGTCGTCTTGGCATACAACCTCCTTGTTAAATGCTCTTGCCAAGCTTAGTCGCAGGTCGTTCTTTGTGCCATTAACCATGGGTGGCACTATTTACTCCTTTAGTAGAGATTATCTCCTATTTTTATACCTCTCTCTTTAGGGGGCAGGTCTAAAAAATCACTTTTTTCTTCATCGTTTTTTAAAATCCACCATTGTTTTAAAAAACATAAAACAATGTATACGGAAGAAATTAAAACGGTTGTCATGATTAGCATTACTATTTTAAACAATATGGTTTGGTCAACTCCAAAAAATATAGATGGAATAGCGATACAAATTATGAGAAATAGTATGTTTTTTAATGCTGTAATACATGCAAAGCCCACTACAGTTAAGTCCAATAGACACATTCTCATAAAGTTTTTATGATTATTTTTATTCATTTTCATTCTCTTTAGTTTAGCTTCTCTTTTACAGCATCCACAATCTTATCTTTGTTGTCTATAATCGTGGCTATTGGTACTATCGTGATAGCATCTGCAACTTTAATAGCTCCTCCTTTGACCATCGATTGATCGTTCATACCTGCTTTTGCTCCTCCAGCCGCAGCAACATATGTGCTGCCTTTAACTCCAACTATCGCTTTTTCAGTTTTACTGGAGAGTTGTACTACTGCTTTTCCTGCTTTGACAGTACCACTTACCGCCCCTTGAACTAACTTAGCACCAAAACCACCTACGGCACCTAATGCAGCAGACGTTGCAACACTTCCTAAGTCAATATTACCAACAGCTTCAGTAAACCCTTCTCCTTTCACCATTGATGCACCTATTTGCATTGCAGCATCTATCCCTCCAATAAGCGCACCAAGCAACAAAAATTCGCCATTGGGATCTGTATATTTATAAGGATTATTATTCACATACAAATAACGATTGAATGACATTACTGGGTTTTTAGGAGTGTACCCAACCGGATCATTCGAGTAAAAACGACCTATAAGTGGATCATAGTATCGTGCCTGCATATACGTCAGCCCAAGATCTGTATCTTGCAGATGACCAGTGTAACCTATGCCTTCTTTTTCGCCGCCAAGGCGTTTGCCAAACGGTTCATACACACTGCGACTGACCACCTTACCTTCGGCGTCAGTCTCCATCACCGGCGTGCCGAGCATATCGGTATGTTGATAGGTGACTTTATAGGTAGAATGCCCTGTCACCTGAATGGTTTTAGTTGCCGAGTAAGCACTGCACACGCTGTTATCACAGGCCCTGACTTTATAGCTGTATGAGCCAATGCTTTTATTGCGGTTTAACGATAAACCATCACCAGAATACAAAGCCCCCTTGGATTCACCGCTGACTTGATAATGAGTCGCTTTTGTCACCGCACTCCAACTAACTTGATAACTGCCGTCACCATCTGTGCTGGCGAGTTCCAGTGTGGGTACCGCAAGTGGCGGCGGCACTGCAATTTGAATTGTTTTGGTCGCTGAATAAGCCGAACAAACATTTTGATTACAGGCACGTACCTTATAGCTATAGCTGCCATTCTCCTTCGTATAGTCCCGTGACAATAAATATGGACAGGCATAGTTAATGCCACACTTTATAGCCTCCGACTAAACTTGATAGATGAGTTTCAGCAGGAGAGTGTAATGCCACGGCCAAGACGAACCTTAATTAGCCTTGAACTTTCTATTTAACGACAAGCTCTTATTACCATTGCTGTAGTCGCGTTGTTCGGCGTGCTTTTCTGTGTGGTGCACTTAGATCTTGAATTCGGTGACACAACCCACTATTCAAAAGATAAAACTAATGTAACATCTGCATCCATAAGAAAAATCTTATTTAATAGGGAATTCAAGGGAGACGTAACAGATGTTTATGATTGAGTTGAATAGTACCGGCTGGAGATATTGGCTGGTAACCGCTGCACTGCTTACCTACGGAGTTGTCGCTGATCCCATAGGTTTTGTGCTTGCCATAGCCCTTACATTGGTTCATCTGCTTCACTTTGTCATTATGAAACGAAGTGTTACCGCATTTCCCATACAGGTTCGATTTTGGTATCTGTCACTGCTGTTACTGGCGCAGGTCGAGGGACTTGGGTGGATATATTGGATCCCGGCAATAGGCACCTGGGCTCAAGTACTCTTTGGCTACTGCGCCATGGCGCGCTTCGTTTCACTGCTCCCCTGGAACAGCAGTGAGCGTTTTTCGTTTTCCCTAGTCAGCCGAACATTTCTTGCCCGCCCCGTAAAAGGAAGCATCAAGCAAAATATTGCCGCTCAAAAATAATAGATGCTTAGAATAAATATGGACAGGCATAGTGAATGATGAAGTGGCTAACCCATAGCATCCAAGCTATGAGCTAGCCGCTTACAAGTGTAAGCAACAACCAGCAACTCTATGGCGTGACGATATTAAACACCCCTTTAGGCTTATCCAGTTTCGAGAAGAAACTGGCTAAATCAATTTTGCTGCCCTCTATTTCCAAATCGTCCGAGAACAACAGATCTGACACGCCTGCACTGCCGATAATCAAGTCGATAAATAGCTCGTGACTGATGTTGAGTGTGGCGTTAGCCGAGGCTGACTTTGGGGTCAGTTTGTGGTGTAACACGGCATTTTTAAGGGTGAGCACGTAATTTTTATCAAGGTCGGTGAAGTTGATATTAAGCTCAAAATCCTCGCCAAACGCCTCTGGGCCAATCACCCTCGATGCCATCGATTGCAGGAAGTTCTCGATTGGCGATCGCAGTAAAATTTGTTTCATTGACGCTAGATCGATGCCCTTTTCCGGGCTGCCGTGGCGTAGCTCATAGGCAGCGCTCAGGTAAACATCGCGCCAGGGGGCCGACTCGGCTTGATAACCGAGCTGATCATAGCTGCTTGCGAGTAACTCTTTGGCGCGTTCATTGCCGTCATCAGCAACCACAAGATGATTAATCAACTCTGCCGCCCAGCGGTATTCACCTGCATCAAGCGCGAGTTTGGCTTGCTCAATCACTTTGTCGGCGCCGCCCATCAACTTGACATATTTTGCCGCTGAAGCCACTGCTGGCAATGGATCTAGGTTAATCGGATTGGCGTCATACCAGCCTAAATAGGCTTGATAGACTGCTTTAGCATTATGCTTAGCGGTGCCGTAATAACCGCGACTGGCAAAGGTGTTCGCCAGCTCTGGTGGCATTTCGATCGCGTCAGCGATCTCTGCTGGCGTTAAACCTGCATTGAGCATGCGCACCGATTGGTCGTGGATGTATTTATAGGTATCACGCTGCTTTTCCAGAAAGCTGTTGATTGCATCTTGGCCCCAGATGGGCCAGTGGTGACTGCCAAAGTAAACCTGAGTATCGCGCTGGGCGTTAAGCGCGCTATCGATTGCGCTGCTCCAGGTGAGTGCGTCACGCACCTTGGCGCCGCGCAGGGTATAGAGGTTATGCATGTTCTTAGACACTAATTCCGCGCCGCAGTAAGCCTGCTGCTGTGGCAAATAGAAGGTAAACTCCGCTGGGGCTTCTGAGCCTGAGACAATCTGAAACTCAAACGGCACTCCATCAATCAGCTGGGTTGAATCTTGGGCTATCACCGTGGTTGGGCTTAAGATCCCGAACTGACCAAAGGCGGGCTCCTTACCTAAGCCAGAGTCTATGTGCCCTCGTGGCGAGCGTGGTAACTGCTTGCCATACATATACATGGCGCGGCGGCTCATGGCGGTTCCTGCCATCACATTCTCGCTGGTGGCTTCATGCATAAAGCCAGCGGGTGCAATGATGTCTATATCAGCGAGCGAGCTGTCATCCAGCGCACTGTTATCTAGCGAAAAATTTTCAAGCAAGCCCAACGCGCCGCCAAAATGATCCATATGACTATGGGTAAATAAAATCGCGCTAATAGGCCGCTCTCCTAACTGCTGCTTGAGAAACTCAAACGCTGTTTTGGCTGTCTCTGCTGTGGTAAGCGGATCGACAACTATCCAGCCGGTTTTACCGGCAATCACCGTCATATTGGCGAGATCAAATCCACGCAGTTGGTAAACCCCAGTGGTGACTTCGAACAAACCATCGATATTATTCAGTGTTGCTTGTCGCCAAAGGCTGGGGTTAACGCTATTGGGTGCATCTCCCTCAATGAAGTCATAGCTGCTTCTGTCCCAGATTGTTTTACCTTGTTTATCAACAACAATTAACTCAGCCATCTTGGCAATAAAACCACGTTGGGCATCTTTAAAGTCTTGTTTGTCAGCAAACGGCAGCTCGGTTAACAGGGCATTATTGGCGTCGATAGTGTGAGTACTTGCTGGGGTAAAGCCATAATCATCTGTAGCTTGATTGCCAGTCTGACTTGGTTGACAACCGAGTAGCAATATCGCGGCAAGGCTGCCAATAAATAACTGTTGCCCAGTCGCACTGAGCTTATAGGGGAGTGTGGCTAAGGTGTTCGTTGGCATCGGTGGCACTCACTGGCTAGCTGTTAACAATTACCAGTAAGTTATTACAAGTTGGTAACTAGTTAGTTATCATTTTCCGCCAATGATATTACGGTCCTAAAATGGCTGACTGCAACGCTGGCGGTAATCTGATGGACTGATCCCCTGCCAAGTATGGAAAAAACGACTGAAATTACTCACGCAGCTATAACCGAGCGTATCTGATAAGGTGCTGATTGGCATTTGAGTATTAGCGAGGTAATGGTGCGCCAGTTCTTGCCGCTTTAGCTTCAATAGTGCCCTAAATCCAGTACCTTCAAACTGCAGGTAACGGCTTAAACTGCGCTCGCTGATATTGTACATTTGCGCAATTTTTAGTGCAGTGGGCTCTTCGTTCACCAATAATGCGTGGATCCCTTGGCTGGTTTTTTTCTGCCAATTTAGTACCTGCATCTTATCTAAATATTGTCTTACTGCTTTCTCATTGTGCTGAGCTAATAACGGATCTTTACTGATCACCGTTTGTTCAAGCATGGTGCGATCCATCCACATACAGTTATCAGCTGCGCCCAGTACGACTGGGCAATCAAAGCAATCGTTCCAAGGCTGTTGTGATTTTGGTGCGGGCCTAATCAGCTCTACTTTACGCACAAAGTCGCTATGGCCAATCATCTGTTTACCGTGCAGCATCAAGCTTGAAAAAAAGGCATCGATGGCTAAATCACTGATCTCTACTCCATTAAGCGGGATAATAGTGAAGCCGAGCAGGTGCGGCGTGCGCTGCAAACTAATGACAGCAGAGTTGCTGACTAACGCCGAATAATCGGGAAGGGTTTCGAAGGCTTGCGCTAGGGTGTCGCAGCTCATCATCAGCGCCCCTAAGGAGCGAAAATTGATTGGGTAAGCATATTGGCCGACGGTTAATCCAAAGGCCAATGAGCCAGATGCACGCTCTGCCGCCTGCCAAAGCAGGGTCATTTTATCAATAGCGACTCGAGAGTCGGGCTCTGCCTCTAATTGAGCCAGACTCAATCCCACCTCACTAAATACGCTGCTGGCGTCAATATTATTCGCGCTGAGTGCACGGGCGATAGCTAAAGACCAAGCGGCAATGGTACTGTATTTTGGCGTCGTCAAAGATACCTACTCAAAAGTGCTCAGTGAATGTGGCTTGCATGATACGACTTACTTGATGTTGTGGTCATTGTAGCGCCAAATTATAGGCAATTGATATGGCTGTTAATCGTTCAGTTATGTAGGCTGGTGTAACAGCAGTCAATAGTCAATGGGAGTTTAGATTACAGTGGCAGATATAGAAATACAGATGCTGACGCCGCCAGATTGGCGCAAATATAAAGCGTTAAGACTGGCATCGTTACAAGACTCGCCAGATGCGTTCGGCTCGACCTACCAAAAAGAGATTAATTTTGATGAAGCCCAATGGCGTGTTCGTCTTGATGCTGAGCCGCAAACAAAATCCATATTGCCATTAGTTGCAGTAATAGATGCAGTGGCTGCCGGTTTGGCCTTTGGTGTGCGGCATAATCCAAATGATAGAACCATCCATGTGTATCAGATGTGGGTTGCTAAAAGCGCACGTGGTTATGGCATCGGTAGATTACTACTGCAAAAAATAGTCGACTGGGCAGTATTAATGGATGTCGAGCTTGTGTCGCTTGAGGTTACAGCTACAAATATTGCCGCGGTGAAGCTATATCAAACTATGGGTTTCAAAGCTGAAGCAGCACTTGAGCCACTGCGTGAGGGCTCCAAAATTTTAGTAAAGACCATGACTTACGACGTTAAAAAAGACAGATCTTAAATGGATAAAAAGAGCGATTAGAACGGATAGTGGGCAAATATGTCGTCAATCATCTCGCTTAACGGCGCATCGTCATCGCATGTTCTGCTGTAGGTGCGTAAGCCTGATATCTGCACCTGAATATGGCGTGCTAGCTGTTTAGCATCTTTGTCTTTACTGACTTCGCCAATCGATTGTGCTTCTATTATTAGCTTTTCGAACTCATGCTCCATTGTTTTTAAAGACTGCTTTGCGGTCTCTAAAAGCTCTAGGTGTTCATCTGTTAGCTCGGCAACTGTTTTAGCCAGCATACACATGGCGCTTGGTGCACTGCCTCTATTTTCAATGATCATCAGTTTCATAAAGGCTGTTAATGCCGCAATAGGCGAGTTAGCCGAGGCTCTAGAAAGCACTAGTTGAGCAATTCCTGCTTGGGTATAACGGGTCAATGCCTCTTTAAATAAGCCCTCTTTACTACCAAAGGCGGCGTAAATACTGCCGGGGCGCATATCAATAACATCCTGCAAATTACGCATTGAGGTGGCATGAAAGCCCTTCTCCCAATATAAATTTGTTGCTTTATCAATAACTTGTTCCCGATCGAATTTAGCGTTCTTTCTCATAAAACTGACTCACATTAAAAATGTCATTGAACGATTGTTCAATTTTAGCTTGAACGATCGTTCAAATCTAGTTATATTATTTGCATACTAATTTACACGTCAATTTACACACTGAGGCGCAGACCCAATAAATCTGTAGCTAGCGAATTTGCAAATGAAGCAAAACTAACAATAGGGATCTCCTTATGAGCAACTTTAAATTACATACAGTTGAAACAGCGCCAGCAAAAAGCAAGCCGATTCTAGAGGGAGCAGCAAAGCAAATGGGAGCGATTCCTGGCTTGTATGCGGTAATGGCAGAGTCACCTAATACCTTAGAGGCGTATATGCAGTTGCATCAGCAATTTGCCAGTTCATCCTTTGATGCACAAGAGCTCACTGTTGTATGGCAAACCATTAACGTTGAGCATGAGTGTCATTATTGTGTCCCAGCACATACTGGCATTGCACATTCAATGAAGGTAGACCCAGCATTAACTGAAGCGCTGCGTAACCGCGAACCAATGCCAACGCCAAAACTACAAGCACTGCAGGACCTAACATTGAGCATGGTGCGTAACCGCGGTAATGTGGCTCAGGCAGAATTAGCAGCGTTTTATACTGCAGGCTATGGCCAGCAACAGGTGCTTGAAATCATTTTGGGTTTATCGCAAAAAGTGATCAGTAACTACGTAAATCATATAGCGCAGACACCGGTTGATAAGATGTTTGAACAGTTCGCTTGGAAATAACACTTATAAGACGTTTTGTTGGTAGATGTGTTTAGGATGACGCCATTAACTGTAAAAGGTGACTCATAGTTGATTGTTAGCCTATCCCTCTAGTCGCTTGCTACGTTACGAGCAATCAGCCTAAGGAGATATCCTTGGGCTTTTTTGTGCCTTGGCTTTTCAAGCGCCGGTGTTCTATCAGAAGCTGGGTTTTGAAGCTGTCGGAGTTGTAGCGGGGTTTCCTGGCAGCCCTAAGCGCTACTTTATGCTGAAGAAGTATTAGGCTACGAATCATTGATTTAGACTGTTTTCCTTTTTAATCAATGTAGTGCATAGCTGCTAAGTCATCCTACTTTGGCCTAACAGCTAGAACAGCTATTTTTTCTCGCTTGGTAGTCTATAACGTTGCCATATTTATCGATGGAAAATTCGCAACATTCATCAAACAAACTATGGAGCTGTTTACGGCTCTTTTGCACTCTTGACTTGAGCGTCGAGTATTTTATGTCATGCATTGCGGCGTACTCTTTTTGAGACACCCCATCGATTTCAATGGCGGTTAACATCGCGGCATCGTCTTTGGGTAAACGGCTAATAAAGGGTACGATACAAGAGGATAACTGCTGTTGCACCTCCTCTTCTGGCTTGTTATACCAAAGGTCATTTTCGGTTAGATCGCTGCCTTTAGCGCGTTGACGGTAGAAATCAATGATGCTGTTGTTGGCGATTTGATACAACCAGGATTTGATTTTTTTGCTGTCGTGAACAGTGCTCAAGTTATTGTAGGTCTTGATTAAGATCTCTTGCAATAGGTCGTCAACGTCGTCAGGATCCGACACGTTACGGTGCAAAAAGGCCTTGAGGCTCGCTTGATATTCAGACCATATCTTTTCTACATTCATCGCTTTCAACTCTCACACCTTTGTATACGCACTTGATCAATAATAGCACTGTGTCATTTGGACTTATGCTTAAGCATAAATCTGATTAGCTACTAATATGACGAACTTGTATATGACGAACTCGTACCGAAAAAGACGAAGTTTATCTTAAATAAATTTATGCGGGTGATTGGCGGAGTCTTTAGAGAGTGCAATGAGATACGCAAAAGATAAAAGCGGACCATGTCCGCTTTTAATAGCAAATTCATAATGCTAAAAGATATCTCTAAATCGATGGTAAAGCATTCCCATGGCGAGTAGTGGCGAGCGAAGATGCGGTCCACCGGGGAATGTCATATGAGGGATTTGGGCAAAAATATCAAAACGTTCAGCTTGGGTGCTGATGGCTTCGGCAATCAGTTTGGCTGCCATATGGGTAGCATTAACCCCGTGTCCGGCATAAGCCTGGGCATAGAAGATATTCTTAGCATCTGGCAATCGACCGATTTGTGGTAGTCGGTTAGCGCCAATGCCGATCATGCCGCCCCATTCATAATCGATAGCAATGCCTGTTAATTGCGGGAATACCTTTTCAAGATTAGGGCGTAATGCGGCTTCAATATCTTTAGGATCTTTACCTGAATATGTACACAAACCTCCGAACAGTAACCGGTTATCTTCCGATAGGTGGTAGTAGTCAAGATCGACTCTGAGATCGGCAAACGCCATATTCTTGGGAATGATGCTGTCACACTGTTCTTGGGTGAGTGGCTCGGTCGCTAGAATATAAGTGCCTGCGGGCAGTACTTTTCCGCCGATATCACTCTCAAGCTTGTGACCAAGATAGGCGTTGCCAGCAAGGACTAGGTATCGGCAGTTAACTTCGCCATCTGCGGTGATGACTTTAGGTTTATCACCCTTAATTATTTTCTCAGCGGCGCTATATTCATACATTTTCACCCCTAAGCTGCGGGCGACTTTGGCTTCGCCCAAGGCTAAGTTAAGCGGATGTAGATGGCCACTTGCCATGTCGACCAATGCGCCTTGATAAAAGTCGGAACCGACGACTTCGCCAACCTGAGACCTGTCGAGCAGGGTCATATTGTGACCATAGCCAAGCTTATTGAGGTGCTCTAAGTCCTCTTCAAGCTCTTGCATATGCTTTGGCCTTATTGCTAAGTCGCAATAACCCATCTGTAAGTTGCAGTCGATGTTATGCTCTTTTACCCGCTGCCTAACGATATCAACGGCTTCAAACCCCATCTGCTCGATGGCATTAACGCCTTCGCGGCCAATAATGTTTTCAAACTGTTCTATATTATGACCAATTCCTCTAATGAGTTCCCCGCCGTTACGCCCTGAAGCACCCCAGCCAATCCTTTTGGCTTCTAGCAAGGCAACTGAGAAACCTTTTTGAGCCAATTCTATCGCGGTGTTGAGGCCACTAAAGCCGCCACCCACCACACATACGTCCACATCTAACACCTCCTCTAATCGAGGTGATTGGTGTAACTCTTTTGCTGTTGCAAAGTAGTATGAAGCGGGATATTGCTCGCTGTGCACCGGGCTTTTAGTTGACATCTTTACTCCACATTGGTGTTTTTATTGTAAATTGGACTTGTGACCGTAAACTCAAGATGATTATGAATAAATTATTTACAGATGTTCGTTATTTTTAACACGCTTTCCTGTAGAATACAAACTCGCACGACTGTATGAACAATGTTTGCTTTAATTTGCCAGTATTGTTTTGGAGCCGAATCGGTGCGTTTTATTGTTCTGCATGTTGTTGGAGGCATAGAACGACAACTTCAATGAGGGGAAAGAGTTTGGATATTGGAGCAAACCTTAAAACGATTAGAAAGTTAAAGGGCTTATCGCAGCGTGAACTTGCTAAGCGTGCTGGCGTGACAAACAGTACCATCTCAATGATTGAGAAAAATAGTGTCAGCCCGTCTGTCAGTTCATTGAAAAAGGTCCTATCAGGCTTACCATTGTCATTGGTGGAATTTTTTTCAATAGAAGATGAGACAGCAAGTGAGCAAAAGGTGGTTTATCGTAGCGATGAACTGCTGGATATCGGCGATGGTGTTTTAGACTTTAAATTAATAGGACGAGACTTTCCTAACCGTGCAATGTCTGTCATGAGCGAGACCTATCCACCCGGTGCTGACACTGGTATAGAGATGCTCAAACATGAAGGCGAAGAAGCGGCCATGGTGATTGAAGGCAAACTTGAATTGACTGTGGGTGATGAGGTATTCGAGCTTTGTGAAGGTGACAGCTATTACTTTAACAGTGAGTTACCCCATCGTTTTCGCAACCCTTTTGATGCGCCTTGCCGCATAGTGAGTGCTACGACTCCAGCAAACTTCTAATACTTCGTCCCATGTGATGCAGCCTTAGTCGCCAGATAAGTTATCTAGCGACTAAGGCTTTTTTGTACCCACTTTCCACTGTTAACCGTACTCATCGTGTCAATCTTGATCATATCCCTGCCATCTTGTGTAAATAATATAAAGCATCAGTACGACTTTAGTGTGAGCTCTGTCAATAACATCAAACATGACTAAAGTGCTCGGTTATTGTTGTAATAACTTGTTGATGAGTACTGTAAATATCAGCAAGTAACCATAAGTCATTGTTTCTAATTGCCTTGGCTTTCTGTTTTTTGATTATTTCCATTCCTTTCTGTTAACCTCTTGCCTAGTTTCAAAATTAAGTGTAGTGTGTGAAAAAACGAACATTCGGCTAGTAACTGTTCATTATTAGAAATTTCGTAAATCAAGATAAAAACGATTATAAAAACCATTGAAAAAACTCTTAATACGAAGGATTGAAGGTGTTATATGTCGGAAGTAGGGCTCGCAGTAGTCGGTGTGACGGCATGCAATCAGCAGTTAGGATTGCATCCATTTAACATAGTTGGCGAAAAATACTTATTAGCCATTGCCGATGCCACTCAATCATGGCCGTTGATTATTCCTGCACTAGGGCATTGCCCAGCAGAAATCGTGTTATCACGGTTAGACGGCATTCTATTTACCGGTTCCCCCTCTAATATCGAACCTCACCATTTCGATGGCCCTGCAAGTGAAGCGGGAAGCCATCATGACCCTAAACGTGACGCGACCACCCTGCCGTTAATTCATGCCGCAATTCAAGCTGGGGTTCCAGTGCTGGGCATTTGTCGAGGTTTTCAGGAGATGAATGTGGCGTTTGGTGGCAGCTTGCATCAAAAACTGCATGAAGTCGGTGGCTTTATTGAGCATCGCGAAGATAAAACGGCAGCCGTCGAAGAGCAGTACGGTATTTCCCATGAGGTCAAGATAGAACCTGGAGGATTGCTTCACGAGGCCTGGGGCCGCAGCTCCGCAGAGGTAAACTCTGTGCACACACAAGGTGTTGATCGCCTGGGTGTTGGGTTGCGGCCAGAAGCATATGCAGAGGATGGATTAATAGAAGCGTTTGCAGTTAAAGACGCGAAAAATTTCGCATTAGGCGTTCAATGGCATCCGGAGTGGAAAGCGTTAGATAGCGCTTTTTATACCGCAATCTTTAAAGCCTTTAGTCAGGCATGTCAGCGCCGTGCAATCAGCAGAGTAAAATAATAATGAAAAAATTAATTAGCTATTTAAAAGACGAAAAAATCACCGAAGTAGAGTGTGTTGTTGCTGATATGACCGGTATTGCCAGAGGCAAGATTGCGCCTGTCGGTAAGTTTATTGATGAGAAGGGCATGCGCTTACCCGAGAGCGTACTTTTGCAGACCGTGACCGGTGATTATGTTGAAGATACGGCCTATGACGCTTTATTGGATGCTGCCGATATCGACTTTGTATGTGTCCCTGACGAAAATGCTGTTTTTAAGCTGCCCTGGACTATCGAAGCCACTGCACAGGTTATTCATGATACGTACGACAAAATGGGTAATCCTATTGAGTTGTCTCCGCGTAACCTGCTTAAAAAAGTGCTCAAGTTATATGAAGATAAGGGTTGGAAGCCGGTCGTTGCACCAGAGATGGAGTTCTATCTTACCCGTATTAATGAAGATCCTGATCAAGCGCTTATCCCACCGATTGGGCGTTCTGGCCGTCAAGAGTCTGGACGCCAGTCCTTCTCGATTGATGCTGCGAATGAGTACGATCCGCTATTTGAAGATATGTATGATTGGTGTGCGATCCAAGGGTTAGATATCGATACCTTGATCCACGAAGAGGGTACTGCTCAAATGGAGATCAACTTCTCTCATGGCGATGCGCTTTCTCTGGCTGATCAGGTGTTTGTATTTAAGCGTACCTTGCGTGAAGCCGCACTTAAGCACAAAGTCTGCGCCACCTTCATGGCAAAACCAATTACTAACGAGCCTGGTAGCGCGATGCACCTGCATCAGAGCATTGTTGATATTAAATCAGGTAAAAACATCTTCACTAATGGAGATGGTACAAAAGGCCCGCTTTTCTATAGCTATATTGGTGGCCTACAAAAGTTCATTCCTGAGCTACTGCCGTTATTCGCACCGAATGTGAACTCTTTCCGCCGTTTCCTACCGGGGACTTCTGCACCGGTTAACTTGGAATGGGGCGAAGAGAACCGTACTTGTGGTCTACGAATTCCAGAATCTTCACCGCAAAACCTCCGTGTTGAAAACCGTATCGCCGGCGCTGATGCCAACAGTTATTTGGCGATAGCCGCTAGTCTGTTGTGTGGCTATATGGGCATGGTTGAAGACGTTAAGCCTTTGACTCCTGTTCAAGGACGAGCCAATGAAACTCGTAGTGGAATTTCGCTACCGTTAACGCTTGAAGAAGCCTTGGCTGTGATGGCTGAAAGCTCCGCATGTCGCGAGTATTTAGGTGAAACCTTTACCAATGGTTATATCGCAGTGAAGCAAGCAGATTTAGAAAACTATCGCCAAGTGATTAGTTCTTGGGAGCGTAAGTTCCTATTGCTAACCGTTTAAGTATTGTCGCTGTCGGTGCTGATTTTGGGGATTGGCACCAATAGCGTTTCTGAATATAAAACTAACAAATATAAAGGAGTTATCCATATAGATAACGTTGTTTGTAGTCAAACAACGTTATCTATATGGAAGCTGTAAAGCAGTACCGACTGCCGATGCGGTTTTTCAGGTGTAGCATTGGTCAACAATAAGAACTAAAGCCGATAAATCGGCAACACAATGCAGCAACAGTAGAAAAGGTATTTCTACTGCTACGCTAAACAGGAGATAGCATGAAGCTTTTAAAAAAGGTAACGACCTTAGCCCTCGTCACAGCAAGTGTTTTGGCCAGTAGTGCCACTTACGCAGAGGAGGTCGTTCGGGTTTATAATTGGTCTGATTATATTGCCGAAGACACGCTAGAGAATTTTCATAAAGAAACGGGTATTCGTGTTATTTACGATGTATTTGACAGTAATGAAGTGGTTGAAGCGAAGTTGCTTTCAGGCCGCTCAGGTTACGATATCGTAGTGCCATCAAATAGTTTTTTAGCCAAGCAGATCAAAGCTGGCGCATTTCAAAAGCTTGATTCTAACCAGCTCACTAACCATAAAAACTTAAGCCCAGAGTTAATGACCCAGCTTGAGTCTGCCGATCCAGGCAATCAATACTCAGTACCTTATCTTTGGGGCACTAACGGCATCGGTTATAACGTCGATAAAGTGAAGGCAGCGTTAGGTGAAGCAGCACCAGTTGATTCATTAGAGCTTATCTTTAATCCTAAGTACGCTGAGAAGTTGTCTAAGTGTGGTATCTCTCTGCTAGACAGTGCTGATGAGATGATCCCAATGGCACTCATCTATTTAGGACTCGATCCTAACAGTATTAAAGCGGATGACTTTAAGAAGGCCGGTGAAGTGTTAAGTAAAGTGCGTCCCTATATTACTTACTTCCATTCTTCACGTTATATCACTGATTTAGCTAATGGTGACATCTGCGTTGCATTTGGTTATTCAGGTGACATTTTCCAAGCGGCAGCCCGTGCTGAAGAGGCGGGAAACGGCAATGTTATTGAGTACTCAATTCCACAAGAGGGCTCAAATTTATGGTTTGACATGTTAGCCATTCCAGCCGATGCCGCTAACGTGAAAAATGCCCACACCTTTATTAACTACCTGCTTCGTCCAGAAGTGATTGCGCCTATTAGTAACTACGTTGCTTATGCTAACCCTAACGTACCTGCATTGCCGTTGGTTGATGAGGAGGTGCGTACTAATACTTCTATCTACCCAACAAAAGAGGTGTTAGATCGCCTTTATGTTGGTGATGTTCGTCCAATGAAATCACAACGTGCACTGACACGTGTGTGGACAAAAGTGAAATCGGGTTATTAGTCAAAATTTGGGCAAGGTGTTTACCTTGCCCTTTTTGAACAACAGCAAAAATTGACACAATTTTAAAAGATGAGCCTTTGATCTTAAGGCTTATCTGTTGGAGAAGTAATATGGCTAGTACCTTGGGCGTCACCAATAAACCGATTACAAAGACGCAAGGCGAAGTGCTACTTCAGATCGACCGAGTCAGTAAGTTATTTGATGAAGTGCGCGCAGTAGATGATGTGTCACTGAGTATTAAAAAAGGCGAGATCTTTGCACTGCTGGGGGGGTCGGGTTCAGGTAAATCAACCTTGCTACGCATACTTGCAGGTTTTGAAAAACCGTCTGAAGGACGTATTTTTCTTGATGGCGAAGATATTACCGATATGCCGCCACATGAACGACCGATCAATATGATGTTTCAGTCTTACGCACTCTTTCCACATATGTCAGTGGCGCAAAATATTGCCTTTGGACTGAAGCAAGACAAGTTACCAAAAGCAGAGATAGAAGCGCGGGTGCAGGAGATGCTAAAGCTGGTGCATATGGAAGCTTATGCCAAGCGCAAGCCTAACCAATTGTCGGGCGGTCAACGTCAGCGGGTGGCGTTGGCGCGCTCACTCGCTAAACGGCCTAAATTACTGCTACTCGATGAGCCAATGGGCGCGCTCGACAAGAAGTTGCGTACCCAGATGCAACTCGAGGTGGTGGATATTCTTGAATCTGTTGGTGTGACGTGCGTAATGGTGACCCACGATCAAGAAGAAGCGATGACCATGGCGGCGCGAATTTCGATCATGCATGATGGCTGGATCGCACAAACCGGCTCACCGACCGATATCTATGAAAGCCCAAATAGCCGTATGGTTGCAGAGTTTATTGGTAGCGTTAACTTGTTTGAAGGCCAGATTGTTGAAGATCAAGCCGATCACCTGATGATTGAAAGCCAAGGTTTGGCACAAAAAATATTTATTGCTCATGGTGTATCCACCAGCGTCGAGGATAAAACCGTTTGGGTAGCAGTACGTCCTGAAAAGACCCGCATTACCCGCGAGCAACCTCAAGGTGAGCATAACTGGTCCAGTGGTGTGGTTGAAGATATTGCTTATTTAGGCGGTATTTCGGTGTATTACATCCGCCTGCCGAATAAGCAGTTAATCCAAACTATCATGACTAACCGTGAACGTCGTTCAGATCCTCCAACGTGGGAAGAAGCGGTTTTCATTAGCTGGGAGGCCACCAGCGGAGTGGTCCTTAGATCATAAGGAATCGATCATGAAAAAGCCGTTAAAATTTCGATTACCCAAAGGCCAATGCTGGACCATAGGTGTCCCTTACTTTTGGCTATTAATGTTTTTTGCACTGCCCTTCGCCATTGTACTTAAGATTAGTTTCTCTACTCCAATTATTGCTATACCTCCCTACGAGCCGCTACTTGAATACGCTGAAGAGTCACTCAATATCATGCTTAATTTGGGCAACTACTTGCTCATTCTTGACGATTCACTGTATTACAACGCCTATTTGAGTTCCTTGAAGATGGCAGCCATCTCCACTATTGGTTGTTTGCTTATCGGTTACCCGATGGCGTACGCCATCGCCAGAGCACCTAAGAGCAGCCAAATGCTGTTGGTACTATTGGTGATGCTGCCGACATGGACTTCGTTTCTTATCCGGGTTTATGCGTGGATGGGGATCTTGAGCAATAATGGTGTTATCAATAATATATTGATGTGGACCGGACTTATCTCTGAGCCGCTGCAGATATTAAACACCAATACTGCGGTGTATATCGGCATTATTTATACCTACCTGCCATTTATGATCCTGCCTCTGTATGCGACCTTGTCGCAGCTGGATATGAGCTTATTGGAAGCTGCATCGGATCTTGGTTCTCGTAGCCTCAATACCTTCTGGAAAGTCACATTGCCTTTATCTAAGGGCGGCGTTATCGCCGGCTCTATGTTGGTGTTTATTCCGGTGGTGGGTGAGTTTGTTATCCCTGAGTTACTGGGGGGACCGGACACCTTGATGATAGGTAAAGTGCTATGGCAAGAGTTCTTTAATAACCGCGATTGGCCGGTTGCCTCTGCATTAGCGATTGTGATGTTAGGGTTATTGATTATCCCCATCACGCTATTTCATCATTATCAGGCGCGCGAGATGGAGAAAGAAGCATGAAGAAGTTAAGTTTCTCTACCGTAATGCTGTGGGCGGGAATGTTCTTTCTCTATGCCCCTATGTTTGTTCTGGTATTTTACTCGTTTAACGCATCCAAGCTGGTGACAGTTTGGGGCGGTTTTTCAATTAAATGGTATGGCGAACTGTTTCGCGATCAACAGATCCTCGATGCTGTAGGGACCAGTTTACAGGTGGCCTTTTATGCCTCCACGATGGCGGTGATCCTTGGCACCATGGCGGCATTTGTGATGACACGTTTTGCCCGTGGGTGGGGCAAGCTTACCCTGTCAAATATGATCACTGCGCCACTGGTTATGCCAGAAGTTATCACCGGATTGTCACTGCTGTTGCTGTTTGTGCATATGGCTGACTTTCTAGGCTGGCCAGCTGAGCGCGGTATGCTCACCATTTGGATTGCGCATTCGACATTCTGTGCGGCATACGTTGCAGTGGTGGTGTCTTCTCGGCTGCGTGAGATCGACCGTTCAATTGAAGAGGCCGCAATGGATCTGGGAGCAACGCCGTTAAAGACGTTTTTCCTCATCACGGTGCCAATGATATCGCCGGCGATAATCGCCGGTTGGTTGTTATCGTTCAGCTTATCTCTTGATGATTTGGTTATCGCCAGCTTTGCCTCTGGCCCTGGTGCCACAACTTTACCTATGGTGGTGTTCTCATCGGTAAGAATGGGGGTATCGCCAAAGATAAACGCCTTAGCGACCTTGATTATCTTGTTGGTATCGCTAATCGCATTTGTCTCTTGGTACTTTGCCCGCAGAGCCGAAGCCAAGCAGCGTGCAAGCTCAGCTTAGCTATTTGAGCCGACAATCTAGGGCTTTCTCTGCATTGTCGGCCATAAATATTAGCAGCTAAGTTGAAGACGATGAGCTATTAAGCAGCTCGTTTATCGAGATTGTAAGATTCGCTTTTTAAAGCGTAAAGGACAGAAGTTATGTCAATAATAAATAACCAAAGGCAGGCGGAAACCATGACCAGTACTCCACACGCAGATTCATATTACGCGGCATCAGCCAACGACAAAACAGAGCGTGCGCAACTACAAGACAACATCGATACGGATATTTGTATCATCGGTGCCGGTTATACCGGTCTGTCGACCGCATTGCATCTTTTAGAGATGGGTTATAGCGTCACCGTACTCGAAGCTGCGCGCATAGGTTGGGGCGCATCGGGCCGCAATGGTGGCCAGATAGTCAATAGCTTTAGTCGCGATATCGACACGATTGAAAAGACGGTCGGCAAAGAAGCTGGCAAGCTGTTCGGAGAGATGGCATTTGAAGGCGCGCGGATTATTAAAGAGCGCATTAGCAAATATAACATTCAGTGTGACCTACAAGATGGCGGCGTGTTTGCCGCGCTTAACGACAAGCAGATGGGCCATCTACAAGCGCAAAAAGTGCTGTGGGAAAAGCATGGTCACATGAATCACCTTGAGCTGTTGGATAAAAGTGACATCCGCAAAGTCGTCGACACAGAAGCTTATGTTGGTGGCCTGCTGGATAAAAGCGGGGGTCATATTCATCCACTGAATTTAGCGCTCGGTGAAGCTAAAGCTGTAGAGTCCTTGGGCGGTAAGATCTATGAAGATTCGGCGGTGATTAAGGTCGAAGAGGGTGAAAACCCAGTAGTACACACGGCTCACGGTAGCGTGAAGTCTAAATTTGTGGTGGTGGCAGGTAATGCCTATCTCGGCGGTTTAATACCACAGCTGCAAGCTAAGGCGATGCCCTGTGGCACCCAAGTGATCACCACTGAACCGCTAAGTGATGAGCTAGCAAAAAGCTTATTGCCGCAAAATTACTGCGTTGAAGACTGTAACTATCTATTGGATTACTTCCGCTTATCAGGTGATAACCGTCTTATTTATGGTGGCGGTGTGGTTTATGGCGCTCGCGATCCAGCAGACATTAAGTCGATTATGACCCCTAAAATGTTGAATACTTTTCCGCAACTTAAAGATATTAAAATCGACTATACCTGGACGGGTAACTTCCTGTTGACGCTGTCTCGTTTACCGCAAGTGGGCCGTATCGGCAGCAATATCTACTACTCACAAGGTTGCAGTGGTCATGGGGTAACTTACACCCATTTAGCGGGCAAGATATTGGCCGAAGCCATCAACGGTCAAGCGACTCGATTTGATGCATTTGCAGGACTGCCCCATTACCCATTCCCAGGTGGCCATAAGCTTCAAGTGCCTTTCAGTGCGATTGGTGCCTGGTATTACACCATGCGCGACAAGTTAGGTGTTTAAAGGTTGGTAAGAGTGTGACAACACGCTTCAAAACGAAAAGCCTACGTAAGTAGGCTTTTTTCATTTGACGAGTGTGGGCTTAATTAGCCTGAGTTCAGCTTAGCTTTTCGAAAAGCGTTTTTGGAGCTTGTTAATGCTTACACCTAAACCTATCACCAGCAGTTCAACCGCACAGATGCTGATTAAAACATAAAATAACGCGGGAACATGCTTAATAAAATCCATCATCAATTCTCTTTTTGTTTATGAGATACATCCTGTTGCTTGTAACAACTATCCCATAATTGTCACACTGTTTTTTTGATACCGATCACAGCTTGTGCTGTTTTTGTGATTGAGCCAGGCTTTTCTTTGGGTGTTAAGGCGAAATTCGGCTGAGAGAGCTTAACATCAGCCACGACTAGCATTAAGTGTGTAAAACGCGATGAGTTAATCTAACTTGATAATGCTACACGGCGCTGCTAGCTTTTAAGGCAGTATTTTATGCTGAATGAAGATTTGCTGTTTGGGTCCATAAGCCTAATTAATCTTGCCAATATAATTGAGGTTTAGAGGATTAATATGAGTTATTTAAAAACGGTAGTATTGCTTTTCTGTGTTGTTTTTTCTGCCCTGTCAGTCGCGGGTGACGGCCATGATGCCGCTCCTTCTAGTGGCGCTAAAGATATGCCAGGTGCTAAAGGGGTATTTGCCTTCCAGCCAAGTGATTGGATGGAAGGGAAAAAGACCTGGTGGAAAGACAGTGATGGCGTCGCTCCCGGTGTTGCAGGTTGCCATATTGGTACCGATGAAAATGGCACTCCCAACGGCAGAATGTTTGGCGAAGCATGTATGGAAGATGGCTTTCTTGTCGAATCAAATCCTGGTAAAGATGTGCTTCACTCTCATGCTAATGACACCGGTCATCCAGATAAGTTTGATTGTAATGCTTGGTGTGTCGGATCGGGTAATAGTAGCGGTATGTGTACTATTGCTGCCGCAGCACCTTGTGAGCAATCGGCAAAGTGCGTTTGTAAATAGCGTTTTATTATTCTATTAAAAAAGCGAACCGTTCATTATGAATATGAACTGGGTTCGCTTTTTACTTTTAAGCCACTAAAGGTGCTGCTTTAACCCGTTTTACTCGACAATCTATCCTGCCAACCTCAGCTTATATGCTGAACTCTCCGCGCTGCGTTAGCGCAAACTGTCTCGCTTGAGGAGGAAATGCCGACTGCTGCGTTATCGATGTAGAGCTGTTTTTTATCATGCTCATCAAATGTTTTATAACAACAAAAGTAAATTGTATTCCAAGGAATATTTCTATTTGTGTTTTTTAAAAAGTGGTGTGAATTACGCCGCCTTATCTAGTTCAACTTGTATTGATAGATAGATAGATAGATAGATATCATGGTCTGATTCAGGTCATTTTAACTGAATCACTGTGTTGTTTATTTTTGATGTAGCCATGGGAAAACATCGAGCCTGAAACTGATACTACTATTCGGTTAATCCATGAGTGCGTTGCGCGCGGCCATACTGTGGCGCTAGCGACTACCAGCAATTTAAACCATGCGTGACAGTGAACAATGAAAAGGGCAGTCTGTTCATCAATAAAGACGCCATGTTCAGCGCTAAAGAGTTAATCGCATTTGCATATCATTAACTTGGTGTGCATATGTTGACCACGATTAACGCTAGGCGTCAGTCGTTACGGGTACTGTCTCTTGGTCTAGTGGGCAATACCCACACCCAAGAAGGCGTGGTGATTTACAGCGAGTATTGCTCTGGAAACTTAACCAGCCGCGTCTATCGCGGTGGTGGCTTTACTAAAGACGTCCTCTATTTAAAAGGCTTTAGGGATATAGTGAACTTGAGTAAAACCATGCCATTGGACAACTTACGGGAGGGTAAAGCGGGCTTACTCGACTTGCCTATTATCAGTGAAATGGTTGAACGAAACATGCTTGAAAACCCCGTCGCGCTATTTGGGCTGCAACATACAGCGACGCCCGATACTGCAGTGCTCGATTATCTGCTCATACCTCTGGAATACATATCAGACAGCTAAAATCCGAGTAGAGGAGAGTTTAAACACAAGAAGATATGCCTGCTGAGGTGTACCGACCATGTGGCGGGTATTGCATTGTCACTGCTTTAAAATACACTTGTAATGGGCGGTAGATTTCACAGCAGCGACCCAGTTGAATATGGGAGCAGTTTTGTCGTGGTATTGCTGTGCATCATGCTAATAAAGTTGATTGGTTGCACAGGTTGTATGCCGCCCAGCTACGGCTGGGCAGGCTATTACCGCAACGGCCAGTGGCAACAGAATCGGTTTAGCATTTTATAGTTGGTAATATTTTTAAGAGTGGCTATATGTCAACTGACGAAGGTTTTCAACTATGACCTTATTTTCTTCATTAGAGGACACCATATCCAAAGCAGCGATTAGATATCCCTCATAATCTTTCCCTGCAAGCTCCTGTATTTCTCTGCCGCGTCCAGTCAATACGGTATAAACGCCTCTTTTATCCTTGGGACACAGATCTCGAATTGTATAGCCCCTTTTTTCAAGCCGCTCGACGAGACGCGTAACAGAACTCTGATTTAACCCCAAGAGACTAGACAGTTCCTGCATTCGCAACTCTGAATCTGATGCATCGGAGAGTAACCTCAAAGCACGGTAGTCCGTAAGACCTAATCCGTGATCATATTGAAGATTTTTAGCAATTTGATTTTCTACACTGTCTACAACGTTCTTCATTCTTTGCCACACCAAACATAGCGGTATCATAATAAGTCCCAAATAACATGCACATACATGTAGATTGGGTATTATAGCATTTACCAGCAACTGATGTGAAAACAATCCTATTTATTGCTAAACACTAATCACAGCGGCCTAAAGCTCCCTCTTACGACCAAGGTTATGCTGATAATAATCATATTTATCTTAATGTCATTAATATTTAATATATATGCTTGCACATGCATATATATTAAATATTAATGACATTAAGATAAATATGATTATTATCAGCATAACCTTGGTCGTAAGAGGGAGCTTTAGGCCGCTGTGATTAGTGT
>NZ_JAKIKR010000050.1 GCF_023284025.1 Shewanella abyssi | reverse complement strand
GAACTCTCGCGCCGCTATTGACTATATAAAGGTATCACTTCCTGCAATCTCGGGCTTGTTCAACACTTGGGATAAGGACGCGGCTGCGCGCGGCCTATCCTTATTCGTTATACGTTTTCAACGCTTACATTGGAGTGGTTGCTAGCAATTTGTTCTATAAATGGCTCCATTCGTCTGTAAGCTCGTTTAGAAAGATCTAACTGATAATCTAAGCTTTTTCTAATTTCAGCGTGTATGTGAATCGCATTTCTAGCCTCATAAAACTCAATGATTTCATCTCTTAACCATTCATCAATTAAACCAAGTTGAAATGTACATTCTGCTTTGCTATCAAACCTAACTTTTGTAATATCGGTACGACCTACTCCTATATAAGTTGGGATTATGCCTTTACCATCATGCTCAAGTTCTTTTTCCAAGACTGCTAATTTATTTGCAGGAATACTAATAACTTTCTTTGCTTGGAATTCTGTTAAAGCAATTACCTTAGGGTGAGATTTAAAATCCTCAAACAATATATGATGAATCACAGCTTCATATATTGATGCGTATGAAAGTACTTGAATTCTAATTTGAGCTCTAAGTAACCATCCATCAGCAGACATCCCTTCTAGTAACTTATAGATATATCTAGCAGACATAAATTCGTCAGCTAACCTATCCTTCAAAGTATCGTCACTGATAATATTAAACCTAGCTTGGTGCCAGTCCCAATCAGCTAGATGACCACCAACATAATTTTCAATTTGTTTTTTAGTATCGTCTTCAAATGCCATGTAGGCTCCATATTAAATTAAACGCATAACGCTTAGATAATGAGCCGATGTTTTATCCTAAAAAAAAGCCCTCGTAAAGGCCTAAACATCGTCTCATTGATCGTCTTGTTGAACTGCCGCGACACCTGTGGTGATTGCTCACTTGCGAGTAGCGAACCAGCTGATTTATTAATCAGTAGACTACCGTAAGTAAAATCATTTATCACCCTCTTTTATAATGATATTTTCCAAGCTAATAACGATCACCCACCACAATGCCACCTGCTAATTGCAGGCAATAATCCTATGCCTATTAATGTCGAGTGCTATTGACCACCGTATGCTTATTGTCCGTTGCGGCTTGTCTCTCTAACTCCTCACAGATCGCACAATCTATCGTTAAACCAAATTTATCCATCACGGCTTGCCAATCAGGCAGACTTGGCGTTTTATATTTTGCTTGCCCTTGACTCAACCTCGCTTGATTTAAGCGGGCTATCTGACTGGGGTGATAGAAGCCGTAATAACGCATACTCTGCTGGTTGGGTAACGGCAGATGACGTAATATTTGCCGTTCAAAGTCGGCAATCTTGTATCGGCTTCGCTCCATCTTTTTAGTCCGGTGATCTCGATATCTGAAATGCACCTGCCCATCTTTAATTTTCAGTATCTGATGGTTTTTAAGGGCGCCGCCACACATGTATCGCGCTAAATATTTTGCCACCCCGAAGCCATGATTATAGGGTTTGCATGCATAAATCTGCCATTTAACCCGGCCAAGTTTATTGAGTAGGTTAATGACAGTTGTGCTTGTCTCAGCATTGGGTAATATCAACTCGCCCTTATTGATCCCCGCCTTTAATTTGGCAATGAGCTTCCCTCTAAACATGCGCTTGACCACTTCAGCTGGCAATAAGCTTTTGCTTCTTGGCTGCTGCCATTTACCTGCATCATCAAGACCACCATGGGTCATTAAACAATGTATATGTGGGTGATCACTTAAATTGCGCCCCCAAGTATGAAGCGCAAGCAAGAAACCAGCTTGAACGCCTAAATGCTGTTTGTCTGCAAACAGTTTCTTTAACGTCTCGGCCACGCTCTTAAATAGCAATCCTTGAAACCAGGCACGATTAAAACGCCAAAGTGGCAGTAGTTCATGGGGGCAAGTAAATATCCAATGGTGATGTTGAGTATCGAGTAATCGAGCTGACCAATCTGCAAGCCACTGCTCTCGCTTCACTGATTGACACTGGGGACAACCTCGATGCCTGCAAGAGTTATAGAACACCCCACAAAGATGACCCTGCTCACAATATTGACCGTGACTACCCATCTTTTGAGTTCGACAACCCGTGATTGCATCAAGGGCTTTGTGTTGATACAGCGGCAGTTTCAACCCAAAGTTATTGGGCGGATATTGAGTGAGAACTTGTTGTAAGGAATATTGCGTCATAGCAATAAATATAGACTACCCTGTACAAAAACACAGTGGTTGTTTTAATGGAAATTGATCGACTATGGGCTTCTCCGGACTCCGTCCGGCAGGTTCAACATTTGTATACACGCCTTGCGCGTTTATCAGGTTAGACCAGCCAACGCGTGCATTAATAAGTAATTAATATATAAGCGATTTTAACGATTATTCCCAAATCACCTGCTGGAAAAACGAGAATAGAGAACTAATTTGCCTCGTATCTCCTGCAAAACGCGCAGACGAATCTCTTATCTCATTGAAGTTACATTACTTTATTTTTTTTAACAATAGCAAATCGTGCAACCAGTACAATTACTCAACTTGATTTTTGAACAATACCAATAATACTGTATATAAATACAGTGCTAGAGGTTGGCTGCAATTATGTCCTCAAGTCCCTTTTTAGAAGCTATTCGACAAGATATCCGTTTACGTGGTTATAGCATCAGAACCGAAAAGTCATACCTATATTGGATTAAGCGTTACATACTTTTTAATCATAAAAGACATCCGTCAGAGCTCGGTGCGCTAGAGGTTAAGTGTTTTCTCAGTTGGCTTACGACCAATGGACATGTCGCAGTCAACACCCAGAAAGTTGCCCTGAATGCCTTAGTATTTCTGTACCATAAATATTTGCACATTGAACTCGGGGATTTGGGTTTTACCCTTGCCAGTAAGCAACGTCGGTTACCAACAGTACTAAGTAAAAAAGAGGTCAGCAAAGTACTATCGCATCTGAAGGGGACTGCTAAATTAATTATTGAAATATTATACGGCAGTGGCTTGCGTGTTAACGAATGTTTAAGGCTGAGGATCCAAGATATCAATCTTGATAACTTCTCCTTGTTAATTAGGGATGGGAAAGGAAATAAAGACCGTCAAACACTATTGAGCCAGAGTAGTGCCAAGCAATTGACTCATTACATAGAAAAAGCGATTGTTCTACAACAAGCAGATAATCTCAATGGTATAGGGCCATCGCTCCCATTTGCGCTTGGTAAAAAATACCCTAATGCTTACCGTCAAACAGCTTGGATGTTTGTATTTCCGTCTCAGAATATTTGCCAGCACCCGCTAACCGGAGTCACTTGTCGTCACCATAGGCATGACAGCACTGTTAGAAAAAAGCTGCAACGGGCTGTGCAACTAGCAAATATAAGTAAAAGAGTAACTTGCCATACTTTTAGGCACTCATTTGCGACCCATTTACTAGAGAAAGGGCGGGACATCCGTACCGTGCAAGAGTTACTAGGGCATAATGATCTCAACACCACTCAGATTTATACTCATGTTTTAGGGCAGCACTATGCGGGAACAAGTAGCCCGATGGATGATCTCTAGTTAATAGCAAGGGCTACTTAGGTACAATTGGCAACAAAAATCCAATAAAAAGCGCGGCACTCGTTGGAGTACCACGCTTTTACGTGAGAGGGCTAATCGCGTCAGTCTAACAACTTGAGCTAACCGTTCACTTTAAAGTTATCGAGCCGTAGCAGCTTTCATGTTGCGAGTAAATTCAGCCAGTGCGCTGAGCAAGTTGGCTTCATTGTCTTTATTTGCATCGATGATTTTGACCACGGCAGAACCTGAAATCACACCTGCTGCGCCGGCATTAATTGCCGCTTTGACTTGCGCAGGTTCTGCAATACCGAAACCAAGTAGTGGCGGCGCGCCATTAAACTCTTTTAAACGCTCAAGAATATCGCTGATCGGCATACCCGCTTTTGACTCTGTACCTGTCACACCAGCACGCGATAATAGGTAGGTATAGCCTTCGCCTTTATCGCTTACCAACTTTAATGTTTCACTGTCGGCATTGGGCGGCGCGATAAAAATCGGTGCCACGCCATGAGCTTTAGCCGATGCAATAAATGGCTCTGCTTCTTCAACAGGCACATCGGCAATCAGTACCGAGTCGACGCCAGCGGCTTGCGCTTTGGCATAAAAAGCATCAATGCCATTGGCGAATACCAGGTTAGCGTATAGCAGTAAGCCAATCGGTAAATCAGGGTACTTTGCCCGGATAGTCGTTAGCATCTCAAAACACTGAGTTGGCGTGGTACCCGCTGCGAGTGAACGCAGATTCGCGCCTTGAATTACTGGGCCATCGGCTAACGGATCAGAAAATGGGAAACCCAGTTCAAGCGCATCTGCACCGCTTTCAACTAGAGTGTCGATGATCTTGAGCGACAGCTCTGGTGAAGGATCGCCTAATGTGACAAAGGGCACGAATGCGCCTTGATTCTTCTTATCAAGGGCTGCAAATGCGGTTTGATAACGATTACTCATTGCCACTCTCCTTCGCTAATTTTTCTTTTTCTTGGGTCTCTAATATATCGGCCACGGTAAAGATATCTTTGTCGCCTCGACCCGAAAGGTTGACCACTAATAGGGTTTCTTTGGTGGCGGCTTTTGCGAGCTTAATGGCGTAGGCAATGGCATGGGCTGATTCCAGTGCTGGAATAATGCCTTCGCTGCGAGCCAGTAACTGGAACGTCTCTAACGCTTCATCATCGGTGGCTGACTCGTACGTTGCACGGCCAGTTGCGGCAAGGTGTGCGTGCTGCGGACCAACGGATGGAAAATCAAGGCCGGCCGACACTGAGTATGACTCTTCAATTTGGCCTTCACTGTCTTGCATTAGTGGGGCTTTCATACCGAAGAAAATGCCGGTTTTACCATGCTTTAATGGTGCGCCATGCATTGGGGTATCAATCCCTTTGCCTGCTGGCTCAACACCGATAAGCGCCACCTCTTCATCATCGATAAAGTCAGCAAACATACCGATGGCATTTGAACCACCACCGACACAAGCGATAACCGCATCGGGTAAACGTCCTTCGCGCTCAAGGATCTGCTTTTTAGTCTCGGCGCCAATCATGCGTTGAAATTCACGCACTATGGTCGGGAACGGATGTGGACCGGCTGCAGTCCCTAATAAGTAGTGCGCCTTTTCATAACTACCAGACCAGTCGCGCATCGCTTCATTACAAGCATCTTTTAGGGTGCCAGAACCTGATGTAACCGGAATTACTTCGGCGCCCATGAGTTTCATTCTGAAGACGTTTGGCGATTGACGTTCAATGTCTTTGGCGCCCATGTAGACTTTGCATTTTAAATTAAGCAGTGCACAGGCAAGGGCTGTCGCTACGCCATGTTGACCCGCGCCGGTTTCGGCGATGATCTCTTTCTTACCCATGCGCTTTGCCAGCAGTGCTTGGCCTAACACCTGGTTAGTCTTGTGCGCGCCGCCGTGGAGCAGGTCTTCACGCTTTAGGTAAATTTTAACCAATGGATTAGGGCTAAGATTTTTAGTTAACGTGAGTGCCGTTGGGCGACCTGCGTAGTTCTTAAGGAGGTCGGTAAACTCTTTTTGAAACGCTTCATCTTCTTGCGCTTCGATAAAGGCGGTTTCTAGCTGCTTGAGGGCTGGCATTAAAATTTGCGGTACGTACATGCCGCCATATTCCCCAAAATAGGGGTTTAACTTACTCATAATCGGTTCCTTTATCTTTCATTTCTTACTGCATGCCAGCGGTGGTGTTGCCAGCGTGCAGAGGGATTCTCATACTAGTACTGACGCAAATACTTAAATGTTTCGGCTATTTTGTGGTGATCTTTAACGCTAGGGCTTTGCTCGAGGCCGCTGTTAAAGTCGAGCCCATAAAAGCCTTGGCTAGCGGCAAGTTTGGCGTTATCCAAGCTTAGGCCTCCCGCTAATATCGCCTTGTTGCGATTGGGGATGGCTTGCTGCCAATCAAAGACCTGTCCGGTGCCGCCAAACTGTCCTTCACTTTTGCTGTCAAATAAGATGCGATCGACATTGCTCGGAGCCTCTAGCTTGGTATCACTACCGTCACATTTAACGGCAACGGCTTTCCAAATTTGGCAATCAGCTTTTAAGGCTGCCAGTGCGCTGCGTAGCGTATCAATTTCAAGTGCGGTTTCTTGTCCATGCAGTTGCACCGCATATAGCCCGAGCTGACTTGCAAGTGATGCGATTATATCGCTAGGCTCGTTTACAAAAACACCCACTAGATTAAGTTTATAACCTGATGTAGCGAGTTGGCTAACAAGGTCGACTGCCTGAGCTTTGGTGACGGCGCGAGGCGATTTTTCAGCGAAGATTAACCCGCCATAAACCGCGCCTTTTTTGGCGACTTCAATCAAATCTTCAATACGGCTTAAACCACAGACTTTATTGTGGCCAAAGGTTAAGGTTCTGCAAGCCAAATCTAAGTCATCTGCTGCCATTAATGAGCTACCGACGAGAAATCCGTCAACCAGCGGCGCCAAACGGCGGACTTGGGCATTATTGTAGATCCCTGACTCGCTAATTACGACGCGATCTGCCGGTATTAGCGGTGCTAACGCTTCTGTAGTGGCTAAATCGGTTGATAAGTCACGTAGGTTACGGTTGTTAATACCAATAATCGCCGCATTCAATGTAATCGCACGTGACAATTCAGCTTCGTTACTCACCTCAGTTAAAATATCTAACTGATACTTGGCCGCTTCGGCAGCCAGCGCTTGATAGCGAACATCGTCGAGTACCGATAACATTAATAATATCGCATCGGCGCCTTGGTGGGCAGCGAGTTTGATCTGGTATTCATCAACGAAAAAGTCTTTGCACAAGATAGGTTGGTGAACACGGGCGCGGACGCGGGGGATGTAGTCCATGTCGCCTTGGAAAAACAGCTCGTCGGTTAATACTGAGATCCCAGCTGCGTAGCGGTCGTAAACATCGGCAATCGCGTCCACATCAAATATGTCTCGAATTAACCCTTTCGATGGACTGGCTTTCTTGCACTCTAAAATAAAGCCCGCATTAGGCGCTTTAAGTGCATCAAACAGGCTGCGGTCTGATTGCTTCGGCATTAAGCCCGCTTCTGGGAAGCGCAGTTTTAATGCCGCAATATGTTCAGGCTTGGTATCAACAATCTTGGTCAATACATTGCTCTCTTTTGCCGTCGCGCTGTTGGCCATTGGGGCTTCTCTTAAATCGGTTTCGTTATCGGTACTGGCACTTATATTAGTATTAGTACTGCTATTAGCACTTTTATTAGGGCTTGTATTAGATAGTTGGCTCACACTAAGCTCCTTTTGCTGCTTGGCTTGCATCAGCGAGCGCTGTCAGCAGTTGATAGGCTTTACCGCTTTCAATGGTGGCTAACGCCAGTGCTGTGCCTGCTTTTGCAGAATCTGCAACACCGGAGATATACAGGGCGCAACCTGCGTTAACAGCTACCGCATTCATGTGCGCCGTTGAGCCTTTACCTTGCAAAATCGCTCGGGTAAATACCGCGTTTTCTTCAGGTGCACCGCCCTCAAGGTCGGTTAACTGCGCAGTTTCTACGCCGAGTTCGCTTGGGGTGAGATAATACTCGGTAATAGTGCCTTCATTGAGCTCATTTACCAAGGTGTTGCCGTGTATCGCAACTTCATCAAGGCCGCTACCGTGAACGACCATAGCGCGTTTTATACCAAGGGCTTTAACGACTTGCGCTATTGGCGCCACCAGTTCTGCGCTATATACACCGAGCAACATAAAGTCTGGCTGCGATGGGTTAATTAACGGCCCAAGCACATTAAATAGGGTGCGAGTTTTAAGTGCTTGGCGAACTGGTACGGCATGGGCGACGCCGCCGTGATAATGCGGCGCAAACAGGAAGCAAAGGCCTAAGTTATCTAAACAATCACGGGCAGTCTCAGGCGCCATGGTCAAATCGATACCGAATTGGGCTAAAAGATCTGATGAGCCAGATTTACTTGAAACGCTGCGATTGCCATGTTTAGCCACTTTTGCGCCAGCGGCTGCGGCAACAAAAGCGGCGGTAGTCGAGATATTGATGGTGTTATGGCCATCACCGCCGGTACCGACAATATCCACAATGCCTTGGGTTACCGTGCTTTCATTGGGTGTTGGAAAGTTTTTTGCGGCGGCTCGTAATGCGTCTGCCGCGCCAGATATTTCATCAATGGTTTCGCCGCGCATTTTCATCGCAACTAACATACCCGCCATGGTGACTTCATTCATTTCGCCTTGAATGATACTGCTAAACAGTTTTTTAGCATCTTGACGACTGAGGCTTTCACCACGATAAAGTGATTCAAGCAGTGGGGCATTGTCCGTAGTTTGGCTCATGACTTTGTTATCCTTTTCCGTCAAGTTTGGCATTGGTTTGAGTTAATGATTGCGCCAGATAGGCTAACGACTGCACTAACAACTGACTGCCAAGCGTGGTGAGTATTGATTCGGGGTGAAATTGAAACCCCACAGCCTTGTCTTGTTGATGAATGATGGCCATCGGCATATCTTCAGTGGTGGCTATCACCTCTAAGCAGTCTGGCACCTGAGTTGCCACTAAACTGTGATAGCGAGCAACGGGCAAAGGTGAGGGCAGGTTGGCAAAGATACCTTTACCCTTGTGTACTGTTGGACTGGCTTTGCCGTGTACCACTTGCTTTGCTCGCTCGACCTTGCCGCCATAATGTTCGATCAGCGCTTGATGCCCTAGGCAAATGCCCAGCATCGGCAGCTTGCCGGCAACTTTGCCAATTAATGCCATCAGTGAACCCGCTTCATGGGGCGCACCAGGGCCTGGCGATAACACCAATGCGGCTGGTTGTGTTTCATTCAGTAACTTGGCTGCGATAAAATCGGCATCGACGTCATTTCTATAAATAACCACTTCATAGCCGAGGCTTCTAAATTGGTCCACTAGGTTATAGGTGAATGAGTCAAAGTTATCGAGTAGATAAATTTTCATAGTCCACCTCCCATCTTGATGGCTGAAATGACGGCTTGGGCCTTTTGTCTTGTTTCATCGGCTTCGGCTTGTGGGTCAGAGTCATACACAACGCCTGCGCCAGCTTGGATATAAGCAGTGCCGTCTTTGACAAAAGCGGAGCGAATAACGATACAGGTATCCATATCACCGAGTCCGTTGAGGTAACCAACTGCGCCGCCATAACTGCCACGACGGGTCTTTTCTGCGCCGCGAATAAGTTGAGCGGCACTGACTTTGGGCGCGCCCGTTAAGGTGCCCATATTCATACACGCTTGATAGGCATGTAAGGCGTCAAGGTCGGTTCGCAGTTGCCCCGTGACTCGGCTGACGAGATGCATAACATGGGAGTAACGGTCAACTTTCAATAGCTCGGGTACTCTTCGAGTGCCACTTTGGCTTATTCTCGCGATATCATTACGTGCCAAGTCGACGAGCATGATGTGCTCAGACAGCTCTTTTTTATCGAGACGCAGCTCCAGCTCATTGCGGCTATCAAGATCAAAATCAATCTCACCATCGGCAGTCTTACCGCGCTTACGCGTACCTGCAATAGGATAGATCTCAACTTGATTGGTACTGGCTTCATATTTAAGTGCGCTTTCAGGTGAGGCGCCAAAGAGGGTGAAACCTTCACCTCTAAAGTAAAACATGTAGGGGCTTGGGTTGGTAAGTCTTAGGGCTCGATACGCACCGAGTGTATTGGGGCAGGGCAAACTAAAGCTACGAGACGGCACCACTTGGAAGATATCACCGGCGATGATGTGCTGCTTTAGATCGTTGACCGTTTGTTTAAACTCACTATCTGAGATATTGACCTGAGTCTCGGCATTGATGGTTTTTAGCTCAGCAACCGGGTCGAGGGATTTACAGGTTTGTTGCAGCTGTGCCATTCGAGTCGCTAGTGTTGCTTGAATGTCTAGCTTGTCTGACGGGCTAGAGGTCTCAAACTGATGGGTGATAATATCGGCAGTTTGCTGTTGATGATCAACAAGTATTAAGGTCTCGGCGAGATAGAATAGATAGTCTGGGCAGCTATTGTTACCTTCTGGCACTTGAGGCAACGGCTCAACCGTATCGATTAGATCGTAGGATAATACGCCGCCCAAAAATAGGTCTTCAAACGCAGGCGTCTCATTACATCGAATATGTTTGACTAGCATTCTTAAACCATCAAGGGGAGAGGTCGACTTTAAGCGAGCATCTTCATCAGTTTGGTTACACTCTTTTTGCAGCTTGACGGTTAACGAGTTTGCCGATGATTCGATAAACTCCGTTGTTGCGAAGTTGCTGCTAAAAAACTGCTTTATAGGGGCAAGCAGGTTTTGGCCGTTTTGAGTAAAGGCCTGAAAACAGAGTTTGTAGCCATCACAGCGGATCTTCATTGCCCCATGGGTCAAAATCATACTTTTAAGGTGGTCTTTGCTCTCAATATCAGCAGACTCAAGCAACATGGTGTGCGGTGCATCGTTGGTAATATGCTGGTATAAGCGCAACGGGTCGTCGTGATAAGCCAGCGCTTCCTTTTGAGTCACCACTTTAGCAATTGTGTTCATTGTCATATCTCTTTTAACGTTATCTTTATAATGAGAAATCAAGAGCCTGCCGCTTGGGGGAACTGTATCTAACGCTATTACTGCCGTTTAGATACAAGAAAGCCCGCAATGTGTGCGGGCTTTCTTGTTGAATCTAGTCTCAAACTGATTGAGCACAGATTTTCACACCACCCGCTAGTTTGGGAAGTGCCACCACCAATTAATGTTTTGGAAAGTTGTAAACTGTGTCATTAAATTATCAATCTAGTTTGTTGTCGTGGCTATATAAAAACATTTGCAGACAAAGGCTGTCAATTGAATATTTCTCTTTTTGAGAAAAGATAATGAAAACGTCAAATATTAGGGCGAATAACGGCGTAGCAACCGCTGTTTTAGCGACGATTTAATGATTTGTTTACCAATTTAATAAACATTGTACCAATGTCGCAGTGAAGAGAAGGGTAAACCTGTGCAGGCGAAGCTGCATATAAAGGCGCAAGCAAAGCAATTTGATTACATTTAGGTTATTTAAATCACCTTTCATTTGTAAACTCACGTATTATATGGGGATGAAAGATGAAAACATTGATGAAATAAAATTGGTTGATCTGCACAGTCATACGACGGCATCAGATGGTCAGCTTACCCCTTCAGAATTAATCGAACGTGCTATCAGTAAAGGCGTGCAAGTGTTTGCCATTACTGACCATGACACCACCGATGGCTTACAAGAAGCACACCAATACAATAAAAACCATGAAACGCCACTGGAGTTAGTCAACGGTGTTGAGATCTCTACCTGTTGGAACAGTTTCGATATTCACATTGTGGCACTCAATATTGATATTGAGAACCCTACAATGGTTGAGTTTTTAGCACATCAACGCGAACTCAGAGCCGTTCGAGCATTTGAGATAGGAGAACGACTGACTAAAGCGGGCATCGAAGGCGCTTATGAAGGTGCTAAGTTCTATGCTGGTGAAGCTGCAATTAGTCGCGGTCATTATGCTCGTTGGTTAGCTGAGCAAGGTTATGCCACGACGACAGCAAATGTATTTAAGAAGTATTTGGCTCGCGGGAAGACAGGTTACGCACCTAATAATTGGGGGGATATGGCCAGTGCTATTGCCATTATCCATCAGGCGGGCGGCGTAGCCGTCTTAGCTCATCCAAGTGGCTATAAATTATCAGCTAAATGGCTAAAGCGCTTAGTGCGTGAATTTAAAGCAGCCAATGGCGACGCCATTGAAGTGGTATTGGGTCAGCAGACAATTGATGATCGCAGTAACTTAATTGCGTTAAGTGTACTCAATAACCTGATGTGCTCACTAGGGAGTGATTTTCATTTTCCCGGAAGCTGGATAGAGCTGGGCAAAAATATGTTCCAACCCCAAGGTGTCAATTGGGTTTGGCAGTCAGAAAAATGGAAGGAAGCACCATGAGTCAGTTTTTTTATGTGCATGAGGAAAATCCTCAAGCACGTTTAATCAGTCAAGCCGTTAACGTGATTCAAAAGGGCGGTGTCATTGTCTATCCAACAGATTCAGGCTACGCGCTGGGCTGCTTGTTAGGCGATAAAGATGCAATGAGTAGAATTGCACGTATTAGACAAATTGATAACGACCATAATTTTTCAATAATGTGTCGTGATCAGTCTGAGCTAGCAACCTATGCTCGGGTTGATAATCAAGCGTATCGTGTACTAAAGCATAATACGCCAGGGCCTTATACGTTTATCTTTAAAGCATCAAAAGAGGTGCCTAAACGGCTACAAAATCCGAAGAAGAAAACGATAGGTATTCGCGTACCTGACAATGTCATTGCGTTGGCATTATTAGAAGCGCTCGATGCACCTTTGATGTCGACCAGTTTAATCTTGCCTGGTGAAGAGTTTACCGAGTCAGATCCTGAGCATATTCGTGACATTCTTGAGCATCAGGTCGACTTGATTATCCATGGTGGATACCTAGGTGAAAAGCCAACGACTGTCATTGATATGTCAGAAGGTGACATTGACATTATCCGCGAAGGCGCTGGAGATGTGACCCCATTCCGATAAGCTGTACTCTTCGGTGACTTAAGGCGAGTATCGCTTTAAACCATAGTGATTTACGGGTATAATCGCGCGTTTGCGAATTAAGAGTGGGTGTGACGGATGGAGGCAATTGCACAAAAATTACCTTTAGCCGTGGTGCGAGGTGAGCCTGTAAAGGTGATGCCGAAGGATCTTTTTATTCCGCCCGAAGCGTTAGAGGTATTTCTTGAGTCCTTTGAAGGGCCGTTAGATCTGTTGTTATACCTCATTCGTAAACAAAAACTCGATGTGGTTGATCTGCCTATATTTGCGATAACGCAACAATATTTAGAGTATGTGGATCTGCTACAAGGTGCCAAAGTCGAGTTGGCGGCGGATTATTTGGTGATGGCTGCGACATTAGCTGAGATTAAGTCTCGGTTATTATTGCCAAAACCAGATGTTGAACTGAGGGAAGAAGATGATCCTCGTGCCCAGCTAATACGCCAATTAAAAGCCTATGAAGTGATAAAAGACGCGCAAGAAAAGTTAGATGTGCTGCCGAGAATGGAGCGCGACTTTTTTCAAGCAAAAGCGGTTCCAGCAGCCAATATAAAGCCTGAGTTATTGCCTCCAGAAGTGTCACTCACAGACGTTGCACGTGCGTTTTCTTCGGTGCTTAAGCGCATAGAAGCGACTGAAAACCATCATGTTGTTCGAGAGGTGTTATCGACTCGAGAACGTATGACGCAAATTTTGGCAAAACTGAATGCACAAACCTATCTGCCTTTCGAAGCTTTATTTGATGTCGAAGAGGGTCGGAGTGGCGTCGTGGTGAGCTTCTTGGCGTTAATGGAATTAGTGAAAGAATTGTTGGTTGAACTGGTTCAAGCTGAACCTTTTTCGACTATACATGTTAGAGCGTACTAAGGATCGACTTCGTTGGCACAGATTAATCCAGAGCAGCTAAAGCAGTTAATAGAAGCGAGTCTTTTCGTATTGGCCAAGCCGATGACGATAAAAGCGCTTAAAGAAACCGTACTTGCAGAGTTTAGTGTTTCTAGGGCGAAGATAAAGGCGTCTATTGATGAGCTGCAGCTCGATTATGAAGGGCGCGGAGTACAGTTAGTTAAGGTTGCAGGAGGGTATAGATTTCAAACTCTCGCAGAGCTAAGCCCGTACTTGCAACCATTGTGGCAAGAGAAGGCGCCTAAGTATTCTCGTGCAACCCTAGAAACATTGGCCGTTATTGCCTATCGACAACCTGTTACCCGTGGTGACATTGAGTTTGTTCGAGGTGTGGCGATTAGCAGCCATATCATTAAGAGTTTAAACGATAGGAACTGGATTAAAGTTGTGGGTCATAAAGAGGTGCCGGGAAGACCAGCGCTTTATGCCACAACAACAGAGTTTCTTTCATATTTCGGTTTGGACAGCATCACGGAACTCCCGTCGTTGTCAGATCCCGAATCATTGGACGCACTTTTCTCGACAGTGAAAAGTGTTGCCGAAAAAACAGAAGAGTCTACTAATGAGTGAAAAATTGCAGAAAGTCTTGGCCCGAGCAGGCCATGGCTCCCGTCGTGAGATGGAGGTATGGATTGCTGCAGGCCGAATTAGTGTTGACGGTGAAATAGCAAGCCTTGGTGATCGCATTGAATCGGATGTCAAAGTGCGCATTGATGGCCGTACCATTTCTATAAGATCTGAAGCTGATGTGATTTGCCGCGTTATTGCTTATCACAAGCCAGAAGGTGAAATTTGTAGCCGTAAAGACCCTGAAGGTCGCCCTACGGTTTTCGATCGTTTACCAAAAACTCGCGATTCACGCTGGGTTGCGGTTGGACGTTTGGATATTAACACCTCTGGTTTATTACTATTTACCTCTGACGGTGAGTTAGCTAACCGTCTTATGCACCCATCAAATGAAGTCGAGCGTGAATACGCCGTACGTACGTTTGGTGAAGTTAACGATGCTTGCATCCAGCGTTTACGCAAGGGTGTTACCTTGGAAGATGGTCCTGCTAGTTTTGATAAAGTCAAAGCGGCTGGCGGCGAAGGCATGAACAAGTGGTGGCACGTCAGCTTAGCTGAAGGCCGCAACCGCGAAGTGCGCCGTTTATGGGAATCTCAAGAGGTTCAGGTCAGCAGACTTATCCGAATTCGCTACGGCATGATTGAGTTACCTAAATCTCTGCCACGTGGTGGTTGGATTGAGTTACCGATGGAAGAGGTTAACTATTTGCGTAAAACAGCGGGGATGGAAGATGAAACTCGCAGCATGCTAGGCACTGATAAACACAGTGTCGCTCGTGCGAAAGTACGTGGTGCCAAGATCCGTCGTGCAGTGAAAAAGCATAAATCTACGGCAACAGCGAATAAACCTACCCGCAGCCGCTCGTAAATAGCGACTGTGATTGGGATTAAAAAGGCCGCTATTTTAGCGGCTTTTTTGTTGGTCTTATTCTTGGATTAGCGCTCAGCGATTACTGCGCGTTAAACTGTTGACCATTAATGTCGTTTGAGTCTTTGCCCATCAAATACAGATAGGTTGGCATGATCTCTTCAGGCTTTTTAAGTGATTGCGGATTTTCAGCAGGATAGGCATTTGCACGCATACCGGTGCGAGTCGCACCTGGATTAATACTGTTGGTACGAATGTTACTACCTTCATATTCATGGGCGATTGCTTGCATCATGCCCTCGGTCGCAAATTTCGACATGGCATACTCTCCCCAAAACGAACGGGCTTGGCGGCCAACACTGCTTGAGGTGAAGATAAGCGACGCGCTGGCAGATTTTCCCATGACAGGTAGCAAGGCCTTCGTTAACATAATCTCAGCAATTACATTAACTTTAAACACCTCTTCGACCGAGCTCATGCTGATATGTTCAAACGGACCTAGCACGCCTAACATGCTGGCGTTATGTAGTAATCCATCTAATTGGCCGAATTGCTCTTCAATGGTTTCAGCCATATCGAGGTAGTTTTGCTCGGTGGCGCCTTTCAAATCGAGTGGCACAATAGCAGGTTTTGGGTAACCAGCCTGTTCAATCTGGTCATATACTGCTTCTAGTTTTTTTACCGTCTTACCTAACAGAATGACCGTGGCACCATGCTGCGCGTATGTTAGCGCCGCTGTTTTTCCGATGCCGTCACCGGCACCTGTGACCAATATAACTTTGCCATTAAGTAAATCTTTTGCAGCTTGATATTCCAACATGAGTTAATACTTCCTCTGAGCTCAAACGCCCGTCACTTCTAGAGTCGCCGATATGATAAACAGCTGTTTAAAACAAACGATTAATTATTACTCGATTATTCGCTAATCGTTTGTGACAAAAATGTAGCTAAGTCAATACTTTTACGTTAACTTGAGTTGAGTTAAGGGCTAACAATAAGCCCTATTGGTCATACGTTGCTGACTATTGTGACCAATTTCCTAGTAAAAACAAAATTATTACAACAAGATTTGGGGAAAAAAGATGAAAAAGCTCTTTTTGGGTGTCGCAATCACATCTGCATTGGGTCTCACTGCTTGTAGTGAAGACAGTTATAACGAATTAGTTGATAAAACGGAACCATTGGTCCCTCAGTCTGTCATCGTTTTCGATCCGGCTAACGGTGAATTACCATTACCTAACGATATCCTTTTTAGTGGTACCACTGACGGTACCATCAATATCCCACAAGATGACGATCCAACCAAGCCAAGCGAAGCCAATGGCGATTATAGTGATCCAATGATAGCCTTGGGTGCACTGGATGGTTGGTCTACCACAGCGCCAATCTCTATTGTAGTGGCACCAGCGACGGACAGTGACGGTACCGTATTGACCTTAAGTAAAACATCGGTCGCACAAGCTGGTGCGGTAAGAATGTTCGAAGCGACAGTGGGCGGTTCACTTTCTTCCGATCCAGAATGTACCAGCGCGCCAGATATTTCAGCCTGTAAAATCGGTGCGGAACTGCAGTATGGTGTCGACTTCATATCGACAACTTCAGGTAATAAAATTGTTATCGTGCCGCTTAAGCCTCTTAAAGCGAAGCAGTCTTACGTCTATGCCACTACCAACTTGATACAAGATTCAGCAGGACGTGCAATCGCATCTTCATCTACCTACATATTGCTTAAGTTAGACATTGAAACTAAGCCACTGGAAACGCCAAAGCAGTTACTTTTGCAAGCCGCGGTTAACAGTTACGAGAAGGGCATGGCGGCAGCGGGCGGCCCGGATGCTGAATCCGTTAGTTATTCAGGACTGTTTACCACGCAATCTATTGCTGATGTTTATGAAGTGTCTAAACTATTAATTGCGGGCCAGCCAGATTATATGCCTGAGTTTTTAGCTTTGCCTACTGACAGTGGTGTTACATTAGCAGACAAGCTAGGTTTGCCGCCAGAGCACCCAGCCTATAGTGGTGCGAGCAAGGTTAACATTTGGACTGCAGCTCTAAAACTGCCGGTATACAGTGAATGCTCATCAACAAACTGTTTGGATGCGGAAGGCAATTTTTCAATCAATGGCTGGTGGACAGCGGCTTTCGATAGCCCAGTGTCAGTACTTATAGCATTGCAAGCGGGCACGCTGAGCCAAGAGAACTACTTTACCCAAGCAACAGTGCATGGCATCGAAGATCCGGTTGCTGCATTGAGCGATCCAGCGCAACTGGCTGGCAAGCTATGGTTCTTGGATGACGGCACGGCTGCTGATAAGGCAAGGCATCTAACCAAATATAACCCAATCCCACAGATAAAGGGCTATGAAACAGTTCCGGTGCTTATGACTGTTCCAAACGCAGTGCCTGCTCCAGCTACAGGTTGGCCAACAACCATCGCTTTGCATGGTTTAGGTGGTGGTAAGGAGATGGCGTTTGCCTATGCTGGTACCTATGGAGAGCTTGGCGTTGCCACTGTTGCTATCGATATGCCACTTCATGGGGCGCGCTCATTTGATGTTAATAAAGATGGTGTTTATGAAGTATCTGCAACGGATGAAAGTTTTGGTAATGTTGTGGGCACACCTGAAGCCTTTGTAAATGGTAATCCTTTAGCGTTTATTAATATCGCTAGTACGTTGACGGTACGTGATAACTTCCGCCAAGCCACCTTTGACCATTTGGCCCTTCGCGCTGCATTGACCGGCTACGCTGCTAAACTGCAGGGTTATGGTATGGATCAGGTATTTGATAATAATCAGATTAGTGCACAAGGTTTGAGCCTCGGCGCAATCGTCGGTACTGATTTTGCCACTTACGCAAGTACGGGTTTAACGCATCCAACGGGTGATGATCGCAGCTATGTGTATAAGTTAAATGCAGCATCGTTAGTCGCGCCTACTGGCGGTTTTGCGGGCACTTTCATTGGCTCTGCCACCTTTGGTCCAATGTTGTTTGACAACATTATTACCAGCGACACCTTTATGGCACTGGTTGAAGAAGCGAATAAAGATCTTGGTTATGAACCCGGTACGCCGGAATACGATGCATTAGTTAAAATGGTATATGATGCATTTTTACCGACCTTTGCTTTTGCGGTTCAAACGGCAGTTGACAGTGCTGACCCAATTAACCATGCCGCAATGCTTAAAGCGACGGGCTTGCCACTACACTTGATTGAAATCGTCGGTGATGGCGCAAACAGCTTGCCGGATCAAACATTGCCTAACGACGTTAAGGGCTATCCGCTGTCGGGTACCGAGCCATTAATTGAAAACCTTGGCCTTGAGTGTGTTGATTCAACCAATGTTGGTTCTGGTGTGGTTCGATTTACTAAAGGCCACCATAGCTCTCTTGTCTCTCCGTCACCTGTTGAAGGTGTTACTGATGGCCTAGAAGATGTGGTGACTGTTGAGATGCAGACTCAAGCAGCATTTTTCTCTTATAGTGCTGGTTTACCGGATGCAGTGAGCCCGACTATCTATCTTGGTTTAGTCGTCGGACCCGATGCAGCAGCAGCGGTAGTGCAACCTTGCATGTAAAATAGATTGATTTTTAATCAAAAAAACCCAGCTTATGCTGGGTTTTTTATTGGCATTTTTTATTGGCATTTTTTATTGCTTAAAGGCTGTTAGAATAGCGGCAATTAACAAAATCAAAAAATCGATTGGGCTGGAGAGTATTTTGGAATTTCTGTACGAGTACGGGTTGTTTTTTGCAAAAGCGGTAACGATTGTAGTATCGATTCTGGCTGTTGTGATCGTGGTGTTGGCATCAACGATTAAGCATAAAACAGACAAGGGTGAACTCAAAATAACCAATATCAGCGATGACTTAAAATCGTTGAAGCATGACCTTAAAGAAGAACTGCTGTCTAAAAAAGCATTTAAGGCCTATGAGAAGCAGGTAAAGGCTGACGAGAAAGCGCAAGAGAAAGCACAAAAAGACAATAAAGAGCCTGAACTTGAACCTAAAGTCTATGTTATCGATTTTAAAGGTAGCATCGATGCCAGTGAAGTTGCGTCACTGCGTGAAGAGATCACTGCTATTTTGACCATTGCAGATAAAGGTGATGAAGTTATCGTCAATGTTGAAAGTGGCGGCGGTATGGTACATGGTTATGGACTTGCCTCCAGCCAGCTTGACCGTTTGAGACAAGCTGAAATTCCATTATCTATTTGTGTCGATAAAGTAGCTGCCAGTGGTGGTTATATGATGGCGTGTGTGGCTAATAAGGTCTACGCGGCTCCTTTCGCTATTGTCGGCTCTATTGGTGTGGTAGCTCAGGTGCCTAACTTTAATCGTCTGCTTAAAAAGCATGATATTGATTACGAGCAGCATACGGCAGGGGACTTCAAACGCACACTGACCATTTTTGGTGAGAATACTGATGAAGGACGTGAAAAGTTTCAAAAAGAGCTTGAGGAGACGCATGTGTTGTTTAAAGCATTTATCTCTAAGTATCGTCCAGAGCTTGATATTGAAAAAGTCGCTACAGGCGAGCATTGGTATGGCCAGCAAGCCATTGAACTTGGCTTAATCGATGAAATTGCCACCAGTGATGATGTCATTATGAAGCTCGCCAATGAGCGCACTGTCGTGAAGGTGACTTACCAGCTGAAGAAAAAACTTGCAGATAAAATTGCTCATGGCGCCTCGCTATCGTTTAATGCAATTTTTAATAAATTTGCAGAGAAAGATCAGCCGCACAAGTAAGCCGCGCTCATCGTTAATAGAGAAAACCTGCAGATGCAGGTTTTTTTGTCACTCATTTTACTTTAAGACTATTAATTCGTATTTAGATCCGCTAAAAATAGAGTTAACCAATCATTATATTAGTCGAGTGGAATGCACCAGAACTGCAGTTATAAACCTCATCTGATGGTTGGCGATCAATCCTACCCCGCGTATGAATTGCGCAATTTAGTTAACTACTTAAAAAAGCACTTTGGCAGCTCTGCTGCAGCGCAATTGTGCCAAGATATCGGCGTGGGAGAAACAGAGCTGGCACACAGCCATTTTGTCTATGTATGGCAAGTCGATTATGCAATGACTTATTTACAAAATATCAGTAACGATGCTGAAGTTGGAGTAAAAGCAGCGAGTGATTACAAAGTTACTGATTTGGGTTTCTTACTTGGCCATTTAGCGAGGTTTAATACTCTCGGTGAATGTCTTGAATTTGTTATCGCACATCCCGAATTGGTCGGAAGCTTTTCTGATACATTCCTGAGAAATGAGGAGGGTGTTTTGAAAGTAAGATGGCTTAATACGACTAAGTTGGAGACCGATAAATACAGTTGTCAGTTTCAGCACAGTATTGGTTCGCTTATGACCTTTGCCGAAGAGCTGACGGGCGAAAAGGTTCCAGCCAAAGACATTATATTAGCCGAGCCCAAGCGACAAACTGAATTTCTAGCGTCTCGCACTGGGGCGAATATCCACTTTGATGGAGAGTTTTTTGAGTGGTCTATAGAGCACAAATTCTTAAGCCTACCGATAACCTTTTCATTTAAAGATGTCGAGTTAACGGCAGATATAGAGCGCGCTCAGTCTTATATTACCGACGTTCTTACTATATTAAGAGAATGCGCGCCTCAATTACCAAGTATGGAGTCGATGGCGGTAACGCAAGAGATTAGTACTCGTACACTGAGACGCCGACTTTTAGCTGCTGGCACTAATTACCAAAAACTGATTGATCAGGTTAGGTGCCAAATGGCGGTGAATCTTATTTTATCCAGTGAACACTCTATTGAAGCTATCTCCGACTTAATGGGTTTTGGTGATGTTAGCCACTTTAGACAGAGTTTTAAGCACTGGATTGGCCATCCTCCGGGCCATTTTCATCGCTTACATAAGGGGGCTGATAAGGCGACTAATTTAGATTAAGCGCTTACTTAGTGGTGGCAACTGCCAAGTTCGGGTGCCATAGCATCAATCCAGTCTTTAATCACGGTCACGGCTTCAGTGTGAGTAATGGCTCTTGCTATATGGATGAAGCATTCGCTTTCGATTACTCCTAATTCCTTGCTCCTTACTTAGTGGTGGCAACTGCCAAGTTCGGGCGCCATAGCATCAATCCAGTCCTTAATCACGGTCACGGCTTCAGTGTGGGCAATGGCTCTTCCGATATGGATGAAGCATTCGCTTTCGATTACTCCTTACTCCTTACTCCTTACTCCTTACTCCTTACTTAGTGGTGGCAACTGCTAAGTTCGGGCGCCATAGCATCAATCCAGTCCTTAATCACGGTCACGGCTTCAGTGTGGGCAATGGCTCTTGCTATATGGTGGAGCATTCGCATTCGATTACTCCTAACTCCTAACTCCTTGCTCCTTACTTAGTGGTGGCAACTGCCCAGTTCTGGTGCCATAGCATCAATCCAGTCCTTAATCACGGTCACGGCTTCTGTGTGGGCAATGGCTCTCCCAATGGGCGGCATTCTATCTTTGGGCTCATTAAGCTGTTGGCGATAAACCAAAATAGAGTGCTCTCCATCGCTAGGAATAATGTCGTAAGACAAGCCTTTGGCACCGCCATCCCAGCCAGGGGGTTGCTTACAAATACCGTATTGATAGCTAGTATGGTCGACATAAAAACCAAGGCGCAGTCCTGAAATGCTGGCAAAGCCGTCGGGGTTGTGACAGTGGGCGCAGTTGATATCCAAATAGCCTTTTGCCCTCGTTGTCAGTGAAGCGCCTTGGTCAAGTATGTCAGCGGTTTTGCCAACGTCCCTAAGGTTAGGTAATCCTGAGAGCATATTAAGTTGTTGCCAAAGTTGTAGTTGATTGGTGGACTGGCCTTGATGATTAATATCGAGATTGAGCAGATGCGCTTTAATCCCTATCGGGCGAATACGCACCGTTTGGGTGTCACTGGCAAAGGTTGATTGATGACATATTTTACATTCTGCGCGACTGGGAACGTGATAATCGAAAGTTTCTTGGCGACCTTGATGGTTCAAACTGTGGGGAATATCCCTGCCCGCTTGTTGTAGTGTTGCGACGCTGTTTTTCCAAATGTAGGGCAGAGTGGTCCAGCCCGCTTCTCTATGGATCAGTAATCGAGTTTCAATGAGCACTTCATTACTTGCGCCAAGCACTTGTGTATCGAAGGGTAATGAGAACGTTTTGACAAGAACAGTGCCTATTGGGATCTCGAAGGTGTTACTTGAGTGATAAGCTATTTTCTCCCCTGGAGGAACAAATATGAAGCGGTGTTTACTGGCATAGTTGGAAAATAATTGAGTCGAAAGTTGATAGCCGATCCCCGGCGCGATAGGGTCGATAGTCGGAATGCTAGAGTCTATAAATAGTCCATATTGTGACAACTCCTGGCAATCTTCAGCCATTAAGGCATCCCAGTTTACCTCACTGGTCGTGGCGTCACATGCTGACTGCGATGGAGCTGGGTCTGTTGTTGGTTCAGTGGGGGATAGTGGGGCTTCTTCGCTAGCGAGCTCTTTTGTGTCGCTGGAATCGCCACAGGCGCTGAGAAGTAGCATTAGACAGAGGATAACTAGATTATGCATAAGTCACCTAGACAGTAGTTTATTTTTGAGTGTTGAGTGTTGAGTATTGAGTATTTTGTATTGAGAATTAAGTGGTAATAAAAAAAGGCCGGGAACATCCCGGCCTTTTTAGTCAGTTAAATTAACCTGAGCAAGATGCACTCGGCAGGCGCTTAATCCACTCGTTGATTAATGCAACGCCTTCAGCGTGAGAGAGGCTGCGACCAATTTCTGGCATTCTGTCACCTGGATCATTACTGTCCATACGGAAGTGCAATATTGATTCTTCTGGGCTGCCTGGGACAACGTCATAGCCAAGTGAGCCACCACCATATGCCACCGGTGACTTACATGTACCGTGTGAATAGCCAGCGTCTTCAGCGTAATCTCTCCAATACTCGAGTTTTAGACCGGTATTAGAGGCGTTACCTTCAGGGCGATGACAATGAGCACAGTTAATGTCTAAATAACCTTTGGCTGTTTTCATCAATGCGTCATCGCTAAGAGCAGCCACATCGGCCTCATCACCATCATTGTAAGCCGGTACGGTATCGATTGTAGTCACCTCTGGAACACCTTGTAAAATGCCTGCGGCTTGCCATTTTAACAACTGATTCATGCTGCCATCACCGTAGGCATAATCTTTGTTTAGTTGGCGTGCCTTGGGTCCAATGGGGACAAACTTTGCAGGGCTATCGGCATCGGGTTTAAATTGGTGACACTGTTTACATTGGTTCATGCTCGGCACGACATAATCAAAGTCCATGGTGTCGCCATTATGGACAACCTTTTTAGCTTGAATTGCGCCTGCTTTAGCGAGTACGGCATCCGCTCTTTCAGAATTCCACACATAAGGCAGTGCAGTCCAACCACTCTCACGATGGATGAGTAAACGAGTTTCAACCAAATCTTCATTCGATAGGCCACGCTCACTAGTGTCAGCCGGAAGTGCAAATGTCTTCACTAAGACAGTGCCGACAGGGAAGTCCATTGACTCCATCGCCGAAAAGTCAGCTTTTTTACCTTCTGGTACAAATACATAACGGTATTTACTCGAATAATCAGTAAATAAAGGCGTATTTAAGTCATAAGGTAGGCCCCCAGAATTCGGGGCGTTAGCAGGATTTTTCGCATCGGCGAATAAGTTGTAGTCTGAAAGGTTAGGGCAGTTGGCTTTTAGCAGTGCGTCCCAAGAGACGTTAGTGCTTTCTGCCGTACAAAGACTTAAGTCACCATCTCCTACCAGGCCGCCTTCTCCTTCACCTATGGTGCCGCCACCGCCGATAAGGTTACCACCATCACAACCTTCGGTATTGTCATCAACGCCGCAACCGAAAATTTGATCACCAAAGGTTACGGTATGAACGGGTAAGCTCACCTGAGCACAGTTCAATAATTTGTCTTGGGTTTTTTCATATAGAATTTCGGGATTGGCAATATCGGCGTTGTCGTTAGCATATAAGCGGCCAAAGGAAACATCGCCATTATCGCTCGCACAAATGTTGTCACTGCCATCGGCAGCGAATGGCATCTCTTGTAGTCCAAGGTAAGCGGCTGTGCCATTGTTAGATAGCGTTTCACCTAAACCGTCATAGAGTACGCCAGGGAAAGCACCGTGGGTAAACAGGTAGCCTTTAATGATGTCATCAATCAAGTATCCGTTAGGCTTCTGACCATAGCCTGTGATCACGTTATCATGGAGATAAATATTACGTGGGGTAGGACGCCAACCATCTTCAATAGGCTGTCCTGGTTGGCCATAGTTACCTACAAATGCGTTAATGTCGGGTTCGGCAATGAAGAAACTAGAGATGGTGATGCCCATGGTGTCGTGATTGGTAATTTCGTTGTTAAAAATCTCAACGTCATCAGTGGACAGAATAATTATACCTGTGCCCGGTGGCACAATATGCACTCCCGCAGGGTTGGCTGAAGCGTTAGCAAAGTTTTTAGTATTGTTATCGTAGATTTTGTTATTGAAAATCCTGACACTGGAGCCATATCTATGGTTGTTAATCGGCAGGTCGAAAACAAGGATACCGCCAGTATTTCCCATGGCTTCGTTGTCATAAACATCAGCATATTTTGAGTTTTCAATCTCAATACCGGCAACGTTTTCTTCGGCAATGTTGCGTCTAACAACTATGTATTGTGATTGACCGACATAAATACCCGCATCGGCACTGCCGCGTACATAGGTGTCTTCAATAAGAATGTTTTCACATTCGACTGGATAGAGGCCATATGCTCCATTATCTTCATCAAGTTCGCCTTCCCAAACGGTTGCGAGGCGACGTAATATAATCCCGTTGGTGTTTTTTAGCTTGATACCGTTATTTTTAGCTTCATTCACAGACAGATCTTGAATGACTATATTTACCGCATTTTGGACAAAGATACCGTCGCCAGAGTTTGCTTTTGAGAAATCTAGAATGGTCTCATTCTGACCGTAGCCCATTATGGTTATATTTTTAGCGTAACTACCGTCACCGTCGACATCACCATCAAATAATAACGTAGATTCGATTTCAAATGTCCCTTTGGGCAGGACGATCACATCGTTACTTTGCGCATCGATAAGCGCTTCTTGGATACGAATGGTGAGGTTTTCACCGTCCTCGATCATAATTGCGCCTTCGGGGAACGTTGGCCCTTCTGGTTCAGGAGTGACAACGGGCGGTGTCTCTATTTCTGTTGTTGTATCGTCATCGTCAGATGAACAAGCCCCCAAGCTTATTGCAACTGCGGTAGCGATTAATGTCGGCATTAGCCAAGAAGGTTTCTTGTTGAGCATAGCGTCTCCAGAATTTATTTTTATTATTCATGTTCTAGATTGCACTGACGTACTAGATAAGCAATGTGAAATTGGGACAACAAGTTCGCAACATAGTCGTATCAATTAGCCTTGCACGCACTGTTAAACGTTCTTCTTGTTGTTAGTGATTGAAAATACTTATGAAGATACTGCAATTCAAACGGTTATATCATTGCAATTGATTGTGATTTTTATTCATAAAATTTAACTGTGCAGTATATTGTTTAAATAATGTTAAACAGGATGTTAAGCAAAATATTAGCAAGTGGCAGTCAACATTGTAGTATTGACTCTTACGAAGTGCTAAAGGTGAGAGCGTTGATGTTTTGGGTTGAGAGCTAAGCCTTTGCTGCGGATAAGGATAAGGATAAGGTTGAATACGCCCTTGTTTAGATTGATCTAAACAAGGGCGAAGCGGTTGGTTTAAATGTTAATCCGAGAACGGTAAGTCAGGGGGTTATCAGATGATTTAAGATCTTTGACTAAATATCGATACCAAAACCAATGATAAACTGATAATCGTTAGGTTCAGGTGTTAGCTTGTTTGCGTCAGGTTGTGGGTTATTGATTCTGTCCCAAACGAATGACAGGTCAAGATCAAACATATCGGTCAGCTCTATCTCTAACGTTGCAATCGCATGGTGGGTATAACCGCCGGAGGTTTCATTACCGTACTGTAAGCGATATAGCGCATTAAAATCGATGTCTCCGCTAATTTCCGTATCATAAAGACTTTCAATGACCAGTGCTGCACTGCCATCATCTTTGTCTTCATCGATTTGGACGGTATCAAATCGTGTATAGGTGTATGCGGGACCACCACTGACACTCCACTCTGTTTTGGCATTATCAATGAAGTTGTAACCCAGACCAGAGCCGACTGTGATGCGATAATCTATATTCAAAAATGGGTCGATATAGACTTCAGCAAATACGGGTCTAAGATAAAACTGTTTGGAGATGAACCAGTCAAAGTTACTGTTGATCCGGTGATTATTAATGCGGTTTTCACCGTCAGTTTCAGAGAAGTTGCCGATATAGTCTAGATTGAATCGTGATTCCGTTGTGCGTCGCCGGGTCTTGGCGAGTGTGTTGTAGTCTATCTGGTCTGTATTACCTTTTCGAAAGTTGGCGCCTAAGGTGATTTTACTTGACCAATAGTTAGCTTCGGTTTGTTCGCCAGCGATAATGGTCATTATCTGGCTATTATCAAACGCTTCACCATTGATATAGGACTTGCCATCTTTGACGAGTAGCCGACCGGTTTTAGTGCTGAGATCGGTAAAACCAATACTGACTATACCGCTACTTTGCAGCATTTTTACATCTTCCCAATCGATAAATACGCTATCGAGTTCATCACTATCGAACTCGAGTTTGTCGTCGTAGAGGTTAACGATTTCGCCTTTGAGTAACTCTAATGAGGTGAGTTGTAACCAATCGTACTTAATGTCTACAGGGAGGGATATTTGTTCTGGTGTTATTTGCTCAGAGGTTATGTGGTTGACGGATTCAGCAGCTAAAATAGCGGCGCTAAAACAGCCTACAATAAAGCTGCCTGCAACCAATATGCAGCCGCTAAATGTTTTTATCATTACACTCTCCCTGAAGCTGACTTGTCCTGAAATTCAATAGGCTAGATGAGCCTCTCAGTAATCTACAAAGTTGCCAGCCGAGCTTCAAGCATTATGTTCATTTTTAGCGTATGCCTTATAGTGTTTGTTGGATCCAAGGCTGTATAAATTCGGCAATTCGCGGCTGTGCTTTTGCATTTGGATGGATCCCATCTCTTTGCATCAAGCTACTGTCTATTACAATGGCTTCCATGAAAAACGGCATAAGGGTGATATCGTGCTCCGCTGCGAGCTCTTTATAGACTTTGCTGATCTGAGATGCATAGCGCGGACCGTAGTTAGGCGGTACCATGATCTCACTGAGCAGCACTTTTATCTGTTTTGTTTTTGCAAGCTCGATGATTTTTGTAAGATTATCTTTCAATTGTTTAGGAGGGAAACCTCTCAGTCCGTCATTGCCACCCAGTTCAACTAACAGGACTGCTGGGCTTACAGATTCAAGCAGGGCGGGCAGTCTACGCAATCCGCCGGCGGAGGTTTCACCGCTTACAGAGCCATTAATGATGGTGTGTTCAGGCATCTTTGACCGCAATAGATGCACCCATCCTTCATTTTCTGGCATTCCATAACTTGCACTTAGGCTGTCACCTAGGATTAATATAGGGGCAGCACTCAGCGGAAAACTGCTGAACATCAATAAAATGACAAAACCACATAGTCGGTTTTTAAGGTTAAAGAAGGGTTTTATGTCTGAAAATAGCGCCATAACGGTAAGCCACCTAATTAAATCGGTTAATACTCAAGAGGGAGAGTTGACCATCCTCAACGGCATTAATATGGATGTCAAGCAGGGCGAGAGTGTCGCGATACTTGGGCCATCAGGCTCGGGTAAGTCAACTTTGCTGGGTTTACTTGCTGCGCTTGATTCTCCTAGCCAAGGTTCCATTCTACTCGATGGAGTGCCGCTTGAAACATTAAATGAAGAATCTAAGGCAGCACTGCGTAAAAAGAAGGTCAGTTTTATCTTCCAGTCTTTTATGTTGGTCGATACCTTAAATGCATTGGAAAACGTCATGTTGCCTGCGGAACTTGCTGGTATTGCCAATGCCAAAGAAAAGTCTCAGGCGATGTTGCAACGGGTTGGATTGAGTCACAGGCTTAATCACTTTCCAAATCAACTGTCTGGCGGGGAACAGCAACGGGTGGCAATCGCCCGTGCCTTTATCTGTGAACCCAAAGTCCTGTTTGCTGATGAGCCAACGGGTAACCTAGATTCAGCCAACAGCGATAAAATTGCAGATATGTTGTTTGAACTCAACCGAGAGAGTGACACTACACTGGTATTGGTGACTCATGACATGATTTTGGCAAGCCGCTGTCAGCGGCAGTTTATTATGGATTCAGGTAACTTAAGCGAAAAGTACAGCGAAAAAACAAGTGAACCCGTCAGCGAAACGCTAGCCGAAAAACCCAATGAGAATGCTGAATCTGAACAGGCAGATATTGCGGTCAACAAAGAGGCAAGTTCATGGAGCTAAAGCTAGCATGGAGGCTGTTTAAGCGAGAGTTGTCTCAAGGCCAACTGCTGTTGATCATTCTGGCTATCACCCTAGCAGTACTTTCAGTCACAGGATTAGCATCAGTCAGTGAACGGCTACAGTTGGCAATTAACGGCCAAGCGTCAAAGTTTATCGCGGCTGATAGGATTATTAACTCTCCCAAAGAGATAGATCCCGCGGTGTTAGCCATCGCTGACGACATTGGCCTTGCTCGCGTGACCAGTATGCAGTTTAACTCCATGGTATATGCCGGAGATGAATTCCAACTGGTGACCATAAGAGCGGTTGAACAAGGCTATCCGCTAAAGGGTAATATAGAGCTCAGCTCTGGTGTTGCGCAAGGGTTACCGAGTGCAGATAACATCTGGTTTGAAACCCGATTAGGCGGCTTGCTGGGCTATCCACCACAGATTGAGATTGGTAACGCCAATTTTAGCTTATCAAATGAAATTATTCGGCTACCTGACGCAGGATTTAACCCTTTTGCCTCATCCCCAGTGGTGTTGATGCGTATTGAAGATGTGGGTAAGACACAGGTGATCCAACCTGGTAGCCGCGTAACATACCTATATCAGTTTGCAGGTGATGGTGCAAAACTTGATGCTTTTGAAGTGCAAGCTAAACCGTTACTCAATACCAGTCAGCGCTGGGTAGATGTTCAGTCTGGTGATTCGCCCATTGCCAGTGCCGTTAAACGAGCAGAGCGATTTTTATTACTGGCAAGCCTACTGGGTATCGCACTTGCCTGTGCAGCCATCGGTATTGCAGCGCAGCGATATTGTCAGCGTCATTATGACGTGGTGGCGATGTTGAAGACGTTTGGCGCTTCAGCAAAACAGATAAGGATTTTATTTGGTACCCACCTTTTACTTGTCACGGCCCTAGGTGTGGTACTTGGCTTAATCGGTGGCTTCGGGCTCGACCGCCTGATCACTGCATTTCTACCGGTAGAAATCGCAGCTTACAGTCCACCAATAAGCCGCCCAATACTGCTCGGTATTAGTACCGGTTTTATCAGTGCTTTTATGTTTTCGGCATACCCGCTAATGCGGTTACTGTCTATTCCTCCACTGAGAGTATTGCAGGGGCATCTTGAAGGGTTACAGCTCGGTATGTGGTTACACCTTTTATTAAGTTTAAGTGCCATGGCATTGCTCGGTTACCTGTATTCACAGAGCCTGCCATTAACCTTAACCGTGGTTGCAGCAGTCTTACTATTAGGGACCTTGCTGAGTGTTTTAGGCTTCTTTATGATCCGTTTGGGTCATAGTGTGGGGATGAAAACCACCAATCCACTGCAGCTGGCATTGGCGGGACTTCGACGCCGAGCGCGGCAAAATGCAGTACAGCTGGTAGGATTTAGCAGTGCGCTAGTACTATTGTTGACCATTTTTGCACTCAGACAAGATATTCTTAACGAGTGGCAAAAGCAGTTACCAGAAAATGCACCCAATTACTTTCTCGTCAATATTGCACCGGAAGAAACAGCAGCAATCGCTGATTTCTTGAAACCCCATGTGGATGCTCCAGCGGTTATCTATCCAGTCATTAGAGGGCGTTTGAGCGCGATTAATGACGAGCCGTTGATATCTTCCGAGCAAAAGAAAGCCGGTGATGAGGGGCGAGTTGGGATCTCGCGCGAACTAAACTTAACTTACCGCGACAGCATGCCTGACAATAACGAAATTATTTCTGGTCAGTTTAACCAGGATACTTTTGATGTGTCAGTGGAGTCTGGGGTTGCCGAACGACTAGAGCTGGCCCTAGGTGATACCTTAACTTATACCATAGACAACCAGTCTTTAACGGTCAAAGTTGCCAGTATTCGCGCTGTTCATTGGGAGACTCTGCAGCCAAACTTCTTTATGATCTTCACCAAAGAAGCCTTAGCGCCATTTGCTTATACCTCAATGTCTAGCTTCCACTTAGAAGAGTCACAACGCTCGGTTATTTTGTCATTAATAAAGCAGTTCCCAACAGTATCTATTATCGATGTCGGTGCAATGGTGAAGCAGTTACGTCAGATCATCGATCAAGTCTCTTTGTCATTAACCTTAGTGTTGGTGCTGGTATTACTTGCCAGTGCATTGGTGATGATAGCGCAAACAGAGGCTGGAATGGCGAGCAGACAACGGGAGCTTGCAGTATTAAGGACCTTTGGTGCATCGGGTTGGTTACTTAGAGCGGCGACGGGGCTCGAATTTGCACTGTTAGGAACCATCGCCGGTGTATTAGCGGTTATTGTTGCTGAATTTACCCTGTACCTACTGAAAACTCAGGTGTTTGAGCTCAATGTTTATATGCATTGGCCTTGGTGGGGCATCGCACCTTTGAGTGGCGGTTTAGTAGTTGCACTCCTTGGGCTTTGGCGTTGTCGCCAATTGCTAAATAAATCATGCAGTGAATTGCTTAAAGCACACTAGTCAAAGTTGAATCAACATTGATATAGCGCTCTTGTTTGAGAGCGCTATATCCTATGGGAACTGAGTTTTACTTGTTGTCTCAGTTAGTTTATTTGGCTTTTTTATTAAGAACGACAATTGATTTTCGGATAGTTTTACGACAATTTTAACTTAATGTAGGTTTTCACACACGCGTACGCGACGGGTTTCAGTGTGCACAGTCCGACTGTCTTCGTAGCCGATAACGTTTTCACCCTCACGCCACCAGTAATCGCATGTTCGGCCTTCGACCGTATGACTTCCGTTCCAATCGTGCGAAATCCACTTTGAACCACATGATGGAAGGTAACCAACCCCAATTTTAGTCTCTACTTTTCCGATATCTTTTTCTAGACTTACGTTGCGGATAGCCCAAGTTGGACACGATGTTTGTGGTGGCACATTGTAGTTCGGCGTACCGTAATATTCGAGTGCCGCTTCGTACTCACACTCAATAGTTGTGACTTGAACTTGCTGGTCTTCATACCAGCAGGTCTCGTCTTCTTGTGGTCCAGCATTCACCATGGTTGAAGCCGCTAAGCCAGTGATGGCCACTATTAATAGTTTAATTTGCATGTGAGATCCTTCTTGGTTTAGACAATTGTTTTGTCAACAGACGCTATTTCTTAGCACCAGCAGTATCCAGAAAAATCATTTCAGTTTTAGTTAATTATCTTTACTTATATATGTAAAATTTATTAATAGTGCAGAAAGCATGCAACCTAATTGCCTCATTTGAGTAAGATTCAGCTCCTCAGTTTTAGGTAGCTACTCATCGTCAATAAAGTCGGTAGCTTCCTATGGTGGTTTTAAATCTTCTATTTAAATAGCGCGTTTAAAGCACTGTCGATAGTTGAATACTTAAATTCAAAGCCATCTTCTAACGTCCGTTTAGGCAGCACATATTGCCCATCGATTAACAGGGTAGACATCTCACCGAGTGCCAGTTTTAGTCCAAATGCAGGCACTGGAATACACGCTGGACGGTTTAACGCTGCGCCCAATGCTTTAGTGAACTCTTTGTTACTGACGGGGGTCGGGGCACAGCCATTGTAGATCCCACTTGTGTGTGGGTTTATAAGCAGGAATTCAAATAGGCTAATTAAGTCATTTAAATGGATCCAACTCATTCCCTGTTGGCCGCTTGCGATAGGCCCACCGAGTCCCAATTTAAAAGCGGGTAACATCTTGGCTAGGGCGCCACCTTGTGCGCCCAGCACTAAACCAATACGGATAATACACACTCGCGTGGCTGGACTTGCTGCCTTTTGCGCTTCTTGTTCCCAGCGTTGACACACTTGATGGGTAAACTCAGCTTTGCTTTCGGGGCTTAGCTGGCATGTCTCGTCAATATGTTGTGAACCTTGGCTACCATAATAGCCGACGGCAGAAGCACTAATGAAGGTGGCTGGTGGATTGTCACTCGCGGAGTTGAGTTGGGCCAGGTTAGCGGTGATTGACCAGCGACTATGACATATGGCTTGTTTTTGCGCCTTAGACCATCTTTTGGCTGCAATCGGTTCACCAGCGAGATTAATTACCGCATCAAAACTGTCTAGATTTGTCAATCCATCTAAAGAGCATAGATAATGATGATGTGCGCCTAGGTGCTTTGCGGTATGTTCAGGGTGCCTTGTAAGCAACGTGAGCTGATGATGGCTTAACCGTTTCACCAGCTGTGTACCAATAAATCCACTGGCACCGGTAATCAATATATTCATAGGCTTTTGCTTATAATGGGCTCTTAATAGAGTTTACGTTAGTTAGCATAAATTGGATCTATCGTTTTCCCTGTTCGGTAATAAAGCGGTGATTTTTATAAAATCATGCGATAATTCACAAAATCATTTATCTTGTCATTGTTGCTCGTATTATTAACTCGCCTAGGATGGCAGAGCTGATGGTAACGTCTGGCATATTGTTACTGTTTAGTGGTGTTATGATTGTTTGCTTTCGAAACATCAAAGCCGCGATATTATAAATCAACAAGGATTATTTAATGCCCCGATTTGAAAATCAAGGTGTCGCATTTAGAGGCTTTGCCATCTCTGCATTTATTGTGGTGATCCTCGCCGGAATAAAAACGGCAAGTCCAATTGTCGTGCCGTTTGTGTTATCGGTATTTATTGCTGTGATCTGTAACCCGATGATTAGTTGGCTCACCCGCCACCGAGCCCCAAGAGGAGTGGCTGTATTACTGCTAATGGTGTTTATTGTACTGATGGGCTTATGGTTGGCCTCAATCGTCGGTACCTCCATAAATGAATTTTCCCAGCAGTTGCCCTTTTATCGAGACCAATTAATAGAACAGTTCTCTTGGGTTGTTGAAAAGTTAGCCGCGCTCAATATTCAGATCACTAAGGAGCAAATGCTCGCTTACTTCGATCCTGGCGTTGCATTGTCAATGACGACGAACATGTTGACCGGTGTGGGTAGCGTCATGGCTAACCTGTTTTTAATCATTTTAACCGTGGTGTTTATGTTGTTCGAATCGAACGGTTTTTCAAGAAAGATGCATTTTGCACTTGATGATCCCGATATGCATTTACAGCAAGTTGATCGCTTTTTAAATTCGGTTAACCAATACATGGTGATTAAAACCTTGGTGAGTCTCGGTACCGGACTGATTGTTGGAATTGGCTTATATATCATCGGTGTGGATTATGCTCTGCTGTGGGGGGTGATTGCATTTCTGTTTAACTATATTCCAAATATAGGTTCTATTATTGCCGCGATTCCGTCGGTATTGCTGGCTTTCATACAAATAGGTCCAGGGGCAGCCGGTGCCGTTGCTTTATTGTATTTAGGCACTAACACTATTATGGGTAACGTGGTTGAACCACGATACATGGGACGTGGTCTTGGCCTGTCGACCTTAGTCGTATTTCTATCATTGATATTTTGGGGCTGGTTATTGGGCTCTGTCGGTATGCTGTTATCAGTCCCCCTGACAATGATTGTAAAAATTGCGTTAGAGTCAAGCGAAGGCGGGCGTTGGTTGGCGGTATTGCTCGGTGGTGATATTGCTGAAAATAAAGATGATCCTGAAGACGAATTAAAGATTGAAGAAAGTAAAAAGTGAGTTAGATGCAGTTATTTATTGAAGCAATAAAAGACGTTACCTTTGGTAATGATGTTAGTCGATTATTTCATGGTCGTGGGGGACGATACCAAGGAGCTGAGCACCTTTGCTTAGATTGGTATGCGCCAGTGGTGTTATTGACCAGTTTTAAGCCTCTCAATGAGGATGAACTTTCAGTCATCACTGAGGCAATTGAACAGCGTTGGTGTGAGCTAAATGGCGCTGAAGCGATAAATCTGGTTTTTCAGTATCGCCGTGGCGGTGAAACACATACCGATATCATTAAAGGTGAGGTGCCTGAAAAGCACATCGTTGTAGAGAATGGCGCTCAGTTTCAAGTCCATCTACTACGTGGTCAGAATCACGGCTTATTCTTAGATATGTCTAATGGTCGACAGTGGGTGCGGCAGCATAGTTCTGGCAAAAAAGTGCTAAATTTGTTTGCTTATACCTGCGGTTTTTCTGTTGCAGCGCTGCAGGGCAAAGCAACAGAGGTGGTTAATATTGATATGAGCAAGGGCTCACTATCGATAGGTAAGCAAAATCACATGTTAAATAATTTGGGTTCAGGGGCTCGTTTTCTGGGTCATGACATTTTTAAGTCATGGGGTAAGCTAACCAAACTTGGTCCCTACGATCTCATCATTGCAGATCCACCCAGTAACCAAAAGGGCAGTTTTGTAGCAACAAAAGATTATGCTCGTCTGTTAAAACGGTTACCTGATCTGCTGGCTGCCGATGGCGACATTCTATTATGTTTAAATGCGCCTGAATTGAGTATTGATTTCCTAAAAGAGCAAGTCGCTAGCTACAGTCCTAGCTTGAAGTTCTATGAGCAGATGGACAACCCAGCGGTGTTTGAAGATATCGATCCGAATAAAGCACTAAAAGTACTGCGCTATCGACAAGAGACATTGCCGACAACAGACATCGCTAATTAGCAATGAGCTAAATCGCGTAAAAAGGCCAAACATAACAGTGTTTGGCCTTTTTTCATCATGGTGTCTTAATAATTGAGTCGTTCACTTATTGCTGATTGCCCATGAGACTCAATGATCTTGGCGATACTATGGCGTTCTCGTTGTTTTAGTGCAGAGATCTCATTGATAAGCGTACCTTGTACATCTAGGGGGATACTCATCTTTTCCATAAACATGTATATCGACAAATCATCTCCCTGATCAAATAACTCGACTAGCTGTGCTGCTTCATAGTCAATTAATGCATTCATTATAATTTACCTCTAATTAGCGCACTTATTAGCATCTGCGATGCTGTCTATTATTAGCACCTGCGATGCTATCTATTATTGATAGCAGTAGTTGTGGTCGTTAAGTATATTTTTTATGCACATCAAAAGTGTTTTTTAGCGCTATTTTGAATAAAAAACTGAAAGTCTTTCAGGTTTCACTAACAGAATAACGGCTAAAAGGCGTTTTTATCGATTAAATACGATTTAAACTGAAAGTTTTTTGTAAGTCGTGGTTTGATCCTGTTATAATCAGCAATAGAAACACTGCATAGTTGGCATGTTTTAAGAAAGGCAAAATGTCACATCATTGATGACATGCTTTTGTACCCTACACCTAAATCAAAGATCCGGAGTTGTTATGGAATTTCAAGAATATGAAGGCGCATATTATCAACTGCAAGACGAGATGTTAGCGTCTCTACCAGTTGAAATGGATGAAGAAGCATTTTTGGATTAGGGAAAATCGCGGAGTAAGCCTATCTTTTATAGGTTTTATCTAGATGAAATAGCAACCAACGGGTTGCTATTTTTATTTGTAGAACTAGCACCTATCTGAAAGCTGAGAAGGTACTAGGACGTTCGCCAGCTCACTGCTAGGACGGACTAGGTCCTGCTAGGAAATCAACAGCAAACACCCTTTGGCTTTTGATGTTGATTTTAGGCTTTGTTAGCACCTTCTTTTAAAGTAGGTCGGCATTTATGCCGTCGCTTTGCTCTTTTCTAGTTTTACCGTAAGCGAAGCGTTCCGTAGTGACGCAGTTACGTCCCGTAAGGCCGTACGCCGTTCGTCTAAGATTTTACCGTCTTTGCTAGCACTTATCTGAAAGCTGAGAAAGTCCTAGGTCCTAGGACGTTCGCCTGCTCACTGCTAGGACGGACTACGTCCTGCTAGGAAATCAACAGCAAACACTCTTTGGCTTTTGATGTTGATGTTGATTTTATGCTTTGCTAGCACCTTCTTTTAAAGTAGGTCGGCATTTATGCTGTCGCTTTGCTCTTTTCTAGTTTTACCGTAAGCGAAGTGTTCCCTAGTGACGCAGTTACGTGCCTGCTAGCACCTATCTGAAAGCTGAGAAGATCCTAGGTACTAGGACGTTCGCCAGCTCACGGCTAGGACGGACTACGTCCTGCTAGGAAATCAACAGAAAACATCATTTGGCTTTTGATGTTGATTTTATGCTTTGCTAGAACCTAGAACCTAGAACCTAGAACCTAGAACCTAGAACCTTTAATCCTCGAGCCTAGCACCTAACCGTTAACGTTTCTCCTTTCTGGTATTACTTCGGTAATAATCCATTTTCCCTTGTGCTTATTCAAGCGCAAGGTTCTATCATCAATCCAAAACTGACCCCCGCGCAATCCCTTAATCTTGACGATGACAGTAACGTCTTCAGTCGATTTTCGAAAGAAATCGATATCAACTTCATCAACTTCCATTTCGACGTCAGTCAATGACAAGTTGAGCACATGGCGTTGCACTGAAGCGGCAATGTAGTAGTGTGAAAGGATCTCTTTCATTGAATCATCAACAAACAGTTTCGCTTTCTCTACGTCCCGTTCGACGTAGATCGCATTTAAGAATCCAATAGATGAGAGCTCTGGCGTGCGCATAGAGGGGACGGATGGATCGGCTATTAGATTACTATCCATATAGTCACAGGCAGAAACGGTGAAGAGTGCAATGATAATAATAAAGTATTTCAACATAGATAATGATTTTTAGAATTTTTAGCAGTATCACGATTCTACAGCCTTAACGCAAGATGAGCCTGTAAATAATGTTGTGTTATACCTGAGGCACTCTCATCCCCGTTCTACCTGAAGATGCTCGTTGCAGTGTGAATTTAACGGTGCTGAAGGCAAGTCAATAGCTCATGGCTAATCGTTACTAGCTCAAACTTGCCAATTCTGCTTTGCATTGTCTCTGAGGGGGAGGCATTATCTTATCAAGGTGCCTTGATGACATATTCAAATGTATTTTGGATTAGATCCTAGTGAAAGCTTGACCTCAATAAAGATCTCAGGCATATCTGTATAGATAACCTTTATAAGTTATCTATACAGATATGCCTGAGATCTTTATTGAGGTCAAGCTTTCACTAGGATCTAATCCAAAATACATTTGAATATGTCATCAAGGCACCTTGA
>NZ_JAKIKR010000049.1 GCF_023284025.1 Shewanella abyssi | reverse complement strand
GTATCGCTCTACCAACTGAGCTAATGTCGCATAAATCTTTTCATTACACTCTAGCTGTACACATTAACTAAAGGTATCGTTCTTCACCTCTAGCAACTGAGCTAATGTCGCGTAAATCTTTTACCTACCGAACTTGGTCATTCGATAATTTTTAAATTGGAGCGACATATCAGGTTCGAACTGATGACCTATACCTTGGCAAGGTATCGCTCTACCAACTGAGCTAATGTCGCATAAATCTTTTAATCACGCACCAGCTGTACACATTATCTAAAGGTATCGTTCTCCGCCTTCAGCAACTGAGCTAATGTCGCATTTCAACTTTTTTACTTAATCGCTAAGTTTGCCGCTTAGCGAAAAGTTGAGGCCGCATTATATGAGAATTTCACTGCTCTGCAACCCCTTCTTGCAAATAAAATGACTGATTGCTTAAATTTTGAAAACTTTCGCTCGATAAAACTGCAATTCAGCGATAGATTCCTGAATATCGAGTAAAGCTTGATGGGTATTTTGTTTGGTAAAGCCTTTCATGGCTGCTGGCTCCCAACGTCGAACCAGTTCTTTTACTGTACTAACATCAATATTTCGGTAATGAAAGTAATCTTCGAGTGCTGGCATATAGCGGTTTAAAAATCGACGATCCTGTCCAATACTATTGCCACACATAGGTGAAGCACCTGCTGGAACATACTGCAACAAAAATGCAATCGTCTGTTCAATTGCATCTTGCTCACTAAACTCGCTTGCTTTTACACGCTTAACCAGCCCAGACGCTCCATGATGCTTTTGATTCCAATCATCCATCAATGCCAGTTGTTCATCAGACTGATGAATCGCAATAACAGGACCTTGTGCGATAATGTTCAGCTCTTTATCAGTCACTATAGTCGCAATTTCAATAATTCTATCGACTGCTGGCTCAAGCCCCGTCATTTCAAGATCGACCCAAATAAGGTTGTTTTCATCTATAGCCATTAAGAGACCTGTAATCCTTGTTAGCCTAAATTCAGGCTTTTTTGTTTAAGACGGTGTATCATACTGCTTTTTTAAGCGACAAAAAATCACCTTTATAATTGAAGGCTATTTACGTGAGTAATACGTGAGCAAAAAGAAACCATTAAGCCAAGGTCAGTTACGCAGAATGCGTAACAACCAGAAAAAGAAATTGCAAAGCAGCGATGCAGGCAAAAGAACACCTGAATTACAGGATAACTCTTTAGGCCCAGAGCAGTTAGGCACCATTATTTCTCGTTTTGGTCAGCATGCAGATGTTGAAACCGAAACAGGCCATTTAGCGCGCTGCAATATACGCCGAAATATTAAAAGTCTCGTTACTGGTGACAAAGTTATTGTGCGCTTAGCATTAACGAGTGAGTCAGGTGCTAGCCGAATTGAAGGTATTGTTGAAGCTGTTCACCCACGGCATTCTCTGCTTTCTAGACCCGATATGTACGATGGCGTAAAAATTATAGCCTCGAATATCGATCAGATCCTTATCGTCACTTCAGTAAAGCCTGCGTTTACCACGCAAATTATAGACCGCTATCTTGTCGCTTCGGAAGATACTGGAATTTCACCTGTTATCGTACTCAACAAAGTCGACCTTATTGCACCTGAAGAGCTACCTGAAATTGAAGCCGCACTGCAACGCTACCGCGATGTAGGTTACGACGTTTATAAGGTAAGTAGTAAAACCGGTGAAGGTGTCGAGCAAATAAACCAACTGATGAATGGAAAAGTGAGTGTGTTTGTCGGGCAATCAGGTGTAGGTAAATCATCGATAATTAACGCAATGATGCCAGACGCCGAGTTAGCCATTGGTGACATATCAGAGAACTCAGGCTTGGGTCAACATACAACGACTACAGCCAAGCTGCTGCATATATCTACTGGCGGCGATTTAATCGACTCTCCAGGTGTACGTGAGTTTGCCTTATGGCACCTCCCTCCTGAAAGAGTGGGCCAATGCTTTATTGAGTTCAGAGAATACTTAGGGACCTGTAAGTTTAGAGACTGTAAACACCTCAATGATCCTGGTTGCTCGATAACCGAAGCATTAGCAGCCGGTGATATCAGCGCTGATCGATATAATAACTATCATAAAATCATTGCCAGTCTGGATGAACAAAGACACGCTCGCCACTTTAGAGCTGGCCCTGACGAATAAAAATAGAACTTAAGGAATTTGAAATTGGATAAAGTCAAAATTGCGCTGCAGTATATTATGCCTAAGCACCTAATATCACGTCTTGTTGGCAAATTAGCCGCGGCTGAAATGGGCGCAGTAACCACGGCAGCAATTAAATGGTTTATCAAGCAATACAAGATTGATATGAGTGAAGCGGCGCAGCCCGCGCCTGAAGCTTATCCAACTTTTAATCAGTTTTTCACTCGTGCATTAAAGCCTGGCATTCGTCCACTTTGTGATGACAAAGATTATATCACCCATCCCGTGGATGGCGCGGTAAGTCAGCTTGGTCCAATTGAAGATGGTCGCATCTTTCAAGCTAAGGGCCATGATTACTCTTCACTAGCGTTACTCGGTGATCAGGCTGATGATGCAAAACGTTTTGAAGACGGTGATTTCGCTACAATTTATCTAGCACCGAAAGATTACCATCGTATTCATATGCCGATCAAAGGCACTCTGTCTAAAATGACATATGTACCCGGTGAGCTATTTTCAGTTAACCCGCTAACGGCGCAAAACGTTCCAGGATTATTCGCCCGAAATGAGCGAGTCGTGGCCATTTTTGAAACTGAAATTGGCCCAATAGCCATGGTACTTGTGGGTGCAACCATCGTTGCCAGCATTGAAACTGTTTGGGCTGGCACTGTTACCCCGCCAACAGGTCAAGACGTATTTACTTGGGATTACCCAACTGAAGGGCCTGCAGCGCTAACCCTTGAGAAAGGTGCAGAGATGGGACGTTTTAAACTGGGTAGCACTGTGGTGATGTTATTTGCTAAAGACGCGCTCGACGAGTTTGCTGATGGTGTTGAACCTTCAAGCATAACCCGTATGGGCCAAGCTTTTGCCAAAATTGAAGACTAAGCAACGCCATTGAATAGCAGTGATAAAAAAACAGGGCTACTTGAGCTACATCTAGCGGTACTACTTTTTGGTGGTACGGCCCTGTTTTCTAAACTCATCCCTTTGAGCGCATTAGACATAACAGTATTGCGTTGTGTTGTTGCAGCAGCAGTATTAGCGCTTATTGTTAAGTTGAGTAAGCAAAAGATAGCATTAGAAGCAGCGAAAGATTATCTGGTCGCTATTGGACTCGGTATTATTGTCAGCTTGCATTGGGTGACCTACTTTGCCTCTATGCAGTTGTCCTCCGTTGCCATTGGCATGATAGCTTTTTTCACCTATCCCGTTATGACTGTGCTCATAGAGCCATTAGTCACCAAAACAAAGCTAAAACTAGCCGATGTCATCAGTGGCTTTTTGGTATTAACTGGCGTTAGCCTTCTGATCCCCGAGGCTAGCCTTGGCAACGATGTTACCCTTGGCATTGCAATAGGCGTTCTGTCTGCCGCGCTATTCACCGCAAGAAACCTGCTACATAAACGCTATTTTGTACAATATAGCGGTCAACAAGCGATGTTCTATCAAACCATGGTCGCTGTGGCTTTCCTTGCGCCATGGTTCACAGCAGAAGTAAGCAGTATCGAGGACAATGTTTGGTGGCTAATAGTGCTACTTGGCGTAGTATTTACTGCAGCCCCGCATGCGCTATTCACTTCCGCACTGCGGTTACTCAGTGCCAAAACTGTCGGTTTAGTATCCTGTTTACAACCCTTTTATGGCGCGGTGTTAGCGTTACTTCTCCTCAGTGAAGACCTTGACCTCAAAACGATTATTGGCGGAACATTAGTGGTTGCCACCGCATTATTTGAAACTCAGCAGAGCCACAAGTCACAACGGATTAAAAAGACCGTTTAGAGCGATATACTCAAACGACTTGGGTATATTTATCTCAATAACTTGGCTACTATGAGTAAGTCCTTTTCGATTTATGCAAGCTGCTAATCATGCATCGTTTTTTATTGGTTTTCCTGTGTTTTATTTGCACTATAGCCAACGCTAATCCGCCAACTCAACTTGAAAAAAGGTTGGGCTTAAGCCCATCGCTCAACAGCAGCAACACACCTCAAGAGCAGCTGACGCTACTTGAAAGTAAAACCAGTGAGTTAATTCTCACCGAAGAAAATGCTAGAGCGCTAGTCAACAATTTTGACCTGCATAAATCAAATCTACGCAATCAGATCAGAGAGGCGCAACAGCCCATTGCTTGGTCCAATAAACAAGAATTGAACCAACAAGGCTCGCTAGCCTACTTACGTTTATCAGAACTTAAAGATATCGACGTCAGTTTAAGTGATAAAATAAATAGCTTAATAGAATCACTAGATAACCTTCCTGAAGCCTTAAGCAAGGCAAGAGCCACACTCACTAAACATAAAAAGAATCGTATTTCCAACGAACAAACTCTTACTAACCAATTACTAACCGCTCAAAGAATGCTATATCAACAGCGAGTAGCCACGTTAGAGGCGATGTTAGCAAGCAGCCAGAAAGAGATCGATCTCAATCAACTGCAACTCAAATTAGTACGAGAGCAACTGCTGCAGCAAGAGCAATTAATTGAGCGTCTCAATCAAGAGCTCGATTTACAACGACATAAACGCACGGAGGCTGCTATCGCTAGCAGCTTGTTGCCTGAGTCAAACGGCACAGATCCGATAGCCCAAGCCATTAGCGAAGCCAATTTAACTTATGGTGAGACGTTAAAAACGCTCAACATAAAAATAAGCCAAGCGCTGACTCAACAAGAGCAAGCGGAAGCGCAATACCAATTGCAAGCTAAACAGTTGACCAATATCCAGCAGCAGATAAGTTGGATTAAACTAAACTCGGCTTTCGGCGAGCGTTTTTTGCAAATGTTGCAAGCACTGCCTAAACCGCCAAGCCAAGATCCTGTCCAAAATGAAATTGCTAATGCACGACTAGCGCGCTATCAAATCGAGCAAGCGCAAACCCTCAATGTACAACAACTCAACAGCACGTTTGAGCCGACACAATTGCATGCAAAGCTGCTTATATCTCAAGAGCTATTATTGCAACAGTTATTACAAAATTATGACCAGTATTTAAGTGAGCTTGCTAATTTAAGAGTGAGTAATGAGCAACTTAACCAGCAGTATTTGACCCTAAGAGATACCTTAAACGAACACCTATTCTGGGTACCAAATGCTAATCGAATCGGCGGTTTATGGCTTACCGATCTGCATCAAAGTGTGCAATGGATGATCCAGCAAGCCCCCTGGAAGCAGCTGCAAAGCTCAGTCAGCGAACAAGGTGGCTTGTGGTCGTGGTGGTTGATCTTATTTATCGTCAGCCTAATTGCACAAGATATTCTTACTCCCAAATTCAAAGCAGCCATGCGCCGTGAACTGCCTTTTGTCGGCAATGTGACCCAAGATAAGTTTATTTATACATGGCATGTACTCGTTAACTCAGTCAGCTATAGCCTACTAAAACCCCTATCCATTGTGTTGGCGGGGGCAATTTTCTATCAATCGAGCCTTAATTTTGTGTCTGCTATTGGCATGGGCGTTATGGCAATAGGGACCTTTTACCAGCTCTATCGCCTTGTGTATCTACTAGCGTTAGATAAAGGGCTGTTAATCAACCACTTCAAAGCACAACGTAATCTTATTCGTGCAGGGCAAGAGAGGTTTAAACAACTCACTATTATGGTTATGCCATTTTTGGGGCTTGCCGCATTTGCAGAAGTCATCGACACTTCCCTGGTTAGAAACAGTCTTGGCCGCGGTGCATTTATTATTTTTTGCTTAATGCTGTTCTGGTTCTATAAAGATATTTTAAATATTTCTAATCGTGAGAATAAGCATCACCAAAAGGATAAAAATAGAAAACTAGTCCAAAAGCTCCTGTGGGCCATGCTGATCATTACCCCCATTGCCTGTGCAATTTTAGCGTTCCTCGGTTACTACTACACCGCATTTCAGATGTTTTTACAGCTGCAGTTATCACTCATTTTCGGCTTAGGATTCTTACTACTATATCAATTGACTAAACGCTGGATGCTTATTGAAAGACGCCGCATTGCATTCGATCGCGCTAAAGCTAAACGTGCAGAGGTACTTGCTCAGCGTGAAAAAGGCGAAGTTAACGCGCCAGAACAATTAGATACCTATGAAGAGCCCGAGGTCGATTTAGAGACCATTTCCGGCCAATCTCTTGGCTTGGTGCGCTCATTGTTACTTTTAGCTTTCTTAGCCAGTATCGTCGGTCTGTGGACCCAAACCCATACAGCCTTGTTCTCTTTACTCGATGGTGTGACGTTATGGTCTAGCAATACTACCCTCAATGGTATTGAGCAGCAGTTACCGATAACCTTAAAGTCACTGCTACTGGCGTTTATCATTGTTGGCTTTTCGATGATGATTGCCACCAATCTACCTGGTCTGATTGAGTTAACCATCCTGCAACGGCTCGATTTAAGCCAAGGAACAGGCTTTGCGCTTACCACTGTGAGCCGCTACCTGGTGATATTTTTCGGTATATTGAGTGGTTTCTCAACACTGGGAATGGAGTGGTCTAAACTGCAGTGGCTAGTCGCTGCACTATCGGTCGGTTTGGGTTTTGGTCTACAAGAGATCTTTGCCAACTTTATCTCTGGTCTGATTATTTTGTTTGAAAAACCGGTTAGAATTGGCGATACGGTAACCATTAGAGATCTCACTGGCACGGTGAGTAAAATTCAAATTCGAGCAACCACCATTATTGACTGGGATCGCAAAGAGATTATTGTTCCCAACAAGGCCTTTATTACCGAGCAACTCATTAACTGGTCGCTGTCCGATCCGATTACGCGGGTGATAGCCTATGTCTCGGTAGCGCGTGATTCCGATCCAGCTCGCGTGGAAGCGGCGCTTTATCAAGCAGTACAAGAGTGTGATGACGCGCTACTAACGCCCGAGCCTGAAGTTTGGTTTGCCGGCTTTGGCAAACATACTCAAGACTTTGAAGTGAGAGCTTATGCAAAAGATATGGGCACCCGTTGGCCATTAAGACATAAGTTGCACAAACAGATCAGCAAGAAGTTACGCGATAACAACTTAGTACTCGCCTACCCTCAACTGGAAGTGCATCTATCACAAGGGCAGAGTAAAGACGTTCAAAGCTTAATAAGAAGCTAATATCCAATGATCCAAGAAGCTAACTAATGAAGATATATGCTCACCGCGGCGCGAGTGGTTCCGCCCCTGAAAATACCCTCAAAGCGTTTATGAAAGCGATTGAACTCGGCGCTAATGCCGTTGAGCTGGATATTCATTTGGTTGAAGGCGAACTCTATGTTTTTCATGATAGACGGCTCGAAGCCAAAAGCTCAGGCAAAGGCCTAATCGGTAAAGCGAGTAAACAATATGTAGCAGGTATCACCGTCTCAGGTGAAGCTATCCCCACACTAGCGGAGGTGTTGGCAGCGTTAAAACCTTACAACATTGAGATCAACATCGAGCTTAAAGGGCTATCGGTTCTGCCTGCCTTTATAGCTCTATACGCTAATCTAATCCAGCAACCAAATTATGATCCAAGCAGGCTGTTAATCTCATCTTTTAATCACCCGATGCTTAAAACGTTTAAGCAGTCTTTTCCCAGTGCCAATGTTGCGCCGCTCATCGAGGGGGTGCCATTAAATTTAGCACAAGTGGTTAGCGAACTCGACGCATACTCTATCCATTTAGGCCTGAGTTTTGTCACCGAAGAGATGATTAATGATGCACATCAACGCGGGGCTAAGGTTTATGTTTATACGGTGGATTTCTCGGACGATATAACGATGTTGGCAGCACTTGGAGTCGATGGAATCTTCACTAACTTTCCCGCTAGAGCCATAGATACATTAGCGGAAAGTTAACCGTTATCAGACTCATTCCCCGCCGATGATTTAGATATCTATTTCCCAAAATAGAATAATATAATCTACACTAAAATGAACAGCTTAAACTTGTTTGTTCCGTTGAGCCCAGCCACCAATAGCGACAAACATCGCGATAACAAGCATGAACAGCCAGTGTGAAGGTACTCTAGCCATATATTGCGCTAGAACAGGGCTTAGTTTCACTATAATTAAGCCATAGCCGAATGCATTAACTAACACGAAAATGAATGTACGGATAATGAAAGAACGCCCGGTTAGATAGCGACGTAAAAAACGGTTAATATCGCTACCAAAAACAACAAGTGCACACGCAACAATGGCTGTTGAAGCTTCTGTTAGCCAAGGATAGATAAACGAACCTAAATAGCTCAGAAACTCAATTAATTTAGACATAAAAACACTCGAATACAACAACGTAGAGCTAGGATAAAGGGAGTCAGCATGGGACACAAGCTACTATTACTTACCAGAGAAAATGAACGATATCGTCAGCTTTTGGCTTCTTGTCATCTGCCTAACATCCATATTTTGGATGATAACCCACAAAATATTTTTAACGCGGACCTCTGGCTTGCAGAACCCAGCCTCGCAGCCCCCATACTGCCTCACGCAGCCAATTTAAAATGGATGCAGTCAACTTTTGCTGGAGTGGATGCGTTAGTGAAGCCGAGGCAACGCCGAGACTATGAATTGACCAATGTGCGTGGGATTTTTGGTCCATTGATGAGTGAATACATGTTTGGTTACCTTTTAGCCTACCAGCGAGAGCACTTTAAGTATAGAAGTCAGCAAGCGCAGAAAGTATGGCTTCCTGGCAGCTACAAGACGTTACAAGGGCAAAACCTATTGCTGCTAGGAACAGGTTCTATCGCTAAGCATATCGCCCAAACCGCTAAGCATTTCGGCATGCATGTTATTGGTATTAATCGCGGTGCAAAACCGACTAAAGGTTTTGATGAAGTCGACACCTTAGCCAATCTAACCCACTACCTACCAAGGGCTGATGCCGTCGCCAGTATTTTACCGAGTACCCCTGAGACTCGAGGCGCACTTAACCAGCATACGCTATCGCTATTAAAGAAAGAGGTGGTGTTATTTAACCTAGGTAGAGGCGATGTGCTCGATTTAGACGCCTTATATATTCAGCTGATCCAAAACCAGCAGCAACAGGCTATCCTTGACGTATTTAATCAAGAACCTTTACCAGAAGATCACCCTATTTGGTCACTCGACAATGTGGTGATTACGCCACATATAGCCGCGCCTAGTTTTCCAGAGCAAGTGGTAGAGATCTTTTCAGAAAACTACCATAAGTGGATAAAGGGAGAAGAGCTATCTCATCGAGTCCATTTCGAACGCGGCTACTAGGCCTATTTTAAACACCGTAGCAATATATCGACAAGTAAGCATAAAACATGACCAAGTCGTCAAGTTGCCACTCGGTTGTGATCCACTGCAAGCTTTTTAATAACTGCAAATATAAACAACGACTGATAACTATTCTCACTAGTTATTAGCATTGAGAATCGTTTTCATTTATACTTCGTGCATATTCGATTGCTGGATCACCCTATATGTACGTTTGCCTTTGTCATGCAATTACAGATACACAGATTAAAGAAGCGGTTAGCCAAGGCGATGCTTCATTAGCTGATGTAAAAAGGCGCCTCGGCGTTGCAGACCAATGTGGTAAGTGTGCCAAAATGGCAACGCAAATAATCCAAAGACAGGTCGATATCGAACCCAATTATTATGAAGTCGCTTAGTATTAAGTGACTTTATAAAAAAATGCAGCCATAGGGCTGCATTTTTTATGTCTGTTCATTCAAACTTCAACGCTATTCCTGCTGCTCGCCTTCACCTAGCTCAACGCTATCAACACGCTGCAGCCCACGAGGCAACTTAGCCCCTCTGCGACCACGCTCTCCGCGATAATGCTCCAAATCACTTGGTTTTAAGGTTAGCTTGCGTTTACCGGCCCACAAAGTAATCGGCATACCTTCGGGGATAACCTGAAGATGCGTTAACAGCTCCTCACGGTTCTTAGCCCGTTCAGTCGGTATACCAATGATCTTGTTACCCTTACCTTTTGTCAGTTGCGGTAAAGCATCTAATGAGAACAGTAGCATCCTGCCTTCATTAGTGATCGCCAATATAGATTGTGCTGCTGATTTATCGACTTTTTGTGGCAGTAATACCTTCGCGTTGGCAGGTAAGCTTAACAAGGCTTTACCCGCTTTATTACGCGATATCATATCTTTATTCGCCACTATAAATCCGTAACCGGCATCAGAGGCCAAAATATAACACTGCTTTTCATCAGCCAACAACACATGCTCCACTGTTGCACCGGGCGCTAGATTAAAGCGGGTCGTTATAGGTTCGCCTTGAGAGCGCGCTGACGGCAACGTATGAGTCTCAGTGGCGAATGACCTACCGGAAGTATCAATAAAGACACTCGGTTGATTACTGCGGCCTGGCGCGGCACAGAGGTATTCATCCCCCGCTTTATAAGACAAACTCTTGCCATCAATATCGTGGCCCTTGGCGCACCGCACCCAGCCTTTTGCTGATAATACAACGGTAACAGACTCAACAGGGACGAGTTCTTGCTCGGTCAGTGCCTTTGACTCTCCACGCTCGACCAGTGGTGAGCGGCGTTCATCACCGTAGTCTTCGCCATCTCTAATCAGTTCTTTTTTAATGAGCGTTTTCATACGACGTTCGGAGCTTAAAAGCAGTTGTAGCTTGTCACGTTCTGCGGCTAGCTCATTTTGCTCAGATTGAATCTTAAACTCTTCTAACTTAGCTAGGTGGCGCAGCTTTAGATCCAGAATCGCATCAGCTTGTTTATCTGACAGATTGAATCTTGTCATCAACTCAGCTTTGGGTTCATCATGAAAACGAATGATCTCAATGACTTCATCGATATTCAAAAATGCGATCATCAAGGCATCAAGAATGTGCAGTCTGGCTAAGATTTTATCTAGACGATATTCTAAACGACGCTTAACCGTTGTCATCCGAAAAACCAACCATTCAGTCAATATTTCAAGAAGACCTTTAACCTGTGGTCGTCCGTTCAACCCTAATATATTAAGATTAACTCGAAAGCTTTTCTCTAGATCGGTGGTCGCAAAAAGGTGCGCCATCATCTGATCGCAATCGACGCGGTTAGAGCGCGGCACAATGATCATCCGCACAGGGCTTTCGTGATCAGACTCATCACGTAAATCCGTTACCATAGGCAACTTCTTAGCCTGCATCTGCGCCGCAATCTGCTCCAATATCTTACCGCTACTGGCTTGATGCGGCAGTGCAGTAATGACCACCTCACCATCTTCTACACTGTATACAGCTCTGGCTCTAATCGAGCCGCGACCCGTCTGATATATTTTGACGATATCCGCTTTAGGGGTAATGATCTCCGCCTCAGTTGGATAATCAGGTCCTGTAACGAACTCCATCAAACGAGGTAGATCGGCCTTCGGATTATCGAGTAATTCGATACAAGCGCCCACGAGCTCCTTCACATTGTGTGGCGGCACATCAGTCGCCATACCAACAGCAATACCTGTGATGCCGTTGAGTAGGATATGAGGCAACCGAGCAGGCATGACTAGCGGTTCTTTCATGGTGCCATCAAAGTTAACGCCCCAATCAACGGTCCCTTGGCCGAGCTCACTTAACAGAACTTCAGAGAATTTTGACAGTCTAGCTTCGGTATATCGCATCGCCGCAAATGACTTAGGATCATCTGGCGCCCCCCAGTTTCCCTGGCCGTCGACCAACGGATAACGGTAGGAGAACGGTTGCGCCATCAGTACCATGGCTTCATAACAGGCGCTATCACCGTGAGGGTGATATTTACCGAGCACGTCGCCGACGGTACGAGCAGATTTCTTATGCTTTGACTGTGCAGACAAGCCAAGCTCGCTCATGGCGTAAATGATACGCCTTTGAACAGGTTTGAGTCCGTCACCAATATGCGGCAGAGCACGGTCCATGATCACGTACATGGAATAATTAAGGTATGCTTCTTCCGTGAAGCGGCGCATTGGCATCTGCTCTACACCGTCTAAGCTTAAATCTATCGCATCACTCATTAATCATTATCCTGTGACTGATTTTTTTGTGGATTTTTGTAATACAAGCGGTAAATGTTGCCCTTAAAATCATCCGAAATATACATGCCACCATCGGGTGCTGTAATTAATGAGTGGGGTCTGGCAACCGGAAACTCTCCATCTAAAAAGCTAACAACGGTACTACGTTTAACGACTTGTTTATCTTCTATCTCAAGCATCACTATCTGGTAACCGACTTTGCTTGAGCGGTTCCATGAACCATTTTCAGCAACAAACATTTGATTTCTGTAACGCTCTGGAAACTGTTCACCGCGATAAAAGTGCAGCCCCATAGGTGCAACGTGAGCGGGTAACTCAAATTGAGGAGCGACCACTTTCAAGTTTTCGGGCTTATTATAAGCAGGCTCAATAATATCTGTAGCGTGAATATAGGGAAAGCCGTAATGGCTGCCTACGGTTTCAACCTTATTGATCTCATCGGGTGGCAGGTTATCTCCCATCCAGTCTCGGCTTAAGTCAGAAAACCATAATTCCTTGTCTTTAACTGACCAATCAAAAGCGCCGACTCGGCGAACGCCGCTAACAATTTGCTCGCTTTCACCGGTATTGACATCGATTGCAATAATACTACCAAACGGTGTTTCTGGCTCACACACATTACATGTCGAACCAATAGCAATATAAAGCTTACCGTCTGGACCAAAATGCATGGCTCGTTTACTTTTTTTGGTGTTGCCAGGTAAACGATCATAAACCTCTTTAGGCCGTCCAGGGCGTCTTAGTCGTGACTCAATATCAACAAACCTTAAGACTCGATCATCTTCAACGACATAAAGAGCACCATCTTTAAAAGCTATCGCTTCGGGATAATGTAGCCCTTTAGCAATGGTATAGCGTTTATCGACTCTACCATCCTGATTAGCATCGACGAGTGCCGTTATGGTTCCCTCTTTGTAGGAACCAACAAACAGCGTGCCGTTGCTGCCTAAGGCCAGCTGTTTAGCATCGCCCAGATCGGAAGCAAATAGCGTTAAGCCAAAGCCTTTAGAGACAGTGATCATCACAGGCTCGGCTGCGATACTCGCAGTGCTATAAATAAGCTGCACAAATATTGCGGACAAACCGATAAATATTTGTTTGGGGTAATTTTCAAACGTCATTATTATTCTTTTAGTTTAATGCTCTGTTGATGTATGCGATCTATCTAGATCTGCGCTAAATCGCCTTTCGTCTCCAACCAAATTTTTCTGTCGCCAGAACGTTTTTTCGCTAATAACATATCCATGAGTGCCAATGTATCATCGACATCATCAATGGTCAGTTGAACTAATCGACGGGTATTGGGATCCATTGTGGTCTCACGCAGCTGCAGTGGATTCATTTCACCCAGGCCTTTAAATCGTGTTACCTGTACCTTTCCTTTACGCTTTTCTGCTGCGATGCGGTCAAGAATCCCCTCTCTTTCTGCTTCATCGAGTGCATAGAAAACATCTTTACCAATATCGATTCGAAACAAAGGTGGCATCGCCACATAGATGTGTCCTTGCTCGACCAGTACACGGTAATGCTTCATAAATAGTGCACACAACAGGGTGGCAATATGCAGTCCGTCGGAGTCAGCATCCGCTAAAATACATATTTTGCCATACCTTAATTCTGAAATATCACTGCTATCAGGGTCACAACCAATCGCGACCGAGATATCATGAACCTCTTGTGATGCCAGCACTTGCGACGCATCGACTTCCCAAGTATTTAGGATTTTACCACGCAGTGGCATTATCGCTTGAAATTCACGATCACGCGCTTGCTTAGCACTACCGCCAGCGGAGTCACCTTCCACCAAGAATAGTTCGCCGCGCATCGGGTCTTGACCACTGCAATCGGTCAGTTTCCCTGGCAGTGCAGGCCCTGAAGTAATACGTTTACGCGCCACTTTCTTGGCAGCTTTTAAGCGTTTCTGTGCATTGTTAATGCACAGTTCTGCCAAAGCTTCAGCTTGCTCTGTATTGGTGTTTAGCCACAGGCTAAATGCATCACGCACAATTCCAGATACAAAAGCAGCACATTGGCGACTTGATAGTTTCTCTTTAGTTTGCCCTGAAAATTGTGGATCTTGCATCTTGATAGACAAAATATAGGTGCAACGATCCCAGATATCTTCAGGGGTTAACTTGATACCCCTTGGCATCAAATTTCTAAAATCGCAAAACTCACGCATGGCTTCAAGCAAGCCTTGCCTGAAGCCATTGACGTGCGTACCACCTAGCGGTGTTGGAATAAGATTGACGTAACTCTCATTCAAGTAATCTCCACCTTCAGGCAACCAAGTGATAGCCCAATCAGCAGCTTCAACATTGCCCTTGAAGTTGCCAACAAACGGTACTTCTGGCAACGTAGGCGCACCATCAATTGACGACTTTAAGTAATCTTCTAAACCACTTTCAAAAAACCATTCTTGTGTCTCATTATTCTGCTTGTTTACAAACTTAATTCTTAAACCTGGACACAACACCGCCTTTGCTTTGAGCAAATAAGTGAGCTTACTGACTGAAAAATTACCGGAATCAAAATAACTAACGTCAGGCCAAAAATGGACTCGAGTACCGGTATTTCGTCGACCACAGGTCCCCGTCACACGTAGTTCTTCGACTTTTTCGCCGTGCTCAAAAGCCATATCATAGACTTCAGCATTACGCCTTACAGTGATTTCAACTCGATTAGACAGTGCGTTAACAACCGAGATCCCAACCCCATGCAAACCACCAGAGAATTGGTAGCTTTTATTAGAAAACTTACCACCAGCATGTAGCTTAGTGAGGATCAACTCAACCCCGGGGATCCCCTCTTCAGGGTGAATATCCACCGGCATACCACGGCCGTCATCGGTGACTTCGAGTGAATTGTCGACGTGTAAGATAACGTCGATTCGGCTAGCATGCCCAGCAAGTGCCTCATCGACACTATTATCAATGACTTCTTGCCCTAAATGGTTCGGGCGCGAAGTATCGGTATACATACCCGGGCGACGTTTTACAGGGTCAAGTCCGTTTAGGACTTCAATAGCATCTGCGGTGTATTGATTTGTCATGGCACACATTTTTTTTTGTTATTCAGGCCATGTTGCGGCCCTACTGGTCTATTTGTCAAGAAAACAGGTATTCACAAATAGAAATCAGCTGGTCTTCATAGCCAATAAAGCTATGGTCACCGTCTGGTTCTATTAACAGTTTACAACAATGATACTTCTGAACAGCCTGTTTATAGTCGAGTACTTCATCGCCTGTTTGTAACAGTACATAAAAGCGATCAGGATTGATAATGGCTGTAGTATCGAACTCAGCGACATCCTGTTTATGCTTAACTGAAACCTGATAAGTTTCATTTGTGTAGGGATTGTACTGAGTGCCAATGAATTCATCAAACAGTTCGAAGGGTTTTACCGCTGGATTAATCAAAACTGCGCGTCCACCGTAGTTTTCAGCCAAATAACTGGCAAAATAGCCCCCGAGTGAAGAACCAATATAGGTTAACGGCTCATTTACTGCTTGTGCTTTTTCGACAATTTGAATCAATAACGCCATTGCCTCTAGTGGTTCACTCGGCAACTGTGGTTGATAAAAGCTTAACTCGGGATGGTGTTGCTTAATAAAACTTGCAGTAACAAGTCCTTTCTCTGAAAAAGGAGAGCTATTAAATCCATGAATATAAAGCAGCATAGTTCCTCACGCTGCGGTTTTTTATCGACTTAATAACCGCCAGCTTCATTGTCAGGTGAAAAATTTTCACCTGGTACCCGATATACGTTGGTTAGGATGCTACCATCAGACTTCAGCTCCAGCAAACGGTAACCCGGTTGAAGTGCATCTAATGCAAAATAGGGAGATTTGGGTTTAAATTGAATGCAGGTAGATGGTGTAGCCATCAACTTGACTGGCCCAGTCGGGCCTAAGTGAACGGTATCAACATTTTGGTGAATATGCCCCCAAAGTAGCCCTTTAACTTGCTTATAACGCGAAACCTGTTGAATAAAGTCACTGCCGTTATCCATGCAATGTTGATCTAACCAAGCACAGCCAGCAAGAATAGGGTTGTGATGCATCACCAGTAAGGTGTAGCGGTTAGGTTCAGCGTTAATCGCACTATCAATCAGGCCTAATTCTGCATCAGACATGTGCCCGCCAGGTCGGCCTCGAACGGTAGAGTCGAGCATAATAATCTGCCAATTACCTGCCAATATTCTTTTTTGCCCATGTACCTTTTCACCCTGCATGTGCAGATTCATAATACGTGGGTCGTCATGATTGCCAGGCAAATAATGACAAGGCATGTTTAAGGGGGCAATCGCATCGACAAAATTATGGTAAGACTCATTTGAGTAGTCTTGACTGATATCCCCGGTCGCCAACATAAAATGTGCTGGGTAATCAACAGCGGCGATGGTATTCAAAACGGCATTTAAGCTTTGAGAGGTGTTCACACCTAATAATTGAGCTTCAGGATCAGCAAAAAGGTGTGGATCGGTGACCTGCACCATTCTCACACTGCCTGATTCAGAAATTGAATAAGAGATTGCCTCTTTTAGCAAAGTAATTACCTAAATATCAGATTAACAAATAAATTTGGTCAAGTTATCTATCTTCAATAACTCTTCAAGAAACGCATTCACTTGATACTTCTCATCACGATGATGCATATGCATATTTGGATAATCATACACCGGACGTAATTGATAAATCTGTTGACTAGTTAACACTTCTGCTAATTTAGCATCGTGATAGATGCGCACAGATACTTTGGGGGTTGACACTAACGCATGACCGCCGGCCCATCTTGAAATTTCGACCAGTTGAGTATATTTGGTATTTTCCAGCAAACGAACATCCAGCCGGCCAAATTCACCATCAACTTGCCAGTGCTTCCCTTCGCTAGGCTCCAGTGTAAGCCAACGCTGAATATGCATATAGTTACGAGCACAGACAGCCAAAAACTGGCTGATATTTGGCTGGTACTTGTTCTTACGGGCGTATGCTACTTTCGACACGATATAATTCCAAGGGTTTTTTAAGCCGAGTAATAATGATTATTTTTCATGATGACTTTCAAGCAGATCTTGATAGTTGAGCTGTAGCCATTGGAGACCAATGACAGTAGAGGCGTTATCGATTTGGCCATCAGTCATCATTTTGTAAGCAAATTCTCTATCCACAACATGTACTTTGATGTCTTCATGCTCTTCAGGTAAACCGTAGTTTCCATCAGCATTGGATGAATCAACGGCTGCCCAATAAAAATCAAACCGTTCGCTGGTACCACCGGGGCTGGCAAAGTATTGATTCACCTTAGTGACACTCAATGCATCAAGACCCGTTTCCTCTTTAAGCTCTTTAATGGCCACCTGTTCAGACTCTTGACCAGCGTCAATCATGCCTGCGACTAACTCAAACAACCAAGGCGATTTAGCACTCTCAAGCACAGGAATGCGGATCTGCTCAATCAGCACCACTTTATCGTTAATTGGATCGTAAGGTAACACGACCACAGCATGGCCCCTTTCGAACACCTCTCTAATGATCTCACCGCTCCAACCGCCATCAAATAGCCGATGTTTAAAGCGATACTCCTCCATTTTAAAGAAGCCTTTATACAAGGTTTTCTTAGCGAATAACTCAACATCTTCATGAGTAAAAGTACTGTTCATTTAATCTCCAAAACCTACTTATTTATCAAGGTGTTTATGCCAAAAAAAGGCCAAATAAAAATATTAATACTAAGATATAGGCAGATCTGATTATTGCGATAAAAAACTGTTACACTTCCTAGTTGACTTAGGAATTGTAGGTTTTTACTATTTAACCCACTAAGTTTAGATGTATTGGGAAGCGTCGGGAAGCGCAAACCGCCTAATTTGTCAGCTAAAGTTGGGCATAACTAAACAAAACAAAGTTAAATTCGCTCCTCAATGGGGAATTTTGTCTAAAAAGGACAGCAAATGAAATTCAAGATCCGCTCTCTATGTGCCGCGCTGACACTCGCCGTTTCAGCTCAAGTTGCACATGCCGACGACCTTCTACAGATATATCAACAAGCATTAACCAGCGATCCTGTTGCGCTGCAAGCTAAAGCACAACGAGATGCACTTTATGAGCAAATAGAAGAGCAACGTGCACCACTATTGCCAACGATTAGTGCAAATGTGGGCTACGATAAGGCTTGGAACGATCCATCAGATGACTCTAGTGGTATTGTTGGTGGCATCACCTTAAACCAAGTTATCTATGATCACACTGCATGGGTTGGATTAAACCTGGCAGAAAAAGCCGCATCTCAAGCTGACTCAGCCTATGCATCTTCACTGCAAAATCTGATTATTCGTGTAACAACAGCATACTTTGATGTGCTTACGGCAAAAGACAACTACGAATTCCAAGGTTCAGAGAAGCGTGCAATTGAGCGCCAACTTGAACAAACAAAACAACGTTTTGCTGTTGGTCTTACCGCGATTACCGACGTGCATGAAGCCCAAGCGCAATATGACTTAGCCAACGCCACTGAAATCCTAGCTGAAAATACACTTGCCAATAGCTATGAAGCACTGCGTGAAATTACCGGTATCGATCATAAAAGTATTAATATCTTAGACACTGACCGTTTCTCAGCAGCACCTGTTGCCCCTGCATTGTCGACTGATTGGATAAAAATAGCAGAAACTAATAACGTTGACTTGATGACAACGCGAATTGGTAAAGATATCGCCGAAGAGACCATTACGCTTTATAAAGCCGGTCATATGCCTTCACTTAGCCTAAACGCAGGTTATAAGAAAGGAATCGAACAAGAAAGTGGTGGTGCTAACCAACCTGACTTCGACAACGGTACTCTTGGAGTAACACTTAGCATTCCAATTTTTGAAGGCTTCAAAGTCACCTCTCAAGTAAACCAAGCTCAGTATCAATATGTTGAAGCAAGCGAGAAGCTTGAACAGACACATCGTAAAGTCGTCAAAGATATTCGTAATAACTTTAACAATGTTGGCGCTTCTATCAGTTCAATCCGTGCCTATGAGCAATCAGTGATCTCATCAGAGAGTGCACTAAAAGCAACTCAAGCCGGTTTTGAAGTCGGTACTCGTACCATTGTTGACGTATTGAACCGTACGCGTGACTTGTATGATTCGAAACGTAAACTGTCTGATGCGCGTTATGGCTATATCAATTCAATTATTGCGCTTAAGCAAGCTGCTGGTACATTGAATGAAGATGACGTAAGCGCCATCAATAATGGCCTAAAAGCACCATTGTAATTGCTAAAATAGATGTTCAATAAACAAAAAGCCCAGCGTTAACACTGGGCTTTTTTAATGCTCACTTTTTTAGTGTTAACTTAGCTAGCGGTTAATTTTTCAGCCAGACGAGTCGCATTGCGCGCCGTGATTCCATATATAGACAGTTGTGGGTTTGCCCCTAAACTGGTTGGAAATATTGAACCATCCATCACCGACAGGTTTTCAAAGTAGTGAGATTCACCATAACTATTGACCATTGATACTTTAGGATCTTCCCCTAACGGGCACCCTCCCATCACGTGTGCTGAAGCAACGACCGTCTTTAATGGCGCAAGATCCATCTCGGCAATTGCCTTCTTAGCTGCGGACCAGTTGCTGAAATAAGGCATGCCCTCACTAATAGGTAATACCTTATTGGCACCAGCGGCAAATTGCAGCTCTGCCATGCTAGCGTATGCGCGCCGTGCTGCTCGCCAAAAAGCCTCTGTGAGTGGGTAGTCCAATGTACTGCCATGATCTGTTAACTTAACCGTTCCACCGGGGCTGTTCTCATGATAGCCATCTCGAACCAGTGCGATAGTGACTTGCAGTTGGTTAAAGTTCGCCATTAATTCTGCATGGCTTTGCCCATAACCTATTGTTTTAGACGCGATAAGAATAGGGTGAACCGGCGGAACTTCCAGTTTATAACCGAGCTCACCATCGGCGCCATCTTGCCAAACAAATTCATCTGAATAAATGGATTGTGGCGCGCCACTATGGCCATTGATGGGATCGGAAAATATAGCGCCGCTGAGCAAACTCGGATGGAGAAAGGTGCGTTTGCCAATGATCTCATAGGGATCGGGTAACTTTGAACGCAACATTATTGTCGGAGTATGGATGGCACCAGCGGCGAGAATATAGTGCTTTGCCTTGAAAACGATCTCCACCGGCAGGGGTTTCAGATTGCTATCTAATGCCTGTGCTTTTAATGCATAAATTTTGTCATCGTGATGCTCTAGCTTCATCACTTTTGCTTGGCTTATCAGTGTTGCTCCACGCTCTAACGCTGCAGGTATGGTGGTCACCAGCATTGATTGCTTCGCATTAACAGGGCAGCCCATACCGCAATAGCCAGTATTCCAACAGCCTTTTACATTGCGCTTAATAACGGTGTAATCCCAACCTAGCTTCGCACAGCCGTCCCTTAAAGCGGCATTATTACGATTTGGATCGAATGGCCATTCGCTAATGTTGAGCCGCTTTTCCATTTTTTCGAACCAGGGTGTCAGTTCATCAGTTGAGAGTCCCTCCACCGACTTGTTAGCAGCCCAATAAGCTAAAGCCTGTTTTGGTGTTCGAATAGATGTGGTCCAGTTAATCGTGGTAGACCCACCGACTGCTCGCCCCTGAAAAATACCAATCGCTTTGTCACTCGTCTTCATTCCAGCGGCTTGTTGGTAGAGATCGGGATAAGCGCTTCGCTCCTCCATCACAAAGTCTTTTGAAGACTTAAGCGGTCCACCTTCAACAATAATGACTGACAAACCCGCATTCGTGAGGATCTCTGCGGCAGTTCCGCCTCCAGCCCCACTACCCACAATAACCACATCAGCTTCAAATGTTTGGTTTGATGATAGCTGGCCCGCATTTATGTGCGCCCAGCCTGAATCTAGCCCTGTAACAATAGGATCTTCAATGGCCACAAACTACTCCTTACAACCGACAAGGTTTACTATTAACATCAATTATTCTCCTCAAGAAAACTGGGCCTAGCGTAATGCAATCGACTCCAATGTTCTGGATCCGAGTAGTAACTTGCCATGACCAACTCTCTCAAGCCTTGATAAGCTGTCACCATCATTTCGAGATAGCTTGTACGCCATCCTTGTAGCATCTCGATTAGCTCTGAGCTATTACGCATCATGAGTGGCGTCATACTACCCGTAAGAATCAGCAGCCCTAACCGCCCCTCTAAGAGTTCCAGCAATTGCTCAAGTTCAAGCTGACTATCTTCGGGTAGTAACGAGATAGTATGTTCAATGGCATCTAAGGTACGGTTTTCAGCATCTCTTTTTAATACCGGTACGTCAGGTAACGCACCGTCGAGAAAAACAGGCAATAAAACGCTAAATAGCAGTCGATGTTTATCGTCGATTTTGGCATTAACACCAGCGTAATCAGTAGAACAATAATTAACCCCTAAGGCTAAACATGCCGTTCCAGCTAATGCCGTCGTTATAAAAGTACGTCGTTCCATCTTGTCCTCTTATTGTTATTATTGGCTTTTGTTAAAAGCTGACGTTGATAAAAGGTTGGCTTCCACCTAACACTAGCATCGCTAAAACACGGAGTTAAAGCGCTTCAAATTTGCATTTTCAATCTGTGTTACACTCTTGTCACAACAACAATTAAACACACGTTTTAATTTTCAGCAATAGCCAATTATGATAAGACAAAGATTTTCACCTCCTTGGTGGGCTAAAAATCCCCATATCCAAACGATTCTGCCCGTACTAACCAAAGTGGACAGACCACGTCTAGAAAGGGAAAGGTTAGAACTCGATGATGGAGACTTTATTGATCTTGACTGGCAAGGTCAGCCAAAAACTGGCCAGGTCATTGTTGTTATCGTACATGGTCTAGAGGGCAGTTCAGGCTCTCATTATGCCCGTCGTATTCTGGCTGCTTGTAAAAAACAGAAGCTCTGTGCCGTTGTGCATCACCACCGCAGTTGTTCAGGTGAGTTAAATAGGCTTGTCAGGGGTTACCATAGCGGTGATACCCAAGATATACATGTGACTCTCACCCAGCTTAAACAGCGCTTTCCAGACTCTCCTTTACTGGCCGTGGGTTATAGCCTTGGCGGTAACGTTTTGATTAAGTATCAAGGTGAACAGCAAGATAACAGCTTGATTGACCGCGCTGTTGCCATCTCTGCCCCCCTGCATCTTGCGGCATGCGCAAAACGGCTAGAAAAAGGCTTTTCAAAGGTGTACCAGAGCTACCTGATAAAACAGCTGCAACAGAAGATGATTGGTAAAATATCGACTCCAGCGCTCAAAAAACTAATGCCGATTGGCAAAGCTGAAATTGAACAGCTCACGACTTTTTATGCCTTTGATGATCAAATCACCGCACCTTTGCACGGTTTTAATGGTGTTGATGACTACTATCATCGAGCGAGTGGCCTGCCCTATTTGAGTCAAATTCAGAAACCCACCTTGGTGATCCACGCCAAAGATGATCCCTTTATGACCCATGCTGTGATCCCTAGCCATGAGCAGTTAGCTGAACAGGTCGAATATGAATTGCATGATAATGGCGGCCATGTTGGCTTTATCGACGGTGGTACGCCATGGCGACCTAGCTACTATATTGAAAAGAGAATATTGTCTTTTTTAACCTCTCACCTCAATCAATCTGAGAATACACCATGCTAGTACCCTATGAATCATTGCAGCAATTACCCGCAGAAACATTTGAAAACATTATAAAAGAGTTCCTCATTGGCCAATTAGAAGATGGTAGTTTCTCAAGCGCTGATAACAACAGCATGCAGAGTGCTATTTCGACCTGCCGCGCCGCACTTTCCCGCGGTGAACTCGTGGTCGAGTTTAGCGAAGAGGACGAATCAATCGCGATTAGGCGTAAAGAGGATATCGTCACGATGGATCCTGCTCAAGATTGACCTGAGTGGTTCGAATACGTATAACTATTAATTCACATACAGTTTTTGAAGAATCGATTTGTTGCAGGATAAAAACCATTAGCCATCTTTGGCTGTTTACAGGTGAAATTCAACTGTCTCTATTTTAGGTAAAAAAATGTCAGCGAAACATCCTATTATTGCTGTAACAGGCTCATCTGGTGCAGGAACGACGACAACAACCACAGCATTCAACCATATCTTTAGGCAGCTTGGGATCAACGCTACCATTATAGAGGGTGATAGCTTTCATCATTTCACTCGCCCAGAAATGGCGGTGATGATCCGTAAAGAAAAAACTGAAAATCGTAATATCAGTTATTTTGGCCCTGAAGCCAACGACTTTCAACGCTTAGAACAATGTTTTAGTGATTACGCCAGCACCGGGCAGGGCGAAACCCGCGCCTACCTACATACTTTTGACGAAGCGGTTCCATTCAACCAGATGCCTGGTACGTTCACCCAATGGCATCCGCTGCCCGAAAATACCGAGATGCTTTACTATGAAGGTCTACATGGCGGCGTAGTCACAGATGATTGTGATGTGGCACAGCATGTTGATCTGCTGATAGGCATGGTGCCGATTGTCAACTTGGAGTGGATCCAAAAGATAATTCGTGACACCTCTGAAAGGGGTCATAGCCGTGAAAAAGTCATGGATTCAATTGTTCGTAGTATGGACGACTATATAAACCATATGACACCGCAATTCTCCCGTACCCATATTAATTTTCAACGAGTACCAACAGTTGATACCTCAAACCCTTTCAGTGCCAAGAGTATTCCAAGCCTTGATGAGAGCTTTGTGGTGATCCGTTTTCGCGGTATTAAGAATGTCGACTTTCCTTATTACTTGCGGATGATCCAAGGATCATTTATGTCTCGTATCAATACATTGGTAGTTCCTGGTGGCAAGATGTCATTAGCAATGGAGCTAATTCTAACCCCATTAGTTAAAGATTTGATGGATAAGCGACTGCAACTAATAACACCAGAAAATGAGTAATTAACCCAACAATTAGCTTTATTAAGATTTGTTTAAGACTGGCCCTGTAGACTTTGGCTTATCGGGATTTCAGGCGAAAGAACGATAAGTTAGCATGCTCTTGGTGGTAAATTCCCCCATCTTGATCTGTTTGTCTCCTTGAGTATGCTGGCTAACCTAATTCCTTACCCCTCGGCACAAAGTAAATTCCACCTCCATGTTGATCTGTTTGTCGCTTTGGGTGTGCTAACTAACCTCTCCATAAAAAAACATAAAAAAACATAAAGTAAATTCCACCTCAATGTTGATCTGTTTGTCTCCTTGAGTATGCTGGCCAACCTAATTCCTTACCCCTCGGCACAAAGTAAATTCCACGTCCATGTTGATCTGTTTGTCGCTTTGGGTATGCTAACTAACCTAATCTCCTATCCCCAGTACCAAGAAAATTCCACGTCCATGTTGATCTGTTTGTCTCCTTGGGTGTGCTGACTAACCTCTCCATAAAAAACATAAAGCAAATTCCACATCCATGTTTATCTGTTTATCTCCTTGAGTATGCTGACTAACCTCTCCATAAAAAACATAAAGCAAATTCCGCATCCATGTTGATCTGTTTATCTGTTTATCTCCTTGAGTATGCTGACTAACCTCTCCATAAAAAACATAAAGAAAATTCCACCTCCATGTTGATCTTTTTGTCGCTTTGGGTGTGCTGACTAACCTCTCCATAAAAAACATAAAGTAAATTCCACGTCCATGTTGATCTGTTTATCGCTAACTAACGTCAGTTAAAATAATGTAATCTGAGTCAACGTTCAGCATTTGACTTAGTTCATAGAATCCAACAGCTTACAGTATTATTAAGATGAATTACTTTTGAATTGATTTATTCGAGGCACAAAAAAAAGCGCTTAATGAGCTAAGCGCTTTCTATATTTGATTAGTGTTAGTTTCCGATTAAAGGCACAACTTCACGATAGGGTTCAAAATTTTGGTATGTTTGCAAACGCTGCATAAATTCACCGGATTTACTTTGATCAGAGGTGAGTGCTAATGCCTCGATTGCTTTTTGTTGAGTCGAAATAGCGGCATCAAAATCACCAATTTCCGCATACGCAGCAGCAAGGTTATCCAATGTTGTCGGGTCTTTTTGATTCGCTTTAAGCAGATTAAGTGACAGTGCTAAAGCTTGGTCGCCATCTCGATACTTAGCTTCAGGACAGGTCGCTAAAATCCAAGCTACGTTACCCAGAGATATCTCATCACCGACTAGCTTAAATTGCTCTACTGCCTTGCCACAGTTACGCTCAACCCCTTCGCCACCGGAGGCATAAATAAAGCCTAACCTAAAGTCAGCCCATTTATTGCCCTGCTTACTTAGCGCCGTATACCACTGTTTTGCCGTTGGTAGATCTCGAGTCACTATGCTACCTTCAAACGCTAAATCAGCGACCGTTTGCTGTGCTTTAGCATGGCCTTGTTTCGCTGCACGAGTCACCCAACCCATACCAATAGCTTGATTTTGTTCAACAAACCGTCCAGACAAATACATCAGCCCGAGCAGATATTGCGCATCGAAATCACCTTGAGCAGCTTTTAAATGAATATGTGCAACGCGACTGGCTTCTTCAGTGCCCGCAGGCTGGGGAATTGAAAAAGCGTGGGCAACTGGGCTCGCGGCCATCAAAAAGACCACTACAGTATTTAAAATCCAAGGTCTAAATTTCACTCGCGCTCCTATTAAATCAAACAACTAAAGCATGGCTTATTGATGAATCTCGAACGTATCTTGTAGCAGTTAGCCAGATATTGAAACAAATGTCGAGGATAAATACCGCACAAGCGTAATGAGAATTATTGCTATAAATAAACACTCAAACTTATGACGTTAAACCAAGATCAGCGTTACACCACTATTTGTCTAACAGTCCGTTAACAAACAAGATGTGATATCGCTTGCAGAGTTAGCCATACATTCAGTGGGAAAGCCGTAATAAGTTGACATATATTACTAATGTATCAGAATAAAGAATTGTCATTATAGCTAGTTACCTTTATGCAAGAAGTCTAAAGTAAGACTTCTATCAAGGTTTCATCTGCTTAATTGACGTAAGATGCTTAATTAGCATACTCTTACTCTTAACGTAAATCAGTCGAGGAACATAGGCATGGCTCTGATTGGAAAGCCAAAACCAGATCCTACTTTGGAGTGGTTTTTATCACACTGTCACATTCATAAGTATCCAGCCAAAAGCACTTTGATCCACGCTGGTGAAGAATCAGATACGCTTTATTATATCGTTAAAGGCTCTGTAGCCGTCTTGATTAAAGACGAAGAAGGTAAAGAGATGATTCTTACTTACCTTAATCAGGGCGACTTTATCGGTGAATTAGGTTTGTTCGAAGAACAAGCTGAACGTACAGCTTGGGTTCGTGCTAAGCAAGCTTGTGAGATCGCTGAAATTTCATATAAGAAATTTAAGCAGCTCATTCAGGTTAACCCTGAAATTCTGATGAAGCTTTCTTCGCAAATGGCTTACCGCCTGCACAGCACAAGTCAAAAAGTGGGCGACTTAGCCTTCTTAGACGTTGCTGGCAGAATCGCGCAGACATTGCTTCATCTTGCTAAGCAACCAGATGCGATGACGCACCCTGACGGCATGCAGATTAAGATCACTCGTCAAGAGATTGGCCAGATTGTTGGTTGTTCTCGTGAGACCGTTGGTCGAATCTTGAAAATGTTAGAAGAACAAAGCCTTATACAAGCTCACGGCAAGACTATCGTCGTATACGGTACGCGCTAATACAGTATTAAGCTCGGTTTAATATAGCTTCTATAAAGTGGTCTGAGATTTATCTCAGGCCATTTTTTTTAGGAGTACTGCTTGAAAGTTGCCATGTATTTAAGCATTTTGCTTTGCTTACTAAAACTTCCTACATTGGTATTTGCCAATCAAAAAGTAGAAGTGCAGCACAATCAGGTCCAACAGCTGGTCAAAAGTGGCCAAATATTGTCATTGGACGTTACACTTGCAAGCATCCAAGCTATATGCCACGGCAAGCTTATCGACGCTCACCTTTACCAACTCGATGAAAAATGGCTTTACGTAGTACAGATTCGCCCCTTAGGTGAGCAGATTGTGGAGCTAACCCTAAATGCAGGTAACGGACAACTTGCTAATCCAACCAAAATGCCCAGTAGCTGTATTACAGAAATACTGTAATATTTGCTTATAAATCACATCGTTTTACACTGTAAACATTATTTTTGAGTTAACATTACCTGTCGAAGCCTAAGCGCTATTTACTCTGCAGGCATGATTGAGAGCATATTTTATGAAATTACTCCTTGTTGAAGATAACACCCTACTTGTTGAAGAACTTCTAAAACAGCTTAAGCAAGCAGGCTATGTCACCGATGCGACAGACAAGATTAGCGAAGCTGATTATCTGATGAAAGAAACCAACTATGATTGCGTCATTCTTGATATCGGCTTACCCGATGGTAATGGCCTTGAATTACTCGAGCGTTGGCGCGAACAAGGCATACATACGCCCGTGATCATGCTAACAGCTCGTAGCCAATGGCATGAGAAAGTCGAAGGCTTTAACTCAGGTGCCGATGATTACTTAGGCAAACCGTTTCACACTCAAGAACTGCTTGTCAGAATTCAAGCGCTGATCCAACGTGCGTACGGTAAAGCAAACTCCCCCAATAAACAGCTAACTTACGCTGGTGTTGTTTTAGACGAAGGACAGCAATCTGTTACGATTGGAGAAAATACCTTTGAGCTAACCGCTATGGAGTTTAGGCTGTTAAAGATATTCATCATGTCGCCTAAAAAGCTACTTTCAAAGGCTCAACTCACCGATAAGTTATATCAATTTGACGATGAGAAAGAGAGCAATGTTGTTGAAGTTTATGTCACCCATCTACGTAAGAAGTTGGGTAAAACGGCTATCGAAACACGTCGCGGCCAAGGGTATATTTTTCACGGCATCACACCATGATATCCATCCGCAGTAAGCTAAGCCTGTGGTTAACAGGCTTAGTGGTTATCGCCACAATTGTGGCGCTTATCTTTTTTGAGTCAATGCTGCGTCAAGCTTTTCATGACTCGATTATTGCAAGGCTGCAAGAAGATCTTCAACAAGTATTACTCGCCACTCATATCGACGACAACACCTTCAGCATCGACCAAACCCAGCTGTCAAACTTCTATAAACCCGTCTATTCAGGCCGCTATTACCAGCTCGATCTACCTGAGCAGGAGCTAAGATCGCGCTCACTTTGGGATCAACGCTTGGAAGTTGTCGACTTAAACAAAGGTGAAACGCGAGCATGGCAAACTAAGGGGCCGCAGAATCACGACATTCAGCTGTTATCGATAGGGCTTAAATCCGACTCTTCAGGACTCAACGCCACACTCACCGTGGCACAAGATTTAAGCATTGGCCGTAAAATATTTTCAGAAATTTATGGCACTAAGCTAGTCGTCAATTTGGTGATGTTGATAGCGATGATAATGGGTATTTTTTTAGTCCTGCGCCAATCCTTTAAACCCGTTAACCAAATGAAAGATACTTTGGCTCGGTTACGTGAAGGCGAAATATCTTCTTTCGACCTCGACACCATCCCTTTAGAGCTGCAACCATTGGCCTCCAATTACAATGAACTCCTACAATATTCGAGTAAGCAGATTGAGCGTAGTCGCAATAATTTGGGCAACTTAAGCCACGGCCTTAAAACGCCGCTCGCTGTCATGCAGCAGCAGGTTGAAGCATTAGGGTTAAAAGATCCTGTTACCGCAGATGCATTGCAAAAGCAACTTAACCTAGTGCATAAGATGATTGAGAGAAAGCTCGCAGCAGCGCGCATAACAGGTGAGATGCTACCAGCTGCACAAATGCAGTTACCCAAAGATATTGAAGACCTAACTCAGACGCTGAAAAAAGTGCATCGTACTAAGACCATCAACTGCCGCTTAGATATTGCAGCAGAGGTCAGCAGACTGCCTATGCATCGCGAAGATGGCATGGAGCTGCTGGGTAATTTGTTAGACAATGCGTTTAAATGGGCTGACACTGAAATTAGAGTGTGTATCAGTAATCACAATCAACAATTGATAGTTAGTATTGAAGATGATGGTCCAGGCGTGAAAACAGAAGAGTTAGCGCTGTTAACTTATCGAGGCAAACGCTTAGATGAAGCGACCATGGGCCATGGGCTCGGGCTATCCATTGTCAAAGACATTGCCGAGCAATATAAGATTGCCCTGCAATTTGAACATAGCCAATCTTTGCCCGGCCTGAAGGTAACGCTCAACTTTTCTGATTAATAGCAGTGGCCTTATCAGCCATAAACACCAGACATAAAAAAGCCGGAGTCACTCCGGCTTTTTTATGTCTACTGCAAAAGACTTATCTTGCTGCTTAGATTACGATTTAATCAGCAGAACTAGTTAACATTGGTACTTTCAAAAATCTTATCCGCAGACGCAGCCACAAAGCCGGTATAAAGCTCACCATCAGATTTGGGATAACGTATGGCAAACTCATAAAAGCAGCTAGGGATCTCAACCATAGCGTCTGAGAAGCTAACTTGCAGCTTATCTGCCATAGTTGACGATTGCTCAAGCAACACTTCGGCGCTGCCTTTAACTTCACCACCAGCAGCATTAAGCACAAAACCAGCGGCTTTTAACGCGTCATTTACGGCAACAATGCTATCAAAGTTTGGTAAATGATTAATTGAAACCGTAAAGTGATTCGCTCGGTAACCAAATGCAGCAACCCAAGCAGCATACTCACTTTCAGCTAATAGCGACTCATAAGTCTTAGAGTCTAGCGCCCAGTGACGGCCAGAATAGAGAAAGTTATCGGCGGTCATTGCTGTTTGTTCGACCTGCTCAATTAAACCTTTAAGGGTCGTTTGCAGCTCATCACTAAACTCTTCTACCAACAGCTCCGAGATAAACACCTTTGGCTGAGTGCTATCTGGATGTTCAAAATGCTTAGCGTTAAGCTTTTTAGCTGCAAACTTATAGTCACCACAAGCAACATAACCAATCGATTCAAAATGTGCAGCGAGTACATCAAGATTAACCTTGCTGATATTAAACGTTCGCAGTGCAATATGATCATTGATGATCTTCTCGCCCTGAGACAGTAACTGATGAACTTTAGCGGCTGAGGGTGTCATCTCGATATAGTCTTGCCAAAGTGCGTCAAATAACGCGTTTACATTAGTGTGCATCGTCAACTCCTTTACGCCAGCGTGCTTACTGTTTTTTATATCACGCGGCTGTACACATTTGAGGGATTTAGCGGCCCCATCTCGGTTGGTAGATAAGAGCCGCTAGTACTTGCTAGGTTTGCGTCGTATCAAATGCTATTGACACTTGCTCAAAGACGGCTTACAGATTCAAAGAGGTCTTTGATATAGACAAAAGGGAAGCGCCCCGAAGCGCTTCCCTTTGATGTTAAAGCTAAAACTAAATGCTCAAACCGGGGCTCAATTTCGCCGGTAAACTCACCACATCAGCTTCAACGGAAGCCACTGGGTAGGCACAATAATCAGCAGCATAAAATGCGCTAGCTCTGTGGTTACCCGATGCGCCAACACCACCAAATGGTGCAGCACCTGACGCGCCTGTGATCTGCTTATTCCAGTTAACAATACCAGCACGAATACGCGCTAAGAAGTAATCATAATCTTCACGGTTATCCGCAAGTATGCCTGCAGACAAGCCGTAGCGAGTAGCGTTAGCCAGTTTGATCGCTTGATCAAAGTCGCTGTAACGGATCACTTGTAGTAGCGGACCGAAGTACTCTTCATCAGGCAGTTCAATCACATCACTCACTTCAATCAGACCGGGTGACACAAGACCGGTACCCACTTCTAAGTGAGTAAGTTCGACTAATGGCGTTGCGCCCAAGTTGACTAAGTTGCGCTGCGCTTCAACCATGCCTTTTGCGGCAGTATCTGAGATCATCGAACCCATAAACGGTTGCGGCTGTGCATTCCACGCCCCCACTTGGATCTTTTTAACGGCGGCTGCAAGTTGTTCAAGCAGTGCATCACCTTGCGCCCCTTTCTCAACGTATAGACGACGAGCACAAGTGCAACGCTGACCTGATGAGATATAAGCAGATTGAATAATGTCATGTACTGCAGCTTTAGTATCTTTAACATCCTTAATAATCAGTGGATTATTACCACCCATTTCAAGTGCTAAGATTTTACCTGGGTCACCGGCATACTGTTGATGCAGAATATGACCGGTGCGTGAACTACCCGTAAAGAACAAACCGTCGATTTGCGGATGAGCCGCAAGCGCCTTACCCGTTTCGACTTCACCTTGTACAAGGTTGATCACCCCAGCAGGTAGACCCGCTTTTTCCCATAGCTGAAGCATTAGCTCAGCCACTTTTGGGGTCAATTCAGATGGCTTAAATACTACCGTATTACCCGCTAAAAGCGCTGGTACGATATGGCCATTAGGCAAGTGGCCTGGGAAGTTGTAAGGACCAAATACTGCAACCACGCCATGTGGCTTGTGACGCAATACCGCACGACCAGCCGGAATTTCGCTTTCTGATGTACCAGTACGCTTATTAAAAGCGGCAACAGATAAGCCGATTTTACCAATCATGGCGCCCGCTTCAGTTGCGGTTTCCCACTGTGGCTTACCAGTTTCTTGAGCAATCACTTCAGCCATTTCAGCTTTATTAGCTTCTAGCTGATCACGGTAGGCTTCAACAATCGCTAAACGCGCTTCAAAGCCCAGCATAAACCAATCAAACTGTGCATTACGCGCAGCCTCGACGGCAATGTTAACTTGCTCGGGAGTCGCCGTTTTGCTATTCCAGATAACTTCTTGGTTAGCTGGGTTAATTGATGTCACCTCGTGACCTAAACCTGCTGTCCACTTACCTTCAATAAATTGTGTCATATTCTTTTCCTACATTGCCAATACACGGATCTGCTCACCTTCTGCGACCATAAGGCCAGCAGCAGTTTCAGCATCTAAGATCACGTTGTCATTGTCTTCTGCTACAGCCAAGTCTACGGCTGTAGCGCGGTAATTTGTCAGTTGGGTATTTGCAACGATATAGCTTGCTGCATCTGCGGGGGTATCGCCAATAGTCACCGTTAACAGACGGCTTTCGCGTACAGAGCGAATGTCATGCAAGTTACATTCAACGGTGGGTCCACCATCAAAAATATCCACATAACCACGGCATCTGAAGCCTTCAGCCTGCAACAAATTAAGCGCTGGTCGAGTACTGGTATGTACTTCACCAATCACCTTTTGCGCCTCTTCTGGCAATAAACACACATACACTGCATTTTTCGGCATCATCTCTGCCATGAATGCTTTCTGCCCGAGGCCAGATAAGTAATCGGCTTCGATAAAATCGATACCCAAAAAGTGCTTTTGCAACCAACCATAAAAAGGCGAATTGCCCTCTTCGTCGCTCTCGCCACGCATTTCAGCGATCACAGTTTCGCCAAAACGGGCGGCATGTTGTGCTAAAAACAGGAAACGGCTTCGAGATAGCATGCGACCGTTATTATTCTTACGGTAACTTCCGCGCAAGAACAAGGTGCACAGCTCTGCAGCGCCGGTATAGTCATGACACAGGGTTAATGTCTCGACTTCGTTACGCACATCAATCTGCTCAGAGTGGTAAACCTCGGTACCAAGACGGTAATGGTAGAACGCATCTTCCATACCTACAGCCGCTTCAATGCCACAGGTACCGACGACTTCGCCAGTTTCTGTGTCTTCAAGCACCATTAAATAGCCTTCATCAAAAGGCTTATCGACTTGTTTTTCAAACGAAGCTTCAACCCGCGCAATTTTGCGTCTAAGAAGATCTTCGTTTACCGGTAAAGATGTAAATCCATGCCCTGACTCTTCGGCTATTTGGTATAGCGCGTCGAAATCAGTGGATCGAATTGGGCGTATTATTAACATCTAGGAGTCTCCTCACTATCACTTGCAGCTATCCAGCCGACAATGCCTTAACAGACTGTGTCGACGTTGCAGCTTTCAAGTATCCTAAAGACAAAAAAGAAGCGCTAGGGTGACCTAGCCCTTCGTTTGCCAATTTAGGCTGCGACTACTTTAGCGACGGCTCGTTCGAAACGCGCTAGGCCTTCCGCGATGTCAGCTTCTGGGATCACCAGTGACGGTGTGAAACGCACAACATTTGCGCCAGCAATTAAGCTCATAACACCTTCTTGGATCCCAGCGACTAAGAACTCTTTAGCGCGTCCTTGATACTTTTCATTTACCACGGCACCAATCAACAAACCTTGGCCACGTACTTCAGAGAAAACGTCATACTTGTCATTGATCTTGGCAAGGCCGTCACGGAACAGTTGCTCACGCTTTTTAACGCCGTCCAATACTTCTGGCGTATTAACCACATCAAGTACCGCGTTACCAATAGCACAAGCAAGTGGGTTGCCGCCGTAAGTAGAGCCGTGAGTACCAATCTTAAGGTGCTCAGCAATCTCTTTGGTTGTTAGCATTGCTGCGATAGGGAAGCCGCCACCCAATGCTTTGGCGGTGGTAAGAATATCTGGTACCACATCGCCACGCATATAAGCATATAGCTCACCTAGACGACCAACACCTGTTTGTACTTCATCAAATATCAGCAGTGCATTGTGCTTATCACAAAGTGCGCGAACGGCGGTTAGGAACTCAGGGTCTGCATCGATAATGCCGCCCTCACCTTGAAGTGGCTCCATCATTACTGCACAGGTTTTATCAGTAAATACCGCTTCTAGTGCCGCAATATCGTTGAATGGAACATGAGTGATGCTCTGTGGCTTTGGACCAAAACCGTCAGAGTAAGCAGCTTGACCACCAACGCTAACCGTAAAGAAAGTACGACCATGGAATGCTTTATCAAATGCAATGATTTGATCTTTTTCTGCACCGAACTTATTCATCGCATAACGACGAACCAACTTAAGTGCTGCTTCATTGGCTTCAGCGCCAGAGTTAGCAAAATAAACGCGCTCAGCAAAAGTGGCTTCAACAAGCTTAGTGGCAAGCTCAAGAGCGGGTTCGTTAGTCATAACGTTAGATAGATGCCAAAGCTTCTCGCCTTGCTCTTTTAACGCACCAACCAAAGCTGGATGACAATGACCTAAACAGTTAACCGCAATACCACCAGCAAAGTCGATAAACTCTTTACCTTCTTGATCCCAAATTCGGCTACCTTCGCCGCGAACAGGGATAACTGCTGAAGGCGCATAGTTAGGCACCATAACTTCGTCAAATTGGGCACGTGTAAGATTCGTGTTAACGCTCATTTCTTCTTATCCTTTCTAATTTGCGACCACTATAAAAGCCGTCGTATTCCGCTTGATGCCTTTAGTTTTTGTAGGTGACATCGCGGTTGTTTGTATTGCTAGGAGGACATTATTAGCTAAAACGTGATCAAAATACCAGTTTTTCACAACCTTCATGGGATCTATTGAGCCCTATAGTGCATAAAGAGTTGAGATTTAGAATTATCAAAGCGTATATAGCGGGGGTTTAAGCATATTTAGTCATAAAAAAGTTATCTTGCGCCCTTAATTACTAATTATTCAAACTTATTGCATAAGTAACTAGCAAAAATGGCGTGTATGGGCTGAGTTAGCGTAAATTCGATAGTTTTTTAACCGCTGTTTGATTAACTAACCAAAACCGCCTAAATGATAAGTAATTGTATACCATTTGGTAACAAAAAGTAGCGGATGTTTAGATGGCTATCTGACATTAAATCATATTGGTTAACAGAGGGGATGAGTATTCGATGATGCCATGTACAAATTCAGTGATGGTTGGTTTATAGAAGTTCTAATTTACGATAGTTCTTTGCACTCAAACGAAGCAGCTCTTGCTCTGAAATTTCATAGTAATCGTACATTAAACGACATTCTGCAGAGGTGATATTGCCAGCTTCCTTTAACAGGTAAACTCTAGCAAAACAGTTAGCTCTTTCGATAAGTGCCGAATCTTCATCAAGATCGGCATATTTAAGGCTCTCGTCAATCGCCTTAAACGTTTTGGTTAGACGACTCTGTTCAAAATTAAGCGAGTTAAGTAACTGCCAATTGAGCGGACGGCTGTGCGTTAACGCTTGTTGATAAACATCCATTGCCGGAAACTCCGTTGCCATCACAGCATCATAAAGTTCTTTATCACGGCTGGCGCTGGCTTCTCGCAGCCATGTGCCCCACGTAGTATCAAACATCTTAGCGCAATTGCTGATAACGCAAGTGGTGCCAAGTTGGCTCATCAAGCTGCAACTGTAGGCAAACGCGCGGTCTTTATTGTGTAACTCAACTAATGCCTGAGCCGCAATCGCACTTATGACGCTGTAACGCCATAGCTTGCGCGTCACCCACAAAAGTTGCGGCTGGCCACTGGGCATTAGATGACGCAGGCAAAAGTAGGGGATTAACGCTTGCAGGTTTTCAATACCAATATAGTTGAGCACCAATTTGATATCAGTCACTTGAATGCCTGACGTTTTCGGGCGACGATGCCGAAATGTCGGACTGTTGATCATATTGATTAAGTCACGCTGTAGCCAAGGTAAATCGATGACTAACGGACGTATACGCGCAAGATCGACCCGCTTTGAATACAATAGCTCAAGCAACAGGACTTGCTTTTCATCAAGCTTTGAATGCTCAAGCACCAGCTCTACCGACGACAGTTGATGCTCTATAGCGCGATTAACACTGCTAATAAGTTGAGTCGAAACAGCCTTGTACAGCGCTTGGGCTTTATGCTGCTTTTCTAAGCGGGCTCGAATAGCTTCTCTTTCGATTTCGAGTTTATTAGCATCATCTTCAAGGTTTGAGTAGATTTCATCAGGTATAGAGACAGGCTTGCCCTTGCCGACAATGAGTTGCGCTTGCAGCCTATGCTCTATCTCTATAATTTTACCGGGCTTAACCCCACCCGCTACCGAAATTGCCACTGATTTACCTATACCAAAATATCGATTGTGCAAACGACGATGAGTCTGCCTGGAACCTCATCGTCCATTAGCCATGTCCACATATACCCATATAGACAAAAATCCAGATCTCTCTGGATTCTTATCGGCTCAACGGCTAATGCATTTAACGTTTAATCTCAACTCGGATGAGTCTGAGTAACTCAGAGTTAACGCATTTCCCAAGCGCGATATGTGCGCCCTTTCAATTTACCATTCACAATTTTGTGCAACGCACGCTTGGCCACTCTGCGATTAACCGCCACATAAGCACGATAGTCAGTGATTTTGATTTTACCCACTTCACTGCCATCAATACCCTCTTCACCCGTCAGTGCGCCAAGGATATCGCCTGGACGTAACTTCTGCTTTTTCCCGCCATCTATTTGCAAGGTGATCATGCTTGGCTGAGTAGGGAAAGTATCGAGCAAGTTCTCGAGAGGCAATGCTTCATTGACAATGTCACGCTCTAGATAGTCTTCAAGCAGCGCAATTTTATAGCCATCTTCATCGTTATAAAACGTGTATGCCGCGCCCTTACTGCCCGCACGTCCTGTACGGCCAATACGATGAATATGCACTTCAGTATCGAAAGCAACATGATAGTTAATCACAGCATCAAGCGCGTCAATGTCGAGTCCGCGCGCTGCAACGTCCGTTGCCACCATCACCGACACACTCTTATTGGCAAACTGTAGTAGAGTTTGATCTCTATCTCGTTGCTCAAGATCGCCATGCAGTGCGACGACGCTAAAACCATCATTTTTCAGCTGCGCAGCAACATCTTTAGTTTCACGCTTAGTATTGCAAAAGACCACTGCACTATCTGGACGGTGTTGCAATAACAGTAACTTCAGTGCACGCATGCGGTCATTATTATTGCCCACTTCATAGAAGTGCTGCTCAATAGTACTTGTTTCATGTGTCGAAGCGACTTTAACCATTACAGGCTTGAACATAATTGTCTCGGCAATAGACTTTATCTGCTCAGGGAATGTCGCGCTGAAAAGTAGGGTCTGACGCTCAACAGGCATCTGCTCAATAATAGCTTCAAGTTCAACTTGGAAGCCCATGTCTAGCATACGGTCAGCTTCATCTAACACTAAGGTGTGTACATTATCTAAATCTAAACGGCCACGATCTAAGTGATCAATAATACGTCCTGGTGTACCAACAATAATGTGCGCACCGTGTTCCAGCGAACCAATTTGTGGCCCCATAGGCACACCACCGCATAGGGTTAACACCTTAATATTATGGATACCGCGGGCTAACGTACGGATCTCTTTGGCCACTTGGTCAGCCAATTCTCGAGTTGGGCACATCACCAAACACTGAATACGAAATCGTTTAACATCCAATTTATGCAACAGACCCAAACCGAATGCGGCAGTTTTACCCGAACCGGTTTTGGCTTGACCAATGACATCTTCCCCATTAAGGATTGCAGGTAAGCTCTGAGCTTGGATCGGTGTCATCGACTCAAAACCCATAGTGGTTAAGTTGTCGAGTAGCTCAGTTTTAAGCTTTAGGGTTGAAAACGGCACTTGGCCATCGGTGTCGAGGACTGATTGAGTCAAAGTTTCTTTCCTAAGTATTTACCGCGAGAATGAAGCTCATTGCTGGCAGATAACATCTAACCAGTTCAATACTGTCGGCGCTTTGGCCGATTCTCAACAGCAATAAAATATAGTGACAAGAGCCTTAAAAGTACCGGGCTGAAGTTGTCGATGATAATTGCTAACTATTATAGCGCGCTATTGTAGCAGTTATTACAGTAGATGCAGCATTCCCATGCTTTTGCCGCAACAAATACTGTGCCTAGCAGCAGATTAAACCCTAGGCTTTACCTTTAAGGCTTTGGCGCTTATGTTAAAACTCACTTTCTCGGCTTAACTAACGATCATGTCTGTTAAAACATCTCTTATGCCTTACCTTGCGCAGTGCTTATCCAGTGATGAGTTACTTAATAGTAAACGCTACCTGTTTGAGTCTAATCGTCAGCTTAGACGGCAATCCCACTGCCTAAAAGTGTTTATCAAAATAGATGACCCATACAGCTTTATACTGCTGCAGGCTCTGGCGCAGTTTATATCGCGTTACGCATCATTAATGCCGCTAAATATCACTTTCCACCCAGTGCTAATAGTGGAAGAGAATGCGTTTCCGGAACCCGTGCTGTGGCAAAAGAATGCCATCTCCGATAGCCAGTATTTAGCAAAGCTGTATTGTTTTCATTCACCAACCGCTGGGATAGAACATAATCAATCGGATAAAGTTGCAGCGACAAAAAAGCTACTTACTTGCGGCTCAGATACAAAAAGTATTGCTAGACTGATAGCAATATTTGATGAATATTGGCAAGCTGATGTTGATAGTCAAAATAAAACAACGGCGGCTTTCAACGCTCAAGAAGATGCAAGCTTAAACAGGCATAGCGACTTACTACAAAAGCTTGGACATTATCAAACAGCCACTATCAATTATGCTGGTGAATGGTACTGGGGAGTCGACAGACTAGCTTATTTAGAGCAACGTTTGATCGCGTTGCACAAACTGCCTTTGCAACCCATATTTACCAAAACCAGATTGAATCTCAACGCTATATCCAGTTTAAAACACACTAAGACTCAAATTAAATGCCACACCAATCAACAACTCACTCTGTATTTTTCTATACGCAGTCCGTACTCTCACATAGGTTTAGAGCAAGCGATATTACTCGCAAAAAAATACCAAATTCCTCTTACCATAAAGCCCATCCTACCTATGGTCATGCGCGGTTTAGCGGTGCCAAACGCAAAGAAGATGTATATATTCCATGATACTAGGCGTGAAGCACGCCGCTTAAATATCGATTACGGCAAAGTCGCCGATCCGTTAGGGCAAGGGGTTGAACGGTGTTACGCACTATTTAAATATGCCGAAGAGCAAGGTAGGGGAACCGAGTATCTATTAAATTACTCGAGAGCAGTAAATAGCCAAGGGCTGCATAGCGATACCGATAAAGGGCTGAAAATAATTGTCGAACGCACTGGCTTAGATTGGCTACATGCGAAAAGCTTACTTAAGCAATCAAGTTGGCGCAATTGGGCGCAACTGAATCTTGATGAGATGATGCAACTCGGCCTTTGGGGAGTGCCGAGTTTTAGCTATCAAAGTAGTAAGCAACAACTGAACGTATGGGGGCAAGATAGACTAGCAAGAATTGAGCAGTTTATACAAAGCCAACGTCTTTAAGGCGTTGGCAAAGATGGCTTAAATGGCGGCTAGCGTTTAACGCTTACAGCGTTTCACCACGTAAAGTTCTACTCAAGCGCTCAATCCACCAATCCACCGCATCTTTGGCATCGTCGGTGGAGTCAATCATGGTGCTGAAGTCTTTATTTCCCCCTCTGCGATCAATTACCGCAACGATTGGCTTCCCAGTCTGAGCGTCGCTAATCATTAGTTCAATCGTGGCACTACCAACATTGGTATGTTCGCCGGTCACGATTTTAGAAATACTCGAAATGCCAAGTCCGATAGGCATAATACTGCTAGTAACAGCTAAAATGGGGTTAGGAGTTTCAATATTGGTTAGCGCGACACTCACTCTAAGGGTCTTATCGGTTGCCTTGTCGACCAAGGTAAAGCGCTTACTGGCTTTCTCTTTAATCTTATCGATAAGGTATTTAGACACTGCAACGATATCTTCATCATCTAGCCCATCATAACGATCTTTATCATCAAGCAGCAGCCAAGCCTGATCGACGATGACATTGTCATAACGGTTTAAAATCTGATTGAGATCGGCCACACTGCTGATATTAGGTTGCGCCCACACTAAGTCGCTACCCCCTTCAGGTCCGGGTCTGAAATCTTCAAACGTGCTAAACATTTGCGATTTACGGTAATCTTGAACCGTACCGCAACCCACCAGCATTAACATGCAAGCTATAACAACTAACCGAGCGCTATTCATTTTGTGTCCTAATAAACAAGTCAACATAAGCAGTAGCCTATATATATCGCGCAAAGTTTAAACGACAACAACGAGAAAGTACAG
>NZ_JAKIKR010000048.1 GCF_023284025.1 Shewanella abyssi | reverse complement strand
CTGCGAAGCTTGACGCGGAAAAGAGTAAGCTTGCCATCATTAATGAAGTCGTAAGGTTTTTTCTCATTATTCTACCCTTGATAAAGTGTGACGTGTGTCACATTTTTATCAAGGGTAGAATAATGAGAAAAAACCTTACGACTTCATTAATGATGGCAAGCTTACTCTTTTCCGCGTCAAGCTTCGCAGAGATGAACTCGGTAGCACAATGTAACGACTGCTCTAATACAGCAGCATTAGAAGCGGCAACAGCACTTAAAAGTGATAATGTTTATGTGGTTGATTTTGTAAATAGAACCGCTAAAAAGTATGTCTCTGACAATAACGGAAATACTGTCGCTGCCAATATGAGTTTAGGTGAAATCACCCGCTTAAATCAGCGGTTTGATTATCGTAAAAGCTATCTTCATGCTGTTAAGCACTAATGTAAAAGTTGGCCTATTTGCTCTTTTGCCTTTGGCTAGAGAGCAATAATCCTAATCACTTAACTGCTGTTCTTACTAATTCCAATAACCGCAAGATATCCGCTTCATCATTGTAAATATGCGGTGACACTCTTATACCTTGGCTACGCGCATCAACACTGATGTTGGCACTTTTCAGGGTCGACATTACCTGTGGCTGCCGCTGACCAAAATTCAGGATCATAGTGCCACTGCGCTTATCTTGCTCTCGGGGAGATACCAGTTCACTATCGAGCTCATTGGCCACCAGCTCAATTAAATGCTGATTATGTTGCCGCAGTTTGTCTGAGCCTAGCTGACAGAAATAATCAATACTATGGGCCGCTATCGCATAGGGCGCCACAGAAGGCGTTCCCCCCCAAAACTTAAGCGCACTGCTATGGTATCTAAAATCATGAATATCGAACTCAAACGGGTTTTCATGACTAAACCAACCCACATCCTTGGGCTGGCAATCCGCAATATGCTGACTGTTAACCCATAAGTAAGCGGCGCCTGGGCCACCACATAGCCACTTAACACTTGAACCAATCATAAAGTCAGCCTGCAGAGCCGCTAAATCCATTGGCACCACTCCCGCAGATTGAGCGATATCGATCAGGGTTAAAATACCTCTCGATTTTGCTGTCGAAACAATGTCATGCACAGGAGATAACTGCCCGGTATTGGAATAGGCATGACTCACAAATACCATATCGATATCCGTCGTTAGGTGAGCATCCCACACATTTGCATCAGTAATATCCTGTTCTTTTGGGATAAACCGCAGCTCACAGTTTTTTGGCAACGCTTTTTTCAGTGCAAAACCCATACTGGGGAAATCAATCTCACTCATCAAGATCACGGCACCATCACGCTGTAATCGTGCCACCGACATCACCAATTTAGTCAGTGCGCTCGAGAGATTAACTTGCGGACAAAATTCGCTGGCGGGGGCATTAAACATTTTCGATAAACCCTTGGTAAAAAGCTCAATAATGCCAAGCCAGTCTCCCCACGGTTCGACGCCAGAGTCTTGCCATGGCGCAAAAAACTGCTGCCTAAATGCAGCTTCAGCGGTTTTGAGCGGTCTGCCAACCGAGTGATTTAGCAGGTAGCTTCCAGGTGCGAGCATAAAATCGTGCTTATGGTTATTGGTTAAATCATCCATATTAACTGGCCTCTAAACTTGCTGTCAGCGACTTAATATCATCATAGCGAGTATTGATATCACTGCGCTGCGCTGCTGCGCGCCTGTCGCGCAATTTTTCCAACGCATTAAGCAGCACTGGCAGCGGCGGACCACTTGCTGTGACCTTATCCATATGTTGCTGTTCCATGGTTTTAGAGGGGATAGCAATATACTTGTTAACTAACTCATTATGATGTTGAATCGCCGTTTCACCGTGTAGTTCACACACCTCAAGAAACAGCCTTACGTTCTCTTTAAACCATGCTTCATGGTTTAAATGCTGCAGCGCTAGCAGATCATCCATGAAGCTGGAGCGGCGCATGCAGTCACGTAGAATACTTTGATCTTCAGGCATCATATAAAGAAACTTATCCACCAACATTTGTGAATAACCGGGTTCATTGGCCGCGCAAAGCCCAAGTAGCATATCGATAACATTGATCCCGGCAAAGTCACCGGCATTTGCGCCACGGTAAACCTGAATGCCTACGCGATACGGTTTGTAATATGGCCTAACACAATAGAAAAAGTCATCGGCATCTAGCTTTTTAAATAACTGTTTATTCGATTCTTTTACATCTATAAGTGCTTGCTTGGCGACGATGAGTAGATCTGCGGCTATGGGATGAGAAATGCCAAGAGGCTGTATTTTTAATAATGCATCTGCAGCCCGCTTATAAGCGAGAATGCCTTTAGTATTGTAATCAATGAACAGCTGTTCAGCAGGCAAGCTGGTAAAGCGCTTATATAGGCCATTTTTAGCACTGTTATGGGTGGTTAAGTGTGCTGTGGCAAATCGAGGCGTGACACCAATAGAGGCACCGATATGCATCGCTAGCGCTGACGCTTCCGTTAATGGCGATACTTTCTCCCGTGATGGTTCCGTTATCTCATGGCGGCGACATGCGGCCATATATAAGCCCACATTACCCAATAAGCCAAAAGCATGATCAAAGCCTTGGTCGGTATTCCCCTCAGCCAACAATGTCGCAATCATCTCTCGACCTTCTGCTTCCAATGCTATTTTAAGAGACTCGCCAATACCTTCGACATTTGCGCGATCAACTTGATCTGCATACAGCAGCTCTAACTGGGTATTAAGCTCGACAAAACGGCTACGGATCCAGTGGTCAAAAGCCCGAGTATTCAATGTCATCTAGCGACTCCAATTATTGTTGTTATTTTGTTAAGTTAGCCTATCAGCATCTCCAAGGTTAAAATCATCATTTCCCTGTCTATAACTTCCATTTATGATCGGAATCCACTATAAATTGAAGCTATATTATTGAAATTAACCATAGAACTGAATTTGGAGTTTTCCTTGGACAGTAAAGATCTCAATATCCTCGCTATTTTGCAGAAACAGGGCCGTATTGCTATTTCCGAGCTCGCTGCAAGGCTAAATATGTCTGATACTCCTTGCCTTCGTAGAGTCAGAAAGCTCGAGCAAACGGGAGTGATAAGCGGTTATGCAGCGCAAATAGAACCTAAGGAGGTCGGGCTCAATGTGGTGGTGTATGCCTTTGTGCGGCTCACTGAAAATTCAGATCATCACGCTGAACGGTTCGAAACTGCAATGCAAAGTCTAGAGCAAGTGATGGAATGCTCAGTCGTCACCGGCGCACATGATTACGTTCTAAAAATTGTCGCCAGCGATCTCCTCAGCTATGAAAGCTTCGTTAAAAAATCTTTGGGCAGTTTAAATTGTATTGCCGGAATTGAATCCACTGTGGTGCTCAAACAAAACTTTTCAAGGAACACCCTGCCGTTAAAATAAACTAACATTCAATATGTTATCGAGAATTCGATTAAACTAGAGCAAATAAAAAACACTTAATTCTACCAATATCGGAAATTCACTAGACGACCGGTCTAATAGCATTTAAACTAGCGGCTATGAAAATTGAATCTCAACAAACACGTCAGCATATTATTGATTCTGGTTATAGCTTAATTTCGAGTAAAGGTTTCTCGAACGTGGGCTTGTCACAGATCCTAAAGTTTGCCGATGTTCCAAAAGGCTCTTTTTACCACTACTTCAAATCTAAGGAGCAGTTTGGTGAAGAGATCATTAACAGTTACTTCAAGGGATACCTACGCAGTATTGATGAACTGTTTGACGCCAAAAACGGTTCCGGTCTTGAGCGACTCATGAGCTATTGGCTGCACTGGCAGGCAACTCAGAGCGATTGCAGTATTGACCAAAAATGCTTAGTGGTTAAGCTCAGTGCCGAAGTGGCTGATCTATCGGAGTCGATGCGACTTGCGCTCAATAAAGGCTCATCGGCCGTTATTGCGCGGCTTGCCCACTGTATTGAAGCTGGCATCAACGACCAATCACTGCCAGTAATGCAAGCTAACATTACTGCAGAAACCTTATATCAACTTTGGTTAGGCGCGAGCTTAAAAAATAAACTGTCACGTGATCCAAATGCAATTGGACGCGTATTGCAAGTAACCAAAGCCCTGTTGGCACAGCCTCTCCCAGTGCTGAAATAGCCAACAGTTTTATCTCATCCCGCCTACGCTTAAGGCGGGTATTTTTTAACTATTTACTAGACGACTGGTCTACTAAATATCTCATACTCATTCGATAACACGTGTCGATAGATAGGAAAGATTATGAACAGCTTTGACTACTACAACCCAACTCATATCAGCTTTGGTGAAGGCAAGATTGCCGAACTAGACAATTTAGTCGCAAAAGACGCAAAAGTATTAATACTGTTTGGCGGCAATAGCGCCAGAAGCACTGGCACCTTAGATGAAGTAAAAGCAGCTCTTGGACAACGTGATGTTGTGGAGTTTGGTGGTATTGAAGCCAATCCAACTTACGAAACATTAATGCTCGCAGTTGATGTTGTTAAACAGCAGAATATTGATTTTCTATTAGCCGTTGGTGGCGGGTCAGTGATTGATGGCACTAAATTTGTTGCCGCTGCCGCACTGTTTGAAGGTGAACCTTGGGACATTCTTTTAAGCTGGGGCGCAAAAGTGACTCAAGCTCTGCCATTCGGCACGGTATTAACCTTGCCAGCCACGGGTTCGGAAATGAACAGCGCTAGCGTTGTGACTCGTAAAGAGTATCAAGCAAAGCTCTCTTTCATGAGCGATCATGTCTATCCAAAGTTTTCAGTTTTAGATCCAAGTAAAACCTTTACCCTGCCTGAGCGCCAAGTGGCCAATGGGGTTGTCGATGCTTTTATTCACATCACAGAGCAGTACCTAACCTACCCAGTTAACGCCCCAGTACAAGACCGATTTGCCGAAGGTTTACTACAAACCTTGATCGAGCTTGGACCCAACGCCCTCAGTGAGCCAAAAGACATTGATGTTAGAGCCAACCTGATGTGGGTGGCCACCATGGCGCTAAGCGGCGTCATCGGTCGCGGCGTTCCCCATGACTGGGCAACCCATATGATTGGCCATGAGCTGACTGTGCTGTATGACATCGACCACGCTCGCACTATCGCTATCGTGCTGCCAGGTATGCTCGATTGTCGCCGTGAAGCTAAGCAGGAGAAGTTATTACAGTATGCGGATCGTGTTTGGGGCATAACTCAAGGCACTAACGATGAAATTATCGATGCAGCCATCGCTAAAACCCGTGAGTTCTTCGAAGCCATGGGCATTAAAACCCGTCTTTCTGATTACGGTTTGGATGCTAATAGCATCGACCAAATCATGGCACAACTAGAAGCTCACGGAATGACGGCATTGGGTGAAAAGCAAGATGTTGATTTGGCCATGAGTCGCAAGATTTTAGAGCGCAACCTTTAGTAACTTAAGCGCACTTTAGCTTCAATCTACCTGCTCTAGTGCGCTTATAACAAATACATTTTTTGCAATCAGGTTTTTAACTAAACGATTAAATTACAGAGGATTATAAATGAACGTATTAATGGTACTGACCTCACACGATAAATTAGGCGATACCGGGTTAAAAACAGGCTTTTGGTTAGAAGAGTTTGCCAGCCCTTTTTACCGCTTTAAAGACAGTGGTTTTAACGTCACCCTAGCTTCTCCGGCCGGCGGCCAGCCACCGCTTGATCCAAGCAGCGAACAAGCTGATTTTCAAACTGCCGCGACAGATAGATTCAATAAAGATAGCGACGCACAACAGCTACTTGCGACAACTCAGGTACTGGCTGACCTTAATGCTGCAGATTACGATGCCGTGTTCTATCCTGGTGGGCATGGGCCATTGTGGGATCTGACCAATGATGCCAACTCTATCGCATTGATTGAAAGCTTCTATCAAGCGAGCAAGCCTGTCGGTCTCGTGTGTCATGCTCCTGGTGCACTTAAAAATGTCAAAGCCGCTGACGGTACTCCGTTAGTTGCAGGCAAGAGGGTGACCGGCTTTACCAACACTGAAGAAGCAGCGGTGCAACTCACTGACATCGTTCCTTACCTTGTTGAAGATATGATGATTGCCCATGGTGCGCTATACAGTAAAGGCGATGACTGGACGAGCTACTTAGCCGTTGATGGCAATTTGATCACAGGTCAAAACCCAGCATCTTCTGAAGTCGTTGCCGATGAGATAATCAAGCAACTAGGCTAATTGTAGGCCATCGCGCTTACGTAAACGGGTATATTATTAAATATGCCCGTTTAGCCCTTTTTCAGCTCAAAGCATTTTCACTAGGACAGCCAATGATCACCTTGCATCACTTAAACAAATCTCGCTCTAAACGTATTATCTGGCTACTCGAAGAGCTAGAGCTTGATTACCAAATCAAAGCCTACCAAAGAGACAAAGACACTTTTCTTGCACCACCAGAGCTTAAAGCCATTCACCCACTCGGTAAATCACCGGTGATCGAATATAACCAGCAGGTTATAGCAGAATCAGGTGCCATTACTGAGTATCTAATTGACACTCATGCAGCTGGAAAGCTAGCACCAGAAAAAGGCTGTAGTGATTATGTCGAGTATTTGCAATGGCTACACTTTGCTGAAAGCTCGGCAATACTGCCGTTGTTGCTCAGAATGTTTGTCGCCAAAGACGGTTGTCAAACCAATTTTCTGGAAGGCTACGCCGCGGTTGAAACTGAAAAAGTGCTGAGCTATGTCAATCAGGCTTTAGCGGGTAAGCGCTACTTGGTGGCGGATAAACTCACTGGGGCAGATATCATGATGTCGTTTATCGTAGAGTTGTTAGTGGCCAGTGGTGAGACGGAAAAATACCTCAACATTGCGACTTACGCACAGCAGTTAGCCCTGCATGCTAATAGTACTAAAGCTGGCGAGATTGAGCAGCAGTACGATAATCGTTAAGCGACTACAAAAAAGGCAGCCCACTGGCTGCCTTAAATTTAAACCAAATGACAACTAATTAACACAATCAGTCAAATCCAACTCAACCACCGGTAGCACTCCAGTTTTGGGTTCATTACGGGCATTTGGAGTAAAATAATATAAGTAACAACGGTCTATATTAACATCGTTACCTTTAGGAAAAATGACAAACCCCCGCCCGACCGTTGAATCCGCATAACCACGACTACTAAACCAAGCCAAACCACGGTGACGCGCACACCAACTCGTATCTTCGTCACATTGATTTGAAGTGATATAGGTGACAGCATCAAAATCAACCAAATATATAAAAGCGTTATTCCAGCGGCCTTCTGGGTAATTAGCTGTGACAAAAATATCCTGGCCATTTTCTAACGTAAAACTATTTTGAGTATTGTTAAGGTTAAGGTTTTCCGGTCGTAGCACTATCTGTGCCCCAACAAGATCACGAGCGGATTTTAAGCTGCCTTGCATGCCTTTCAACACTGAAAGTTCAGCATCGGTTCTTAGATCTAGGAATTTAGGCGCTGCAATAACCGCCAATATTCCCAGTATAATAATAACCACCACGAGCTCTATTAAGGTAAAACCACGATATATTTTACTCACACCAAATTCCCTACCTTTGAATTCCTTTTCCAAAACATACATAGCTATCAGTTCACCACATACCCAGTATCAACACTAGTACAAAATAGCGCCCTCGGCTAACGAAGCTAACTTTATGAATAAAAATGGATAATCATCACTAACAAAGTTCATGATTTATTGCTGAAAAGGCGCTAATCTGAGTGAGATAATGTGTCACAAAGGAAATCACAATGCGTCTAGTTTTATTGGTTTTAATACTACTTGTCAGCCCACTTATCCATGGGACTGTATATAAATGGGTAGATCAGGACGGCAAGGTACACTTTTCTGATCAGCCAGTAAAAAATGCAGAAGTGGTCGAGTTTAACAAAAATACAGAGAACCAAGTAAAGCTTCCCCCACCGCAAAGTCAATCAGAGCGTAATCTATCGCCTACTGCCGATAAAATTAACTACAGCTTGCGTATCACCTCTCCTACCGAAGAGGAAACAATAAGAAGTAACCAAGGTCATATTGCTATCGCACTGCAGATTGAACCTGAACTCGCTGCTTCACATCTATTAGTGCTGTTTATGGACGGCAAGCAACAAGGTGAAGCACAACAAAGCGGTTTGTTCCAAGTGTCGAATGTCGACCGCGGTGAACATACTTTTGTTATTAAAGCACTGGCACAAGACGGCAAACTACTTGCATCTACTCTGCCAAGGAAAGTATTTCTTCATCGGACAATACAAAACAGAGCAAGATAGTGACAACTAAAGCTCAGAAACAACTATTTAACACGTTTAAATACATACTCTTAGTAGATTCTATATAACGTTATTACTCCGATGAGGCCGAGTTGCAAGCTGCACCACTTTGGTGCACCATAGTGGTGCAACCGAGTTAGAACCCCAAAATGGTGCAACTGATTAAAGCGGAGTAGCTGATGGATACCGATTTATTGCTCAATCATCTAGTCACTGCAGTGCTCGTTATCAATGACGAGCTAGAACTGCTTTACACTAATGTCGCTACTGAGCAGCTTTTGGGCGTGAGTAATAACAAGCTCCTAGAGCTGAGTCTGCCTGAACATTATCAGACATTGGCCGTTGACCTGCAGATGTTGCAATTAGCCATTAAAAATAACCAAGGACTCACCGTCAATACCGTTTCACTGGTCACTCTTGACGGCCAACAACACACTGTAGATGTGACACTAACCCCTATAGAACAAGAATATAGACAAGCTTTATTAGAGCTGCGACAAGTCGACCAACAGAGGCGTATCCACCAGCAATTAACCCAAGATGCCCAGCAGCAAGCAGCTCAGTTTCTAGTTAGAAATCTCGCCCATGAAATAAAAAATCCGCTTGGGGGATTAAGAGGCGCTGCACAACTGTTATCTCGGGAGCTCAAAGAGCCTGAACTCAAAGAGTTTACCGACTTGATTATTGAGCAAGCTGACCGCTTAAGAGCTCTGGTAGACCGACTCTTGGGCCCACAGAAACCGACACAGCACAGCCTTTATAATATCCACGAAGTCATTCACAAGGTATTGCAGCTGGTCAATTTAACTCTGCCTGACAATGTTACTTTGACGCAAGATTATGACCCTTCAATACCTGACATCGAAATGGACCCAGACCAACTGCAACAAGCGGTGCTTAATATCGTGCAAAATGCAGTTCAGGCTCTGGATATGGCGGGCGGTAATATCCGTATAAAGACGCGCACTCAGCACCAGGTAACGATTGGCACAATACGCCATAAATTGGTATTGATGTTGTCGGTCATCGACAACGGCCCCGGAATTAACCCTGACTTAATGGATACGCTCTTTTACCCCATGGTCACTGGACGTGAGCAAGGTTCTGGCTTAGGGCTATCGATTGCCCATAATTTTGCCCGATTACATGGCGGTCGAATTGAATGTGACTCCTCTACAGGACGCACCGAATTCACCATCACTCTACCCATCAATAGTTAAATGAGGAAAACAACAACATGACTGAACAAGTATGGGTCCTCGATGATGATAGCTCTATTCGCTGGGTACTTGAGAAATCGTTACAAGGCGCCAAACTCAGTAGTGCAAGCTTTGCTGCTGCCGAGTCACTATGGGACGCCCTAGAAACATCGCAGCCCAAAGTCATTGTGTCTGACATTCGTATGCCGGGTACCGACGGCTTAACGCTACTCGAACGCCTACAAAATCATTACCCCCACATTCCGGTAATCATTATGACGGCTCACTCTGACCTTGATAGCGCAGTCAGTGCTTATCAAGCTGGGGCATTTGAATACTTGCCTAAACCCTTTGATATTGACGAAGCCATCTCGCTCGTAGAGCGCGCTATTACTCATGCTAACGAACAAAGTAATAGCAGTACACCTGCCGAGCCAGTTATCGCCACTCCAGAAATCATCGGTGAAGCACCCGCAATGCAAGAGGTGTTTAGAGCCATCGGCCGCTTATCTCGTTCATCGATTAGCGTACTCATTAATGGCCAATCTGGTACAGGTAAAGAGCTTGTCGCCAGCGCCTTACATAAACACAGCCCGAGAAAAGGTAAGCCTTTTATTGCGATTAATATGGCGGCAATACCGAAGGACTTAATCGAGTCGGAACTTTTTGGTCATGAAAAAGGGGCATTTACCGGGGCGGGAAGTGTTCGCCAAGGCCGATTTGAACAAGCAAATGGTGGCACGCTGTTTTTAGATGAAATTGGCGATATGCCTTTAGATGTGCAAACCCGCTTATTGCGGGTGTTAGCCGATGGTCAGTTTTATCGCGTCGGCGGCCACTCCCCGGTGCAAGTTGATGTGCGTATTATTGCCGCAACCCACCAAAATTTAGAACAACTGGTGCACAAGGGTGATTTTAGAGAAGATCTGTTTCACCGTTTAAATGTGATTAGAGTGCATCTGCCACCTTTATCGCAGCGACGAGAAGATATTGCTCAACTGGCACGTCACTTTTTAATCATCGCAGCAAAAGAGATCGATGTAGAGCCAAAAATACTGACGAAAGAAGCAGCTAATAAACTTGCAACACTGCCTTGGCCCGGTAATGTTCGCCAGCTAGAGAACACCTGTCGTTGGTTAACCGTTATGGCGTCAGGGCAGGAGATTTTGCCACAAGATCTGCCACCAGAGCTAATAGAGGAAACCACAGCATCTCATAATGAACATACAGCGACCAACGACTGGGAAACGGCACTAAAACGATGGATAGATCAGCGCTTAGCCGAGGGAGAAAGTGACTTACTCACTGAAGTCCAACCTGCTTTCGAGCGCATTTTGCTAGAAACAGCCCTAAAACATACTAACGGCCATAAACAAGAAGCAGCCAAACGTTTGGGCTGGGGGCGTAACACCTTAACCCGCAAGCTAAAAGAGCTGGCGATGGAATAGCCTCATTAACAAATGCTGCTAAGCTAGCAACAAAAAAGGATATCATTTGATATCCTTTTTTGTAGGTCAATTTAGTGCGCTCAAAGCTGACTAGAAATGGTAATGCATTCCTAAGGTCACGTTTGAGTACTCAGCATCAACATCGCCCAGATCATCAATTTCAAGTGTAGTAGAGGTTAAATCATAACCTAAACGAATGGTTAGTTTTTCAGTTAGCGCAGCATTAATGCCGGCGCCAACGACCACACCGTTCCCAGTGAAATCCAACTCTTCTGAGCCGCTCTCAAAAACCAATGCAGCAGACGCTAGACCGACTTTCCCGTATAAAGAAAACGTATCGTTAATCACCCATGTGAACTTGGGTGCAACCGAAAATGAAGTGGCGCTAACACTAATACCATCCTCTTCGAGAATGTCATTGGTCCCATATAGCACAGCCTCTAAACCAAACCACTCATTGAAGTTGTAACCGCCATAAAGACCATAGCTTTGGCCTGATTCAGATAACTCTTCAACGTCAGCTGAAAAGGCACCGATTTGACCACCTACATATGCTCCAACACGATCCGTCTCTGCAGAAGCAACATTTGAAGCCGTTAATCCTAAAACCGCTAATGCTACAATTGATAATTTTTTGATGATGATTCCCTTACATCGTTTTTGATGGGGTGGAATCTAGCACAGCGAAGATACAAATTGCGACACAGTGAGTATAAATAACTATCTCTATTAGTAAATTTCAATATCACGATATGCTTGCAAACACATTATTAGCGCTATTTACACTGGGTCTTGGTGAATAATCACCTCAGCATTACCAAACTCATGCCGGATCCTAATAGACGTATCAACGGCTATGGTATGAGCGAGTTCCAAACTCAGCGAACCATCTAACTCTAGGTGAAATTGAATAAACATCGTCTTACCAGACTCCCTTGTTCTAAGATCATGGATCCCTTTAACCTGTGGGTCAGCGATGGCGATCTCGCTGATTTTAAGTCGGGTATCATCATCTAACTCTCGGTCTAACAATGATTGTACTGACTTATACGCTAAGCCGATGGCTTGCTGGCCAATGAAAAGGGCAATCAGTACAGCAAACAAACCATCGGCCCACCACCAGCCATATTGCGATAACACCAATGCCAATAACACGGCGGCATTCAAGAACAAGTCCGACTTATAGTGCAGCGCATCAGCCTCAACTATCGTGCTTGAGGTCGCCGCTAATGCTCTTTTCTGTAACATCACCAGGGCAAAGGTAAGCACGATTGCAATAATAGAGACAATCACCCCAAGCGTGACATGCTTTACCTCAACAGGATTGATGAGCCTTTCACCACCGTGGAAAAACAGCAGAAATGCAGATCCGAGAATAAACGCTGACTGAGCAAGTGCGGCTAACGGCTCAGCTTTACCATGACCGTAGCGATGATCTTGATCGGCGGGAACGATTGCATAGCGGATAGCAATAAAATTGACGATAGATGCCAAAGCATCAGCAAAAGAGTCTGTTAAAGAGGCCAACATACTGGCTGAACCAGAATACATCCATGCGGCTAACTTTATAATGATAAGGGTTAAGGCTGTAGCAACTGCAGCGCGGCTAGCAAGCTTAACCCAAAAATCATATTGGGAAGTGTCATTCATAAGATCTGTTTACGCGTCAATGTAAGGGAAGTCCAGATCTTAAGTTTATATTAAACGGAGGGAAAACGGATAACTCCCCTCATGTTTAATGTCTATTTTATGTAAATTATCTTTTGTGGTGTTTACTCTTAGCAAAACGTTTCTTAAATTTTTCTTGCTGCTCTGGTGTCAGCAGTTGATAAACTTGGTTTTGCAGCTTCATCATATTGACGGCTTTTTGTTGACGATCTTCCTGTTTAGCCGCTAATGCTTGCTTAACTTCAGCCTCATTGAAACTGTCCGCAGTGATAAACTCCAGCATCTGTGCTTTTTGCGTTGCGCGATCTTCTTTCGATGGGCGGTTCAGCTCCATCTCATCACGATGGGAACTCAATATCGCCTTTACTTGGGTTTTTTGTTCATCCGATAGATCTAATCCGCGGAACATCTTACGCATTTTATCATGATGCTCGCCGCGCTCACCTTTCATCTGATGATGCTCTTGCTGGTTGCTCTCAGGCTGCTCATCCGCTGCTCGCACTGCAACGGTGAGTAATGCGCTACTGACTACTAACGCCAATAAGCCTGCTTTCAAAGTATACTTTTTCATCTGCTAGCCCTTCTCTATTAAATTTAGCGCCATAACGCTAAACTATTTACCAAGATTAATAGTGTAGTCATTGCAATGTAAGTGAGGGTTTCTGTTACGTAAAACACTGTAAAGCAAACGCAGCAAACGTTAATAGCCATTGCATTAACTATTGTTCTCCTCAGTGGAAATAAGGATGACGCCCTCCTTTACATTGAATTACACTCCTAAACGGCAATTGACATCAAACAGGGTATACTGCTGATATTAAGTGTAAGGAAAAGGGTGAGCATGAGCCGCATACTGTTGATAGATGATGACTTAGGTCTGTCTGAATTACTGGCACAACTACTAGAACTAGAAGGGTTTGAGCTGACATTAGCCCATGATGGCCAGGCAGGACTCGATCTCGCATTACAGCAAACTTTTGATCTTATTTTGCTCGACGTAATGCTACCTAAACTCAATGGTTTTGAAGTATTACGTGCATTGCGTACCAAGAAGCAAACTCCAGTGCTGATGTTAACGGCACGAGGCGATGAGATAGACAGAGTTGTCGGCCTAGAAATTGGCGCAGATGACTACCTCCCCAAGCCATTCAATGACCGCGAGTTAGTCGCACGTATTCGCGCCATCATCAGACGAACTCATATACAAGCCAATGATAATGCTCAAACGATACAGTCCTTTGGCGATCTCAGTTTAGACCCAGCTCGTCAAGAAGTGCATTGCCAGGAGCAACTTATCATTCTGACCGGTACTGAATTTAGTCTGCTGTTTGAATTAGTACAAAATGCAGGTGAGCTAGCAACTAAAGAGATACTTAGTCAGAAAGTCCTCGGCAAGAAACTGATGCCATTTGACCGAAGTTTAGACATGCATCTATCTAACTTACGTAAAAAGATGCCTGAACGTAGTGATGGTCGTCCACGCGTTAAGACCATTCGCGGCAAAGGTTATATCTGGTTACCCTAAATGTCATTGAGAAAAAGCCCCAATAATATTTTTGTAAAATTGCTACTCGGTTTTTGGCTGTGTAGCTCGTTAATCTTTGCTCTAGTCGCTGTTTTGCCCCTGGTGCAACAAAACCATGACCAATCAGAACTACCGCCACAGCTTGAAGAGATGCTCTCCAAGCTAGCAAACCGCATCATTGACAATCCTAGAATACTGCAACCGGAAAACATGAGACGTTGGAATCGTTTCAAAGAAAAAAAAGGCCGACCGTATCGAGCCTTTCTGGTCGATGAAAATTCAAATGTGCTTAATAGCCGCAAACCTTCACGAGCGCTACGGCAGTTTATGCTGATGGCTGATGAAGCAGGCAAGCCAATAAAACACCAATTTCGTAATGAATTCTTTTTTGGCCCTTACCTATTTAAGGTTGAAAACAAACAATATGCGCTTTATGGCACGTTACCAGAGCATCATCCACGACCTTGGTTTTTATTTTTTATTGACAATAAAATCCTCACGCTAAGCATTGCCATCTTATTGTCAGGGCTGCTCTGTGGCTTATTTGCATGGCATTTAGGTAAACCGTTACGCTCGCTAAAACGCAGCGCCGACGCTTTAGCCAATGGCGATTTAAGTAGCCGTGTCGATCGCGCTACGGCCAAACGTAATGACGAGTTTGGGCAGCTAGCTCAGGCATTTAATGGTATGGCAGATTCTGTTGAAGATATGGTTAAAAGTCAGCAGCGGTTGATAAGCGATATATCCCATGAGCTTAGAACACCACTGACCCGCCTTAAATTATCACTGGCGCTTAGTCGTAAAAAAGGTCAAGAAACCCAAGAAACTCAGCGTATCGAATATGAAGCCGATCAATTAGAACAGATGATTGCCGAGCTATTAGAGCTGTCGCGAGTCAAGCTTAATGCTACCGAATCTAAACATAACTTAGAACTTGCGGAGACCTTAAGCCAAGTGCTGGATGATGCCGATTTTGAGGCTCAACAACAAAATAAGCTATTGCATATCGATATCGATGAATCGATACAGCTGCCGCTTTACCCAAGGCCACTTTCTAGAGCCGTTGAGAATTTACTGCGTAATGCGATTCGATATGCACAATCACAGATTATCATTCGAACTTCGGTTACTGACGAGTTAATCAAACTTGAAATTATCGATGACGGACCCGGGATCCCTGATGCTAGCGACTTAGACGCTATTTTTAAACCCTTCTATCGTCCGCAATCGGCAAGAGATAGAGAGTCTGGCGGATGGGGATTAGGTTTAGCGATTGCTGAAGCGGCGGTGACGGCGCATCAAGGTCAGATAAAAGCTGAAAATATGCAGCCCCATGGACTCATTGTGACCATTAGCCTACCGCGTTAGCGGCGATTAGCGGCTTCTGTTTTCAAGCAGAGGTCGTTTTAGTTGAAGCTTCAAGCAAATGGCGACTTAACGTTAGCACTTCTGCCGCCGTTTTCCCCAATGTATATCGTCCAGGCTGTGACTCACCTTGATTATATTGCGACTGCCATTCACTAAAATGTTCATTGAGTTGCACTATCGACGTCACTTTATTCCCCTTTAGGAAGGGCTCAAAAAATTCATTGTAGGCAAACGTTTGGAACCTAGCCGCTAAACCATTAACCACTGGACCATTGTAAGCTCTCATTTGAATATGCTTAATCTTCTGCGCAGTAAGAACAGCATTAAACGCGATGCCTTTCTTACCTGAGAACTCCGTTCCTCTATCGGTCAAAACACTATTAATCTTTATCTGATTATCTCGATACCAAGGCAAAACAATATCCGATAGAAATGCCGACACTGACGCAGAACTATTATCAGGCATTACGGCTGCAATCGCATATTGACTATAGCCATCCACAAAAGTGTGCTGATATACCGAGCCTAAAGGCGCAATGTCACCTAAATCAAATGTATCCTGCACGCAAATATCGCCGGGGAATAAGCACTCTATCATAGGGTCATCTGGCGCCAGCTTATACAGCTGCTCTAAGTGCTGCTGCTCCAATGGCGACCAGTCTTTCTCCTGCTTTAGTTTGGCATTTAACGCCAATAAGCGACTTTTTTTAGTCTCGAGATTATGACGTACCCAAATGGTTCTAACACCACTAGCCGATATCACACATCCCCTAGCAGAAAGTAACTCAGCGGCTTTTGCCTGGCCATAATTCGGGTAATCAAGCGCAATTTCAATCACCTGATCTTCAATGGCAGCAGATACACGGTTTTTAATTGCAGGCTTTTTCCGTGACAAGTTTTTCAGACCACGCTCGCCAGCAGTGGCATATTGCTTTTTAAAGCGATAATAACTATCACGACTGTAACCCATAATGTCACAAGCCTTACTAATGCTACCTAACTCTTCAGCCAGTTGTAGCAACGCAAGCTTACTGCGAATTTCATTGTTCTTAGCACTCATATTCTATCTCGCTAACGCAGGTAAAGTCACAGCTACCTCTAATGTTACCAGAACACACCATTAGGCACATAACCCAACCATTTAAACCAAGTTTCCCCCATTAAGATACTGGCAGCCCAGCCAATCATCAACATCGTAAAACCAAATTTAAAGGTATCACTTAGACTGTAATGGTCAGTGGAATAGAGTAGCAATGCAGGCTTACTATTAAACGGCAAAACGTACACATGTTCAATCAGCAATGCTACTGGCAATGCCAAACTCATAATAGGAAAATCAAACCGCTGTGCAATGCCAATCGCAATGGGGACAAACAACATTGTACGCATAGTCTTCGATTGGAACACCAAAGAACTAAGTAACATTGCCCCCGTAAGTGCAATATAAAAAACACTAAACGGTGTGGTTTCATCCAAGCCAAAATACTCTAGGCTAAAATTGACGGCCAGGTTGGGTAGATCTGTTTGCTTAAATCCAGCCCCTAACGTGTACGCCCCTGCCGAGAACAATAGTAGATGCCATGGCACATCGACTTCGTTCCAGTTGACGACGCCAATGCGTGGACAAAGCGCTACTATCGCACCAATAAATGCTATCGCGGTAGCACTAACGCCATGATATTTGTCTGTTGCCCAAAAGGCCAGAATAGTAATGAAAATCACCAGAGATTTAATTTCTCTGCAGCTGATTTTTCCCATTTTGTTTAACTCTTGTTGCAGACGCTCCATTCCCCCTTCAATTTGTGGCAGACGTTCTTCTGGCGCCAATGGAAAAAATATTTTCGTTGCCACCAGCCAGCCGATAACCACCATACATAGTACTATTGGTAACGCGACGATCATCCAATCGGCAAAGAAGAAACTGCCTCCAATAGCGCCCGCAATCAAACTAGCAGCTAACAGATTAGCCCCTGAACCCGTCACAAATGCGCCTGCACACAAATTAATTTGCAGTAAGTTTTGCAGTACTAGATTGCGGCCAAAGTTATTTTTGTTGTCACCGCCACGTGCACCATAAACCGCCGCAATGACCATAAAAATAGGCATCAGTATCGCAGCCTTTGCTGTGGTGGCCGAAATAAACGCCGATAACACTAAGTTAATCACCATAAAACTGTAAAATATGGGTGTTGCACTGGTGCCAAAGCGACAAACAAACCACAAGGCAAAACGTTTGGCAGCGCCAGAGGTCACCAACATAGAAGCAAGAATAAAAGACAATATATTCAGCCACATGATTGGGTGCCCTAACTGAGCGTAGGCCACTTTTTCTGGTAATACACCGGTCAATACCATGGTAATGATGACCATTAGCGACGTTAAATAATTGGGGATCGGTTCACTTATCCACAAAATCACCGCAGCACAAAAGATAGCAAGCATGGCTGCACCTCGGGCACTAAAGATACTTAAACCATTAGCCTGAAAGCTTTCAAATGCAGTTTTACTCAATGTCTGCGGATCAAAATCAACTAAGAAAACAGCGGGCTCAGACATAATAATTGCAACAAAAACGATCAACGCTACCCATATCCCCCCTCTCGCTAGCCATTGCTCAAAATTACTTTTTGAACGTACAGGCAACGTTTCCATTCGATATTGACTCATATCGAGAGGGTCGGTCTGAGATACTGTTTCTTTAGACATTATTATTATTCCCTACGCTTGATAACCTTTATGTAAACCTTAACGATTAATATCAATAAAAAAGCCGATCAAGATCAACAAAACATTCATTTAGTTTTAATATAAAAATAAACCAGCAATAGGCAGTAAACCAATACAGATGATAACTGCATGTATTTTAATAAGTAATTATAAATCACAACGATAACACCGGTAAAAAACGTAAGATCAGGTCTAAACTTATTGGTTATAATATTGATCTAGATCTGCTTTTTAATGACTCATTATGAGTACTGTAATAACGATCCTAATCAAATAACAATCTACCTCCAAAGGAATCTGTAATGTCAGAGTTAAAAATCGGTGAAATTTCTAAGCCACGTTTTGAGTTCCGCACTTTTGGTCAAGACTTCACAGAATCGGCAGAGCGCATGGCTCGCCTCTCTATGCCTATTCCTGAAAAAGTTTGGCACCGTGAAAGTGACGAAATCTACATTATGTCTCGCACAAACGATTTAAATAATACTAAGATCCGCGACGGTAAAATGGATGTGAAATCCTATGTGACAACCACTGATGGCTTAGAACAGTGGGATCCTAAGCTAAAAGCTGAGTTCCCAATCAGCAAGCAGCAACTGGTTGATGAAATATTTCCCGCCTTCATGGTGGAACTTCCTGAATTAACCGAAGTTGAATACAGTTTTGATGCCTTTATTGCACTTATTGATAGTCACCCCGATCTACAAGCCGTAAAAATTCACAAAGAGCGCTTTGGCTATATGGTGAACAATACGATTTGTGAAGTGGCAAATGTACTAGTAAATGGGGCTAAAATTGTCAGCATTAATAGCGAATCAACTGAACTGGAAGATATTCAACAGACTATCAAAGACGTAAAACTCGTTGGCGTCGAGAACATTAACTACTTACAAGCAATCAAACGCATTATCGGTATGAAAAACCTACCTCTAGCCAACTAATTTAATTCGGAGAAGATACTAATGGCTCAAGAAATTGAAAGAAAATACCTCGTAAAAAATGAAGAGTTCAAAACGCTAGCAGCACGTTCAGTACGTATTATTCAAGGGTACTTAAGCTCAGTGCCAGAGCGCACTGTTCGTGTACGAATAAAAGGTGACAAAGGATATCTAACCATAAAAGGTATCGGTAATGAATCGGGTGCTTCACGCTATGAATGGGAAAATGAAATCCCAGTTTCTGAAGCAGAAGAGCTATTAAAGATCTGCGAAGCTGGCGTAATCGATAAAACGCGTTACCTAGTTGATTACGCAAACCATATTTTTGAAGTAGATGAGTTCTACCAAACTAACCAAGGTTTAATTGTTGCCGAAGTGGAGCTTACCGACGAAGCTCAAACCGTCAGTAAGCCAAGCTGGTTAGGTGAAGAGGTGACGGGTGATGCTAGGTATTACAACTCTATGTTGATGAAGCAACCTTACACCACTTGGTAGATCCAATGACCGTGTCGCTATTTCAAGCTGATCAGTACCACCTAAACGTGAAGGCGGATTTTCCGCCTCACATAAAACATGCTCAGTTAAAGGTACATTTCTTTCTTCCCCCCCAGTTGGCAGAGAATAGCGACATTATTAATCCGGCCAGTTTTTATCAGAATCTATTGCAAAAGCAGTTACTGAAATCAACAACAACACCCAGTATCACGTCACTACAGCAAGAGCTATTAGTATTAAAGCAAACAGCCTATGCCCAAGCAGCCAACAAGATTAGCCTTTATCGCAAAGCGCTATCGCATTTTGTCACCGACACTCGCATTATTGTGGTCCAAGCAGATAGAGGCACATTGTTCTTAGTGGATGAATGTATCGAAACGTTTTGCACTATTCATGACAATGAATCTAAGCTTACCGAGAGTCGCCTTTACAGGTTAGCCCTGCACCAAATCATCTATTATTTCTATCAGTCACTATTACAACTAGCACGCAGTCTACAACCTAAAGCTGATACCAATATTGATCGACTGATAGAGAAAATAAAACACTTTGCAGAAATCAATAATCTAAAACTACACGATGTAACAGAAGAGGGGCGGGAGCGTTTATTAAATAAGCTCCATATCGCTCGCAAAGTTATTAATAGTCCTTATAAAGTAAAGCGTAAGAAACTTAAAAATGGCGAATTGGCCGAACAGTTCATTTTTGGATTAGCTGCGGCCTTTGCCATGGCGTTTGCTACCGGTGTCGCTTTTGCTACGCAAAGAGCATTCGGCAATTTTTCGACCCCCTTTTTCTTCTCCTTAGTCCTGTCGTACATATTTAAAGATCGCATCAAGGAGTTAGGTAGAAACTACCTCATGGAAAAATTTTCTTCACGTTACTTTCAACATCAATCACGGTTTTATCAAGGCAATAGTTTGCTTGAAATTGCCCACACTAAAGAAACTTTTTATCGGCAAAAACGCAGTCAACTGCCGAAAAAAATTCAGTCGATTCTAAAACGGTTATCACCTCAAGACTCTACTGACTCGCAAGTACATTGGGTATACCAAAGAAGTTACAACTTCAGCGATTACAAGCAACAAAACGACAGCGAAAAGTTTATAGATGAACTGACAATAAACCTAAGTAAAACCCTCAGATCTCTACCCAAAATATTGAGTAACCACTGCTACCATTCTGAGCAAAAAATACGCGTTACCACCGTGCATAAAGTACACACGATACAGCTCTTTGTGAGTATCACGACTGACGGTATCACTGACTATTCTCAATATCGAATCGTGTCCAGCAGAAAAGGAATACATGGTGTTTACAATATTAATATCAATAATGTAGACAAGTAGCACTCGCTAATCAACATTTTAAAAAATCACTGCATCTATCTCATAAGGTCGCGGTCTGCTACCGCTATTCCCATTAGAAAGCACAAGCAAACAAATGGCTTTACCTTAGCAATCCCTCTCATCACCACTTAATGAAAAATTAGACGCGACCTGTACGATTAAGTTGGAATTAGTAGATCTGGATCATGTTTTTATTTTAAATATGTCTCTACTATTAACGCATCAGGGAACACCAAGCCTTTACACCGCGTTAACACTAATAAGAATGACATTAAGGATAAGAATTATGGTGAACAAAAACGTATTTTCCCCATCTCGTGTTGCACTTGCTATCTCCGCATCACTACTTTGTTTTTCATCGGCTGCGATGGCTGGCGAAACAGATAAAGTGATGGAGCTTGAAGAACGACTTAATGCGCTAGAAATTGAACTAATTGAAGCTAAAGACGCCGCTAAAGACGTAGATCGTATTAAATTTGGCTCCGGCAATCCATCACCTGAAATGATCTCCAAAGATGGTCAATCAACGATGCAGTTTACCGGCCGTATCCAATTGGATTATGTCAATGCAGACCCATTCTATACCGGTAGCAAGAACGAATATGAAGACGGTATTAATGAAGTCAGCTTTCGCCGTGTGCGCTTTGGTGTAGAAGGCTATTTCTCAAACGTGTGGAAATACTCGTTAGAATTTGATTTTGATGGCGTGTCTGAAGTTGAAGTAAAAGATGCCAATGTCAATTATCGCGGATTTGATAACTCTGAAATTAAAATTGGTTTCCAGAAATTTGGTTTCGGTTTAGAGGCCTCGGGGAGTTCTGCTCACCTTGCCTTTTTAGAGCGTGCATCAACCGATACCTTCTCACCTGAACGTGCGGTAGGTGCGTCTTGGCTATATTATGGCGACGGTTATAACTTCACCGCAGGTTATGGTATTACGGCGTTGATTAATGACGACGACTTAAATGAAAAGCAAGACGTCTTCAATACTCGTTTTACCATGACACCGATTAAGAATAGCGACCACCTATTACACATTGGTGCCAGTGCGTTATACACAAAAAATAACAGTAATACGCAAGAGATTCGTTACCGAGCCCGTCCAAATACCAAAGCGACGGGTCGCTTAATCGATACTGGAAAATTTGATACTGAATCGACACAGCACTATGGTGTAGAGGCTGCATACCAACATCGTAACTTTTTAATCCAAGCTGAATACATGATGGCGAAAACCGATGTGGATGACGAAGGCTCAGCCACATTTATGGGCAGTTATGCTCAAGCAGTTTATACCTTAACAGGGGAAAGCTGGAGCTACGGTAGCAAGAAAGGCACCTTTAAAACGGTTAAACCCGACAATGCCATTTCTGCTGGCGGCTATGGCGCATGGGAAATAGCAGCTCGTGTGGATTACGCCGACTTTAATGACTCCGGTGTCGATGTGTATGGCGGCAAGAAAACAGACTATGTTCTCGGTCTAAACTGGTATTTAGAAGATAATCTAAAAGCACAATTAAACTACGTTCACACCCAAGTAGATTACGACGAAGGATTTGAAAGCCAAATGGATCCAGATGTCATGCTTTATGAACAAGACGGTAATATTTTCCAAGCCCGTGTCCAGTTTAGATTCTAACGGAGGTAAGACGATGAGAAATAATCTACTACTCGTTGGCTTAGTGAATTTATGTTTAAGTTCTAGTGCTTATGCTTTATCACCAGAGCAATTCACCTCGCTTGAGTATCATGTCAACACAGGTGTGGGTAAAACCCTACCCTATGCTGCAGACAAGATAACGCCAGAATTTAGAAAAGCATTTAGCTTTATTAAATTTGATGAAGATACGTCAATTAAGCTAGTGACCTACATCGACACACCGAATCGTGCTTTTAAAGAAAAAGCCATCAACATTCGTGTTCGAGAGCATGTAACCAAACCAAGAAAGAGCAAGATAACGGTTAAGCTACGTGCCGCGAACCCAGAAGCATTTGGTGATGTCAGTAGCTACAAAAAAGCCGAAATAGACTACACCAATGGCAAAGCGGCTTATAGCGTCAGCTACGATATTCCCTTCTCACCTGGCGATATTGATGTCAAAAAAGTGGACTACGAGCAAGTCTTCAAGATTTTAAAAGGCAACAGCACAGTATGGGAAATTGTTGGTGACATTTATGAAGCCAACAAAAAAGACTTGGCCCAAACTGTTGTCATGCGAACTCATGGCTGGGAAGGTAAGTTGGAAGACAAGCGTTTTGATGATATCGAAATTGATTTTCAACTATGGACGCCCTACTACCGCCAACCAAGGGTCAGCTTCACAGAGTTTTCATTTAAGGGCAGCTTAAAAAAGAAAGAGCGACTTAAAGAAGCTTATGACTACCTATTTGAACAGGTCAATGCCGTTAATTTAGGCGAAGGCGATAATCAAGGTTCAAAAACCACCGCAACATTTAAGATGAGTAAAGCATTTAAGTAATACCGCAGCACCTTTATTGCAGACTTGGCGGCACACCGCTCCCGTGCGGCCTTGTTTGCAACCCTCCCCTAATCTGTATCTAACTTTAAGGAGATGCCAATGTTTGGCTTTTCTCGGCTCACTACGCTTCTTTCTCAGAGCGAATCGACTGAAACCAAGGTCTATCTTTTTTTTGAGCAAGTGACATTGTCCCATCAAAAGTCCATTCAAATGTGGAAAAGCTACTTAACTTATGGCCCAAAAAGCCCAGAGTTTGGCGAAGCATTAATGGAATTACAAAGTATTGAACATCAAGCCGATATTTTAAAAAGAGAAATAGAACAAACACTTTATCGTAAAACACTGATCCCGGACTTACGCTCTGATGTAGCATCGTTAATTGATCTCACCGATCGCTTGATCAATAAACAAGAAACCATTGGTTTACACTTAAAAATAGAACAGCCTCTCATCCCTCAAGCCATTGGTGAAGAGCTACTGACATTGCTAAACACCGTAGGTGATACTATCGACCACACCTTACTGTGCGCTAAAAGTTTCTTCACCGATCTACAGCGAGTGCAGGAATATCATACCAAGGTAATAGCATTTGAAAGCGAGGCTGATCGGCTGTGTACTCGCACCAAAGTGCTGCTATTTGATACCGAACTGCCTCTAGTTAACAAAGTTCAGTTGCGCTATTTTTGCGACCGTATCGATCAAGTGGCCAATCTAGCTGAAGACATCAGTGATCGCATCGCCATCTTCACGCTTAAACGTGTGCAGTAAGGAGGAACATTATGGATATCGCAATCTGGATTTTTCTCTCTAGTGGCCTGTTTCTCGGTTGGTCATTAGGGGCAAATGATGCGGCGAATGTGTTTGGCACTGCCGTGGGTTCCAAAATGGTCAAGTTCTCAACGGCAGCAATGATCTGTTCCGTGATGGTCATATTGGGGGCGGTGATCAGCGGTGCCGGTGCCTCACACACCTTAGGCGCATTAGGCAAAGTGTCCGCAATAGGTGGGGCCTTCACCGTGGCGTTATCGGCCGCGACCACCGTTTATTTTATGACAAAATCGGGATTACCCGTCTCGACAGGACAAGCCATCGTTGGCGCCATCATTGGCTGGAATCTGTTTAGTGGCATGCCTACCGACTCTGAAGTACTCACTAAAATCATGGCCACTTGGGTGCTATGCCCTATTCTCGCGGCAATCACGGCTGTACTGCTGTTTAAAGGAGTAACAGCAGCCATTGCTCGGCTACGACCAGGTCTTTTTCAACTCGATAAATGGACCCGTATAGGCCTTATTGTTGCTGGCGCGTTTGGCTCATACAGTTTAGGGGCCAACAATATTGCCAATGTCATGGGGGTGTTTGTATTAAGTACTCCCATCGATGCAATGACCATTTTAAGCATTGAGTTCTCAGCAGCAATGCAGCTATTTTTCATTGGTGCCATCGCCATCAGCATTGGTGTATTCACCTACTCAAAGAAAGTGATGCTGACGGTAGGAGACAACCTCATTGCGATGACACCAGTGACTGCATGGGTCGTAGTGATGGCGCATTCCATCGTACTGTTTATCTTCTCTTCACAAAGCTTATCCAATGCTTTTGTGTCGATAGGCTTACCTCCGATTCCGCTTGTCCCTGTATCGAGCTCCCAAGCGGTTATTGGTGCTGTCATCGGCATTGCACTCCTCAAGCGTTTACCTGTGCAATGGAAGGTTCTGTCTAAAATTCTTATGGGGTGGGTGATCACACCGATCATGTCGGCAATCGCCTGCTTTATCGGCTTATTCATCATACAAAACCTTTTTAAACAGGTGGTTGTATAGCGCTATACCGCTTTCAGCTCTGTTTAAATCAATAGGGGTATTTATGAAATTACGCCATAGGTTTAATGCCTTATTAATACCTTTAGTGACGTTAGGCTTTATTGTCATTGCTTATGTCACGATTACTGTCAGTTTAAATGCGATGGAGCGCGCATCAAGAAGTACTATTCAGGGAAGTGCCGCGCTATTAAAGAACAATATTGCGGGTTGGGTAGATGGCCATCTAAACACCATCAATGCGCTAGCAAAGAGTCCATTTATTTTGATGGCCATTGATGACCCTCAATACCTGCAAGCAACATCTGAACACCTTAACGCAATCGCTCAACAGGTTGGCGCGCGTAATATTGCGTTATTGAGTGGTAAAAAAATCGCTATTGCCGCCAGTAACACCCAACGTATTGGCAAGGATTATGCGAACATGAGCTATGTTATTCAGGCTCAAGAAAACCAACATGCGCAGATATCAGATCCAGTAAAAAGTAGAGTGGACGGTAAACTGTTGGTTACTTTTGCAGTCAAGGTTGCCGACAACAATGTGTTATTTATGAGTTTACCGTTAGATGATTTTTATCAAGACTATGTCAACATTGGCGAGGTAAACAAACACAGCAATACTTTTATTCTATCGAAAAAATGCCTATTGGTAGCGCATCATGCTCTGCAAAGCCAGCCCGAAAACATGGCTAACTTTAACCAAATATGCCAAGCTAACAATCAACTTGTGAGCTTTGAGGAGCAGCACCAATCGTACATGGGCTGGGCAGTAGCGGAGCCTCTTAGTGGCTGGATAATTGTGAGTGCAGTCAAAACCAAGGTCATTAAAGAGAGCCAACGTCAACTCGTGACGTTTAGCGCCATCGTAGCCTTGGTCGCGATTATTATCGTGGCCTTTCTAGTCGTAAAACTAGTCAACGTAGTCACTCGAAATTTGAGTACTATATCAGTGGCAATTGATGATTTGTCTGAAGGTGATATCAAGCTCTGCAACCTAAACCCGACTGCATGGCAAGCCACACTCATCCGCAAAGATGAACTCGGTCATATCGCCAAGGCGCTATCACGTTTAATTGATATTCAACGCCAACAAATCAATACCGCAGAACAAATTGCTCATGGCGATCTGTCTCGCCAAGTAACCTTGGCCAGTGATAAAGATGCACTTGGGCTTGCGCTTAATAAAATGCGGCTGAATCTTTCTGAGATCGTGCATTCAGTTAAAACGTGTACCGATGCTATTCAACTGACTTCTAACTCACTTAACTTCGACAGCTCACAACTTGCCAGTGGTGCAAACCAGCAGTTGTCCTTTGTTTCCTCAATGAGCTCTGCACTGCTGGAAATTGACAGTCAAACGCAAGCGACGGCAGATTCATCCAATACGATGAGTAGTAAGAGCAATCAAACTTTGACGCTAGCAAATAACGGCCACCAGCGCATGCAATCACTGATTAACTCGCTCAAAGACATCAACCATTCGGGTAATAAAATTGCCCATATCATGCATGAGATCAGTAACATTGCCGCGCAAACTAATTTGATAGCACTCAATGCAGCGATAGAGGCAGCTAGAGCTGGCGAGCATGGAAAAGGGTTTTCAGTGGTGGCCGATGAGGTACGAATTCTCGCCAATCGAACTGCTGTGGCAGCCTCAAAAAGTATTGATTTAGTGGAGGGTTCACTGCTTGAAATGTCACAAGGAAATGAAATAGCCGAACACACTGAAGAGGCTTTTCATCATATTGTGAAACAAGTGCAGGACTCTACAATACAGTTAGCCTCCGTCGCTTTAGGGGGCCAGGAGCAAGCATTAGCGACCACTGAACTCACTAAAAATTTGGGACAGATAGAGGAGGTCAGTCAACATGTCGCCTCTATTTCTGACAAAGTGGCAATTCAATCACTACAGCTCGGAAAGTTAACCGAGCAATTACAAAAAGACAGCGGTCAATTTAGTGTCTAATACCTAACAGAGCGCAGATCTGCCACCACTTTAATATTACTTAGTTTACTAAGCCGCGCTTGCCGTCAATTCTAATGACGCAAGCCAGTTTTTATAGTCGCTCAACTTGGGGATGCGCTTATCAGAATGTCCCATTAATTGTGACAATGCGTAACTAAACTGGTGGTATAAATTAGCATCATTATAGTGCTTACCCGCATCATCACAGTTGATCTGAGCGCCACGTAGATAGTTGGCGACTAGTTCGGTTCTATTAAAACCCTCAACGATACCAACAGCTTTGATTAATTGATGATTCCATTGAATATAGTCGCCATAAACTTGTTCAAACGCGCAACGACTGTCGTCAGAGGCTAGTGCTAGAAGTTCAGGATTTGGCATCACTCTTGAGATAATAAAACGGTCATGCAAGAGGTCGTCACGAATTGACCAGCAATGGTGCATTAAAAAGCGTGTTAAACAGTCTTGATACAGGCTCTGGTCGATAACGGCTCTTTCCAAGCGCCTTCTAAAGTGCGCCGTAGCCACCGTTACCATTAAATCTGCTTCGCTTGGAAAATGATTGTAGATAGTGCCTTTAGAGATCTGACTCGCACCAACCAAATGAGAACGGCGTAGATCAAAGCTTTTATGACCACGCAGGCACCGCTCCGCAACGTCAGTTAAGTAGCGTTCTCGCTGTTGCCAATTACTCATGTCGACCTCTTCACAGTTTTAACATTTCATCTATTTGCAGTTCACAACCATAAGGTAACAACCTATTAGTTTCATCGATATTGAGTAATACTGATGGCATCATGAACAAACTCAATAGCCCATGCTGAAAATAGAACTTTTGGAAAGCTTTATCGCGGTAGTTGAATCTGGAAACCTTTCTAAAGCGGCTGAGAAACTTTGCCGCACACAATCCACTATTAGTCTGCAAATCAAGAAGTTAGAAGAGACTGTTGGTCAACCTTTACTGCTAAGGGACAATAAGGGAGTCTCCCTAACTGAATCAGGAAAAACCTTACTCAGCTATGCCTATAAGATGATGCAGCTCAGCTCTCAAGCACTTGATGAGCTAAAAGATTGTCGAAACCGTGAAGTGATACGACTTGGGGTACCAACGGATTACATCCACCGTTATCTCGGTAGCTGCTTATTGGAGTTTATTCGTGAGTTTACCTGCATTGAGTTAGTGATTGATACTGACGTCAGCGGTAACCTTTATAAGCGACTTCATAACGGTGAGTTCGATGTGATTGTTGCCACTCACTGGCAAGTTCCCGCCGCAGGTCATGGTGAACTGTTATTTGAGCGTCGTTTTCACTGGGTAGGTGCTAAAGGGGGCAATGCCCACAAGCGTGAAACCGTACCAATGGCGCTATACCCAGAAAACTGCCCTATTCGTGCGCAAGTATTTGCTAACCATCAGATCTCAATGCGCCCAATGAGTGTGTTACTTTCAACACCATCGCCAACAGCACTTTGCATGGCGGTTGAGAATGATTTAGTGATTGCCCCTATTGCAGAGTTTCGCATTAATGATCAAATGGAAATACTCGATCCTATTGAGCATAACATTCCACCATTACCGATGTTTAATGAGTCACTGTACCTAAATCCAGAGACACAAACAGAAACAACCAACCAGCTCATCTCATTGATCAAAGCAAACACTGAAAAATATCAACAGTAGTCAATATCTCTGCGTTTAGGAATGCCTAAAAGGAGGCCTTAGGCCTCCTATGTTATTTAGACATCGTCATAATGTGGTTATAAATAATGCCTCAAGTTAGCTAAAGTGCGTATTTGGCAGAAAACATCACTCGGTTAAGCTCACCTTCAATACCACTTTCCTTACTGTTCTTAGCATACATATACTCGACCCCGAACGTTAACGGCTTAATAGGGGAGTAGAGCAAGTTAACATAGCCAGAAAATGAGTCTTTGTTGACATTTTCATCCATCAAACTGACATTATTATCCGCACTAAATGCTGAAGCTGTCACACTTGTGCGCCATTTTTCATCCCACCAATGGCGGTAAGCAATAAAACCACCATAGGAGGTAATAGCCTCAATATCGCCATCAGCATTGATCACACCAGCATTCACATAGTTAAGAGCCATGTAACGCCCCAGCCCATCACCGTATGTGGCCGTAAACTTAATATCATCTTTACCAACAGGTAAGATACCACTGAAGCTCACACCATAGCCCAATGCAGTCGAATCCAGTTGGCTAGTCTCTACATTTAGCTGTCTTGCAATACCAGCAATTGATAGTTTGGCCCCTCCTTCCGTCTTAATATTATAACGCGCAACAAAATCAGGAACCATGCCACTGCCACTCACTATCCGCGACGCACTTTGGTACTCATTTAGGGTCGTTTCAGGATTTTCTACTGAAAATTGGAAGCCACCATTGGTGTAACGTATTTGGGATTGGCGTACAAAGGGAGTCCCCTCTGCCGCTCCGACAAAATCTAAGTTCTCAGGTAAGGCTGCTGGATTTTGAAAAGTGGTCCATGATTGCCCGAAGGTCCAATGATCATAGCTTACGAATGCATGACGAATTCGAGGAGAATAACTGTTGGAAACCCGTTCATTACCGTCTGCATGCGTCATGAAGTCGAGCTCAATGAAAGCTGTCAGCTTATGGCCCTCTAAATTTGAGACTGTTTTGAAATTAAATCTAGATTCTCTAGCTTGAAAATCAATAACTTGCTCACCATTGCCTGCAGTACCATATATAGCCCCCGGTACATAGAACTGCCTAGAAATAGCACCAGAGCCTGGAGCACCATTACTATAATCACTTAGCATTGCATCGACTTTAATATAGCCACCGAATTGCACCTCGGTACTCTCTAAAACCGAAGCGTTCACACAGGGTACTGACAGAGCACTAACTACCAGAATTCCAATGATACTCAATCTGCTATTGTCTTTATCGCATGGGTTATTCACTGAGTTTGTTTTGACTGAACATGTACTTTGTTTCATCACATCACCATTATTTTTATTGTTAAAATAACCTTCCCTAAAAGAGATGACGAAGAGAAGGCGCTTCACATTGAAACCATTCAGCCGCAATAAGCAACTGCCGTCGCTTCTTGTACTGGTAGGCGTTATCAAACACCTAGATCAAAAACACTTTTGCAGGGAGCAATAGATCTGATGTTTGTCATTATGAAAAATCCAACCATATTCAGAAGACACACTCTAAATATGGTTGGTCGCTTCGGTACTAGCCGGAGGCGGGAGAATCACTAAGCTTAAGTAAACTACTCTTTATGCTTATCGAACTTGAAGGTATGGCAGTTGTTGCACATTGGTTTCTTAGGCTGATGTTCGCCATGACATTCCTGGCACGGTAGCTCTTTGCCGTAATGAAGGTTGTTATGTGGATTTTGCCACTGATCTTCTTCGCTACGGGCTGTTTGCTCGGCTAAGTCATCAATATCATGGCACTGTAAACAAGCCTGATCCGATGGGAACTGCTTAATGCCATTGTCATGACAAGTTTTACAGTCCTTTCCAATCACTTCCTTATGATATTCACGTTGCTCAACCGCTTGAGCAGATAGCGTCAATAGGCAACCGAATGTTAGCGCCAATACGGCTTTTAATTTAATCATCACTCATTCCTCTTATTATCTGGCTGATTTAGGCTTGCATAACACTGCGTGCAGCTGTCATACCCATCACCATGCATTCAGGAATTGAGCAACTACCTAACCGGCTCACACCATGAACACCACCACACACTTCACCCGCTGCATACAGGCCTTTAATTGACTGCCCAGTAAAGCTGTCCTTCACTTCTGCCTTAGCATTGATCTGCACACCGCCTTGGCAGTAGTGAACTTTTGGCCATAGACGAACCACGGTAAATGGCGCTTCGATAAACTTGTCTTTGGCCTTAGTCATGTTCTTACCGAACTGCTTATCATCACCAGACTTAACGTATTCGTTGTACTCTGCGATCTGAGTTTTAAGGGCTTTAAGCGGCACATCAAAATGTTTAGCAAGCTCTTCAACTGAATCAAACTTCCAACCTACGTTGTATTTAATTACTTTCTTGGTATTTGGATGCTTCTTAGAATCCTTATAGCTAGTAATCAAGATTGGCGGTAAGGCTTCACCTTTGGCATCACGACAGGCCAGCTCTGCGTCAGCACGCGTCTTTCGGTCGGCTATTTCGTTCATGAAGCGCTTACCCGTTAAACGGTTGACGGCCATTGAATGAGGGAAGTTATAGATAGAGTAATTTGACACATAACCAAAACCACCTTCATCAGGTGACGCCCATGGGCCAGACTGGATGTGAGCTAAATGTACAGGAATTGCCCCTAAGCGGAACATCTCATACATACCTTCGCCCGTTGCACCTGGTGCATTAGTACAACCCACTTCAGCGGTTAAGGTTGGATCTTGTGCCATGCGTAAATCAACATTCTGTGCAAATCCGCCCGTCGCCATAATAACGCCACGTTTTGCGCGAATATTAGTAACGTCACCAGGTTGATCTTCACCAAAGTGATAGTTCTCACGCATTTTAACGCCAACAACCTCGCCCTTCTCACTCACTAAGAAGCCTTCAAACTTCGTACGATTATGAGTATGAACGCCGAGTTTGCGACATTCTTTAAGTAAGGGCTGAGTAATACCAGCACCACAACTTACAGTTGTTTGGTAAGTACGAGCAACTGAATGACCACCTAATTGTTGTAGATATGGATGGAATTCAGAGCCTGCGTCCATTGTCATTTGCAGTGCTTCAACCGCATGCTCTGCGACGTGACGTAATAAAGCTTCATCAGCAATACCACGACCCGCTTTCATCTGATCATTGACCATTCTATCTACAGAGTCTTGTACGCCTTCAGTCTTTTGCATCGGCGTACCCGGTGCTGCAAATAAGCCACCGTTGATGGCCGAATTACCACCGAAGTACGACATTTTCTCGAAGATATGCACATCTTTTGCGCCTTTACGCGTCGCTTCGATTGCCGCCGCTAAGCCTGCAAAACCTGAACCTATAATAAGGACTTCTACTTCTTTGTCCCATTTAACACCGTCCGCTTTTTCAGAAATGGCCATTGCTGGCGCTGCCATTGCAACACCTGCAGCAGCTCCCATTCCTTTAATGAAATTGCGGCGTCCTAGCAGATCTTTATTACTCATCTGTCATCACCCTATTAGTTTTATTAGACGCAACAATGATAAGACTGGAATGAGTTCCAAAACGGGAGTTAAGCGGATGTTTATTTAAAACAATATGACAACATTCAGAAACTAAAGCATAGATCTAATGTTTAAGATTTTTACTACTTTTGGGGTGTTTTGGAATGAGTTCCAAATGATGCGCCACTGCTAATTACCGTTCAACAAAACCGATATAGCGCTGATTTATCACACTTTGACTTGCTTTATACCATTCCTCACAAATAACGATAACAAGTACGTTACGACTACATTTATAACAAGCCTGCTAACGTTACTTTACTGTAAACAACACACCAACTTTGGGTCTCCAGTATCCAAACCTTATCGATATAAAACAGAAAATTACCGAGCGGTAAGCTTCTATGTCATCATGATACTCATATTAGTAAAGAAGCGACTTGATTGGGTGTACAAAGAATATTATGGAATTAGAAGAGATCTACCGCCAAGATCTAAGCCTGTTAATCGCCCTGCAAATTCTGGTTGAAGAGCGCAGTGTCACGCAAGCAGCCAAGCGATTACACTTAAGTCAATCTGCAACAAGCCGCATTCTTGCTCGACTCAGAAATATGTTAAATGATCCGCTATTTTCCCGGGTTGGCCAACATCTTGTCCCTACCCAGTTTGCACTTGATTGCTACCAGCAGTTACAACAACCTACCGGACAACTCATTAGCTTATTAACCCCGAAGGCATTTGTTCCATTTGATTGTGAACAACAGTTTTCGATTGCAGTCACTGACTATGCGATGCAAGCTTTAATACCTTTTATTCTACCAAACATTTATCAACAAGCCCCAAATATTAGACTTGAAATACTGCCAGTTCAACATAAGGAACTGCAGGCACAACTCAGCGTGAAAGGTGCCGATATGGCGATTTGTCGCGCGATAAGTCAAAGCGGACAACTGCAACATACCTTCTTGGGTAAAGTCGGTGTCAGCTGTTTATTGTCGCCTAACCATCCATTGGCAGACACCGATATCACGCTCGATGATTATCTACATTATCCCCACGCAACCATTGCAATAAGTGATGGCGTTAAAGCCTTGCTCGACGACGCCATAAGCCAGTATCCAGCGCGCACAGAGTTACTGAGGACACCTCATCTCGATACCGCCTTAGCTTTACAATCAATTAACCCTTTAATTATTACGCTACCTGAAGGCATGGCAGAGATAGCAGCACAGCGACACAGATTAAAGGTTAAACCGCTGCCCTTTAAACTTCCGAATTTAGATTACAACTTATTCTGGCACTCACGCAGTGAACAAGATAAAGCGCAGCAATGGCTACGTAACGAGATCACCGCTGCCACTCAAAGCTTGCTGAGTCAGTCGCCACAGAACTGTTAGAGCTTCGCTTAAAAGAGGAGAAGACTAATAAGTGGACATAAAAAAGCCCAGCTATTAACTGGGCTTTTTTATATAGCGAAAGAATTAAAGCTTAACCAGCACTCGACCTGTGACTTGGCCTTTAATTATGCGTTGCGCAAACTCAGGTACCTGTTCAAGTGCGATAGTCTCGCAAGCATCTTGATAGTAGCTTGCAGGAAGCAATTTAAGCACATCTTCCCAGGCTGCTTGGCGTTTCTCAAACGGACAAGATACAGAATCAACACCTAGCAGGTTTACCCCACGTAGGATAAATGGCATCACGGTAGTTGGCAGTGCAAAGCCGCCAGCAAGACCACAAATGGCTGCCGCGCCACCATATTGCATTTGTGCTAATGCTGTTGCGAGTACCTTGTTACCGACAGTATCAACAACACCGGCCCAACGCTGCTTCTCTAACGGTCTGGCATCAATTTCAAGCTCGCTGCGCTCTATCACTTCGCTCGCACCTAGCTTTGTCAGTAGAGAGCCATTTTGCTCAACACGACCAGTGCTTGCCACGACGCGATAACCTAACTGCGCTAGCAAGGTCACCGCAATACTGCCGACACCACCACTGGCGCCAGTAACTAATACATCACCATCACTGGGTTTAATACCTGCTTGCTGTAATGCTTGTACACACAGCATTGCCGTTAAACCTGCGGTGCCAATTTGCATCGCTTTGGCTGCATCGCAGTTCGTTGGCATAGGGACTAACCAATCAGCTTTAACACGCGCTTTCTCAGCTAAGCCACCCCAGTGGTTTTCACCGACGCCCCAGCCCGTTAAAATAACCTTGTCACCCGCTTTATAGCGCTCGTCACTTGATTCAACTACAGTCCCAGCAAAGTCGATACCCGGCACCATCGGAAAGTTACGGATGATCCTACCGACACCAGTAACCGCGAGGCCATCTTTGTAGTTCAGTGATGAACAGGCAACATCAACCAAAACCTCACCTTCAGGCAAGTCTGCCTCTGAAATTTGACGAACATGAGCTTGGGTAAGCTTTTCTTCTTGGGTCAAAACTAGCGCGTTAAACATGACAAGTTCCTATTTAAACTGATGGGAGAAGCATAGGCCATAAACCTATATGACTAAAGTGCATATTTTGCATGGAGACAATGCACAGAATGCATGTAGTACGAAAATTTAAACTGCCGAGCAGTAATATAGCGAATTAACCTAGCAGCGGACTACTCGACTTTATTCCTATACCTCAACGGTTACTTTGAGGCTACACTGAGTTGTCGCATAAAAAACGTACAAGGAATATAAGTATGATTTATAGCAAACCAGGAACACCCGATGCCATCATTAATTTCAAATCACAATATCAAAATTTTATTGGTGGTGAGTGGATTAAACCCGTCAATGGTGTCTATTTTGATAACCCTTCACCCGTCGATGGCAAAGTGTTCTGTCAGATCCCTCGCTCAGATGCTAGCGATATTGAACTTGCACTCGACGCCGCCCACATCGCTAAAGATAGCTGGGGCAAGACCTCAGTCACCGAGCGCTCGAATATCCTACTGCGGATTGCCGATCGTATTGAACAGAATATAGAGCTGCTTGCCGTAGCCGAGACTTGGGATAACGGTAAAGCCGTACGCGAAACGCTGGCTGCAGATCTGCCGTTGGTTGTCGACCACTTCCGCTATTTTGCGGGCTGTATTCGCGCCCAAGAAGGCAGTGCCGCCGATATAGATGCCAATACTGTTAGTTATCATTTTCCGGAGCCGTTAGGCGTTGTAGGGCAAATTATTCCTTGGAACTTCCCTATCTTGATGGCGGCCTGGAAAGTTGCGCCCGCATTAGCCGCGGGCAACTGTGTGGTGTTAAAGCCCGCCGAGCAGACCCCAGCCTCGATTCTTGTGATGCTCGAGTTAATTGAGGACCTGCTACCTAAAGGTGTACTTAATGTGGTGAATGGTTTTGGCAAGGAAGCGGGGCAGGCACTTGCGACCAGCAGTCGAATTGCTAAACTGGCATTTACCGGCTCAACTGAGGTGGGTCACCACATTTTGAAGTGTGCGGCAGAGTCATTGATCCCATCAACGGTTGAGCTTGGTGGTAAGTCGCCCAATGTCTATTTTGCTGACGTTATGGAGCATGAAGACGAGTATCTCGACAAAGCGGTGGAAGGCATGCTTCTAGCCTTCTTTAACCAAGGTGAAGTCTGTACTTGTCCGTCACGAGCATTGGTCCAGGAGTCAATTTACGACAAGTTTATCGCTAAGGTGATTGAACGCTGCAAAACCATTAAACAAAGTAATCCACTCGATACCGACACTCAAGTCGGTGCTCAGGCGTCGCAAGAGCAGTTCGATAAAATCCTCAGCTACCTACAAATCGGCAAAGATGAAGGTGCACAGATACTGGTGGGTGGCGATATCTGTAAGCTTGAAGGCGAACATAGCCAAGGGTTTTATATCAGCCCGACCATTTTAAAGGGCACTAATGATATGCGGATCTTCCAAGAGGAGATCTTCGGCCCGGTGATTTCAGTCACCACCTTTAAGGATGAAGCCGAAGCCTTAGCTATTGCCAATGATACCCAGTTTGGCCTTGGCGCAGGGGTATGGACACGTGATATGAATACCGCTCAAAGAATGGGGCGCGGAATTCAAGCCGGCCGCGTATGGATCAACTGTTATCACGCTTATCCGGCTCATGCCGCCTTTGGAGGGTATAAGAAATCTGGTATTGGTCGTGAGACCCATAAAATGATGCTAGATCACTACCAAAATACTAAGAACCTCCTTATTAGCTACGATATTAATCCACTCGGATTCTTCTAAGTAACATCAGTATTTTAGCCACATCAAAAACCAAATATAGCGGCTGACTTCACTGCTGCTATGTTTGGCTTTGCCATCATCGTTAAAAGCGAGATCTACCTTGCTAGATTTCCATAATGGAAATACCACCTTGCCCGCTTTTCACTATAGAGATCCCTTGACTAAGCCTTAATATAGTACCCATAAAATTTTAATGGATATTGCGCCATGACCTTACAAGAAAGACTTTCTCAGATCACCCGTGACCCAACACTTTCTCCAAAGCAAAAATCTAACTTCTTAGCGCTAGAAGCAGATTCCAGCTTGCCATATGTTGCGGTGTCTGAGCCTGTTAAACAGGCTATGGAGTCGGGTATTATCGGCGATATGTTTGAAGGTCATGCACCATTTAAACCTCGATATGTTTTGCCTGATTATGCAAAATATCTACAACAAGGCTCTGAATATTTAGAACTTAGCCCAGCGCAAAACCTAGATGAGGCACTAATTGCGCTAACCATCATTTACCATCACGTCCCATCAGTGACAAATATTCCGGTGTTTCTAGGCCAGCTCGATGAAATTTTACTGCCCTTCTGTCAGGGACTCGATACCGAAAGCCTATATCGTAAACTGAAGCTATTTTGGATAATGCTAGACCGCACCCTGCCTGATGCTTTTATGCACGTTAATATTGGGCCAACCGATAACATTGTCTGCCGCACCATTTTAAGAATTGACGCCGAGCTTAAACAAATCGCGCCGAATCTGACTTTTATGTACGACCCACAAGTGACACCCGATGAACTACTGCAAGTTGCAACCACCAATATTTGTGAGTGCAGTAAACCGCATATTGCCAACTATCCAATGCACGCCAATGCTTATGATCAAAGGGGCTTTGGCATTGTAAGCTGTTATAACTCACTACCATTGGCAGGCGGAGCTAATACCTTGGTTCGACTTAACCTCAAAGAGGTTGCATTGAAAGCTAAAGACATTAATGATTTCTTTGACAATATCTTGCCACAATACTGTCAGTTAACTTATGAGCTAATTAATGCTCGCTGTAGTTTCTTGCATAAAGAGTCTAACTTCTTCAACAGTTTCCTAGTCACAGAGGGGCTTATTGAAGAGTCTCGCTTTGCCCCGATGTTCGGAATTTTCGGCATGGCAGAAGCGGTGAATATTCTGCAAGGTAATCCAGAGCTAACTGAATCCCATGCGGAGAAACCAAGTCCGCACTACGGCCACCATCAAGCGGCGAATGAGCTTGGACATAAAATATCAAAAGCACTGGATACCATCGTCAAATCGACTCCAGTTGACTATGGCTATAACGGCCGGGCACTGCTACATTCTCAAGGCGGTATTAGCCTAGATAAAGATGTCACGCCTGGCGTGCGTATTCCTTATGGCACAGAGCCAAATCCAATAGCACACATTAAAGCACTTGCCGAACATCATCAGTATTACACCTCTGGGATCAGCGATATTCTCACGATTGATGAAACGGTTAAATCAAATCCACAAGCCATGTTCCAACTCTGTAAAGGCGCATTAAATCTAGGTTTCCGCGAGTTTACCGCTAACGTGGCCTCTAACGACTTGGTCCGTGTCACAGGTTACATGGTTAAACTATCTGACATTGCCAGATTCAAAGAGGTTGGTTCACGAACCAATACCACAGGATTAGGTGCAGAAGCGGCTGTAAACACTAAGATCCTTGAACGACAGCCACGAGTCGTTGCCCATGAAATGGCGCCAAGCTACGCGAAGTAATGCCAACTTGAATAAAGTCGCAATCGTTAATCAAATTATTCCTTTCTCTTGTGTCGATGGGCCTGGCAGCAGGCTTGTCATCTTCCTGCAAGGGTGTAATTTTAACTGCAAAAACTGCCATAATCCTCACACAATAGACTTGTGTGATAGTTGCGGTGATTGCGTACCTACGTGCCCAAAGAAAGCCCTGACACTCATTGCTGATGATAATAACAATAGGGTAATTTGGGATGAGAGCTTATGCAGTCAATGCGATATTTGTCTATCGGTCTGTCCTAAGCAGTCAACACCAAAAACACAGCAGTACAGCGTTAGAGAAATACTCGACCTTATACGCTCTCAAGTACACTTTATTAATGGCGTCACTGTCAGCGGGGGCGAAGCGAGTCTACAACTGCCGTTTATTATTGCGTTATTTCGAGCGATGCAATCAAGCCCTGATTTATCACACCTAAGCTGCATGATAGACAGTAACGGCAGTCTAAGCCTAAATGGTTGGCAACAAGTATTACCCTTTATACAAGGTGCCATGATTGATCTTAAAGCTTGGCAACAAGATACCCACCACTATATTACTGGACGAGGTAACCATCGTATTTTCAGCACATTAAAGATGCTAGCAGAGCTGGGGAAGTTGTATGAGGTGCGTTTATTGCACATTCCACGAGTAAGCGACTTTGACAGCGAAGTCGACGCCGTAGCTCACTATTTAACTCAACTGCCGTCGAATGTACGCGTAAAGCTAAATGCATTTCAACATCATGGCGTTACAGGAGAAGCATTAATGTGGCCAAGTTGCACTGAGGCGCAAATGCGACAACTTGCCAATGATCTGACTCAGCGTGGCGTCAATAACCTTATTTTACCTGACATCTATCTATAGGCTCCTATCCATAACGTTACTGGAACTGCTGCCGTGTAAAGGCTACCAGCTGTTCATAGAACCACCGCTGAGCTGGATCGTTCATGCTCTGCTTGTGCCACACTAAACTGTAAGCAACCTCACCGTAATCGAGTGGTAGCGCCTTAGTCACTAATCCTTGAGCCTGAATCGCATTTTCGGCCCAATGGCGTGAGCAGGTAAATAGCAGCTCGCTGTGATGGCACATTAGCGCTGCGCTACCAAAATCTGCCACAGTCAAGGGTACCGCTCGATTACGCGCTTGCTGTGCCAGTTTCATTTCAAAAAAGGGACGATTCAGATCCGTATCACTAATACCGATATGGCTATATCCGAGATAGTCATCTATAGAGATGCTGTTCTGGCTAGCCAAAGGATGAACTGGATTCATTAAACATATCATCTCATCATTTATTAAGGTCTCCCACACCAATTCATGCAGGGCTATAGGCGGCTGGCTGCGATCATGGGGCAATACGATAAAATCCAAGCTGCCTTTAACTAACCCGTCAAAACCGAAACTGTCCTTAGCAAAAATATCGAGGCGAATATTAGGAGCTAATAGCAGTATATGTGCAGTTAATTTGGCAGCGAGTAACTCAAAGGTGCTCTCTCTCATCGCTAGTGAGAACCGACCTCGATAAGCCACAGGGCTAAACGCTTCCTGATTCACTAGCAGGTTCATATCACTGATGATCTGATGTACGTTTGGACCTAAACGACGCGCTAGAGGGGTAGCGACGAGTTTGTTTCCATGCCGGTAAAATAGATCGTCACCTAGACTTTGACGCAGCTGGCTTAGTGTTTTACTTACCGACGAAGGACTTAAGCATAACCGTTCTGCACTAACAGTCACGCTCAACGTATCGAGCATCACATGTAAAGTGATCAAGTGTTTCATACTGATCCGTGAGAGTTTGGTGAGATCCATAACAATGCCCAAGGTAAAACGTGTATCGACATACTCGAATATAGAGATAAATAAGCTTTAGGTATATCAGCAATCCCCATAATCTAGACGTCCTTCACGCTGAATGGCTATTTTCCGCGAACCAGTTTTTACCGTATAATGCACTATTCATTGAGTCTTGATCGAATAACAGCATTCGAACTCTTCTTTGCAGATTAAAATAATCTCAGCTCATACATTTTTAGGCAGGCCAGCATGTTTCATATAGCGCTTTACGAACCCGAAATAGCCCCAAATACCGGTAATATAATCAGATTAATCGCTAATAATGGCTGCAAGCTGCACTTGATTGAGCCATTAGGATTCGATTTAGAAGATAAAAAGCTGCGCCGTGCTGGGTTAGATTATGCAGATCTGGCCAATGTAATTCATCACAAAAACTTCGAGTCGTTTCTTGAAGCAATGCAAGGCAAGCGAATTATGGCATGTACTACTAAAGGTAGCCGCCCACATTCAGAGCTCAGCTTTAAACAAGATGACGTGTTGCTGTTCGGGCCTGAAAGCCGAGGCCTCCCTGCCGATATTATTGATTCAATTCCTACTGAGCAACGCCTGCGTATTCCGATGATGTCGACGAGCCGCAGCCTTAACCTATCAAATGCAGTCGCTATCATCAGTTATGAAGCTTGGCGACAACTAGATTACCAAGGTGCGTAATCACTAAGCTGATCTAGATACCTGCTTATGTAGCATTCATACACCAATCTTTAATCCAAATGGTCGCAGCCTACACTTACCGATAATACGATAAAGCCTTTCTCTTCAAGGCTTCATCGTATCTAGACCACCCTAAACCCGACATTTCTTTCTATTCCCACGCCGATAAGAAACAATTACAACACTCCATCGTTATCCTGCCTACTGTATTGATGCAAATCGCTGATAGTTTCTAAATCCATTGATCTAAAATCCACTCACCGTTGTCTCTAAAGACTCAAATCGCAGACTTAAAAAAACAATTGCGTTAGCAACGGGCTACTCACTCTCTTACGAGACCAATATTGGAAAGAGTAGGCGCCTGGAAATGGCCTACTCTTTATTATCCTCGAAAGGAGCATATCGGCCACACTGATAATACCAATTACATTAAAGGTATGATCTAATAAGTCACCATTAATAAACCGTAAAACTTATGAAGTTCCCTGATTTTGCATCACTCGCTAAAAATGAAAAAGTAGCACGTAA
>NZ_JAKIKR010000047.1 GCF_023284025.1 Shewanella abyssi | reverse complement strand
CAATTGGATAACAATCAAATTGAAAGCCGGTATGGCCTTTGTCGCCAAGTTCATTTAGATGGTTGGCAATATTGTGGATATTCATATTTGTCCTTATTGACATATTATGTCTGCGTTTAAAGATACCATCTGGACATAATATGTCAATAAGGACAAATATGAATATCCACAATATTGCCAACCATCTAAATGAACTTGGCGACAAAGGCCATACCGGCTTTCAATTTGATTGTTATCCAATTGATGGCGATGTGGAAGTCTTGCAGGTTAACATTGTTGGCCGAGAAGAGATCCCGGTATTCCTATCGGTTACGGACAACCAGATCCTTTGCATCAGCTATTTATGGGGCGAGGATGAAGTGAATCAAGAGCGTCGTGCTGAGATGTTTGAGACCATGCTAGAACTCAACATCCCAATGCCACTTTCATCGTTTGCCAAGATTGATGACAAGTATGTGGTATACGGCGCACTATCAGTGCAATCAAGCATCGAAGAGATAGAACAAGAACTGTCTGTTCTGTCTGACAACTGTCTCGAAGTAATCGACGAACTCGCCGATTACCTTAAATAAAGGAGCCACATTATGGGCATTCTAAACAAGATTCTTACTGCTTTTCGCGGTGGCGCAACTGAAGTTGGCCAAGGTATTGTAGACGCAAACTCAACACGTATTTTTGAACAAGAGATCCGTGATGCAGAAAAACATCTGACTAAAGCTAAGCGTGACTTAACTGAAGTCATGGCAAAAGAGATGCAAGCGAGCCGTGAAGTTGACCGCCTAAAGCGTGCGGTTGCTGAACACGAAGGTTACGTAGCCCAAGCACTTGAAAAGGGGAATGAGGCATTAGCACTAGAAGTTGCTGAAAAAATCGCTGAACTCGATCAAGAACTTAATGACCAGCAGTCAGCCAACGACAGCTTCAGCGCACATGCTACTCGTCTAAAAGACTTAGTCCGTAAGACTGAACGTCAGCTCACTGATTACCAGCGCCAACTGACTATGGTTAAAACCACAGAAAGCGTACAAAAGGCGACGGCGACAATTACTAATTCATTTGCAGGCAGTAACTCAAAGTTACTTAATGCTAAAGATTCGCTAGAACGCATCAAAGCCCGTCAGCAGTCATTTGATGATCGCCTTAAGGCATCTGAGACGCTAGCTGAAGAAAACAGCGATAAAGCGCTACATGATAAGCTAGCGGAAGCAGGCATTGGTGAGCAAAAATCTAATGCTAATGCAGTACTTGATCGCATTAAAGCCCGCAAAGGCTAAAGGAGTATGACGTGGGATTTCTAAGGGGCCTATTTGGCAAGAAAGAGGAACCTAAACGTCAACTCGATCACCCATCAAAGCTAAACAAGGGAGATATGATCTCCCTTGATGATAGCTTTGCGCTGCCACCACAACTACGTGGGCAACAGCTAAGAGTTGAAGCGGTTAATACCTATGAGTATGAGCGCAAACAACAAACGGAATGGGTGCTTAAAGGGCACGGAAGTGACACCATCTTTCTCAGCTTAGATGAAGATGATGAAACTTACCTCGCATTGTCGTTAAAGGTTAATCGTGGTTTGGTCGAGCAGCTATTCGATTTAGAGCAATTTGGCACTATTTTTGAAGAACCTGGCAAAGCAGAACTAAGCACGAATGAATTGTCAGCGGAACTAGCAACTGAGTTTGAGCAGTGGTTATCACCTCAATATCATCAGGTCACATTTGCCGGTTTTGGGTACTTTCATCGTCAGGACTATCGTGGTAAAAAGCCACCTCAAGATGCTGACGGTGCCACAGGCGACCCCTTTGAGTCATATCAATTGCTAGATGACGATGAAGACAAAGCCATTGATATCGAAGTCTATGACGGCGGTGAAACAGATGTCATGTTGACACTTTATCGCCCTCTATCGGACATCAGAGATTATTGGCCTGGCGCATAATGAAAAGGTTCTAACGTTTTTAACGTTAGAACCTTTTTTGTTTCTAGCACTATGAGTGATAGCATTAACTTATAAAGCCGTTTCTATGGATAGGTAATACCTTACGTATGAGCAAGAAAAAGAATCCGTTGCCGGAACAGTGGCAGCAAAATCAAAAAGCCGCCAAAGCCACTCAAATTGCCTTTGATATGGATGAAAAGTTTCAATACTCCATCCGTAAAGCCGCGCTCGATACCGGTGTCAGCCCGTCAGATCAAATTAGACACATCCTTGGTTTAACTGTAACCAAGCGCCCTAAGCGCCCGCGCCTTACCGTATCTTTAAGCGCCCAAGACTATGCTTTGCTCGCTGAAAAGTACCACTTAAAAGCAGAGCAACAACTAGAAATAAAAAAGCATGTTCTAGATGATCTCATTCACTTCAGTAGCGAAAACTAAAGCCCCGAAGATTAATTTCGTTCCCGGTTTTAGGGAAAGTACCCAATAACGATGGATCGATAAATGACTAACGAAAAGCGCTGGATCATACAAGCTGAAACGCCACCAACCCCTTTTCAGCTCGCGATGATGCTACTGTCGTTGCTCTCTGTTGTTGTGGTGCTCGTGCTTACCTTTGCTAGGCTTGATAGCGAAACTAGGCGTTTACTGTTTTTTATTGATACCTGTATTTGCCTTCTTTTCATGTCAAATTTTTTCTATGGCCTATTCAAAGCTGAGAGCAAAAAAACCTACTTTAAGCATCATTGGATAGATTTAGTTGCCAGTATTCCGGCAATTGAAGCACTGAGAATGGCGCGACTTTTTCAGATCCTTCGTGTGGTCAGGCTTATTCGTATGACCCGATCCTTAATTGTGCCCATGGTCAAACAGCGTCGCCAAGCGACTCTGGCAAGCTTATTAGTGGCATTAGTGACGATTCTTACCTTTGCCTCTGTTTTGGTCTTAATTGTCGAGAGCGGGGTCGAAGGGGCTAATATTGAAACTGCCGAAGATGCCATTTGGTGGGCTCTAGTCACAATATCAACCGTGGGTTACGGTGACTATTATCCCGTCACCACAGCAGGGCATATCATCGGTGGCATTGTTATTGTTTGTGGCGTCAGCTTTTTTGGTATTATTTCTGGTTATATGGCATCTGTTTTTGTAGCCCCAGATGAAGCTGAAAAGCTTGAAATCCACAGTGAAGAGATCCGCTCAGAACTACAAATGAGTCTCGCCCGCATGGAAGCCAACCAACAACAGCTGCTTAAAGAGATTGAAGCGTTAAAATTGGAGATGAGAGACGGCAAAAAATAAGCCCACACATTGGCGGGCTTAATCATTATATATTGTTTTACAACAGCATTAACGCCAGTACGGTTCGTTCTGCATCGCACTACGGCGAGAAAACTCCATTGCCTGTACTAAACTGAGCTCCTTATTTTCAAGCCAACCACTAATATCGACATACGCTAACTCACTAATCTCTTTTAGTTGTCGGTAAGCCGCTAAGGTTCTAATGCCTAACGCAAGGTCTTGCCAAGGTGCTCTAAATTGATCACGTGATTTGTTTGAGTAAAGCTGACCATATGCCACACCGACAAACATGCTGTTATCTAATGCCTTGGCGACTGCAAGATAATCACTACTGCTCAAATCATTATTTAATGGCATAACATCCAAGATCTTTTGCCATGACTTTTCTTGTAGCTCATCGGCAAACTGCTTCAAACCAAGTGTTTTATCGATAACAACACGGCCATCACTGATTTGCATCAACAGATCGACAAGGTGTACTTGCAGTCGGCCATAGCAGAGATCATCTAGCAAGGCATCGAAATGTGCAGCGATATCGAGTTGCTGCAGTTTGGCGTTGGCAATATCCACCAAAGCATCCGACATCGATAATTTGGCGATAAGTGAGCCATTTTTTTCCACTATGGAAAAGAGACTCAACGACTCTTCAATGAAGTTAAGTCGACGTTCAATACAATCAAAGTCATCTTCAAAAGAACCAGCCAACAAGGTAAATTGCGCTAGCGTGCTTTTTAGTAAGCGAATACAGGCTCTAAGGCGGTAACAGAGCATAGGGAGTTCATGAGGATTCAGCGCAACATCAAGGATCATCGCTTCTAGCTTCTGCCATCGATCAAGACCAACTTCAAGTAGGTTAATAGCAACTTGCTTTAAGTCTTGCTCAGGCTTTAATGCAATAAAATCGAGAACTTCTAAGTTGAAAGGACTTGCTTGAGCCGCTAATTGGTAGCCTCTTTGCGCTTTACTCGCATGACCTAACCGAACCGGCACTTCTCGGCTAACGATCCCCGCTAAAACAAGCAAGGCGCTGGTATCACCTACGAGCAACTCAAACTCTAATTCGCAAATGGGTTCAGAGCGTTCATCAACAGAAATATGACCGATATCAAGCGCCACTTCCACCAAACTATCATCCACATAAATATGCCACTTCTGTCGTTCAAAATCAGTATTGAACAAACAACGCAGCTGTAGCTGCACTTGTTCAAGATCTGCACCTTGTGGCCAAATTTCTGGCGGGAATAAATTTAATTTAGGAAAATCGTGATCTATATCGACATTAAATTCAGGCCGAGAGTGGATGCCACCAACAACCTGTCCGGCGGTCTTAATTGTCTGCTCACGGTGTGTATTAACTCCCCGAACGCGCAGCCCCATGTCCCATTGACGCAAAGTAAGGTCGGGGGTTTCAAAATACCCATTAGTCAACTTCTCACTGCCTTTACTGTCGGAGTTATGTATGCTATCCAGCAGGTTTATAAGGGTTTTTCTCTCATTTTCATTGAATAAAAGTTTGAGCTCTATCTCGGCTTCCATCTCTGTACTATTCGCCTTGTCATTAAAATTTAATCAATCTGTCACTAATTATACACAGTGTAATATTTTTGTAATAAAAACGCCGTAGGATTCGCTTTGCAGTTAAGATATAACTCGTTAGAATAAAAAACTGTTTAGTTAAATTCAAAAACACAGTTTTCTTACGCGGCCGCTTGGGTTAACATGCGCCCGCTTTTTCCAATAGTGTAATAACCTAAATAGGTAAACGGCAATGCCAGTAAACTCTATTTTGGGCGTGTTTGCAAAATCGCCAATTAAGCCTCTTCAAGAGCATATCGACAAAGTATACGACTGTGCGTTGTTACTTGTCCCATTTTTCGAAGCTACAGCCTCAGGTGACTGGGACAAAGCTGTTCAACTGCGCAAGCAAATAAGCTTGGCTGAGCAAGAAGCAGATTCACTAAAACGTGAAATCCGCCTAACTCTGCCGGGTGGTTTGTTTATGCCAGTCGAGCGTACTGACTTACTGGAGCTACTAACCCAGCAAGATAAGATCGCTAACAAAGCGAAAGACATTTCTGGCCGTATTATCGGCCGAGAGCTCGTCATACCTCATGCAATCCAAGAACCTTTCATTGCTTACTTACAACGCTGTCTTGATGCAGTGGCGTTATCAAAGCAAGCAATTAACGAACTCGATGACCTATTAGAAACAGGTTTTAGAGGCCGTGAAGTGGATCTTGTCGCAAAAATGATCAGTGAACTTGATTCTATCGAAGACGACACTGATGTTTTACAAATTAAGATCCGTAGACAGCTTTTTGCTATCGAATCTGATTTTAACCCTGTAGATGTAATGTTCCTCTACAAGATAATTGAGTGGGTTGGCGACTTGGCAGATCTTGCCGAACGCGTCGGTTCCCGCCTAGAGCTGATGTTAGCTCGCGTCTAATCAAAAAGATTATCAAGGTAATAACATGGTTGATGTATTAGTCACCAACGGCCCATGGCTTATTGGCATAGCGGCTCTATTTGGTTTTTTAATGGCTTGGGGTATTGGCGCAAATGATGTAGCCAATGCAATGGGAACCTCAGTCGGTTCCAATGCGATTACAATTAAACAAGCGATTATTATCGCTATGATTTTTGAGTTTGCAGGTGCGTATTTAGCCGGTGGCGAAGTCACCAGTACAATCCGTAAAGGCATTATTGACTCAACATTCTTTATTGAACAACCTGAACTGCTGGTTTACGGCATGATAGCGTCTTTGCTAGCTGCTGGTATCTGGCTTATTGCTGCTTCAGCACTTGGTTGGCCAGTGTCGACCACTCACTCTATTATTGGCGCCATTGTTGGTTTCGCCGCAGTAGGCGTAAGTGCAGACGCGGTCGAATGGGGCAAAGTCGGTGGTATCGTTGGCTCTTGGCTCGTCACACCGGCAATATCAGGCTTTATCGCCTTTATGATATTCCAAAGTGTGCAAAAGCTTATCTTTAATACCGAGAACCCGTTAGAAAATGCTAAGCGTTATGTTCCTTACTATATGGCTCTTGCTGGCTTTGTAATGGCACTGGTTACCATTAAAAAAGGTCTGAAGCATGTTGGATTGCACTTTGGTAACTTAGAGTCTTACGCTTTGGCTCTCGCAATTGCTGCATTAGTGGGTATTGGTGGCATGATTGCTATCAAGCGCCTAAAAATGGATCACAAAGCGGATCGTCAGACCCAGTTTGGTAACGTTGAGAAAGTCTTCGCTATCTTAATGGTGGTAACGGCTTGTTGTATGGCATTTGCTCATGGCTCAAATGATGTTGCTAACGCAATTGGCCCACTAGCGGCGGTTGTTTCAATCGTTAACAGTGGTGGCGAGATCAGCAGCAATGCCGCGCTTGTGTGGTGGATTTTACCGCTGGGTGCTGTTGGTATCGTATTGGGTCTAGCTATCTTTGGTAAGCGTGTAATGCAAACCATCGGTAAGAATATTACCCACCTTACTCCAAGTCGTGGTTTTGCCGCTGAGCTTGCAGCTGCATCGACAGTTGTTATTGCATCGGGCACAGGTCTACCCATCTCAACCACACAAACCCTTGTGGGTGCTGTGTTAGGTGTCGGTATGGCCCGTGGTATTGCCGCAATCAATATTGGCGTAGTACGTAATATCGTTGTGTCTTGGGTAGTAACCCTACCTGCTGGTGCGGCACTATCAATCATGTTCTTCTTCATGATTAAAGGTGTTTTTAACTAAATACCTCGCTTGGTAGTGTCCAAAAACACTGCGATTCTATGGGGGAGTTTGATAAAATTTGTATCAAGCTCCCTTTTTGCGTTTTATCTCCCTTATTGCCACTTGCATTAAGTCCTCTAAATCCCTAGCATGTTGGCTAAATTTCATTGATGAGAATAGATTGGTGTTAAAAATTCTAACTATTGTGGGTGCGTTATTACTTTCCCCCTCTTTATTTGCAGCGAACCAAACAAGTTACATCTCTGATGATGTTTTTATCTATCTCCATGGCGGAGCTGGCACTCAGTTTCGAATTTTGGGCAGTGTAGAAGCGGGTCAAAAGATAACTTTAGTGGGTGAAGTGCAAGGTGACTACAGCAAGATAATCGATCACAAGGGTCGTGAAGGCTGGGTGCAAACAAAATTACTTAGCGCTTCAGTAAGCTTGCGGGAACAGTTGCCCGTAATTCAAGCAGAGTTGGCACAAACTAAAGCTGACTTAACCAATGCACTCTCAACAACCGATGCGAGTGTACAAGAGTTAAGCCAGATTAAGACGCAACTCGCCCAAGCAGAAAAAGCACTTGTAAGTGCTAGCCAAGCACGCGATAGCGCTCAGGTAAAACTTGCCAGCATGCAAAAGAATGAGCGTTTTGAAATGTGGAAGCAGGGTGGCTTTATTGCCGCTGGCGGCCTAATCTTGGGTATTATTTTAGTTTACTTACCACGACCACAGCGTAAACCTAAAAATCACTGGTAATTAATCCGTTATTTTTTAGTCTCTTCTAGCCAGTGTTTTCAAACGCTGGCTTTTTATTTTATAAGCTACAGCCCACACCTACCGAGGGCTAGCGCACGCAACCCTCAACACGAATCAAACACAGATCACACCACCACTCACAAAGGTGTCCCTCGTCACATTTTGCGGGTATAATCGGCCGCGCGGGGGTCTTAGATTGTATACAAAAAAAAGAACAACAAAGATCTCGTCGCATAAAACATCCTAACAATATATCTTTCGGTCAAGATGGAAGTGATTAATATGTTCAAAGCGAGTGAAGTACTAGCTGGTCGTTATGACTCAGCCGATCTCAACGAACTGTTCAAAGCGATCAGCGATAATTATATCGTTGACGAAGAACAATATTTATCAGAATTGATAAAACTGGTTCCGTCCAGCGATGAAGAGATCGACCGTGTGACAAATCGGGCACACGAATTAGTGGCTAAAGTACGTCAATACGACAAGAAAGGCCTGATGGTCGGTATTGATGCATTTTTACAACAATACAGCTTAGAAACACAAGAGGGCATTATATTAATGTGCCTTGCTGAAGCACTATTGCGTATTCCTGATGCTGCAACCGCTGATGCCCTGATTGAGGATAAACTCTCAGGTGCTAACTGGGATGAACATTTAAGCAAGAGTGACTCACTATTAGTTAACGCATCGACTTGGGGACTGATGCTTACCGGCAAAATCGTTAAGCTAGATCGAAAAACCGACGGTAGCCCAAGTAAGTTACTTAACCGCTTAGTCAATAAAGTGGGCGAGCCCGTTATCCGCCAAGCCATGCTTGCCGCAATGAAAATAATGGGTAAGCAGTTTGTTTTAGGGACTAGCATAAAAAGTGGCCTAAAAAACAGTGAAGCAAACCGAAAAATCGGCTACACACACAGCTACGATATGCTGGGGGAAGCTGCACTAACACAAACCGATGCGCTGAAGTATTATGAAGAATACTCTAATGCCATCGCAGCCCTTGGTGCGCAGAGCTATGATGAGAGTAAAGCCCCGCGCCCTACCATCTCTATCAAGCTATCGGCTCTTCATCCACGTTACGAAGTTGCCAACCAAGATCGCGTCTTATCAGAGCTCTACGACACGCTAATCAAGCTCATTAAGCAGGGGCGGCAACTCGATGTTGGGATCTCTATCGATGCAGAAGAGATGGACAGACTCGAGCTTCACTTAAAATTGTTCCAGAAGCTCTATAACTCAGAAGCTGCGAAAGGTTGGGGCCTACTCGGTATCGTGGTACAGACCTACGCTAAACGTGGCCTTCCTGTACTTTGCTGGTTAACTCGCCTAGCGAAAGAGCAAGGTGATGAGATCCCGGTACGCCTAGTGAAGGGGGCATATTGGGATAGTGAACTCAAGTGGGCTCAGCAAGCCGGCGAAGCTGGATACTCTCTCTTTACTCGTAAAGCGGGTACCGACGTCTCTTACCTTGCATCGGCGCGTTACATATTTTCTGAAGCGACTCGTGGCGCTATCTACCCGCAGTTTGCCACTCATAATGCCCAGTCAGTCGCTGCGATAATGGATATGGCTGGCGACCGCTTGTATGAGTTCCAACGTCTGCATGGTATGGGACAGGAGCTTTACGACACCTTGATCGCCGAATCACCTACAACGCGAATTCGTATCTACGCTCCTATTGGCGAACATAAAGAGCTACTGCCCTACCTAGTACGTCGTTTGCTCGAAAATGGGGCTAACACCTCATTTGTGCATAAGCTTGTCGATCCAAAGGTTGCGATTGAATCGCTAGTGGTTCATCCAATCAAAACCTTGCAACAATATAAGACGCTGTCAAATAATAAGATCGTGCAGCCAGCCGATATTTTTGGCTCATCGCGCAAAAACTCCAAGGGATTAAACATGAATATCATCTCTGAATCCGAGCCCTTCTTCGCGGCACTCGACAAATTTAAAGATACCACTTGGAATGCCGGCCCACTGGTCAACGGCGAGTTACTCGCCGGTGAAACCAATGAAATTGTCAGCCCATTCGATACCACAAAAGTGGTTGGCAAGCTCGCTTTTGCAAATGCTGAAGCGATTGAACTCGCACTCTCTGGCGCAGAGAAAGCCTTCCCGGCTTGGTGTAATACCCCAGTCGAAGAGCGTGCTTCTGCTTTGCAAAAACTAGCGGATCTACTCGAAGAAAACCGCGAAGAGCTTATCGTACTTTGTACCCGTGAAGCGGGAAAGAGCATCCAAGATGGCATCGATGAAGTCCGAGAGGCGGTAGATTTCTGTCGTTACTATGCTGTTCAGGCGAAGAAGATGATGGCGCAGCCTGAACTCCTCCCTGGCCCAACAGGTGAATTAAACGAGCTGTTTGTTCAAGGCCGTGGCATCTTCGTCTGCATCAGCCCATGGAACTTCCCACTGGCTATCTTCATTGGCCAAGTTGCTGCAGCACTCGCGGCGGGAAATACCGTTGTCGCGAAACCTGCTGAGCAAACCTCAATTGTAGGCTTCCGTGCAACGCAACTTGCTCATGAAGCTGGCATCCCTAAAGCGGTGTTACAGTTCCTACCTGGCACGGGTGCGACAGTAGGCGCTGCAATCACCTCAGATGAACGTATTGGTGGTGTTTGCTTTACCGGTTCAACGGGTACGGCAAAACTCATCAACCGTACGCTGGCGATGCGTGAAGGGGCTATTATTCCTCTGATAGCTGAAACCGGTGGTCAAAATGCCATGGTTGTAGACTCAACATCTCAACCTGAGCAGGTCGTCCATGATATCGTCGATTCATCGTTCACCAGCGCAGGTCAGCGTTGTTCAGCGCTACGGGTACTCTTCCTACAGGAAGATATTGCTGACCGAGTACTCGAAGTGATGAAAGGTGCGATGGAGGAACTCACTATTGGCGATCCTAGCTTTGTGAAGACCGATGTAGGCCCAGTTATCGATGCCGCTGCACAGGCTAATTTGAATGCCCATATCGACCATATCAAACAGGTCGGCACACTGCTTAAGCAGTTGGAATTGCCAGTGGGGACTGAAAATGGTTACTTTGTTGCGCCAATGGCCGTTGAGATTGACTCCATCAAGGTGCTGGAAAAAGAGCACTTCGGGCCCATCCTACATGTTATTCGATATAAAGCCGCTGATCTATCCAAGGTAATCGATGAGATCAATAGCACTGGCTTTGGCTTAACACTCGGTATTCATAGCCGTAACGAAGGCCATGCGCTGGAGTTGGCCAGTAAGATCAACGTCGGTAACGTCTATATCAATCGCAACCAGATTGGCGCTGTCGTTGGCGTGCAGCCATTCGGTGGTCAAGGCCTATCAGGTACAGGTCCCAAAGCAGGTGGCCCACACTACCTCACGCGTTTTATCACAGAAAAAACGCGAACCAACAATATTACTGCCATTGGTGGGAATGCCACACTGTTATCTTTAGGTGATAGTGAAGATTAATATCTTTAGGCATTATTGCCTAAATCATTAATATTGAACTCTAAGAAGTCAGGTTTTTAACCTGGCTTTTTTTATGCGGTTCTTCCCATCAAGGCTCCACATCAAGCTCATTAGTAAGGTCATCCTCTCAAGCTTGAACTTCTACACCGCGATTATCATTAAAAACGCTCCTCAAAAGAGTGACCGTTAATTCAAGGCTGTGAACTTAAACATCATTTTTAACTAAAGCTTCTGTGTCCTCTCAAGTACAATCACCACAAATCTCAACTAAAGCCATGACTTCAAAGCGTATTTAACTATTTTCATACAATATAAAACACCTTAAGTAACCATAACCCCACATCGAATAAAAAACAGACTCATGACATTAACAATCAAAAGAAAAATTCAAATCGCGATCCTACTGACTTGTGCGTTTATCAGCGCTGTACAGTCATATATTTCAATCTCACAACTCATTGAAGAGACAACCAACACCATTACTCATAGAATCAATGAGACCAGTATCGCCACCAGTAACCTTATTGCGACCAATATTAAGCTAGGCGCTAACTTGCTACTGGCCAACGAAGATCTCATTAGCAGTAGCGTTGATGTTGAACGCGAAATGTTACTGACATTACGAGCGGGTGGATTTATGTCTGTCTATGCCGGTCTTGATAATGGTGATGTCGTTTATGGTAATCAAGATGAAGTGTGGCCGAGCGATTATGACCCTACTTCTCGTCCTTGGTTCCAACAAGCAAAGCGCAGCCAGCAGCTGATCTTCACCGACCCCTACCTCGATTTTGATGGCAGCATCGTTGTTACCATGGCCAAAGCCTTCTCCGGAAAAAACAGCGGTGTGGTCGCTGCGGATATGACAGTCGATGACATCACCAAGCAAGTTGAACAACTACAACTGCCCAATAATGGCTTTGCCTTTCTAATCGACGGTAGTAACCAAATACTGGCGCATAATGATCATCAGCTACTGTTTAAGTCCGCCACTGAATTGAGTTCAAATTTTAACTCCCGCTATGTCGAACAAACCCGCGTTGCAGGCCAGCTACTCACCTTGAATTGGCGCGGTGATGACCAAAGTCGGCTGGTACAATTAACAGCCATTCCTGGAACAGATTGGACCTTAGGTATCGTAGAAGATGAAGATTTAGCCTACGCCGGCGTTCGCAGCCAAATTACCCGAGTGATCGTTATTATGTCGGGACTCTTTATCCTGATTTTAGTATTGGCTACGTTCGCATTAAACCGCATGTTTGCTCCACTGCATAAGCTAACCATAGCGTTAGAGAATTTATCCAAGGGAGAAGGCGATTTAACCCAAAGATTTGAGATTAAACATGCCGATGAAATTGGCACCCTTTCATTGCATATGAACGCCTTCTTGCAATCACTGCAACAGATGGTAGCCGCGCTCGTTAACAATGCAGCAGAGCTCACCAAGCAAGCTAACGACTCCTCGTCATTAGTCAGTTCCACCAGTGAGCAGATTGACATTCAGCACCGAGATATCGACCAGATAGCCACTGCGATCCATGAGATGTCAGCCACCGCTGGAGAAGTTGCTAACCACGCTGAAACGACAGCCAGCGCCGCCAGTGTTTCTGCTGATAACTGTCAGCAAGGTCAATTGATCATTCGCCAAAGCAATACCTCGATTAATCAGTTATCACATCAACTAGCGCAAGCATCTAGCGTTATCACCGAGCTGGAACAAAACACCACTGCCATTAACTTGGTGCTTTCGACAATCCAATCTATTGCCGAGCAAACCAACCTACTGGCGTTAAATGCGGCGATTGAAGCTGCGCGAGCGGGTGAACAGGGACGCGGGTTCGCCGTGGTTGCAGATGAAGTACGGGTGCTCAGCCATCGCACTCAAGACTCTACCGAAGAGATCCGTAACATGATTGTCACCCTGCAAAAAAATAGCCAACTGGCTGTACGCAATATGCAAACCAGTACTGACATCGCGGTTGAAAGCGTTACTAACTCAGAGAAGGCCTTAGAAAACTTAGAGCTTTTAACCCAGTCGATTACTGATATTTCTGACATGGCAACGCAAATTGCTGGCGCCGCTGAAGAGCAGCGAGCGGTGTCAGAAGACATTAGCCGTAATACTGAGGCTGTTAGAGAGGTGTCGGATCTACTGACCACTCAAACCAATAGTGTGGCCAGTAATGCTGATGAACTGCTTAGTATAGCGGCTGAGCTAAACGAAAGAGTGGCCAAATTTAAGATCTAATCTAGCAACTCGAGTACTTTTCTACAGCAAAAGTGCAACGGTAATATCGATTATCGTTGCACTCGCTTTATAAAATCTATCAGCAGCTTAGGCTAATGTTCGATATAGGCTGGCGTAATAACTATCTTCTTTGAGTAATTGTTGATGAGCACCTGAGCAGCGGATTCTTCCTTGTTCCATCAAATGAATCGTATCCATGCTCGCCATTGCCGTTAACCGATGGCTAATCATCAGCACAGTTTTATCACTGGCAAACTCAAACAATAATGACAAAATTTCTCGCTCAGTCTTTTTATCTAGCCCTTCCGTTGGTTCATCCAGCAGTAACATCGGCGCGTCTCTAAGCAGTGCTCTAGCGACGCCAATCCTACGCTGCTCGCCACCGGATAACTGCCGTCCACCGTCACCAATCCAGTTGTCTAGTGGCTTATCACCTGTAAGCAATTCACTCAAACCCACTTTGTCTAAGACTGCAATCAGCTTAGCGTCATCTTTACGGCTAGGATTATCTAAAGCGATGGCTAGGTTGTCTCTCAATGTACCACTAAATAGATAAATACGCTGGCTCACCACCGACATGGATTTCCGCAAAGCATCCTCAGAATAGGCACTGGCCTCGCGCCCATCCAGCAATACTTGGCCACTTTGAGGCAACCACTCGCGAGTAATGAGTGATAATAAACTCGACTTTCCACAACCCGTTTGCCCCAGTAAAGCCACTTTACTGCCCGCCGGAATGACTAAGTTCAGCTGTTCAAGTACGCAGTGCTCAGCATCATAACCAAAGTTGATATTGGTGAGTTCAACGCGCCCCGCTGTGACATGCAGATCAGGATTATCTGCAAAGGTCACCTCTGGAGATTGCTCTACCACTTGGTTGAGTCGGGTCGCCGCTGAGCTGCATGCTGAAAGGTGCTGGAATGCTCCCGCCAGTGGCATCATCATCTCTATGGTCGCCATCGTCATAAATACAATCATGGCCAATTTTGGCCCTGGTGGCACAGACTCCCCTACTCCAGCGGCAGCCATATACAACATGACTAGCACCGCAAAGCCATGGCAGAAGATGAGGCATGCTTGGCTTAATGCTGTTACTCGATTCATGCGGTTTTGACTGGCAATCATAGCGCTCTCGGCACCGTTCAGCCGTTGGCGATATAGGTCTTGCGCAGCAAATAAAGTTAACTCTGCTTGGCCTTGTAAATACTCAAGTAACTGCACTCGCAACTGACGCTTAGTGTCGAGTTGTGCAATACCCGGTTTGCGGCCAAGAAAGTAAAACGCCGTTGGGAGTAGCAACCATACGGCTAACAAAATACTGCAGAGTGTTAATGCCAGTTTGGCATCAAACCATGAAACGAAGCAATACAGCCCAACTAACATCAGCAGTGAAGCTAATAGCGGTGTCAGTAAGCGCAAATAAAGATGATCTAAGGTATCGATATCTGCCACTAAGCGATTAAGCAGATCGCCGCGGCGGATCCCTTGCAGGTTTTTGGCACTGAGTGGCATCAGCTTATTCCACACCCAACAACGCAGATCGGTTAACAGACTAAACGTGGCCTCATGAGTCGCTAAACGTTCGCCATAACGGCTTGCGGTGCGCACAATTGACAGCAAACGAACCCCACCCGCTGGGGTGAAATAGTTAAACATCTGCGCCGTAGCTATGGTTAAACCAGCAACAGCTGCAGCGGATAGGAACCAGCCAGAAAGGGCTAACAAGCCAATGCCAGCCATTAAGGTCGTCACGCTTAAAAATAGGCCAACAAACATCATCAACCACTGGCTTTTAAATCGCTTAATGTAAGGTAGTAGCGCTCTCATTACAGCTCTCCCTCTGGTTCTATATCAACAGCCGCAGGTTCTATAGCAACAGGCGCAGAATCAACTAACATCTGCTTAAATGCCCCTTCAGCTGCGCTAAGTTCGGCAAATGTGCCCTGCTGTACTAATAAACCTTTCTCCATCACCAGAATGCTATCCATCGAGCTTAGCGATCCCAATCGGTGAGTCACCATCAAGCAAGCTGTATCTTGCATGGCTCGAGCCAATGTCGCTTGTACCGCTTGCTCGCTCAAACTATCAAGGCTGGCGGTAGGTTCATCCAAGATATAGAGTTTCGGTTGCTGAGCGAGTGCTCTAGCAAGGGCGATACGTTGCGCTTGTCCAACAGATAAGCCTGCGGTTTGCTCCTGTATCGGATGGTCTAGTCCTAGCGGTTGCGATTCAACAAAATCGAGGATGTGAGCTTGCGCTAATAATGCCTTGATAGCATCATCTGACAAAGCTGAATCTGGCGTTAACTTTCCGAGGGCGACGTTTTCACGCACTGTGCCACAGAACAGCTGTGGCTCCTGACCCAGCCAAGCCAATTTTTTTCGCCACTGCGACAGCGATAATTGACTTAACTCAATACCATTGATCTTAAGTTGGCCTTGATATGGCAAGAAACCTAGCAAAGCACTAAGCAAACTTGTCTTGCCCGCGCCGCTCGCCCCCACCACCGCTAAATGCTCACCTTGTTGCAAGGTAAAACTAATAGGCCCAAGTAGCTGGGTGCCATCAACGCTATACACTTTAAGATCTATGGCTTCGATGTGTATATCAGTCTCTAGGGTGTCACCCGCATCCCGCTTTTCTCCTGAGTTTGCATCAGGATGGTCGAGCAGTTTCATTAGCTGCTCTGCGGCGCCTATCGCCTGTGCTTTAGCATGGTAATGGGTGCCCATATCGCGCAGGGGCTGATAAAACTCAGGGGCTAAGATAAGAATAAACAAACCGGTGAATAAACTGATTGAGGTACCGTAATGACCAAAATCTAAATGGCCTAAATAACTAAAGCCAAAGTACACCGCTAATACTGCAATCGATACGGCGGCAAAGAACTCGAGTACTGCCGAGCTTAAAAACGCCATTCGCAACACGGACATGGTGCGCTCTCTGAACTCTTCTGACGCCTTCTCTATCGCCTTAGCTTCTTTGGCGCCTTGATTAAATAGCTTTAACGTCGATAAGCCTTTAAGCCTATCCATGAAGTGACCACTTAAACGAGCCAAGGCACCAAAGTTTTTCCGGTTGGCATCAGCGGCCCCCATACCCACTAAGATCATGAACATAGGAACAAGCGGTGCGGTTGCCAGCAAAATCACACCTGCCGCCCAGTTTATAGGGAATACCGCCACTAAAATGATCAGCGGAATAAAGCCCGCAAGCACGATTTGTGGCAAATAGCGGGCATAGAAATCTTGTAGGTCTTCCACTTGTTCAAGCACTATGCTCGCCCAGCTCCCTGCGGGCTTGCCTTGAATAAATGCTGGGCCTAATGCCGCGAGTTTATCCAGCACCGCCGCACGCATATGTACCCGCAGCTGCGCGCCCGCTTTAAAACTTGAGCGCTCTCTAGCAAATGCCAGTACACCTCTAAAAATAGTCAGCAACAACAATAACCAGAAATGATCAGCAAAAGCGACTTTTGGCAGCTCATCGATAATGATGCCCTGTAATATGGTCGCAATGAGCCATGCCTGACACATCAAGCTAATACCGGTTAACACCCCGAAGAGAATCGACAAATTTAAGTAATAACCACAGGCTGATTTTTGCAGCTTGAGCCAGTGAGTGAGCTTTTTCTCTACGGTTTTATCCATTGGGTCCCAGATTTACTGTACATGACAGATAAGCTTAATAAATTAACGGAGTAAGGCGCCTGAAGGAGTGTGAGTATCGCAAGCATTAACCGCAGAATAAAACGCCAGTTACGTATTTGCTATGAGACTCACAAAAATTGAGCTAGATCAAAAAACAGGGTAGGTATTACTCAGTATCATTACCAGTGATAACTCATTTTTAGCCACAAAAAAACCGCGAAAGCTGTGCTTATCGCGGTTAATGTTATCTGTTGCTTACATTAAGTGTAATAACACTTAGCAAGTTAGCCTTGCTATTAACGTTCTGCGTCTGAACCGTAATCAAGGTTATCGTCATCAGAATTTCTTTCAGCTGCCGCTTTTTCATCACGAGCAGCGCGCCATACATCAGCTGCAAGCTCTTTCTCTTCAGCCGCTTTATTACGCTCTTCACGTCCCTTAGCTTTACGTTCGTTACGCTTAACAAGGTTTTCTAAGAATGATTTCAGCTCAGTTTCGCCCCATGCTATCGCCTCAGCTTCAGTTTCAAAACCTTTTTGGGTTTTTGAAACGACAATTTTTCTAGCTGATTGACGACGAGTGATCTGGCCAGTCCAAGTTGTTTTATCTTCAACAACGCGAAAATCATACTTCTTTGTTTGTGTCATGTTACTTATTTTCCTAACAATAATCGTAATACTTTGAGCTTAATGCGTAAATGATCCAGCTCAATCATAAGTAACAGCAATCGCTTTTGCTTTGCTGCTACCTTCAATATTCTTTCAGCGTAATCGCGCCTAATTGTCTTGCCAAATCATAGTCGTTAATACAATGTCTGACTCATCAATTCGCCTATTAGCGATGACTTCAGTTTATTGGCCATGTCGAATTCACATAGTTTACATGTGAGTTTATACCCGAGCATAGACTTTCTACCGCCAGTGCTTGTCACCCAACCACGGTTTTCCCAAGGTGGACGATGGCGCACATGCTGCTTATGACCACAAGCTAACTCTGCAACCCAATGTTGTTCATCATCTTGATGATAATTAATAATGGCTTGTAGCAAGGCTATACAACTTAAATTGGCCAAAAGGGATTGGCTAAGTTTGGGTTGAGGTCGATAGACAAACTTTCAGGGGCGCGAGATTAACACGTGCGGACTCGAAACAACATCTTTTAAACGACTAAAAATCACACAATTGCAAAGTTTAGCTCAATTAGTTGGTTTTCTCAGCGGTGAAGTCGAGTTTATTGCTAGCGTCAGCCGCTCAAAAGTGGCGATTTACTGCCATACTTTAGAGGATGAAAATTATAGGGCTATTGTTTATTAAATAGCGCTTTTTAGGCAGATCCTGTAAGCTGCACGCCCGCCAGCATTAGCCGGCCCTTCTATAAACTGCAGTCAGCGCGCTTTACGCCAGCTTGGCTGGTCGAAATGAGATCAATCTATGAGTTTTGCTTCACTGGGCTTATCAGCCCAAATTTTGAAAGCTGTCGCCAGTAAAGGCTATGACACTCCATCTCCAATTCAAGCACAAGCTATTCCAGCGGTACTTGAAGGTAAAGACGTCATGGCCGCCGCCCAAACCGGAACAGGCAAAACAGCAGGCTTCACTTTGCCGCTGTTAGAACTTCTTTCAAAGGGCACCAAAGCGCCTGCAAAACAAGTAAGAGCCTTAGTATTAACCCCTACCCGCGAACTTGCGGCTCAAGTGGGTGAAAGCGTTGAAGTATACGGTAAGTATTTACCCCTTAAATCAGCGGTTATTTTTGGTGGTGTGGGTATTGGCCCGCAAATATCTAAGCTTAGCCGGGGTGTCGACATTCTAGTCGCAACACCAGGACGTTTACTTGACTTGTATAATCAGCGCGCGGTTAACTTTAGCCAGCTCGAAGTACTCGTATTAGATGAAGCCGATCGCATGCTAGATATGGGCTTTATCCACGATATTAAGAAAATCCTTGCTGTTTTACCTGCTAAGCGCCAGAACTTAATGTTCTCGGCGACCTTCTCAGATGATATTCGCAAACTCGCTAAAGGCTTGGTTAACAATCCGGTAGAGATCTCAGTAACACCTCGTAATGCTACAGCCAATACCGTAACGCAGTGGATCTGCCCAGTCGATAAAGGCCAAAAAGCAGCCGTACTGGTCAATCTTATCAAGCAACATGACTGGCAACAGGTACTGGTTTTCAGCCGTACTAAACATGGCGCCAACCGTCTTGCTAAAAGCCTAGACGCTAAAGGCATTACTGCAGCGGCTATTCACGGTAATAAAAGCCAAGGTGCACGAACTAAAGCCTTAGCTGAGTTTAAGAGTGGCGGCGTTCGCGTATTAGTTGCCACTGATATCGCCGCACGCGGCTTGGATATCGACCAACTTCCACAAGTAGTCAACTTCGATCTACCAAACGTGCCTGAGGATTATGTTCATCGTATCGGACGTACCGGCCGCGCTGGTGCAACCGGCCAAGCCGTTTCACTGGTTAGTGATGAAGAAGTTAAATTGCTGCGTGATATCGAACTACTGATCAAACAAAACTTAGAGCGCAGAGTCATTGAAGGGTTCGAGCCCACTCATAAGCTGCCTGAGACCGATTTAACCGGTAAGTCTCACGGACAAAATAAAGGCCCACGTAATAGTAACTCTCGTGGTTCAAACCAGAGACGTTCTAATTCAAGTGGCAAACCGGCTAATCGCAGTCAAGGTAGCGGCCAACAGAATAGTGCTGGAAAGGTCGAGCATAAAGATGGACAACGCAGCGGAGAAGCCGCCCGTGGCCATAAGCCAAATGATAAGAATCCAAGACATGCCAGATCAAGCAACCCTGGATCAGCGCCATTATCAGGGCAGCGCCGCAGTCGTCGTAACGAAAGTGGCCCTCAAGGCTAACATTTTCTGTTTTAGTCACTGATAAAAAGAATTAAAAAGCCCCGATACTTATAGGTATTGGGGCTTTTTTTAGCGCTATATTCCTTACCTACTAGCGGTAGCAATCTAATTGCTTTGCACCCGAAAGTGCATTATGGCTATGCGGAATCATCGCCTGGTTATAATGACTTCTTATGAAATGCATCAATACTGGCTACTTTCTGCTGTTGTTTAAATTCAGCAAATGCCGCATCTTTAAACTCAGTGCCACGCAGTTGTACTACCACACGACTGAGTTTTCCTTCGGTATTAAGATCGCTGTATAACGCTTGTACATCAGCTAAGGTCACTTCCTTCACTGCTGCGATTAATTGTTGCTGACTGATAAAATCAGTTTTGCGTTCAAGCCAATCTTTATAAAGTGGCCAAGCTTCTTCTCTGATGTTTTTCGGCGGTTGAATTAGCCCCACTAAAACACTATCTCTAATCGCAACAATACTTTCCTCTTTAGTTGTCGCAAGCTCTTTGTCGAATTGGTTTTTAAATGCATTGAAACGATTCAGAAGTTCATTGGGACCTTTAACGGGAGATTGAATGTACATTGCCATCAACACATGCTCACGCATCCTCTGGCTAAAGAAACCTACCGAGTAGCCCAATTGCTCCTCTGTTCGCAACTGTTTGTGCGCCCCAGGCTGAATAAGTTTCTGTAACACCATAGCGGTTGCTGCGGCCTTTGGCGTTAACGCTGTAAAACTCGCATCAACTAAGCCAACATCAGTCATGTCAACATCCGTTTGCAGGTTAACCACTGATGCAGCAGATAACTCAATTAACGGTGAAAAATAGACAGGTTCAATAACTCGCTTTTTCGGTAGAACATCCACAAGCTGCTTAACCGTTTTGGTTAACAATGCCTCTTGGTAATTACCAAATGCAAAAAATCGCGGCTTGCCACTTGCAAATAACTGGGACTTAAATACATTAAGTTCACTCGGCGTAATTGAGTCGATGGCCGAAAGTAGACTTGAATCTTCAAACTCATCAGCATTAAGTAACTTATTAAACGTTTGAAAAGACTGTTGAATAACAATCTGTTTTTGGTTGCTTCGTAGCTCCGCGGCGTAGCTAGCTTTCAAATTAGCGAGCTCAGCATTACTCACCTCATAGCGTTGCAGTTTATCAAATACCGTTAGTAGTAATTCAGCTTGCTTGTCTGTAAAACCTCGAACCCATGCAGACAGGCCATTATCAATCCCTACCGAGAGGTACATTCCTGCTGCTCGAGATTCGCCATAAACCGCCGGTAGTACGTTATTCTCCCACGACTTAACGAGCAGTTGTGCCATCACCTGTTGCTTTGCGGTCTGCTTGTCGATATCACTATTAAACTTCGCCGCCAAATAGCCTTTAGGTTGACTAAACTGCTGTGAATGAGTCAAGTAAACTTCAACTTCTTTACTATCAAGGATCAGTTTTGGAGAGGTATATTTGGCTTTTACGACCTCAAAGTTTTCCGGCATTAAACGGTTAACACTTGGCAGTTTTAACTCAATATCGTTAGCTTTTGCTTGCCAAATATTACGCATAGAATCATCTATCGTTTCTACCTTATATCGACCTTTAAAGTACTCCATGTCAGTATCGACTGATTGAGCTTGATCGATATACAGCACCCGCGAGTTTTCTACTGTTAGCTGCGATAACACCTTGTTGATCTCGGTCGCGTCAAAGCGATCGTATTCATAAGCATAATTTAATACCGATTGTGGCTCATACTTTTGTAGTGTTGCAGCAATTCGCATTGCATAGGCGTAATCGTTATATTTCTCCACAAACCTAAAGTCATTATCTAGCGATTGCTTTATCTCTTGGTAATATTGCTCATCAACGCCTTTACTTTGCAGTAATGCAATGTATTTAAAGATAAGACCTACAATCAAATCTCTATTTTCTAGACCACCTGCTGTTAGCTCAGAAGTAATCGTGAAGCTGCCTTGGCTGCCATATTCACTTGGATCAGCACTAGCATATAGGTTTTCTATTAAACCTAATTCTCGAAGTTTAGCAGACAGGGTATCAGGCATTTCGCTGCCGATAAGGTGTGCTAAATATTCATTTGGTTTAACCTGAAATTTCGACAGGTTATTAGCAATAACAAATTTGACTTGCAGCTGATTGAGTTCAGTTTGTGGAACATAACGAATAAGCTTGTTCACGTTACTTGGTGTTGCTGCTAGCGCTTTTATAACTGGCTTATCGATACCATTATTTGGGATCATGGAAAAGTGCTTCTTCGCCAGCACTTCCATCTCATCAAGAGAGCGATTGCTAATTAAACTCGCTTTCATTAGGTTTGCGGAGTAGTACTTATCAAAGAAAGCCAATAACTCTTTTTGCAGTGTTCGCTCACCTTTATCCGACAGTGAATTGAGATTTCCCCAGTTAAACTGTGAAACTGGATGATTTTTATTAAGTGTTAACCCGTCCAGAGCCCCCATGATCACATAGTCATTAGGCCCTTTCATACTCCACTCTGAATGCACCGCATTACGCTCTTTATCTGCGTATTTGGCATCGAGTAAGGGTTCATAAAAGAAGCCTGAAAAGCGGGCTAGTGCTTCGTTATAAGCGCCATTGTTAACCGCAATCATGTAGTTGGTATGATCGAGTTGAGTGTACGCATTGATAGTACCGCCATTTTTGCTGACAAAATCGGCATATTCACCCACTTTAGGGTAGGTCTCAGTACCCAGAAATAGCATGTGTTCCAAATAATGAGCTAGGCCGCCAAACTCTATAGGCTCTTGATATGAACCGACCCCTACGCTCAATGCCGCTGCAGACTTTTCAATACTGGGGTCAGATACCAGCACCACCTCTAACTCGTTATCCAGAGTAATGACACGGTAACTACGTTCGTCATTAACACTTTTCTTAATTTCGTTTGAGTCGACCACACTGGAGGCGCTTGCGACAACGGAACTTGTTTGCTCAGCAACTGATTGCTGTTGACCACAGCCGCTGCTAATCACTGCGATGGCACATAAACTCATCGTTAGGCAAAGGTACTTTTTAGATCTCATATATCTTCCTTGAACTGTGACTAATTAAAATAAATCAGTTCAAGGTATACTTTATACTTAGGTTAAATGCAAAGCGCTCACTCAACACGTAAAATCACAAGGCACTATCAAGACTATAAAAAAGGCTCCTTAATCGGAGCCTCTTTTATTTCATCATTCGATGAGATTTATTTGAGTTCTTGCTCGAAAAGCTTATGTATACGGCGATATTCATCTAACCAGCTTGATGGTTGGCGGAAACCATGGGGCTCAACCGGATAGATCGCAGTTTCAAACATCGGCTTCTCAAGCTCAATCAAACGTTGTACTAAACGCACACTGTCTTGAAAAAACACATTGTCATCCAATACGCCACTCATGATCAATAATGGCTTTTGTAACCCTGCCGCATGCTCAATTGGCGAGCTACGCTCATAAGCGATTGGATCAACATCCGGAGTATTTAAGATATTGGAAGTATACGGCGCATTATAATGAGCCCAATCAGAAACTGGACGCAGAGCAGCACCCGCTTGGAATAGTTCAGGCTCGTTAAAGAGTGCCATAAACGTCAAGAAGCCACCGTAAGAGCCACCGTAAGTCCCCACTTTGCCTGCATCGACATTAGCATTCGCCGCCATCCAGCTCACACCGTCTTTAAGATCTTCAACTTCCGGTGTGCCCATTTGACGGTACACAGCAGTACGCCAATCTCGGCCGTAACCTTTTGAACCACGGTAATCCATATCCATGACCACATAGCCTTGTTGCGCTAGTAAGTTATGGAACATGAACTCTCTAAAGTAACCAGAGAAGCCGTAGTGAGCATTTTGCAGGTAACCAGCACCGTGGTTAAAAATAACCGCCGGATACTTGTCAGCGTTGTCTTTGCTGTACCCTTGTGGCAAATAAACTCGAGCATACACGTCGCCGGCACCATGAGTAGATGGAACGGCGACGACTTCTGGCGCTTGCCATGGATAGTCTTTAAATGCAGCGCTAGTGTGATCAGTAAGCTGTTTTATCTCGCCGCCAATCGGTTGCACAAAAAGTTCAGCGGGTTTAATGCGGGTAGATGCGTTTAGCAGTAACTGAGCGCCATCTGGACTCAACTTGTAATCGAGCTGACCTTGCCATTGGGTTAACTGCTGGTCTTTACCGGTTGCGATCTCTACCCGATAAACATTATCGATACCAGGATGACTCTTATTGGCTTTGTAATAGATGAACTGCGCTTTGGGCCCTAAGGTAATATCACTGACGACATATTGACCTTGGGTTAGCGGCTTTGCTTTTTCACCACTGGCTTTTAGGTAGAGATGTGAATAACCGGTCTCTTCAGACAAGTAATACAAGCTGTCGCTATTGGGTAACCAGCCATACTGATTAAAGTTGTAGTTTATCCAGGCATCATCGTGCAGACGGTGCTCGGTCTTCAAACTACCTTTAGTGAGATCAATCGTCGCAATCCAGCGATCTTTGTTATCAACGGCTTCTAACATCACAGCGACTTTATCGCCACTTGCTTGCCATTGGATAGCACTTTGCGACCAGCCCCAATCTTGAATTCGCTGCACTTTACGTGGCGAGTTCTCACTTTGATAGCTTTCACCTTTTGCCTTGGCATTCTCAGCTTTAACGCTAGCAAGTACATCCTCATCAAAGCCCGTTAAGCCTTCGATGGTGATATCTTTTTTAGTGTGAGTTTGCAGATCAAGAACGACTAAGCGCTCACCGGCTGGTGTATCTTCAGCAACACGGGCGCGCGCAGGCACAGCATCGACATAACCATCTTTACCTAAGTAGTTCGGCATGATGTCGTGTTCGCCGCGCCAGCTGTAATCTTTGTCACGCAGTGACAGTAATACGTAGCGTCCGTCCGGAGACAAACTCAGCTCGGTAACAACTTCGCTATTGCCTAAATACCATGTCTTGGCTGACATAGTAGGATCGGCTTTAGCTAAGTCCGCTTTATACTGCTCTTTAGATTTAGCGTTACTCTGCTGCAGTGCTACGTACTCGATAAGGCGCTGCTGCTGTTTAGCGATGTAAGTTGCAGGCTCTTGGACACCTTTTGGCTCAGCGGCCATTTTAATATGCGCTATCTGCACCGATAAGCCTGAATTACGGTTGATAGTATAAATATCTTCGCCTTGCCAATAAGCGATATCACCGTTGTTTAAAAAGCTAACACCATCTACTTTGGTATTTTGGCGGGTTAGCTGAGTGATCGCTTTTGAAGCGAGATCTTTGACAAACAAGTTACCTTGATAGAGATAGGCTTTACGGGTCTTATCATTATCCAACACGCCGTACTCTTGATCCGCGGCATGTAGCTGGTTTAATGCTAGCTCGCTAGCTGCAGAACCGGTCAGATCTTGTTGATAATAATTACGCGTCGGGTTGCCATGAGCTTGGCGAGCGAAGTAGATAGATTGGCTATCGTCACTCCAATAAGCGCCTTTGGCAAGCAATCCCATCCAGTCGGGATTAGCCATTATTTGCTTAAGCGTAAGTGCTTGGTCAACTTGTGGTGGTGCTGACAAAGTGACAGCGTTTGCTGAAGTCACTGGCTCAGGTGTAACTGTGGTATTAGTTGTTGAGCAGCCCGCTAAAATAGCAACTGTTAGAGCACTCAATCCGATATGACGAATGACGCTTTTCATTATCCATCCCTTTTATTATTGGTATTTTTGCGGACTTTTATATCACACTTTATCAACGGGATTGATTTAAAACGCAGTTAATTTGTAACAGATAGTAGCGGTTTAGGTAATTTTGATGAAGTTGGCTAACAAGTTATGCCCTTGCTCTGTCAAAACGGATTCGGGGTGAAACTGCACTGAATAAATTTTGTGTTCAGGATTGCTCATTGCCATTATTTCACGGCCGTGCACTGGGTCATCATACCAGGCATCCAAAACAAAACCTGTTGGGACTGCATCGATTAATAAGGAGTGATATCGGGTCACAGTAAGTGGATTATTCAAGTGTAGAAATAGCCCCTTACCTGAATGCACTATGTTGCTGGTCTTTCCATGCATGACACGTTTAGCCTTTACCACATTGGCGCCAAATACTTGGGCAATAGCTTGGTGCCCTAAGCAAACACCTAAGATAGGCAATTTACCCGCAAACTGCTTAATGATTGCAAGCGATAGACCCGCTTCATTTGGCGTGCAAGGCCCTGGTGAGATGACTATATGGCTGGGGTTAAGCAACTCAATTTGCCCAAGGGTTATCTCATCATTACGCCTAACCGTGATGTTTTGTTCCAGCTGCTGGAAGTACTGCACCAAGTTATAAGTGAAAGAGTCGTAGTTATCGATCATTAAGATCATAAGAGCGCCGGAGCCTGTATATCACTTGCTTCATCTATTACGAATAGAATTCCGATAACCATCGGGATAATCGCACTAAATGTTGCTTTGCATTGAGTTTAAGTATCGTTGGGCGCTGATGCTATCACAGTGACCCTAGATCTTCACTTATAGAGTGGAGTGGATGAACGATACCCCCCTGTCATTTTGTAGTGAATTTTTCCCAATAAAAAAGCCAGTCAATGACTGGCTTCTCTTTCGGGTTACAACCTATTTCACCAAGGTCAGATGACTACGGCGTTTAGGTTCCTTAACCTCTTCTTTGGTCTCTTCAGGCTCACTGACTTCAACAGGCTCTTTTACTACAGAAAGCCCTGTCTCTTCAGCGTCATCTATCTCGTAAGATTCTTCTAAATCGAAAACCGTACCAGCGCCATTTTCTCTGGCGTAGATAGCAACAATTGCAGCCATAGGCAGCAACACCTGCTGAGGAACACCACCAAAACGCGCACTGAACTCAATAAACTCATTAGTGATCTGTAAGTTACCTACAGCACTTTCAGTAATATTAAGTACAATTTGACCATCTTTAACATATTCTTGTGGTACTTGTGTGCCAGGCACATAGGCATCAACAACAACATGGGGCGTTAACTGATTATCCATTAACCAGTCATAATAAGCCCGCAACAAGTATGGACGATTCGGGGTAAGCTCTTTCATTAGATACCCATGCGCATTTCGCGCTCAGTCTCTGTTAAAGAAGCTTTAAAAGATTCACGATCGAATAAACGAGTCATGTAAGCTTTAATATCTTTGGCAGCACGGTTATCTAGCTCAATACCCAATACTGGTAGACGCCACAATAGTGGGCCTAAGTAGCAATCCGCTAAACCAAACTCTTCGCTCATGAAGTAAGGCACTTCACCGAAGATAGGGGCAATAGCCGTTAAGCTTTCAGTCAACTCTTTACGAGCAGCTTCAGCACGGTCGCCTTTTCTAATACGTTCTACAAGTGCATACCAATCTTCTTCGATGCGGTGCATCCAAAGACGAGTTTGACCACGTGAAACCGGATAAACAGGCATTAATGGAGGATGAGGAAAACGCTCATCTAGGTATTCCATAATGATGCGAGAGTTATAAAGTACTAACTCTCTGTCTACCAATGTTGGCACAGTGTTGTACGGGTTAAGCTCGATCAAATCTTCAGGGATCTCATTTGGATCAACCTGCAGTACGTCAACCGTTACTCCTTTCTCAGCAAGAACGATACGTACTTGATGACTATAAAGGTCATCGGCGCCTGAATACAGGGTCATGATTGAGCGTTTGTTGGCAGCAACAGCCATTGATACCCTCCGGGATTCACAATTCAAAAAGCAAAAAATGCACAAGCAAACGAGGAGCATAGCTCCCCGTTTACAATATGCGGATAATACATTCTACCCTTTAATAGGGCTTAGTGTACATCTTTCCAGTATTCTTTCTTTAAGAGGTAGGCCACAATAAAGAAAATAAATAGGAAGCCCATCACCCACCAACCTAAGCTTTCACGCTCAAGTTTTACTGGGTCGCCAGAGTAAACCAAGTAGCCAGTGATATCACGGACGTATTGGTCATACTCCTCAGCAGACAGTGTACCGCCAGTCGCAACGAGTGTTCCATCTTCCTGTTTAACTGCTAGGCCCTGAAGTTCTTGCAGAACATGGGGCATACCAACTGATGGGAAAACAGTATTGTTTACACCAAATGGGCGATTTTCATCTTTATAAAAACCCTTAAGGTATGTGTAAACCCAATCTTCGCCACGAACACGGGCAACTAATGTTAGGTCTGGAGGCGTTGCACCAAACCACTTAGCAGCGTCTGTTTCAGGAATCGCATTTTCCATGAGCTCGCCAACTTTGGCTTCTCCATGGACATATTTAGCGCTCATAACATCTAGCGGAATAGCGAGATCATTTGCCACTCGCTCATAACGCTGATACTGAGTGCTATGGCAACCGGCACAGTTGTTTTGGAAGTGATCCAAACCACGCTGCAGTGACTCTTGATCATTAAGATCTATGTTAGCGTCTTCAAGGTGGGCACCGCCACCTGAAGCCATAGCCAACGTTGGAACCAATGCGACTAATGCAATCAATAATTTCTTCATTAGTGTGTCAACCTCTCTGGTACAGGCTTAGTCTTCTCATTCTTACTGTATATCCACAGCAGTAAGAAGAAGCCGAAGTAAGTCACCGTAAAGAAACGTGCCACATAAGTCAGGATTTCCGTTGTAGGAACTGCACCTAAGTAGCCCAATACAATAAATGATACGGCAAACTGACCAATGTTCAGCTTGTGAGTCATGCTGCGATAGCGAACTGACTTAACACTACAACGATCTAACCAAGGCAGAACAAACAACACAGCAATGGCTAAGCCCATGCCGATAACGCCGATTAACTTGTCAGGGATCGCACGCAAGATTGCATAGAAAGGTGTGAAGTACCAAACCGGTGCAATATGCTCTGGCGTCTTCATCGGGTTCGCCGCTTCAAAGTTCGGCCCCTCAAGGAAGTAACCACCACCTTCAGGCATAAAGAACAATACATAACAGAAGACAATCAGGAATCCTGCGACACCCATAATATCTTTCACTGTGTAGTATGGGTGGAATGGAATGCCATCTTTCGGCCAACCGTTCTCATCCTTATTCTTCTTAATCTCGATACCGTCTGGGTTGTTTGACCCAACTTCATGCAAGGCAATTAGGTGTAGGAATACCAACACAACTAATACCAGCGGCAATGCGATAACATGCAGTGCAAAGAAACGGTTTAGGGTTGCGCCGGAGACGACAAAGTCACCGCGGATCCACAATGTCAGGTCATCACCGATAAAAGGAATGGCGCCAAACAAAGAGATAATTACCTGTGCGCCCCAGTAGGACATCTGTCCCCAAGGCAGCAGGTAACCCATAAACGCTTCAGCCATCAACACGAGGAAGATCAGCATACCGAATAGCCATAGCAGCTCTCTAGGCTTCTGGTACGACCCGTAAATAATGCCACGGAACATATGAAGATAGATGACGACAAAGAAGGCTGATGCACCGGTGGAATGCATATACCGCAGCAACCAACCGTACTCCACATCACGCATGATATATTCGATAGAAGCGAACGCACCTTCCGCAGTCGGAACGTAGTTCATTGTTAACCAAATACCCGTAAGCAGTTGGTTGACCAGTACTAACATGGCTAATGAGCCAAAAAAGTACCAAAAGTTAAAGTTGGTCGGCGTCGCATATTGACCAACATGACGGTTATAGGTTGCCGTCATCGGGATACGCTCATCAATCCAATCAATGATATTTTTAACCATTACGCAGCTCCTTTATCAACACCGATAATCACGGTGCCATCATCAATATATTGATGTGGAGGGATGACTAGGTTCAATGGTGCTGGTACACCCTGAAATACGCGACCAGCCATATCAAACTTAGAACCGTGACAAGGACAGAAGAAGCCAGATGCAACACCTTCTACCTGCTCACCAAATGTATCTGGTAAGTAAGTTGGAGAACAACCTAGGTGAGTACATAAGCCAACGGCTATGAAATACTCGGCCTTAATTGAACGCCCTGTGTTTTGTGCGTATGCAGGCTGTTGTGGTTCAACAGAATCTGGATCGCGAAGCTGTGCGTCAATTGCAGGCAGACCATCTAAGATCTCCTTGGTACGACGAACAACCCATACAGGCTTACCACGCCATTCAACTCGAATAAGTTGACCTGGCTCGACTTTACTAATATTTACTTCAACCGGCGCACCTGCTGCTTTCGCTTTGGCACTCGGATTCCATGACTTTATAAACGGAACCGCTACAGCAGCGGCACCAGCACCACCTACTACGGCGGTTGCTGCGGTCAGAAATCTGCGACGTCCGGTATCGACTGGCGCATTGCTCATCCACTTATCTCCAGAGAGTGTTGGAATTCTTGTTTTATTCAAGTTTCTTAAAATCTGACTTAAGTCAGTTAATAAAAATATAAATTTGAGGCGGGGCTCATTATAGCCAAAAATCAGAACCAGATCATAGTTAAAACACATAACTAAGTTAACTATGTTGCTTTTAGTGCCGATTATGCACAAAAAGAAAGCATTAAGACTAACAATATTGTCAAATAAGCTCAATAGAACATTAAAAAACACTTTATTTAAACAGAGCTAAATTAGACACTTACGTTCTGAGATGCTGGCTTATTATTGCTATTAATGAATAGTTGACGGAATAGGTGGGAATTAGAAAAAGGCGGTGAAATTAATTATTTTACCTACAAAAAAGGCCTAACATTTGTTAGGCCTTTTTTTATCGAGTGACAAACTTACTTACCAGTAGAACTCTTCATATATCTAAAGAACTCGCTATTCGGTTCAAGTACCATCACATTGCTGTCACCAGAGAAACTCGCTTTATAAGCTTCTAAACTACGTACAAAGCTATAAAACTCAGGATCTTTAGTGTATGCATCTGCATATATCTTGGCGGCTTCAGCATCACCTGCACCACGCAAAGTTAGCGCTTTACGCTCAGCTTCAGCGGTCTGAATCGTAACACTAGCATCTGTCTTAGCGCGAATGATCTCGGCTTGCTCTTGCCCTTGAGCACGATGCTCTTTGGCTACAGCTTGACGTTCTGCACGCATACGTTGATAGATACTGGTGCTAACGTTAGCCGGTAAGTTGATCTGCTTAACTCGGACATCAACGACTTCAATGCCTAAGTCGGCGGCACTTTCTGAAGCATTTTTAAGTGTGTCAGATTGCAGTTCATCACGGCTACCAGAAACGATCTCTTTAATCGTACGACGACCAAACTCAGTGCGAAGATCGTTGTTGATTTTGCGTTGTAGCAGAGATTCCGCGTTCGCTTTAATGCCACCATTAGTCGACAAATAGTAACGTTCAAAATCCAAGATACGCCACTTCACATAAGAGTCGACCATAAGGTCTTTCTTCTCAGAAGTCACAAAACGGTCCGCAGCACCATCCAAGGTTTGAACGCGAGAATCCAAAAACTTGACCTTATCAAGCATAGGGATCTTTATATTCAAACCAGGGCTGTAAACGCGCGTAACACCGTCATCTTTTAAGACTTTACCAAAACGTGAAACGATTGCGCGCTCGCCTTCATGAACCACTAGAATAGACGACAAACTGATAGCAATAAGTACCGCTACTATTACTGCAATAAATTTACCCATGATTTAATTCCTCCCCGTACGATCTCCTCTTGATGGGCGACCATCAAGAGGCATACTGCTATTATTTGTCGTGCTGTTCACCGACATTATAGGCTGTGCGGGTTGGCGATTAACGCTGGTAGATTTACCAGATTGGCTATTTTGCATCAGCTTATCTAACGGTAAATACATCAAGTTACCACTACTTTTTGCATCAATAAGCACCTTACTGGTCCCACTCATCACCTCTTGCATTGTATCGAAATACATACGCTCTCTAGTGACTTCCGGTGCCATTTGGTATTCAGGTAGTAACTGCTCAAAACGAGCAACTTTACCTTGGGCTTCAAGCGTAACTCTTTGCTTGTAAGCTCTAGCTTGTTGACCCATACGCTGCACAGTACCTCGAACCTGAGGTTCTAACTGACGAGAGTAAGCTTCTGCTTCACGGATAAAGCGCTGCTCATCCTCTTGCGCGGCAATTGCGTCATCAAAGGCGTCTCTCACCTCTTCTGGCGGACGGGCAGGCAAGAAGTTAACGTCAACAATGACGATACCAAGGTTATACCTTTCGATGATACGTTCAATCTCATCCCAGGTATCACGACGAATCTTATCTCGACCCGTGGTCAAGATATCATCCATCGTATTGTGGCCAATAACGTAACGTAATGCACTGTCAGTTGCTTCGCGCAAACTGGCATCGGCATTGACTACACTATAAAGATAATTCTTCGCATTATTCACTCTATATTGAACGTCAAGTTGCACTAATACCACGTTTTCATCCGCTGTAAGCATACTGCCAGAAGCTGGAATTGAACGAACAGTTTGCACATTCACTGGAGTCACTTCATCAATGAAGGTTGCTTTCCATTGAAGGCCAGGATCAACTTCACCAATATAGCCACCAAAACGCAGTGCTACACCCTTCTCAGCTTCTTTAACTGTGTAGAAGCCCGATAAGCCCCACACAACAACGGCAATTGCTAAAACGATAACCAAGCTCATTGCGCTTATGCCACCGCCAGAACCTTTGCCGCCAAAGCGCTTAGAAAGGTTGCGAAAAACTTCATCTAAATCAGGTGGTCCTTTATCGTTACCACCTTTTTTCCCCCAAGGGTCTTGACCCTTGTTACCGGGCTCGTTCCAAGCCATTTAGTACTCCATAGTGTATGAAATAAGCGAGATTACTAAAATAACAATTTATACGACGACTTCATCGACGATAAAAGTTTCTATTTCACCAAGGCTCTGCTTCACCAGTCGACGCCAATCCGCCTCTAACAAGCGCACAGAGATCATACAGTTCCCCAGATCGTCATACTCTTTCTGCTGTATTACATCCAGTTTATAAAACTGGCCCAGATAATGTCCTGCCGAAGCGGGAATTTGCAAGGTTAGTTCTTTGACAGCTTTACCAACTAAATCGTTGATAGCTTCTTGAACTAGCTCCAAGCCTTTTTGCTGCTGGGCAGATACCCAGACTCTAATTGGATTCCCCTCATCATCGTAATCGATGCGAGGTTTCACCTCATCCAGCAGATCGATTTTATTACAAACGATCAATTGTGGAATTTCGTCAGCGTCGATCTCTTTGAGCACATTCTGCACTTGCTCAAAATTATCCGCCATGTTCTCATCAGCGCTATCCACGACATGTAATAACAAGTCTGCTTGTCGCGTTTCCTGCAATGTAGCTTTAAATGCTGCAACAAGATCATGAGGCAAATGCCTAATAAACCCTACAGTATCAGCTAAAATAACATGTCCATCTGGTAACTCTAATTTTCGCAATGTTGGATCTAACGTTGCGAAAAGCTGATCAGCCGCGTAAACATCTGAAGATGTTAATGCATTGAATAATGTCGACTTTCCGGCATTGGTATATCCGACCAAGGACACTGTCGACATATCACTTCGCACTCTAGCTCTACGACTTTGATCACGCTGTTTATCTACTTTAGCTAAACGTCTATTAATAGTACGAATTCGCGCTCTTAACAAACGTCTATCTGTTTCTAGTTGGGTTTCACCTGGTCCGCGAAGACCAATGCCCCCTTTCTGCCTTTCTAGATGCGTCCAACCCCGAATTAGGCGCGTTGACATGTGGCGCAATTGCGCTAGCTCCACTTGCAACTTACCCTCAAAGGTTCTCGCTCTTTGAGCAAAAATATCAAGGATCAAAGCTGTTCTGTCGAGCACTCGACATTCACACAGATGCTCCAAATTTCGCTCTTGAGCGGGGCTCAAAGGATGGTTAAAGATAACCACATTAGCATCTGTAGCTGCAACCATCGCAGCTAACTCTTCCGCTTTTCCCGAACCAATAAAAAACTTACGATCCGGAGCACGACGACTTCCTGTAATGACTCCGATTGACTGGGCACCAGCAGACTCAACTAAAAGTTTGAGCTCCTCTAGATCCTCTCGGCTATCCTCATCGGAGAAGTCGATATGGACAAGTACCGCTTTTTCTCCTGCCTCATAACGATCAAACAAAAAGCAATCTCCTTAAAAACTTACTTCTCATCACTTTCATCGTGTTGAGCGTTATAACCTGCTTGAGCATTCGTCGCTTGGTGGTTACTCACGTTAAATGGACGTGACGGTACCACTGTTGAAATGGCATGCTTGTAAACCATCTGGCTGACCGTATTTTTAAGCAAGATAACAAACTGATCGAAAGACTCAACTTGCCCTTGTAGCTTAATGCCGTTAACAAGATAAATAGATACTGGAACGCGTTCACGACGCAATGCGTTCAAAAACGGGTCTTGTAAAGATTGCCCCTTTGCCATTTTCTAATTTCCTTTTTTATGTAATATCAATAGTAATTCGAATACTATAAAATTTATTCTTTGGTTTTAGTATTATACAGCGACGGCCAATAAGCTAGCGACTATATCGCATTACTGTAGCAAGATTGCTTTCAGCTCCGCTTTCTAGCCAGATTAACTCTGGCCAACCACGTAACCATGTTAATTGACGCTTAGCTAATTGCCTAGTAGCAACAATAGCTTTTTCAACCATAGTTTCATAGTCAAATTCACCATCTAAATGCTGCCAGCATTGTCGATAACCTACACATCGCATTGATGGCAGGTCTAAATGTAAGTCACCGCGAGCCTTTAGATTTTTTACTTCTTCTACAAATCCTTGACCTAACATCGACATAAAACGAGTTTCTATCGCTTTATGTAACACCTTTCTGTCGTTCGGCGCAATCGCAAATTGCACTGCTTCGTAAGGGAATGCATCTAATTTGGTTTTCGTTAACTCTGTTAACGACTTGCCACTGATCCGAAATACCTCTAATGCTCTGGCTAATCGCTGCGGATCATTAGGGTGAATACGTTCAGCCGATACCGGATCAATTGTTCTAAGTTCGTCATGTAATGCTTGCCAACCAAGAGTGTCTGCTTCTGCAGCTATTTGCGCGCGAATGGCTTCGTCTGCCGCAGGAAGAGGTGATAAGCCCTCAATCAAGGCTTTGAAATACATCATAGTCCCCCCCACAAGCAAAGGCGTTTTACCACGACTAATGATCTCTTCTATTTGGCTCAGTGCATCTCTTCTAAAATCTGCAGCTGAATAACTCTCCACCGGGTCAATAAGATTGATCAGGCGATGAGGAGCTTCGGCTAACTCTGCGGCGTCGGGTTTAGCACTTCCAACATCCATCTGCTTGTAGATCAATGCAGAGTCCACAGAAATAATTTCGCAGTCATGGTTTTTGACAAGCTCAATGGCCAACGCCGTTTTACCTGAAGCTGTTGGGCCCATTAAGGTGATAACTTTATGCTTTTTCTTGTCAGTCACTCTGAGATTCTTTCATCCATTGCTGCCAAGGTAATACTTGGCTTTGATTATAAAGTGCGCTTATAACACTCTCATCGAGCGTATTAAAAGCTAACCACGCCTCGGCGCTGGCAGTAAAATGATCTGAGGATTGCTCAGCAAGCCAACTAATTAATGCTGCATCACAGGGCAATTCAAAGCGGATCCATTGTAATAACTCAGGGATCAACGAAGCCAATTGGCTGTCCCTCAGATATGGGGGCACTTTTTTGATAATCAACTGCCCAAGTCGAATAGATAGCTCAATTCCTAACTTTCGCAGTAACTGTTCTCTACTTTCTATGATCTCACTCCAGACCTTATCAACAGGTACAGCAACTGGCATGAGCAAAGGTTGACCCACCAATCCTTGAGCAAACTTTAACTTTATCTCTTCACGTACAGTCGCATTAATGACATCAGCGATACTTAGCAAGCTCAGCGTATCTTGTTTCGCTATCAGCCAATATTTATCTGCTAATACCGGCGGCATGTTTACCGCTGCGCCAGCCACTGCATTGGTGTTTCTGTTGCTTGCCACATTAACAGTGGGGCTTTTAGTGGTACTAAGCAAACTCCCATAAGCATCTAAGCTGCTTTGTGTGGGTAAACTCACTTCCGGGCGATGAGTAACGGGCCTTAATGGCGCTCTGTAGCTCGACTGGGGATCACTGTTACTTTGTGATGCTGCAGCTGGACGCTCGCTGACACTAAAAGATGCCGATGGCTTATTGCTGGCTTCAGCATAGCCTTGAGAAGCTGCTATTGATGCACCGTTCGCAGATGGAGTTTGATCCACAAAGGTATTATTTTGTAATTCACTGACTTCTGGCTCCACTTGCAACCCAAGCTCGGCAGATTGCGTCATCGCTGATTGCAACGCTTGCAGAATATAATCATGTATATAACGGCTTTGATGGAAACGCACCTCATGTTTTGCAGGATGCACGTTAACGTCCACCTGATGAGGGTCAAGTTCGAGCATGAGTACGTAACCAGGTGAAACGCCGATGGCAAATTCAGAAAATGCTTGTCTCACCGCGTGGTTAACCAGTCTGTCTTTAACCAAGCGACCGTTCACGTAAAAGTACTGTGTTTCGCAATAGCCGGATGCGGCATTGGGTGCTTGAAGGTAGCCACTTAACGTTAAATCGTTGTGCTGACAATTAATATGCAAGCACGTTTCCGCAAACGCTTTACCACACACTTGCCCTAAACGCTGTAGATACTGAATTTCGGTATTCGCCGGACGGTAATTACGGACACTTTTACCATTATGCTTAAGGGTAAAGTGGATATCACGCCTGACTAGTGCGATGCGCTTTAGCCATTCGTCTATATGAGTAAATTCAGTTTTATCACTTTTTAAGAAGCGACGCCTAGCCGGTGTATTGAAAAACAGGTCGATGGCTTCGATTGTTGTTCCAACGGGATGCGCTGCGGGTAATATTTGCACCGCCATCTCCGTGCCTTCAGCCTTGGCTTGCCATGCTTCTGTTTGCTCAACCGTCCTTGAGGTTAAGGTAAGCCGAGAAACAGAACTAATACTGGCTAATGCTTCCCCTCGAAATCCAAAGCTCATAATCGCTTCTAGATCATCAAGAGATTTGAGCTTAGAAGTGGCATGCCGAGATAACGCTAGCTCAAGATCCTCCTTTGGGATCCCTAAACCATTATCTCTAATACGGATAAGTTTACTACCGCCTTTATCGATTTCGATATCAACTCTGGTTGCACCGGCATCTAGGCTGTTCTCGACCAGCTCCTTGATAACGGAAGCGGGTCGTTCAACAACTTCCCCAGCCGCTATTTGGTTAGCAAGCTGAGGAGGTAACTTTTCTATGGCCATTATTTACTCTTTAACTGCAACATGATTACGCCCGCGGAATGACTAACGTTTGCCCAATTCTCAATGTATCAGATTTAAGCTTATTGGCTTTTTTCAAGCCGCTTATCGTGATCTGATAACGATGGGCAATAACCGATAATGATTCACCACTGCGTACTTTGTGCTTGGTATTACTTTTACTGGCGAGTAACGAATTAACCGGAGGATTGGCTGCAAAATACTTAACCACGCCCTTATGTACGGCTTTGGCAATATTATTTTGATGCTCTCGTTGGGAGAGTAACCGCTCCTCCCTATGATTTGAAATAAATCCAGTCTCTACCAATATCGACGGAATATCTGGAGATTTAAGCACGGCAAAACTGGCCGACTCTGGCTTATATTTGTGTAGTTTAGTCACCTTGCCTAGGTTAGATAAAACATCACCAGCAATATTGTGACTAATCGCCATTGAGCGATCCATCGACATATCGAGTAAGGTCATCGCCAAATACTGTTCATTATCGGTATTTTGAATAATTTCACCGGCACCACCGAGCAGCTCAGAATGTTTCTCTTTCTGCTCTAACCAACGACCAATTTCACTGTTGGCACGACGCATAGACAATACCCAGACTGAAGCACCTCTAGGTTGTGGCGAGGTAAACGCATCAGCATGAATAGAGATCAACAGATCAGCCTTACTATTTCTGGCTATCTCTGAGCGGCGATTCAAATTAACAAAATAATCACCGGTACGGGTCATCACCGCTTTCATTCCCGGTGTTGCATTAATTTTTTGTGCGACTTTTTGGGCTATCTGCAAGACAACTTTCTTTTCATACATTCCTGTCGGACCGATAGACCCGGGGTCGTCCCCACCATGTCCCGCATCAATAGCCACGATAACATCGCGCAATGCGCGCACTGGCTTACGTGTGGGTTTAGAGCTTCCGCTATCGAGATCAACAACCAATCGATTTCCGTACGGAGCCGTTGGAGGCAGCGCAAACAAGCTCGCTTTTAGTGGCTTAACTAAATCAATTACAATCCTGAGCGTGCCTTTCTCTGGCGGAGAACTCTTTCTAATTTTCTTAACCAGCTTACTGTTGTTAGCAATTTTAGATAGGTTGACTTTGTTGGATGAGTTTTTCAAATCAACAACTAATCGATAGGGGTTGGTCAAGGTAAAGTGCGTGTAATTCGGCGATTGACTTAAATCAAAAACAATACGTGTTGACTCGGGTGCAGCCCATACTCTTACGCCTTCGAGTTTATTAGCACTCTGCGCAAAAAATGAAGCACCAAAGGTAAGAAGTAGTAGAACTAGCTTAAATATATTATTGTTTATTATCATTATTATTCAAACACGCCAATATTTGCTCACCCTTTGTAGAGAGAGCCTGTAATTCTATTTGTCGTCCAGTATTAACATATTTAATGCCAATGTGTATATCCGCTGGCGGTAATAGGCCGTGGCCGCGATCAGGCCATTCAACAATACATAGGCTACGTTCAGTAAAATAATCTCGTATTCCCATGAACTCAAGTTCTTCGGGATCATATAGCCGATACAAATCAAAATGAAAAACGTCAATTCCGTCCAACTCGTATGGCTCAACCAAGGTGTAGGTAGGGCTTTTTACGGCTCCATCATGGCCTAAGCTTTGGATTAGTCCTCGGCTAAATGTGGTCTTGCCAGCGCCTAAATCACCACTAAGGTAGAGCGTTAAAGGCGGTGTAATGAGTGCCGATAACTTGGTCCCTAAACTTACAGTCTCTTGCTCATTATTAAGATCTAAGGTAATTGTTTGCATATTCATATTAATTTAAAAAGCTGTCCTAGTAACACATTGGCTAGAATGCGTTACTTTAACCTAATCATCTCGATTTCTAAACTAGATTTCATTAACCAGCTGATGAATATAGGGCATTAAATCACTGGCTAGCATACCTCTTTCACCGTTTTTAGCCGCTAGATCGGCTGCGTCACCATGAATGACAACCGCGAGATAAGCCGCTTCCATGTTGCTAAAACCCTGCGCTATCAATGCACCAATGATCCCTGAGAGCACATCACCGCAGCCACCGCTGGCAAGGCCAGGGTTTCCAACCGGCGCTACAACGCAGTCATACCCATCATAAATAAGGGTTCCTGCACCTTTTAAAACAATGACTCCACCATACTTCTCATGCAAGCTACGAACGGCCTTAAAACGATCTTTCTCTATTTCTGCAGTGCTCACCCCGAGTAATCGTCCTGCTTCACCAGGGTGTGGAGTTAACACCCAATGCTTATTCGACTGGGGGAAATGACACAGTAGGTTTAACGCATCGGCATCGATCACACTGGGTTTGTCAGCCAAATCGACCGCCTTAAGTAGATTGTATCCCCAATCCGTAGTTCCTAGGCCGGGGCCGATAACCAACACATCTGCCCAGCCCAATTTAAGATAAACTTCCATATCGACTAACTCACAACCCCAAAACATCAATTCAGGTCGAGTGGTACAAACTACCGTGTGATGTTCCGGTCTAGAAATTACGGTGACCAGTCCAGCACCCGCTCTCAAACATGACTCAGAAGCCAGCCTCACTGCGCCAGACATGCCGATATCTCCACCAATAACGGAAACTTTACCGTTATTGCCTTTGTGGGAATCCCTTCTTCTCGGCAGGAAAATGTTCGGCAGATCTTCGCTGATTAATCTTTTAACCTTGCTTGGAGGAAGAAATGACTCCAAGCCAATATCTGCCAGTAATAATTGACCGCAAAAGTGTCGAGCTTGGCTGGTTAATAAACCTTGCTTAATCGCTCCAAAGGTCAGGGTCATATTCGCGTCTATAGCAACTTGCTTCGATATTCCTGTATCAGGCTCAATTCCAGATGGAACATCAAGTGACAACACCCACGCATCGCTGCGATTCACCGCACTAATCACCGCAACTAGCTCATCACTCAGTTCACCTTTAGCCCCTGTACCTAATAGGCCATCAACAATCACCTCTGCTGTAGCGATGCTATCGCTACAGAAAAGAGTCGCTTTACCCCCTAGGTTTTCAAAACATGCAATCGCAAGTAGCAATTCTTCTGATGGGCTATGGGCGGCAGAGGCTTGCAAAATGACAGTTCGTCCCGCTTTAATCAGCATAGATGCCGTAACATAAGCATCGGCACCATTGTTGCCATGACCCGCCAAAATCAAAATAGATTGAGAGTCTGGCTTTAAGGTTTGAAGTTGCTCAGAGGCTGCTAATGCGGCCCGCTCAACTAAATCATAAAGGCTTATTTCGCCACAACGGACAGCGTCAACCTCAGCGTCCCTCACTTGCTGGACAGAATATAATGATAATAATGAAGACAGATACTTTTCGCTCATTTAGGCTTTTCCAAAACAGAATCATGACTAACTTAGAATGTTAGTCATTCAGACTTAAACACAAATGAATTGTTCATCCTGAAGAGACTTAAATCACCATAAGTTGATCTAACACAAGTATAGCCATGCTGTCGTTATGCGGAAGATCAAAAAAGGCACCTCTTGGTGCCTTTTCAGTAGAGAAAATCTTGCGACTAGATATCGTCCATGCGGATACTACTATGCACCAAACGCTGCTGTTGAATATTTTCAACCCTAACGAGATCTTCAAGTGCACCTTTTGTGTCTGGGGATGCTGATGAAAGAGCTGTCTTTTCAATTAATCCGATCAGCTTATTATCGAGCTCTAAATGCAGCTCCAAAATATCATCTTCACTCATGTTTGCTGGCATAGTTTGCTTTAGACAAAGAGTGATGAAATCTTCAAAGACGATATCTTTATACCAAGTATCAAGTATTTTCTTAGGAGCTTCATCGATATAGTTTTCCAGCTTCTCAGCGGTCTGCAGCTCATGCTGCTTGAAATACTCTAGCATTAGCTTTACACGTGTTGAATCAGCTTGCGTGTGTAAACGGCTATATAGCTGTGCCATTTCACGACGACAAGTTGCTACATAATCTAAAAGCTCACTAAGTTGTTGAATACGCATTTACAGCTCTCCTATCGCTCGCATTTTAGATGACAAGCCAAAAATTAGTCTGCTTGTATTATGAGCTAAATACGCTACCGAATATTTGAGGGTTGTCATACTTTGCCCATTAGGAAATCGCTTACTTTAGAGATAGTGAAAGAAACAAGCGCTTGATCACGTAATTGTTGCCATAGATCCTGACCTATACCTTGGCAAAAAAGGGTATCAACTATTGCTATAAACACAATTGAGCTAGGTTTTGGAGTTTTTACTAGAGGAAGATTGCAGCGAGCTATTGATTTAAACAAGAGTGGTTCGAACTGATGACCTATACCTCGGCAAAAAAACGGTATCAACTATTGCTATAAACACAATTGAGCTAGATTTGGAAGTTTTTGCTAGAGGAAGATTGGAGCGAGCTGTTGATTCAAACAAGAGCGGTTCGAACTGATGACCTATACCTTGGCAAAAAAGCGGTATCAACTCTTTCTATAAACACAACTGAGCTAAGGTTTTGGGTTTTTACTAGAGGAAGATTGCAGCGAGCTGTTGATTCAAACAAGAGCGGTTCGAACTGATGACCTATACCTTGGCAAAAAAACGGTATCAACTATTGCTATAAACACAATTGAGCTAGGTTTTGGAGTTTTTACTAGAGGAAGATTGCAGCGAGCGATTGATTCAAGCAGGAGTGGTTCGAACTGATGACCTATGCCTTGGCAAAAAAGCGGTATCAACTCTTTCTATAAACACAATTTAGTTAGGGTTTTGGGTTTTTACTAGAGGAAGATTGCAGCGAGCGATTGATTCAAACAAGAGCGGTTCGAACTGATGACCTATACCTTGGCAAAAAAGCGGTATCAACTATTGCTATAAACACAATTGAGCTAGATTTGGAAGTTTTTGCTAGAGGAAGATTGCAGCGAGCGATTGATTCAAGCAGGAGTGGTTCGAACTGATGACCTATGCCTTGGCAAAAAAGCGGTATCAACTCTTTCTATAAACACAATTTAGTTA
>NZ_JAKIKR010000046.1 GCF_023284025.1 Shewanella abyssi | reverse complement strand
GCATAAAATCAACATCAAAAGCCAAGTGGTGTTTTCTGTTGATTACCTAGCAGGACGTAGTCCGTCCTAGCAGTGAGCTGGCGAACGTCCTAGTACCTAGAACCTTCTCAGCTTTAAGATCGGTTCTAGCAAAGACGGTAAAGTCTTAGACGAACGGCCTACGGCCTTACGCCACGTGACTTCGTCACTACGGAACGCTTCGCTTACGGTGAAAACTAGAAAAGAGAAAAGCGACGGCATAAAATCAACATCTACATCAACATCAACATCAAAAGCCAAATGGTGTTTTCTGTTGATTTCCTAGCAGGACGTAGTCCGGCCTAGCAGTGAGCTGGCGAACGTCCTAGTACCTAGAACCTTCTCAGCTTTAAGATCGGTTCTAGGTTCTAGCAAAGCATAAAATCAACATCAAAAGCCAAGTGGTGTTTTCTGTTGATTACCTAGCAGGACGTAGTCCGTCCTAGCAGTGAGCTGGCGAACGTCCTAGTACCTAGGACCTTCTCAGCTTTCAGATAGGCTCGAGTATTAGCGGTTCCAGGTGCTAGGCTCGAGTATTACCTGTTTTCCCTAACATCTTTAAAACGCACCTGCAGCGCCGGGGAAAACAACTGGACTGACATTGCCGTTAGCACTCACACTAGCAACACCAAATAAGTAATTATCTATCACCATATTGTCTAATTTAAACGAATTCACATTACCAACGTAACGGCTATGAGTCCATTCTGGTTCAGTGGTTAAACGCCAATAGACTCGATAGCCCACCACATCCTTATTCTTGGTCCCATCCCAATTTAACGTGGTACTTGGAGATACTTGACCCTTAATAGTGACGCCTGCTGGCGGTGCAGGTGCCCATGCCATAGAGGCTAAACTTATGGCATTTAGTGCGGTTAGTTTTGCATTAAAATTAAAATCAACACCCTCTATTACATCACCATAAGCGATGCCATTTTCAACCCGGATATCTTGATGCTGGCGGTTGTAGTTCTCGTTGGTTTCCATGATGCGCACCGCAGGCAAACCCGCTTTGTTAAACGGCAGGTGGTGACCACCACGACCGAAGCGATCTAGACGATACACCAGCATCACATCTAAGTTAGTCATGTATTGGTCTGCTAAGGTTTTTATTTTACGGGCAAGGTTACGTGATGCGGAATCATTTTCGCCGCCACTGAAATAACGCTGCTTGGCTTGCTCTTTAGTTTCGGCGATACGCACACCTTCGGAGAAGACTCGCACTGAGTGGTTGTCGATAACGCCGTTAATGCCTTCAATGTTACCTATCATGTCATTGTTCAGTACTGCCTGAACTTGCCAACCTTCATCTTTAGCGTATTGCGCCAGTGTTGCCCCGCCGTATAACCCCTGCTCCTCACCAGAGAGTGCAGCGTAAACAATGGTGCCGTTAAACTGGTACTGAGATAACACCCGCGCCGCTTCTATCGCTCCCGCCACACCAGAGGCATTGTCGTTAGCACCGGGGGAGATTGACGTTGAATTCATCACATCGGTCACTCGTGAGTCGATATCGCCACTCATCATCACTACCCGTTTGGGATCGCTACTGCCACGCTGAATCGCAATGACATTAACCACTTCGGTAGGGTTAGGAATACGTTTACCGGTGACGGTGTCAGCTAAGGTGATGACCTCTAAGCAACCGCCGCAGGCTTTTGATATCTGCTCAAACTCGGCCTTTATCCAACGTCTGGCAGCGCCTATACCTTGGGTTGTCGATGCTGTTTCAGACAAGGTATGGCGGGTGCCAAAACCAACCAGTTTCTCAACATCACTGCGCAAATTGCTGGCACTGGGCGCGGTAGCAATCGTATATAAACGCATATCTTCTTCTGAGGGAGCAACGTTTGTCCCACTGGCTACAGCACTGGTTGCCATTACAGATAAAGCGATGGCAGCAAGCGGTAGGCTTGAGCGAAGAGAAAATGAATCAAAACGAGAGCCTGAGCGAGTATTCATGTGATTATTCTGTTGTTGTTATTTTGTGCACTACTGTAGCAAAACAGCGACGCTAACGGGCAATTAAGCCGCGCTCAATTGTTAGTAGGTATGTCCACTGAAATACTGCATTTCCATTCATAAAAAATACAGCCTCTTTAGCTAAAATAACGAAATAAATCCGCGTATTGTCTGGATATCTAATGACGCCCCAGTGGCCGCTTAGTGATCATCTAACACGGTATCAAGCTCTGCAAAAAACCAGCGCATCACCGGACCGATCTCTTTATCGCGTCGATTAACCACGCCAATTTCAACTAATAGTGGATTGGGAATATATTCGGTTGATAGCTCTAGCAATTCATTTGAATACCACTCGGTTTTAGCCACATGTTCAGGCACTAGCGCCCAACCTACACCTTGCAGCGCTAAAGCCACCATGTAGTAATAGCTGTCGATATACCAATGGTTTGCCGACAATGGTTGGCTTTGAGATTGTCCGGTTCGGTCACAAATCGCCAACTGTCGGTATTGCATCAATTGTTCCAGCGTCGGTGTGGGCACTTGCGCTAAAGGGTGTTTGGCCGATACCACCAAGCTATGCTTGAATTGACCCACTGACATAAATTCGAGTGCATCGGGCAGTGATACGGTGTGGAACATTATGCCAATATCAGCACGTCCTTCGTCCACCCATAGCGCGATATCTTCTTGGGAACCATTAATAATCGTCAGTTTGAGCAGTGGGAATTGAGTCGAGACTCGCAAGAAAAAGGTTTCAAAGGCGTTCACCGGCACAGCTTCATCCATCGCCACAGTGAGCGTAACTTCTTCGCCTAATGTTGCCGTCATAGCGCGAGCATGCAGTCGTTGGCATTGCGCCAATACCGTTTGCGCTTCGATAAACATCTCCTCACCCAATGGCGTTAAGATGGGTAATTTTGCGCTGCGATCAAACAGTTCAAAACCGAGATCGGCTTCAAGATTACTGATGGCGGTACTCACCCGTGATTGCGCCTTGCCCATGTGCCGGCCTGCCGCCGAGAATGATCCTAACTTAACCGCATTTACAAATGCGTTTAGCTCATCTAATGTCCAGTTCACGATCTCTCCCATATCAAAAACAGATAGAAACTAACTTTGTTCAATCTCATAAACAGAGTAACCTGCCCGCATATGTACTTCAACACTGTAAAGATAATGTCAGCATTCACACCTATATCAGAGCAAAATCAAACCATCCAACAAACGTTTTGGCGCTATACCTTGCCGGCCGTTGCGGCCATGTTAGTCAATGGCTTGTATCAGATTGTCGATGGCATTTTTATCGGTCACTACATTGGGTTTGAAGGGCTGGCGGCGATTAACATGGCTTGGCCTGTTATCTATTTTATGGTGGGATTTGGCATTATGGTGGGGATGGGAAGCGGCAGCTTGCTATCGATTCTACGCGGCAAAGGCGATACCACGGCAGCGCCAACAATATTAACCACCAGCATGATACTTATGCTGGTATTAGCGGCTGCATCGACCCTCATCCTATTGGCTAGCAGTACCTACTTATTACAAGCCCAGGGCGGAGTCGATACCACCTTACAGATGGGGCAAGATTACATTGCGGTATTTACCTGGGGCGGTATCGCTACCGTGTTGGCGGCCGCGTTACCGTTCTTAATCCGTAATGATGAAAATCCTAATCTGGCCACCATATTGATGACGATGGGCGCGGTGATTAATATCCTATTGGATTACCTGTTTATCGGCGTTTGGGAGCTGGGGTTAGAGGGGGCAGCCATTGCCACCATTACCGCTCAAGTGATTATTTGTCTGATTGGTTTAGGCTATTTCTTATCGCGTTATAGCAACATACAGTGGCCAGCAAAATTTACCCTCTTTAATTTTCGCTTTAGTCGACAGATTGTTTTGCTCGGCTCCTCTAGCCTGTTTATGTACCTCTACACTAGCTTTGTATTTGCGCTGCATAACCGACTATTTATGGAATATGGTTCACCACTAATCGTCGGTGCCTTTGCCATTGTCGGCTATCTAATGGTGTTGTATTACTTTGTCGCCGAAGGTGTTGCTGAGGGCCTACAACCTCCCGTTAGCTACTATTACGGCGCCGAGCAACATGAAAATATTAATAAGATGTTGATGCTATCGCTTAAGGTGACTTTTATCGCCGGGATCAGCTGGACCCTGCTGCTGAATGTGTTTCCTGAGTTCATGGTGCGTCTATTTAACAGCAATGACTCAACATTGGTCGCAACTGCAGTAGAGGGGATCCGCATGCACCTGTTTGCGATGCCGCTCGATGGCTTTATTGCATTGGCATCGGTGTACTTTATGGCAACTAACCAAGGTAAAAAAGCGCTTATTATCGCCTGTAGCAATATGCTGGTTCAGCTACCTTTCCTGTTTATTTTACCTAAATTTATCGGTATCGACGGCGTATGGTTAGCGATGCCGCTCTCCAATATTGCACTGTGCACCGTGGTCATTCCGTTAGTGTATTTCGATATTAAAACACGTCGCCAACTGGGCAATCGAAATCTCAACACACTAGATACTGTAACGATTTAAGCTTGGTAAACTTAGGTTTTACGGTAGCGCTGCAACAGGATATTGACTCGCTCGACATAGGCTTTTGTTTCTGGGAATGGGGGGACGCCTCGATACTGGTCGACCCTCGATGCTCCGGCATTATACGCGGCGCACGCTAAGGTAATATCACCATCGAAGCGTTGTAATAATTGTGCTAAATAGCGACTGCCAGCCGCAATATTTTGGCTCGGCTTAAAGGCATCGGTCACCCCGAGCTCTTTCGCCGTTACAGGCATTAGCTGCATTAAGCCTTGTGCCCCCGTCCTTGAAAGAGCCGCTGGCTTAAATGCTGATTCGGCATGAATGACAGCGCGGATCAACGCAGCTTCTATGCTGTAGGTTGTTGCTGCTAATTGAATCTCTTCTTTATACTGCTGGGTGTATAGCGGAATAGATTGCCAATTGATATTGGAGCTGGGTTTACAGGCATAACAGTCATAAATACGCACTTGATAATGCCCTGTCTCCGGCGGCCGATCGGAAAAAACCACCACTCCAGCAGCATTTTTGTAGTGATAAACCTGATCAGGAGCGCGGGCAATCGACAAAGAATGAGTTACCACTTTCTGGCTGCCCAACACACTCTTGTCTGACGGTTTCGCCACGAAATGAGGTTTGCCGGTTTGTGCCCAACTGCATAAGCTAACAGCGGCTAAGCACAATAATAAAAAGGTTTTAATCATAAGCCAGATAACACCCATGCCCCCATGACCGCACTGATATAGGTACGGCTAGTTCGAGGCTATTACTTTAAAAAATCAGCCGCATCGATAGAGGCTTTTGATGCTTCGTTAGCTTCATAAAAAGGCATCATTTTAACACTCGCCATTGATGCGATGATTGAACCAGGAAAGATCTCTACCGCAGTATTGAGCTCAGAAACGGCACTATTATAAAAACGACGCGCAGCTGAAAGCTGGGCTTCGACTTCGTTATAGGTTTGCATTGCTTGCAACATGGTGTTGTCAGAGCGAAGCTCTGGATAATTTTCGACGTTAACCATCAGCTGTGACATTTTTTGATTAAGCCGTTCTGATACCTCTAAATGCGCCTTAACCTCATCGGGATCGGTATCGCTGTATCCCTTAATAGCTTGAGTTCTGAGTGCAGTGATCTCAGCCAACAGTGATTTTTCCTGATCCATGTACTTCTGCGCAATCTTTAAAATATTTGGCACTAAATTCGAGCGCTTCTTTAACTGCACATCAATGCCAGATAATGCTTCTCGGCCTGCATTACGTTTTTTGATTAAGCTGACATACCAGAGGTAGGCGATAATTACTGCCAATCCTAAGCCCAACAAAATACCTTCCATTACATATCCTTATTGTTATTTTAGTGCCCTTTTTTATAGGCATCTTTGCCAATGCGCTGGAAAAACAATCATTTTTGGCGCTACTGTTGGCTTTTGTTGCAACTACTGTTACTCATTTAGTCGCCGAAATCCAGCCTAATAGCGCCACTTGCAAGCATTTTTCGTGATGTTTTTTAACGCACTTTTCACCAAGTTGGTGCTTTTACGGCTGAAAGATCATATTGAAACACTGCAATTTAAGGGTTTAGCGCCATTAATGAGTGAACTTTACCAAATTAAACTGAACGCCTACTTTATCAACAGCTAAATAATTTATTACCTTATTATTCAGTAATTAAATGTATTATTCATCTAGTGCTTTTTTGTACAAGCTGACAATTAACGACGCTATTCCCGCTACAAAGTCACTGTAAAACCTATCTGCACAACGAGTTGCTGCTGAATCCGCCTATGACAGCCAAAATACAAAGTTAAACTCGTACACTGTCAATATTTAACAAAAATCCAGCAGAACGATTATTCAGCTTAGATACAGCTACCCAGCCGTATAGTGGTGACATCTCAAGCAACATTGTTAAACAATCAATCCCTTTCGGACTCATCATTTATGAGTCCTTTTTTTTTGGCTATCATTTAGCCTCTGTGTTTCTCCGCTGTAAAGCTCATTAGTGTTCATGCTGTTTATTATGATGTGTGGCATCGCAATATAAGAAAGGTTCTAGGTTCTAGGTTCTAGGTTCTAGGTTCTAGGTTCTAGGTTCTAGCAAAGCATAAAATCAACATCAAAAGCCAAGTGGTATTTTCTGTTGATTACCTAGCAGGACGTAGTCCGTCCTAGCAGTGAGCTGGCGAACGTCCTAGTACCTAGGACCTTCTCAGCTTTAAGATCGGTTCTAGATGCTAGAAATATTGAAGACGAGGTTGTGCTTCGCACTGCTCATTGATTAGAGGAAAGTAGGTACTAGATTGATACGATTAAATAAACTCGATACCAATGCAACTCCTTCCTTATCTAAAACAACAAAAAGCCCAGCATGTATGCTGGGCTTTTTTACTTACTCTGAAAGCTTATTACTTACTAGAGTCTGCTTTCTTTGCCGCCTTGGCAATATCTCGCTCGCGCTTACTGAACATACGTTCAACAATAACGAAGAAGATTGGAATAAAGAATATTCCCATAAAGGTCGAGCTCATCATGCCGCCCAGTACCGCGGTACCGATAGCGTTTTGGCTACCTGAACCTACACCGCTACTAATAGCCAGTGGCACAACACCCAAACCGAAGGCAAGTGACGTCATCAAGATTGGACGCAAACGAACTCGAACCGCATGTAGCGTCGCTTCCACTAAACCAGCGCCTTTCTCGTAGTACTCTTTGGCGAACTCTACGATTAAGATGGCATTTTTGGTTGCCAGCCCCACCGTCGTCAATAGACCCACTTGGAAGAATACGTCGTTAGGTAAACCGCGACCGTTCATCGCAATTAAGGCACCAATAATACCTAGCGGTACCACTAAGATTACCGCAAAGGGTACCGACCAGCTCTCATACAATGCCGCAAGTACCAGGAAGACCACCACTATCGATAGTGCATATAGCATTGGCGCTTGGTTACCTGAAAGGCGCTCCTCATAAGATAGGCCATTCCACTCAACACCAAATCCAGGTGGTAGTTTCTTGACCATATCTTCGATGATATCCATCGCCTCACCAGTACTAAAGCCTTCAGCCACACCCCCTTGAATATTCATCGCGGGGAGCCCGTTAAAGCGCTCTAGACGAGGGGAGCCGTATCCCCAAGTACCGCTAGCAAATGCTGAGAATGGCACCATTTCGCCTTGATTATTACGCACATACCAAGAGTCTATATCTTCAGGTTGCATGCGGTAATCCGCTTCACCTTGAACATAAACCTTTTTCACTCGGCCACGATCAATAAAGTCATTGACATAGTTACCACCCCAAGCGGTACCCAGCACGCTGTTAACGGCATTGATATCAATACCCAACGCACTTAGTTTGGCATGATCGATATGCACTTGATAAAGCGGCGCATCCTCTTGACCATTTGGGCGTACGCCCACAAGGTTTGGATTTTGTGATGCCATGCCTAATAACATGTTCCGCGCTTCAACGAGTTTGTCATGACCTTGACCATTTCTGTCCTGCAGATAGAAATCGAAACCGTTAGCAGTACCCAGTTCGATTACCGCTGGCGGCACGAAGGCGAATACGAAGGCCTCTTTCATCTGCATGAACATGCCCATGGCACGCCCAGCAACAGATTTCACATCTTGACCAGGCTCGGTTCGTTCAGACCAGTCCTTCAAACCAACAAAGGCGATACCCATGTTTTGGCCGTTACCTGCAAAACTAAAGCCCGATACGCTAAACACAGACTTAACGTTGTCACCCTCTTCCTGCAAGAAGAAGTCGGTCACATCGTCTAAGACATTTTGGGTCGCTTCTTGGGTCGAGTTAACCGGTAAAATAGCCTGGGTAAACAAAATCCCTTGATCTTCGTCGGGTAGGAATGCCGTAGGCATGCGCATGAAGATCCAACCCACCGCGACAGTAATCGCCAAATAAACCATCATAGTACGGCCAGTACGTTTAATCATAGCCGCTACATTGGCTTCATAGCGCGACGTTAACGCATCAAACTTACGGTTAAACCAACCGAAGAAACCCGTTTTAGTGTGACTCTCGCCTTTCTTAATCGGCTTCAACATCGTCGCACAAAGTGCCGGTGTTAGAATGATAGCGACCATAACCGACAGTGTCATTGCAGACACAATAGTTATCGAGAACTGCCTGTAAATAACACCGGTTGAGCCCGACATAAATGCCATTGGGACGAATACGGCAGACAGTGTCAAACCAATACCGACGAGGGCACCGGTAATCTGATCCATCGACTTCTTCGTCGCTTCAATGGGGCTTAGCCCCTCCTCTTGCATCACACGTTCGACGTTTTCTACCACCACAATCGCGTCATCAACCAACAGACCAATGGCCAATACCATGGCAAACATAGTCAAGGTGTTGATAGAGAAGCCTGCCAGCGACAAGATAGCGAAGGTACCTAGTAGCACCACCGGTACTGCAATCGTTGGAATGAGCGTCGCGCGGAAGTTCTGCAAGAACAAGTACATGATCAAGAAAACTAACACCACAGCCTCAAGCAGAGTCATCACTACACCTTCAATCGATTTCTCAACAAATGGCGTAGTATCGTAGGGATAAACCACTTCTAACCCTTGCGGGAAGAATGGCTGCAATTCAGCAATTTTTGCACGGACACCTGCAGCAGTGTCCAGTGCGTTGGCACCTGTCGCCAACTGAATACCAATACCAGCCGCAGGCTTACCGTTATAGAATGATTCTACCGCGTAGCTTTCAGCGCCTAGCTCAACACGGGCCACATCTTCTAAGAAAACCTTGGCCCCCGATGAATCGGCCTTAATAATGATTTTCTTAAACTGAGCAGCCGTTTGTAGACGGCTCTGAGCCGATACCGTGGCATTCAGTTCTTGACCTGCAACAGATGGTGAGCCACCTAATTGACCCGCTGAGACCTGGGCATTTTGCTCCTTTATAGAGGCAATGATGTCCATACTCGTCAGGTTATATTGTGTCAGTTTGAGTGGATCGAGCCAGATGCGCATCGCATATTGAGCACCAAACAGCTGGATGGTTCCCACCCCAGGCACACGGCTCATAGGGTCTTGAACATTTGAGCCTACGTAGTCTGAAATATCATTCTTATCCAATGAACCATCTTCAGATACGAAGCCCACAACCATCAAGAAGCCAGCACTCGACTTCGCGACGTTAACACCTTGAGCCTGAACTTCTAGCGGTAACAAGGGCATGGCAAGTTGTAGCTTGTTCTGCACCTGCACCTGAGCAATATCAGGATCGGCCTCAGCGTTAAAGGTTAGGGTAATTTGCGCATTACCAAAACTATCACTGGTTGATGAGATATAACGCAGGTGATCTAAACCTGTCATTCGCTGCTCAATAACCTGAGTGACTGAATCTTCCATCGTCTTAGCTGAAGCGCCAGGATAAACGGCGCTAATCACTACCGATGGTGGTGCGATATTCGGATATTGCGACACGGGTAATCCGAAGATAGACAACACCCCAGCCAGCATCACAATAATGGCGATCACCCAAGCAAAAATAGGGCGATCGATAAAGAAACGTGCCATAGCTCTGCCCTATTTCTGTTGTTGTGCTTGAGATTGCTTATCCGCAACCAAAGGACCCGCTTTAACAGCAGCTCCTGGACGAATTTTTTGCAGGCCTTCAACAATAAGTTGATCACCCACATTCAAACCATCAGTGATACGCCACTGGTTATCAATCACTTCAGCTGTCGTCACAATACGCGACGCCACTTTACCGTCATCGATCACCATCGCCACGGCTTGGCCTTTAGTGTTACGCGTAATTGCGCGCTGTGGCACTAGAATCGCTTGGGGATCGGTACCAGTATTGAGCACTGCTCGTACATACATGCCCGGTAATAACACACCATCAGGGTTCGGGAACTCGGCACGTAATATCACTGAGCCTGTATTCTCATTCACACTGACTTCAGCGAACTGCAGTAAGCCATCGTGGTTATAGGTCGTGCCATCTTCTAGCACTAACTGCACACCCGCATTAACTGATGCCTTAAGCTGGCCATTTTTTAACTTAGCCTTTAGACGTAGCAGCTGCGCACTCGACTGAGTGATCTCAATATTGATCGGATCCAGCTGTTGAATGGTCGCTAAAGTTTGCGTTTGATTAGCCGTAACGAGTGCACCGGCAGTCACAGAAGACTTGCCGACACGTCCAGAAATTGGAGCTCGTACTTCGGTATATTCAAGATTTATTTTAGCCGTATTAATCGCAGCTTCGGCAACGGTAACGCGCGCTAATGCTTCTTTATATGCCGCGTCCGCTTCGTCAAAATCCTGCTCACTGATAGAGTTAAGCTTTACCAATTTCTTAAAGCGCAGCGCTTTAGCTTTAGCAGAAACTAAGCTAGCCTGAGCACTGGTTAAATCGGCTTTCGCACTCACTAACGCAGCATTGTAGGTCGCTGAGTCTATTTGATATAGCGACTGACCTTTCTCAACGTCTTTTCCTTCAACGAAGCCACGATTGATGATGATACCGCTAACTTGTGGACGAACTTCCGCTTCCAAATAAGCCTTGCTACGACCTGGTAACTCCACCATTATTGCCTGAGGTTTTGCCACAATCGTCATCGAGCCCACTTCCATAGGACCACGTGTTTGCTGTCCACCTTGTTCAGGTTTCTGCTCACATCCAGCTATCCATAACGCCACACTTAAAACAGAGGCAATTTTCACTATTTGCCGCATGAGAACTCCTATAAAAGCCATCTACTCGGTAATTGAATTATTTAGAGCATTAAATGCCTTCAATTTAACCTTTAAAAGCATAAATTCTTGTCAGATTAATTAACGTGCCTTTATCTCACAACATCGACTTGTCAACAAGCAGATATACCAGTTTAATTTGTAAGATAATAAGAATTATTACGTCAAATCAGCCACATATGTTTCATGATTGTTAACCAAACATCTGTTTTACTAATCACGTTAGCGCTCAGCTTAGATCAGCTGACATTCGCTGGTGAAAAGTAACAAGATAAGACGATTCCCAACCAAAATTAAACATCGCAGCACGGTCATTAAATTCGATTATCACCAACGCTACAAGCTAAAATTCGACTGATATCTGCCAAACTACGACCCGATTGTTGCTGCCAATGATTAAACACGGCTTGGACCTGCTTAAGCCCCGCTTTTGAGCTAAATCCATAATCCACTAGATTGTGCGCTTTGAGATAACCTTGTACGTCGCTAGTCAGTAGAAATGTGTCTTTGCCGATAGCCCGCAGAAAATAGGGACCTGTGTTGCCACCAAGCCGCGTACCTTTACGCTTTAAGGTTGCCCATAAACCGGTAATGTCTTCGCTTGGCCAACTTGCTACAAACTCGGCAAAACTACCCTGTTCACGGGCAATGTTGTTGACCATATGAGCATTGTCATAGATTGCCATGGTTTTTTTAAGATGCCTGATGAGTGCCACATCACTGGCTCTGTCCTGCAACTGCTCAGGGGATAACATCAACACCTTAAATGGCTCGAAATCAAAGAATGATTTTTCGTATGCGGGCCACTTAGCCTCAACAATTCGCCACACAAAGCCGCTCTGAAATACCTTTTTACTCATCTCAGACAACAGCTGAGCATCGCTGCATTGACCAATTTCATCCTCAGTCAGACTGGTAGACATTAACTGTTCGAGGCCAGCATTACCGCCTTTACGCTCTGATGCTCGCGCATATATTGATGCAAATGTTTCAATACGACTCATCTGTTCTCCTATCTATCACAGTCGTTAATCGCTAACCCGCTGAGAAGTGTGATTTTATCAAGATAACTCATAGTGTATGGCACTCACACGGCAAACGCAGCACATTGTGAGGAGCCATTTTAGCAACTAGAGTTAACGCTACTGCTTTCGATCGGAGCCTATAACGACCATGGATCTGTATTACCACCCTCTGTCACGCCAATCACAAAAGGTACTGATTGCCTTTTATGAGAAACAAGCCCATTTTTATCCGCATATTATTGATCTTGCGGATCCCTACGCGAGACGCGAATTCCAGCGAATGGATGCAAGTGGCCAGCTACCTTTACTTAGAATGACATCGGGTGAAATCATCCCTGACGCGAGTATTATCATTGAATATATAGATGCCAACATTGAACAAGGTACGCAACTCATTCCAGCGCTCACCAAGGATGCATTGCAAGTAAGACTATACGATAGGCTCAGCGACACACGGCTCGACAAAGTGATCGACAATTGGCAAATAGCCAAGCATCAAAAGCGGAGTAATCAGATTAGGGTCAAGCAAATTGAAAATGAGTTGCTCACAACACTGGATAGCTTGGACAGGCGTCTCGCCACATATCATTGGTTATGTGGCGACCGCTTTAGTTTAGCCGACTGCGCAACAATTCCCTGTTTGCTCGCTTTAGAAACTGAATTTAATCTACTCGATTATGAACATTTAGGCCGCTATTGGATCCAGGCCAAGCTACGTGGCGCCGTCAATCAGGTTCAAGAGGAAGTTGCACTGACACTGGCTCGAACAGGCTGTGGCTAATAGCTAACTATTACGCTCTTTTTTAAGCTGTAACAATTGCTTCCATTTTACCACTTCGGCTGGCATTTCTGGCATAGGCTCATTGAAGTTAACCTCTTGCAACATGTCAGCAATAGGCACCTGCTTACGTTTACAGATAAATACGCCGCGCACGAGGGCGATGCAATGTAGGCCGCGCTCACTGACAAAACGCTGTTCAATGTAAAAATACTTCTCGTCCCAACCTACCAACTTGGTTTCAATTTCAAACTTAGCCCAGGGTTTTATGTCGCGGATATAGGTAAAGGCAGCGGCATTAATAATTGGCATCCACCCTAGTTTGATGAAACGCTTCAGGGATCCCATCTCAGCCATCATATAAGTTCGGGCCAGATCCATAAACGCTGGGTAGCGTGAGTTTGTCAGGTGAAAATTGATATCGCAATCTGATGGCAGCGCACGAAAAGTGAGTTTACTGGTCCCTAGAAAACCAATTTTGTTGCAGTGGCGGGTGCGCCATGCAAACAACCAAAAAAGCCTAAAATAGAGGTTCATTAACTGCTTAACCTACATCCTTGATAAATAAGAGCGGCAAGGCTAGCAGAGGTCATACCTGATAACAAGCGCGACACAATTCTCATTTTATTTAACGGCATAATAACTACGGCCCATGCGTTTTGAGTCGGGCTAGCTCGTCCCCTTAAAGGCTCGACGGTCTCCATCTTGAAAGGTTAATATCTACCAGAAATAATTTTTACAGTCTTAATCGCTAATATTCTCTTAAAAACTAGTCCATTGTATCTAACCCCTCGTCAAAGTTACGTCAAAAGTATAGCCAAATAGAAATATTTTATCTTTTTGTTAACTGCTTGGGATATTTTGTTCGGCAAAGTTTAACAATGTAATGCTTTTGAGTATGGTGAGCGACAAAGCTCAAAGGAGGATAACAGGACAACCTTGATGACTTCTTACTATGGCTTCTATAACCATATTACTCAAGATTTTCGATGAAAGGTTCATTGACGCATGCAGAATATAGAAAGCGATGGTTTAGCAGAATTTGTCATTTCTCCTTTAATATTACAGTCAATAAAGCCTGAGATATCACAGCACGGTTTTGGTGGGTTTTGGTTTCAAGGTATCCCCAATAGAGCATATCAAGATTACTTGCACAATAGTAAGACAAGCATCTTAACGAGACGCATGTTGCACAGCTCTGGAGGGGTATATAGTTCGTCACACACCGTCCAAAAAATACAACGCCATTACATAGACCAAGTTGCCGCGAGAGATGTCAATTTTGGCTTAGCCTTGAAATTAGAACAGCCCTATTACTATCAGTTATCAGAAGGTGGACAAGCCAATAAAGCGAATAAGCTGTTTAGCTCTTACGGGATAAAAACGGTGCTCAGCTGTCCGGTGCGTCATTACGCATCAGAGGCTTGGTGCGGACGTTTTACCCTGCTGTCTAAAGAGGAAGATCTACACCCTAAGCTTGCCAAGCTAGAAACTTCACTCAAGCAGGTTCAGTCGACACTATTTGAACATCTCCATCATGACTTAAACCCCTATAGGCAGGTGTCGCTTTTTAACCAAACCGCCTTAAAAGCGCTAAAAATGGTCGCAAGTGGATTACAGAATGCTGAGATATCAGAGGAGCTTCACATTACTATTCGAGGAGTGGAATATCATCTAGAGTCTATGCGAAATAAGCTGTCGGCAAGTAACCGTGCGAACCTGGTTCATATTGCCCATCAGCTGGAGATTATATAACTCATGTTGATATTACTCGTTGAAGATAACCATTTACTGGCAAAAAATATTATTCATTACCTAGAACTGATCGATATTGAATGCGATTACGCCAGCTCGTTAGCACAAGCTGATAGCCAAGTTTATAGCCGTCATTATGATGCCATCATTCTCGATCTGAACTTACCTGATGGTGATGGCCTTGAAGCATGTAAACAATGGAAAGATCAGCGCGTGGTTTCACCGGTGATCATGCTTACGGCTCGTAGTGGATTACAGGATAAGTTGTCAGGCTTTGAGGTCGGTGCGGATGACTATCTAGTCAAACCATTTGCAATGCCGGAATTGGTTGCCAGATTACGCGTCGTTGCAGAGCGAAGACCGGCACCTAAAGTGCTGAAAATCGGTGAACTTGAGTTTGATTTTGCCGGCCATCGCGTGCACCGCTTAGGTCAGGAGTTAGCGTTATCTCGAACAGGTTGGCAGATACTGTCTTTGCTCGCTAGGCGAAGCCCTGAAACGGTTGAACGTGAAGAGGTCGAGCGCATATTATGGCCAGATAGCTTGCCTGATAGCGATAGCTTAAGAAGTCACATGCACCTGTTGAGAAAAGTCGTTGATAAGCCCTTTAAGCATCAATATCTTCATACGATAAGAGGCGTGGGTTTATGTCTAAAGGCTGGCGTTGATGAAGCATAAGATGAGCTTAAAGCGGGTTTACCAGTGTTATGGCGTGGTGTTCTTAGCGGTCACTTTACTCATCAATATATTTATTCCGCTATGCATGATGTGTACGGGTGCGTTTAGTATGCATAATATCACGATGAAAAGTGCGGCTCAGGCGGCAGAACAGTATCTGGTAGAGACAGGGAATCTCTACCAAACAGACAATATTAAAATATATAGAGATTGGGACAGCACTCCAGAGCAAGTGAAATCAATTACAAATGGCATTAAACCGACAGCGCTAAAAGAAGTTGAATATCACCACCATAATGGTCAATTCATCGATGCATTGATGGTGTATCAGCAGCGTTCAGGTGAGAATTTATATGTCTGGCTAAACTATAATGCGACTCATGATCTAGAATTTGCGCCTAAGAATATGGCGGCCATCGGCTTATTGATCACTATGACTTTCGGTGTGGTTGCGAGTCTCGCCTTATACCTGCAAAGTCGAGTTATCTCTCCTGTACATCAGATCAGTCGTGCAATTAAACAGCATGACTGGCAAAAAATGCAAAGCCTGAAGTTTCCCCAGCAATGTTATGCAGAGTTGCAATCGATAGTCGACGCTCTGGATATCTCCATTAAACAGTTGAAAGAAGCGCAGCAAAGAGAGTTATCTTTCTTGCATTTTGCTAGCCATGAACTGCGCACGCCGATAGCAATATGTCAATCCTCTTTCGATATTCTCACCCTGCAACATGGTCAACTTGAGGGGCCAACGTTACATGCTAGCCTGGCAATTCAGCAGATGAAGTCTATTACAGAAACCTTGCTGTGGTTAATGAACTCAGAGTGTACATCGATGCATCACAGTAAGGTGAAGCTGGCAGAGCTATTGCGGCAGGTTATCAGCGATCAACAAGCGGCAAAAGGGGATTATTTGCCGATAGAGCTACTATGTGATGACACTGAGTTGACGGTACAGCAAGATCCACTGACCATTATTTTAAATAACTTAGTACGTAATAGCTTAGAACATGGGGCTCAAGGCATAAGGATAGTGCAATCAAATCATACCATTGAAATTGTGAATTCAATGTCTCCTCAAAATAGTAGTGGCTTTGGATTAGGGTTACTGCTTGTAGAGCGCTTAGCTCATCAGCTAGGGTGGACATATCACTCTGTCAGGGAAGAAAACCAATTTATAGCGTTATTAAAGGTTAACTCTTAGGATATATTAAGGTTCAGTTTTTATATCGTTATCGTTAATGTTAAGTGGGAGATGATTTTAATTTCATCTCCATTTTTTTGCTTTTAATTTATATTAAAAACCAAAACCAGTTGTATTACATTTGTTTTTTAACGTAACTTTCACGTTTTAAACTTTATTACTCTACTGTTTTGACGTGAATTTCACTTTGTAGAATTATAATTGTTGCTTGTTTTTAGACTTTTTAATTGTTTTTGATGTTTTTACTTCCTTAAACCACAGTACTTACTAAATACTGAGCAGATGGAGGTACTGCTCACAAAGTATGTTGAATAACTCACTATTATATTTACTAGTTAGAGGCTACGTTTTTACTTCGAGCTGAATAAAAATATTTAATTAAAAATTCAAAATAAAATGGTGAGATGAAGATGAGATTGTTCAATGTAACAAAGTCGGCAGTGTTAGTTGCTGCTATGTTGACACCTTTATACGGAAGCCAGGCTTTCGCAGAGGATGGAATCAATATCGGTGGAGCTGTACGTGTCAACTATGGGCTTAAATTTTATGATGAGGCGTCAAAAGATAAAGGGGGGGATTTAACTTTTGACATGCTGGCACTAACATTTGATGGCAAGCATGGTGACTGGGGGCTAGCATCGGAATATCGATTCACCTCTTATGGAGACTTTATCCAGAAGGGCTATTTATATTACAGTCTTGCGCCTGAGTGGGAGCTACAGTTTGGTATCAATAAAGTTCCTTTCGGTAATCGTGAATTTATTTCAAATAGTTTTTGGGAAGGTATTCCTTACTATTTAGGCTTGGAAGATGACTATGATGTGGGTGTAAAAGCAACTTTCGATAATGGTCAGTGGCATTCAGATTTCGCATTTTATAAGAATCCTGAGTATGGGCCAAGTGAGGTTAATCGTTACGCTGCAGACCTTTACAGTGGCAGCATAAACGGTACTCAGTACGCCAATGAAGAGACCAATCAGTTGAATTATCGCCAAACATATACTCTGTCGCAAGGGGATTTGACTATGACGATGGGTGGTTCTGTTGAAGTTGGACAGATTTACAACTCAATGACTCATGATACGGGCGATCGCTATGCTGTGGCACTCCATCTGGACTCAAGCTACCAAGGGTGGAATCTACAGCTTCAGGCTATGGAGTATGAATATGATGCAAAGAATCAGGCTGACGTTGATTCCAATAAAATTGGTATCTCTGTAGTTGGTTGGCAGTATGAGATAGCCGCTAAAGCGCAGGTTTATAATGCCAACCTGGCCAAAACCTTCGCGACTTCATGGGGCAGCGTTAAAGTTTATAATGACTTTGGTTATATGACGCCGGATACCAATGATGAAAGCTTCGATAATAGTCTCCAGAATGTGACTGGTATGGCTATTGCTGCCGGTCCAACTTACACCATGGTTGATCTTGTCATGGGCCAGAATATGACATTTTCGACAGAGATGGATGATCACATTGGTCTTCCTGAAGCTGGTGATGGCTGGGACAAACGGATAAATATAAATTTCGGCTACTACTTCTAATATCATTAACCCTCTCAGTTATAGATAGTATTATGTGTTATATGTTACTTAATTCAATATTAACTTTTATTTTATTATAAAAGTTGAATAAAGATTGAATAAAGATTGAAGTAATAATGGTTTTATAAAATGTATGAATTTAGTTACGTTGATAGTATCAAGCAAAAGTAAGTTTCTGGGTTTGTATAAATGGCGCTTTTAGAATATCTCGATAAATATATTTAATAGGAATTAAAAATGATGATAAAAAATGTTAAGTTAACTCCGCTGGTTATTGCATTAGGATTCGGCTTTATACCCATGTCTTATGTATCAGCAGCTGATTTGATAAGTTTAGACGGTCAGTCATTGACAATGGAATCATTGTCAAAATCAAAAGTGAAGGGAGCAAAGGTTTCTTTAACAAAATCAGCTCAGAAACGAATTGATGATAGTTTTGATTTTTTGATTGATGCAGCTAAAAAAGGTACACCAGTTTATGGGTTAACAGTCGGTGTGGGTAAAAACAAAGATACACCTGTTTTTAACAAGTCAGGCCGCCTAACATCAGAAGCTAAAAAAATATCTGAAGCATTTAACCGTGACATGTTGTATACATCAGCTGCCGCGAGCGGTGACCCTATTGACCCAGAAATCGTTAAGATGTCAATGGTGATTAGGCTTAACCAGATTGCCAATGGACATGTAGGCGTTTCGCCAGCAGTCGCTAAAGCATATGAAGATTTTATTAATCACGATATTATCCCGGTTGTGCCTGAGGATGGCTCTATTGGTTTAAGTGATATCATGTTGGCTTCTCACATTGGTGCAGCGATGATGGGTGACTGGGATGTTTTTTATAAAGGTCAAAGAGTACCAGCATTAAAAGCTATGAAGGCTGAAGGTCTCAAACCATTGGTTCCATTTGGAAAAGATGGTTTATCTCTTTTGTCTAACAATGCTTTGGCTACGGCTCAGCTTGTTGTTGGTGTAAATAAAGCGAAACAACTGATTGATTTCTCGCCTAAGTTACTTGCATTTGGCTTAGAAGCTATCAATGGTAATATCAGTCCTATCCTGCCGCACACTGTCGGTGCTCGTCCAATGCCACATGTTCAGGATGTCGCCAGTGATATTTTGAAAAATCTAGAAGGTGGTTATCTGTTTGAACGCGATGAAGACAGACCTTTACAGGATTCTCTTTCTTATCGTGGTTCGCATTGGGGTGTTGCCCACGCAAGATATCAGTATGAACAAATTAAGACCTTGATTGATATTCAAGTGAACAGCTCTGATGATAACCCCACTGTTTATGTTGATGCGAAGCCAAGCAAATACAACCAATATCCACAAGTCTCACAGTATTTTACATCAGGTGATTTATCGGGGGCCATTAACTCATCGGCAAACTTCGATACCACCCAGTTAGCCTCTCAAGCTGAAGGGTTCATCAATGCGATGGGACAGCTTGCAAAGTACTCCAGTAACAGACAGATAAGAATAATCAACCCTTACTTTACCGGCTTACCGCGTGCGCTGGTTGATCCGGACCATGCTAATAGTATGGCATTTTATACCTTACAAAACGGCTTTACCGCGCTTTATGCAGAAATTGCACATGCAGCAAATCCGGTATCTTTTTACGGTATAACCAACCAGGGTGGGATTGAAGACCATTTCAGTAACTTTTTTCAGGTGGGTCAGAACTTGAATCTCGTGGTTGATAAGTTGGCTGTCATATACGGTTTTGAGTTGATGCAGGACGCACAGGCGCTCGAACAGCGCAAGAAAATCCAACATCGCACGCTATCAAGCAACAATGAAAAAATGCTTAAATCATTGAGAAAAGTATTACCTTATTACGGTAAAGACCGAATTTTCACTCCTGATGTAAAGGTGTCTACTAAATTTTTAATTAATTACAAGTAATCTTTATCAAAAATAAATAGTCACTATAAGGGGCCATTAAGTTTTATATATTAGTGGTTCTTATTTTTATACAAGATGTAATTAACGAATAAAACTGTTAACTGATATCAAATAAAGGTTGTTTATTTGTTATCCGGCTATCGATTATGCTTAAAGGGTTTTACATGAAAAGAAGAGAGTTTTTAACTAAAACAATGGGTGCAACTGCGGCAATGACATTGCCATTTTCTGTATCGTCAAAAGAACCAGAGCATAAATGGGATCGCGAATATGATCTAATTATCGTTGGCAGTGGTTTCACAGGTGTCGCTGCGGCTTATTCAGCTTATAAGGCAGGTCTGAAAAATATATTAGTGCTGGAAAAAATGAAGGTGTGGGGCGGTAACTCTGTAATTAGCGGCGGCCTGGCCGGTATGCCAAATTCGAAGCTTCAGAAGAAACTTGGTATAAAGGACTCTCCTGAATTACTGGTTAAGGATATGTTAAAGGCTGGGAGAAATTTCAACAATCCTGAGTTAGCTTATATAATGGCTTCTCAGGCGTATACTGTTTATGACATGCTGATAGATTGTGGTGCTCAGTTCAAAGATAAGCTCATAAGGTCTGGAGGTCATAGTGCTGCACGTTCACATATTCCGAAAAATGCTTCTGGTGGGGGGCTTGTAGTCCCAATGCATAAATACTTATTAGCTCATGGTGTTAAATTTCAAAACAGAACGAAGGTATCTAATCTAATACAAGAAAGTGACCTGAGTATTTCAGGTGTCGCGGTGCAAGAAGATTACGATTTTGATACTAAGAAATTTAAACGTGAGTCTACTTATAAATCACGTCATGGGATTGTTGTAGCTACTGGTGGTTGGACCCAGGATAAGAAGTTTATTAGTACAACAATGCCCATGTATTCAGATCTTGAACGGACCGCACATCCTGGAGCAACATCTGAAATGATTAAGTCATTATTAGCCGTTGGTTCACTGCCACTAAATTTCGATATGTATCAGTTAGGTCCGTGGGGTTGTCCTGATGAAATTGGTGGAGGCCCGGCCTCTTTCTTTGCAGGTTATGCCTTTAACGAAAGTATTGCTGTTGATCCGATGACTGGACAGCGGTTTGTAGATGAGCATTCATCCCGTCGCACTCGCTCTGAGGCTGAGATGCTTGTTATGGAAAAAGGGACTAAAGAAAAGCCTAATTATCCTATTACTTTTAGTTCTGAAGATACTGCATTTCGTGCGGAAGGGTTTGATGCAGCATTCCGTGATGGAAGTGTACAAAAAACGAATTCCGTAGCTGAACTAGCTGAACTTTATGGCATGGATGTCAACAAGTTAACTCAATCAATTGCAGATTGGAATGAAGTTCTAAAAGGAAATATGCCAGATCCATTCGGTAAGACTATTGATAAAAGAACCGAACTAAAAGCACCATATTATTCAATGAGATTATCGCCTAAGTTGCATTACTGTATGGGAGGAATCGCTATAAATAAAAACGCCGAAGTAATCAGTGCCGATACATGTGAGCCAATCAAGGGTTTATTTGCTGGTGGTGAAGTTGCAGCTGGTACTCATGGAATGGATCGTCTTGGTGGCTGTTCTTCCGTGGACTGTATGGTATTTGGACAAATTGCAGGACGTACAGCTGCTAAATATAAGGCGAATGCATAATGAAATTAGGTATTATGGCAGCCATTGCTGCGCTGTTGTTTTCTAGTCATCTTTTTGCTGCCACTAACAGCATAAAGCCTCATCACATTGAGGCTATGGGCAGTGATATGACATGCAAAACATGTCACACAACGAAGGGGAAGTTTCAACGACCAAGTGATACAGCATGCAAAGATTGCCATGGTGGAATGAGTGACATTCCAACAGAACCAAATCGGTTTGATAAAAACCCGCACGCGTCTCACCATTATGAGGATCTCCTCGAATGCACTGTATGTCATTCAGAGCATAGCCCATCTAAAGAAGTTTGTTCTAGATGTCATATAGTTGAGTTCAAAAATCTCAAGTAAATTTAATTTGAGTTAATGCTAGTGAGTTTTAGTACTCACTGGCATTTTGAAATCTTCGACTGAAGTCGCGCTTCGTGGAGCTTTGTTGCACTAATTGTTCTTATTTATGCAACAAAGCCCCTTTATTCATCATTAACCTTTTTATTAAAATCAATTGTGAATATAATTTCATAATTATTAGTTAAGTTTTTAATATTCGTGTTCGTACCTCACTTGAAGTGTAATATATTTTAATTTCATATTTCAGTTTTATTTTCAAGGTAGGAGTGACCAACGCTATTGCTTTGTATATTCTATTTCTTCATAAATCAAGACTCAGGATGGCTCTGTTAATAGGGGGGGCATTATTAGCCATCTGTATAAATGGCGCTTTTAGAATCTCTCAATAAATATATTTATTAGGAATTGAAAACGATGATAACAAAAGTTAAGTTAACTTCGCTACCTATTGCATTAGGATTCGGTTTTATATCCATGTCTTATGTATCAGCAGCTGATTTGATAAGTTTAGATGGTTGCCCTGATGGAGATACTGCTCACAAATAATATGATTAAGGAATTGTTATATGAAGAAGCAAGTTTTCACTGCACTCTCTATTTTTCTAGTCGCACTTGCGATGTCTGCAACCTCAGTTGATATTGGTTATAAAGCTTATACCTCAGAGACTAAGGATGACAATGGTGGCGCTTACGATCAACTTTTTGTTAAGTTAACCCATTTCAATAAAGCAGATTGGGGAACGCTGCTTGCTTATATTAAATTAGAAAACCCTGGAGAGATAAAAGATGCCCAGAATGATAAGGATGGCAAATTAACAGTTAAATCTATAATTATTGTCGATAAGCAGATCTCTGATTCTAAATATAATTATTGGATGCAAAACTTCTTGGTCTCCAACCGTACTGTGATGGAGGACAACCTATATTTGGGTGTAACAACCAATCGTAAGTATGACGGTCTCTTTCTTAATGCTGGCGTGGGTGTGAACTACACCGCGGCAAGCTTAGCACCAACAGGGGCAAGCTTCGACGGGATCAGTGGCTATGCCGCGGTTATTAATGCTCGATACCCTTTCGCTGCCTTGGGGCTTAAACACTCTTTATCAGTCAACTATGAAGGGCAATTTGATCGTGATGAGGAGCATATGAGTACTTTAGGTTACGCCAGCTATGGTCATCAGATCATCACGACGTTGAAAACAAGTGTGACCGAGTCTTTCTATACCAAATTACATATGACCCATTTCGACAGTTGGGGCGCAACCCCTAATGATGGCATCGAATATGGCGTAGCGGTTGGCTTTACCTTCTAGTATCAGAGTGACCAAATAGGAATAACACAGTGATTAAAAAAACAATACTCGCCAGTGCCATCGTGGCATTGGTTATGGGCTGCTCAGTAAAAGAGAGCGATCAGTTAACTAAGACTGAAGGTTCTGCATTCGGTAAGCATGGCGAAATTCAGGTTCAGACCGAGACTAAAAATGGTCAGTTGGTTGATATCAATATTCTTAAGCAGAACGAAAATAAGGTACTGGCCGCATCGGTATTTACCGAAATGAAAGATGCGATGATTGCCAATAACAGTACCCAGGTTGATGGGATCAGTGGCGCGACAGTCACAAGTAGTGCATTTAAAGAAGCAGTTGAAAGCTCTTTGTCTGCCGCAGGTGTCACCTTGATCGCAGGCTTGGCCAAGAGTGATGATAAGCCACCACTGCTGATTGATAGTGAACAGAACTTTGATGTAGTGATTATTGGTTCAGGTGGCGCGGGCTTCAGTGCGGCGATAACGGCAAAAAATGCCGGTGCTAATGTGGTGATTATTGAAAAGATGCCAACGGTTGGTGGTAACAGCTTGATCACTGGTGGCCAGATGAATGTGCCGGGTAACTGGGTACAGAAGAAGATGGGCATCGAAGACAGTATCGAACTGTTTGTTAAAGATACCCTTAAAGGGGGCGACTACCTGGGCAGCCCTGAGATGGTACAGATCCTGGCCGAGCAAGCTCTTCCTGCAGCACAATGGCTTAGAGACTATATCAAGGTCGACTTCTACCAAGATCAACTGTTTCAATTCGGTGGTCACAGCGTTAAGCGTGCCTTGATCCCTCGTAACCATACGGGCGCCGAATGGATCAGCAAGTTTATGGCTAAAACCGATGAGCTGCAGATCCCGATCCACACCCGTACTACAGCCACTGCGCTGATTAAAGATCACAGCGGACGTGTCATCGGTGTTGAAGCTGAAAAGAATGGCCAGGTGATCAGCTATTACGCCAAGCGTGGCGTGATCATGGCTACTGGCGGCTTTGGTGCAAACGTTGAAATGCGTACCAAATATGTACCAGAGCTGGATAACCGTTATGGCACCACCAATGCTCGCGGAATTATGGGTGACGGTATCGTGATGGCTGAGAAGCTTAATGCTGGCACGCATAACATGGAGTCGATTCAGACCTACCCTATCTGTCATATCGATACTGGGGTGATCTCTTTGATCGCCGATTCACGTTTCTTTGGCGCAATCGTAGTCAACAGAGAGGGTAACCGATTTGTTGAAGAGCTGGAGCGTCGCGACGTGATCAGTCGTGCCATCTTAGCCCAGACTGAGCAGCAAGCTTATGTTCTATGGGGCGGCGAGATTGAGGATATTGCTGGTGTTGTCGGTGTCCATAAAGATGAGTTTGGTGAGCTAAACCGTAAGGGCATGATGTTTAAGGCTGATTCAATCGAAGAGCTTGCGGGCAAGTTTGGTATCGATGAAAATGCACTGATGGCTCAGGTTGGGCGTGTTAATCAGTTTGCAACAGCGGGTGATGATAAAGAGTTTAATCATCGTGGTGGACTCAAGACTATTATGAAGCCTCCTTTCTATATGCTGGTTGCTAAGCCATCAGTTCATCACACTATGGGTGGCTTGGTCACTGATACTCACACTCGTGTACTGGACACCCAAGGTAAAGTTATAGCAGGCTTGTTTGCTGCAGGTGAAGTTACTGGTATGACTCATGGTTCTAACCGCTTAGGTGGCAATGCCATTACCGATATTACTGTGTTTGGCCGTATTGCAGGTAAAGAAGCGGCAGCACAATAATCGATAGTATTTGCTTAAAGATAAGATGCCGTTCACTGAGATGAACGGCATCTTTTTAAATGGAAGTTATCTAAACGAGATCGCTCACGAAAGAACATTTACGAGAACAGTAGGTAATCATGGAGTTTGATAAATCATTACGCACCATCGTTAGCCTAAGTGCTCTAGTATTGCTGCTATGCAGTATTCCCCTACCACTACTGATTATTATGGATTGATCAGCATACTGTAATACTGGCTGTATTTAGGCAATAAGGCCGATATCGCATTAAAGGCGCACGAGGCGCCTTTATCACATCACCTAGCCATTTATGCCACAATGCCTTAACAGCGCATCAGTTTTTGGCTCTCGGCCACGGAAGCGCTTAAATAGCTCCATAGGCTCTTCACTGCCGCCCATCTCAAGAATATTCTCTAGGAAGCGTTTACCGGTTTCAGCATTAAAGATCCCCAGCTCTTCAAACATCGAGAACGCATCGGCCGACAGCACTTCAGCCCATTTGTAGCTGTAGTAACCTGCGGCGTAACCGCCGGCGAAGATATGCGCGAAACCATGTTGAAAGCGGTTAAACTCGGGCGCTTGCACTACCGCAACCAAGTCACGTACTTGGTTAAGTTTGTCTTGAATTTTTGCCCCTATTGCAGGGTCATATTCCAGGTGCATCTTAAAATCAAACAGTGAAAATTCAAGCTGACGTAGCATGATCATGCCTGACTGGAAGTTTTTCGCCGCAAGCATTTTGTCTAGCATGACTTTAGGCAGCGGTTCGCCAGTTTCGAAGTGACCTGAGATCTCAGCCAGTGCTTCCTCCTCATAGCACCAGTTTTCCATAAACTGACTAGGTAGTTCAACGGCATCCCAAGGCACTCCGCTGATCCCTGATACGCCGCCAACATCAATCTTAGTCAGCATATGATGAATACCATGGCCAAACTCATGGAATAGCGTTGTGACTTCATCATGGGTAAACAATGCTGGCTTACCGGCGACAGGGGCATTGAAATTACACGTTAGGTAAGCCACTGGATCTTGTAAGCCAGTAGAAGTTGCACGACGAGCACGACAATCGTCCATCCATGCACCGCCACGCTTACCTTCTCGGGCGTATAGATCTAAGTAGAAACTGCCACGGTGTTCGCCGTTGCTGTCGCTGATATGGAAGAAGCGCACGTCTTTATGCCAGCTATCAAACTCTTTTTGCTCCTCAACCTTAAGACCAAATAAGCGTGACACGGTATAAAACAAGCCTGACAATACTTTGTCTTCAGGAAAATACGGACGCAGTAACTCTTGTGAAATTTCGTATCGATGATGCTTTAATTTTTCAGCGTAAAAGCTCAGATCCCAAGCCGCGAGATCTGTAGCGCTATATTCGCTGGCCGCAAAATATTTAAGCTCTTTAAGCTCAGTTTCGCCCTGAGTTTTAGAGCGCGTTGCAAGTTCAGTTAAGAACTCCAGCACTTGAGCTGGGGTTTCGGCCATTTTAGTTGCCAGAGACTTATCAGCATAGCTATCGAAACCTAATAGATTTGCCAGTTCATGGCGCAGTGATAAAATCTCATCCATTAGCGGCCCATTATCGAACTCACCCGCGTTAGGGCCTTGATCAGATGCTCGAGTGACAAAGGCACGGTAGCACTCTTCACGCAGTTCGCGATTTTCGCTATAGGTCATTACCGGCAGGTAAGAGGGGAAATCTAAGGTAAACAACCATCCCTTCAACTCTTTAGCATCAGCCATCGCAGCGGCTGCAGCCACTGCAGATTCAGGCAGTCCCTTGAGCTCTGATTCATCAGTAATTAGCTTGCTCCATGCTTGAGTCGCGTCTAATAGTTGATTAGAGAAGCTGCTGGTCAGTTCTGACATACGCTTAACCAGTTCACCATAACGCAGCTTATCGCGATCACTAAGACCAATACCTGATAGCTCAAAATCACGCAGGCTGTTCTCAAGCATTTTCTTTTGCGCTTGAGAGTAAGTGTTAAATTCTGCAGAAGCTGCCAGCGACTTATAGGCTTGATAAAGCCCCTGATGTTGGCCGACAAACGTGCCGTACTCCGACAGTAATGGCAGGCATGCGTCGTGTGCTGCTCGCCATGCATCATTACTAACCACTGAATTCATGTGCGAAATCGGCGACCATACCTTGCCTAGTTCGTCATCGACGTCATCAAGCGGAGCAATCAGGTTATCCCAAGTATAACTAGCTTCATTCTTGAGTACCTGTTCGATTTGCGCTCGGCAGTTAGCGATACCTTGTTCAATAGCGGGTTGAATATGTTCTGCTTTGATACTAGAAAAAGGCGGTAGTTTAGTGCTATTTAGCAAGGGGTTGCTCATGGTTGAGTCCTTAACATTCTATGTTGATAGGTAAAGAGATAGGGGTTAAGTAGGCAATATTCAATGAAATAACCATAAAATTTGCACTTTGGTCATTTCCTAGCAGTTAGAAAAGCTATTTACTTTGATGAAAGTCATGTTCCACAAGTATCAATATTGCTCGATACTCGTATTGCAAAGCACTTCGCAAATGCGACCAATTATCATTTACATTCAGTGTATTAGAACTATTATAGGCGGGTTTTTTACTTTCGCCTACATATAGAGTTTGCTATGAGAAAAGCCAAGCAATTAGCCATTACAATCCCTTTGTTGATCGGGTCATCTTTTGTATTCGCCGGTGAAGCGCCTAATGTTGACGACTCCCATAGTACTCGTATTATTGAGAAGCTTCCGTCGGATGATAGTGGCCAAGTGCAAGCACTGTTTGATCTCGGCTGGGACTCAAACTACATATCAGAGGGGCGCGACAATCTCGACAAAGGTGGTATTTATTGGGCTACTGCAGCGGTACAAACTGAGAGCTTAAGCCTATATGCAACTGTCGGTCGCGGGGATAGTCAAGATTACACCGAGTGGAATTTTGGCATAGAGTATGGCTTTAACTTAACTGACAATCTTGCTGGTAGTGTCGGTTATCAGCGGTTAGAATTTTACGGTGATGAGCGTAGCTTTGACAACGAACTATTTGGCGTACTAGAGTATGCAGCAGTAGATTGGTTAGTGCCTTCCGTTAGCTATACCTATTCCACTGAAGCTGCGGGCTATTTTGTCGAGGTAAGCATACACAGCAATTGGGACTTGGCTGAAAGTTTCACTGTTTCGCCGTACATAACCCAAGGTTTTGATTTTCAATATGTCACTGAAGAACATGATGGAGCCAACCACTTTCAATTTGGTGTTGAAGCAGAATATGAGATGCCTAATCATTGGGTGTTATCAGGTCATGTTAGCCGTAGCATCGCTCAAGAAGATATCAAACTTGAGGCGCGAAATAACAATACCAAAGGCAGTTTCGACGAAACTTATGCCGGCATTCACCTAAGTTGGAGCTTCTAAGGTCCCAAGTTAGGCTATAGTTTGTTTTTAATGACCTAATAAAATCGAATATTGATGACCATTGGCAACGGATTGCAAATGGTGTCTAACTCAGAGGACAAGGAATGTTACTCACTCCCTATCTACGCACCTTCTGTGCGCTAATACTTATCAGCCCTTGCTGCCTTGCCAATGACTCGGCACCACTACCTTTAGGCGTGGTGTTAGATGATAAAGGTCAGCCACTCACGATTCCCACACAGTCCAAAACAGCACTGAGCTACACACCGATTAAGCCTAGCAAGACAACCCGAGTCCACAAACCATTACCATCGAAACCAAAAGCTAAAACCAAAAAAATCAGCCGCAAACAACAGCTCGCTAACCGAAAAACTGTCGCGAACAACGCTGGTTGTCGTTGGCTCAATAGCCGAATGAATTTATTAGAAAAAAATTTAAAACTTGGCGTGAATCATCGCAACACGCACCACCAGCAAGAACTTAATGTTAGGCAAGCTGAATGGGAATGCTTGAAGTGTGGCATGGAAGGGCCAGATCAAAGTGATCACCATAGCTGCCAATATAGGCGCTAGTGAATATTCACATCATTGCAAGAAACTAATCTTTATAAATAATAGACTTCAGTTACTCAATAGACTGCATCACATGGATCTCAGCTTGCTAGGACACATTGAAATTGTACTCACTCGTCCCAATATAATAGGGTACGATCAAAGATCCTCGATGAAATATTTGATCTGGTTCAAAAAATTATTTCAATCTACAATGGCTGCATATCGATACAGCAACGAATAGAGCTTAGACAAACTTTCGTCTTTTTGAATCGAAGTGCGTCTTAGCCCTATCCATAGAAACAAAAGCCTCAGCCCTATTTTGCTTTTGTCAGTAAGTCACTTTTTTTGGAGATACACATGGCTCAACATTTTGATTATATCTGTCTTGGCGCTGGTAGCGGCGGAATTGCATCGGCTAACAGAGCAGCCATGCGTGGTGCAAAAGTGTTACTTATTGAAGCAAAAGCGCTTGGAGGAACCTGCGTAAATGTAGGTTGCGTACCTAAGAAAGTGATGTGGTACGGCGCTCAAGTCGCTGAAGCCATGCATCTGTATGCTAAAGATTATGGTTTTGATGTCACCGTCAATAATTTCGACTGGAGCACACTTGTGGCCAGCCGTGAAGCTTATATTGACCGTATTCATGGCTCTTACGACCGAGGCCTAGAAAGCAATGGCGTGACACTAGTCCGTGGCTATGGTCGCTTTGTCGACAACCGCACCATTGAAGTTGATGGCGAGCAGTACACTGCCGACAATATTCTTATCGCCACTGGTGGCGCGCCGACCATCCCTAACATTCCAGGTGCAGAGTATGGCATCGACTCTGACGGCTTCTTCGCCCTAAAAGCACAACCAAAACGCGTTGCGGTTATTGGCGCCGGTTATATCGCGGTTGAATTGGCGGGCGTGCTGCACTCTTTAGGCAGTGAAACTCACCTGTTTGTCCGTAAGCATGCACCGCTGAGAAGCTTTGACCCAATGCTAAGCGAAGCATTAATGGAGTCTATGGCGACTGACGGTCCAACATTGCACACTCAAAGCACTCCTGAATCGGTCATCAAAAATACTGACGGCAGCCTGACCTTAACAATTGAAAATGGCGAGAGCTATGAGGTTGATTGCCTAATTTGGGCCATTGGTCGTCACCCATCAACGGGTAGCATCGGTCTTGAAAACACCAAAGTTGAGCTTGATGCAAAAGGCTACGTGATCACCGATGATCAACAGAACACTACCGATAAGGGTATTTACTGTGTCGGCGACATCATGGCCGGTGGTGTTGAGCTAACACCCGTCGCAGTTAAGGCGGGTCGCCTGTTATCAGAGCGTCTATTTAACGGTATGAGCGACGCTAGAATGGATTATGATTGCATTCCAACCGTGGTCTTTAGCCACCCCGCTATCGGCACTATGGGGCTTTCTGAGCCTGAAGCTAATGCTAAATATGGTGAAGACAATGTCACCGTGTACACTTCAGGTTTTACCTCTATGTACACCGCTGTTACTGCGCACCGTCAAGCGTGTAAGATGAAGCTTGTCTGCGCTGGCGACAACCAAAAAGTGGTCGGTATCCACGGCATTGGCTATGGCATGGATGAAATTTTACAAGGCTTTGGCGTGGCGATGAAGATGGGCGCCACTAAAGCAGACTTTGATTCAGTAGTGGCTATTCACCCTACTGGTGCGGAAGAGTTCGTTACCCTACGCTAGTCTAGACACTAGTCATCTGCGTTTCGATCTTAGGAAATAACGGCTAGATCTGGCTATAGCACCTATAGCCAGATTTTGTTTTAAAGGGCATTGCATAGCCAAACTACTCTTATCAGCAGTGGCCTAGGAGGAACCTTAAATTTCATAGTTAGGGAATAAAACCATAAGATATTATTGCAGGCATTTGTAAACCACAGCGACGACTTTTGTCACCTCACCTTCATCAACATGTATCCATACGATATGAGTACCACCAATCTCTTCCCCGTATTTCATCGCTTGGTTTTTGGCATCACGCAATGCAAACTCGTTTGTTCCCCGACCTCGAGCCATAGCAAAACTATCACAATGGGTCACTTCAAAATCATAAGCTTCATTAATCCGGTAGTACAACTGCTGTTCGTTTACAGCATGTTTACCCCCAAAAAAAGTACAACCCGTTAAAAGGCAACATATACAAACTACTATGATCTTAAACACTAAATAAAACCTTGTGGGTACGCTACTGCGGAAAAGGCACAACAACTAAGTATCTCTAATGATGTCGGTTATTACACATCCTGTTAATGATGTTCATTCTCTGTGAAAACAAAGTAATCTACAGTCAAGCAATGTAAATGATTGAAAGTTTATCGCGACATTGAGTAGAAATGAGACATAACCGTGGTCTCTTTGCGGATGAATCACCATTTTTAAATTAAGCTGCCAATATTGGGTCAATTTTATTGAAGGTAATAGTCAGTAGTATTTAATTTATCTAAAGGTAATCTAACGCTATAATCAGCAGCTCATTTACCGCTAAATAGCATCGCGCACTGACATGACAAGACTGCCACAAGACCGTAAACAAACAGCACTTTTCATCATCATTGCCTTGCTCTGTTTACTGCCAGTTATCTCATCGCCAATCGCGCTAATGCTTGGGTTTACCCTCGCGAGTATTGGCTGGGTGCCCAGTCAAATCCCATTAGCCAAGTTAACTAAAAAGCTGCTGGCCTACTCTATCGTTGGCCTAGGTTTCGGTATTCATCTAGATACCGCAATCGCGGTTAGCTTGGAAAATTTCCCCTTAATTATCGGCTCTATCATTGTCACCTTGCTGCTTGGTTTTACCTTGACCCGTGCACTTAAGTTTGATGCTAAAACGGGTCACCTAATCGCTGCTGGTACCGCCATTTGTGGCGGTAGCGCTATTGCCGCTGTGGCGCCAGCCATTAGAGCCAATAGCGAACAAGCGGCAGTGGCGCTGGCGACGGTGTTTATGCTTAACTCTGTGGCTTTATTTCTATTCCCTGCGATAGGCCATGGGCTGTCAATGTCTCAACATGACTTTGGCGTATGGAGCGCGATAGCGATCCATGATACCTCTTCGGTTGTGGGCGCTGCATCTGCTTATGGCAGTGAAGCGCTGACCACCGCCACCACGATTAAGTTAGCCAGAGCATTATGGATCGTTCCCGTGGCGCTAATAAGCTCGATGCTTTTTAGCGGTGATAAGAAAAAAATTACCATCCCCTATTTTATTGGTTTCTATTGCTTAACGATCTCAATAGCTTATTGGCTCCCTCAGGGAGAACCCTTTTATGAGGTAGCATTTGAGGCGTCGAAGCGCTTGTTGGTGGTGTGCTTGTTCTTAATTGGTGCGGGGATCACTGTGAAGAAGATGAAGGCCACAGGTCCTAAACCACTGATTCTTGGTTTACTACTATGGCTTGCTATTGGCATAAGTTCGTTAGGCTATATTCTCTATTAACTCCTATGACTTAAGCCTTAAGAGATTAGTCTTGCATAGGATTTTTGTGACGAAATACAATCCACAGCAAGCCGCTAAAGGCACCGAGATCGATAAGTGCTCTCGTCAATCCAGACGTCAGGAGTGAGGCACTAATAAAGACTAGGCAACACAGTAAAATTAACCCTTTATTCATACTAACTCCCCCAATAAGCGATCGATTTGAATCGCAATTATTGGGGAGGAATGTGATTTCTGCCAATATTCTTTATTACTAATTAATAGCCTTTTCAGCTAAGGCTATATCTTTTACTTATAATGGCAATGGAATTCAGCATCTGCTCATCCAGTGAGGATAGTTAAGTCATCCCTTAGTAAAAAGGGCTTGGATCTATCTCTAAGCTACTCGGCGAGATCCCTTTTTCGATATTCAGATCAGATTTAAGCAGATCAACTATAGTCACTCCAGTGTAGAGCTTATGTTTATTGGAATAAAAACACTTCACCTTTGGATGCAGCGCATCGCGGTTTTTAGACTCCCACACAATACCGACTCGGCCATCGGATAACTCTACCAATGAGCCAACGGGGTAAACCCCAACACAACGAATAAACTCGTATACCAGTGCCTGATCTAAATGGCATGGCGTTAGGCTCAGTAAGATTTTAAAGGCTGCAGCAGGACTCATCGCCTCTTTATAGCAGCGGGTGGCCGTTAACGCATCGAAGATATCGACTATGCAGCTTATACGACCATGAATAGGGATCTCGTCGCCCTTAAGTCCACGTGGGTAACCTTTACCGTCCAGTTTTTCGTGGTGCATTAAGCTGATATCGATACTCACCTGCGATAGGCCTGCGGTGTTGTTCATTATCTCAATAGCATAGGTTTGATGTAATTTAACATGCTCAAACTCTTCTGCTGTTAACTTACCAGGCTTGTTTAGAATCGCACTATCGACTTTTATTTTGCCGATATCATGCAAAATACCGCCAACGGCGAGATCCCGCAGCATGTCAGTATCAAATTTGAGATATCGACCAAAGGTGATTAGCAAAAATGCCACGTTGATGGAATGTTCTAGCAGGTAAGCATCTTTTGAGCGCAGCGCCGATACACATTTTAACGCGTCGGCATCAAGCAGTACCGATTCAATCATATTGTCGGCAAGCGCTTCAAAAGGCTCGACCTCTACGGCTTTGCCCTCGAAGGTTTCAGATAGCACTTTTTGGATGAGATCTTTTGCCTCAACCATTAATTCTTTTGCTTTATGTTGAGTGGCAACACGGTTCGTGCTGACTCTTTTGGCTACAGGTTTAGCTATTTTGGTAGGCTTTACATTGGGTCGATTTAGACCACAATCAGCCGATGAGCGCTCAGCATTAACCCACGCATGAGTCGTGCCGCAGTGAAGCAATTTGGCAATAGCTTCCTTGCTGCGGATCTGACCTGCGCTGGCAATACTCACTCGTCCTTTGGTGTTGTCGATAGACTCGACAAACATACCCACGCCTAATTTAGCGACCGGTATTTTAATTAGGTCTTTTGACTCACTTGAATCACCCATTATCTCTTTCGTCCCCGGATGATATAACGTTCAAAGCGGCAACATAAAAATACCGTATTATCTACTCGACTATTAGTTTTATGTTACTGAATATGCACTCAGCTCACTATTTTTATTCTCGGTAGAGGCGGACATTCTATTCCGAGCGCTGACAAATCGCCATAGCTAAGGCCAACTAAAATACTCGGTTATTACAAGATAATGATGAAAGTAGAACACAAGCACTTAACAGCGTATATATCAAACAGTGAAATGAAAAATATTATGTCTTACCAATGCGGCGTTTTTTGTAGCAATCGAACCCCTCCGGGCGCCAACGACGATAAAGGCAGTTGTAGCACGACCGTAAATGGTCATCGACCTGCTCATCCTCATCGTCTTCCAAAAAGAAGCTGCATTGCTCTGCAGCCTCATGTGAGGCGAGGTACGCTTCAGTGCCAAAGTTAAATTGCCACACGCCATCAATATAGGTAAACCATTTTTCCATGCTCATCCCTAATATGCTTTAAGGGTTTGTTTCGATGCATTCCCCCATCCATTTCCGCGCTGGGTGACTAACAAAGCAAACATATGCTGACGATAAACAGCTTTGACTTTGCCACTCAGCAATACGCGCTCATCCATCGACAACACATCACCACTGTCACTCAGCACTGCTTGCAGCGAGCTCATCGATAGAATATCTGCAACACTCAACTCCAATTCGCTAGAACCATCACCATAATCCTCGAACTCCAGCTGCCCTTTTACCCGTCCGTCTTGACCACTTAAACGCAGACCGAGTCCCGCTAACGCCCCAATAACGCCTTGCCCTGTGCCGCCATGCTCCGTTAAATCAATGGCTAATTCAGCTGCTAGCTCATAAGCTTGCCGTTTAGTTTTAACCGCCTCTTTTGCTGACTGACCAAAAGCAATCAGGGCGTTAATGTCATACACCGATGTCATATCTAAAATCGCCAGCCCCGGATCGGCAGCCTCTGCCGACTCACTCAATAAGTGCCCCACACATATTTGCTTGATTGTTGCAAAATCAACATGGGTTTCAAACCGAAAGCACATGGCACTGTTATGCGATGTGTAGGGAATATCAGGATGAACAAAGAGTTGATGTCGAGTGACCAAACATGGGTCGTTGTATTCCTCGGTTTTCTGGTGTTCCAGTACCAATAAGCTTACTATCTCTTGCGCTATCTCACCCGTACCTTTAGTACCAATATCGTCTGTGTCATCGATGCAGATCAGCCAACTTTTCATTTATGCTCCTAAGATGTAATCATATTTCAATGGCTTTTCGTTACTTGTAGTTTTTGTGGTGGTCTCGCAATAAGTCATGTGACTGCAACCGCCTGAGTACGGTGGGGACAATGAGTGCTGCGCCGACGGCAAACACTCCTCCTTGGACAAAGTTAAGCGCAAATTTAGTTAATGCAATTTGCTGCGTCATACCTGCGAGCATATTTTCAACCCAACCTTTGCTCGCCCAAGCAAGACAACCGACTAACGCCACTATCACGCATTGCCAGCGCAGCTTGAACACACCTGCAATCATCAATAGGGCAAGATCCATTGCAATCGCCGGCAGGCCGAACTTAAGCAGGATAAGCGGGCCGCCTTTGCCGACACTGAGCATCATGGCGACGATACCGGCAAGCAATCCACAAGCTGTGATACAACCCACTCGGCCGACAGCGCCATAGCAAAGTAAGTAAAAAAAGGTCATCAAAAACATTGAGTGACCGCTTAGCCCTAGCTTGAGCCGTAACATGCTTTTTAACACCACCAGTAAAGTGGCGCAAAATCCGATAAATAGTGCATCTTGCAATTCGAAATGAGGTTTCATTTATGGTCTCTTGTTGATGGCCAATGTGTTGCTTTAGCAGCGTCGCCGAAATGGCGCAGCTTGGCCGAGATAGCCATCTGCTTGGAAAGCTTCAATAACTGGATCAGCAGTGGAAATAGCACACAGTAAATAAATTCTGGCCAATTCTTTGGATTACGCAGCGCTTTAGGGGTGATCCTTGCGCCGCGCATACATTGGATCTGGTAGATCTCTTGCAACTCTCGTGACATAAAAGGCAACAAGCTGAGTGACGCTGCAATGACAAATGCCCATTGATGCGGTAAGCCCCAACTTAATACCTCGCCAAGCCGCTCAGGACGTTGAGTACTCGAAAGCCACCAACCCGGTAACATTGCCAACAACACTCTAAGCACCACTATGGCGCCTTCTAGTAGTTGGCTCTCGCCATGGAACAGAGAGTAAAGCCCCATGGTGGTGACAAACTGCACTGCCGCTAAGCGAAGTAACACAGCTATCTTTTTCTTAAGCAGCAATCCATGAGCAATCAAGCCAGCATTAATTGTCACCAATACCCACAGCACACTGCTCGGCAGTAGAAATGCTGCGCTAGAGAGCAATATGCTCAATAACAAAGCCAGTGCACAAGCGTGGGTTTCACTTACAACGCCCCCTAAACGATGCCATTTTCCAGCGACAAACCCTCTTCGAGGCTTAACTCGCATCGACCAGCACCATTGACTGCGACTTATCCTGTAAGAATCCCGCTTCGATATGCCAGACGCGATCCACATCATCCAATGGCACTTCTCGGTGACTGGTCAGCAAGATGGCACTGCCTTGGTGACGTAACTGCAGTAGCAGTTGCCACACTTTCTCGCAATGCACACTATCTAGCCCAGCAAAAGGGTCATCAAGCAGCAACACTTTAGGCTTTAAGCACGCCAACGAAGCCAGGGCGATAATATGTTGTTGTCCGTAGCTCAATTTGTGTGGCGATGCTGCCGCTAAATGCGTTAACCCAAGCTCAGTTAACATACGCTCGGCGCGAGCAAGCGGCAGCTGGAATCGGCGTAAGCTAAATTGCATTTCGCTCAACACCGTCTGTTCAAACAATTGCCGACTGGGTCTTTGCAGTAACAGACAGACATTTGCCCCGTATATCCCCAGCTTAGGGCGTTTGCCAAGTACCGATAATGGCAGTTGGCCGATATCAGCTTGGATCCCTGCAAGGGCCTTTAATAAACTACTTTTCCCGCTGCCGTTATCCCCGACGAGGGCGACCATCTCCCCCCCACTAATAGTTAAGGTGTTGGCGCAGCGGAACAAGATGTCTCGGCGAGCAAATTGAAAACGATGTGGCGCAATACGGACTCTCTCTTCTGCAGCGGTCCCTATTTCAATCGTGTCTGCAATATTGAGTTTGTGCCCATGGGGCACTGATGGCAAATACAGACCAGCCAGCAATTTGCCCCTATCTAACTGCCACAGGTGAGAAACCAGCTTGCCAAAAGCTTGCGGTTTATGCTCCACCATCACGATTGCAACACCATCGCTAAGTAAGTTTTTAAGCACAAAATACAGCTCTTGCACGCCGTGGTTATCTAACTGAGTCCAGGGTTCGTCGAGCAGCAGTAAATTGGGCTCAAACACTAGCTGCGCCGCCAACATCAAGCGGTATTTTTGCCCCAGAGACAACATCTCAACAGGGGTGTCGATGCTGATATACAAACCTACCCGTCTGAGCGATTGCTGCACTTTTTCTAGCATTTGTGCCGAGGGAGTGCCGAGATTCTCCAGCGCAAAAGCGATCTCAGCCCCCACACTTTGGCGCAACAGCTGCACATTTGGGTCTTGCATAACCAAGCCCACCATCAGTGCAGGGTGCCGAATCATCTCACCGTCAAGGGGTCTCGATAATTCCCCCGCAATAAGGTGCAACAAGCTGGATTTACCGCAACCCGTTGCGCCACTGATGCAGTGGCACTCTCCATGATTGACTGACAAGTGGAGGTCATCCAAGATCGCCACTTGCTGAGTGTCATAGCCAAATTGGATCCCTTTCAGCTCGATTAGATTCATCTATATGCTCCCGCTGCTTAGATCTGCCAATTAACGCCGATAAACACTTGGCGACCGGCCTGGGGTAGAGATTCACTTTGATAGTAATTTTCATCGAGCAGATTGGTGGCTCTAAGGTAAAGCTCAAGCTGGTCATCGAGCAAGGGTTGCACAAGGTTAATATCAACTAAGGTGTAATCCCCTAGTGATTGCTCAACTAACACTTTTTCGCCCGCCACTTTTTGTTGCGCGTAGTAGATCTGGTCCATGATGCGTTCGGCATTAAGATTTATCCGCATTGCAAAAGGCAGTTGATATTGCGCTTGAAAACGAAGCTGATGACGTGGTCGATGCTCTAGGGTCTGCATCGAATCGCTTGCTGATTTATCTTCGGTATCTAAAAAGCTATAAGAGAAGGTCATCGAGAGATCATCAACACTATTATTCTGCAGTTGCAGATCGACCCCCTTAAAATTGTAATCGCCCATATTTTGATAAACGCTGGTTAGATCTTTCGCAATATAGTCCTCAGCATCGGTATAGTAGCCGGCAATATTGAGCTCTGTTGAGTAGCCAATATCTTGCAGCAGACCTAACTCCAAGTGCTGTGACACTTCAGCTTGTAGATCGGCATTGCCAGAGGATTGTGCATAGAGATTGCGCATAGAGGGGAAGCGAACCTTGCGAGCGATCCCCATATTGATACGAGTATGCTCTAGTGCTTGCCAATAGCCTGATAACTGACCCGAGTAATCAGTTTCAGTTTCCGTGAGTCGGTCCTGGTCATGAAAAGCGCCCCCCACTGTGACGCCGTAATTGTCACCTTGGTATTGATACTCTAACGCGGCAGTGTATAACCAAGCAGAATCTTCGAAGCTATCGCTACTGTCACCGCTTCCACCGCCGTTACCTCCTCCATTACCACCGCCATTTCCGCCGCCACTCTTGTTCTTATCCTTGCTACTGCTGGTTATGGCGCGGGATTGCCAACTCTGTTTTTCAGCAATGATTGCCGTGGTCAAAATACCCGCTTGGTCAAAATTGGAGATAAACTGTAGGTTTCCCCCCTCTACGGTAGAGCGGCCATCTTGCTGGGCTTTTATCACTTGGTAGCTATCATCTTTGTACTGGATTTCTAAAACATCACTCTGATTGTGATAAGCAAAACCACGCAGGGTGAACATTGAATTGAATTTATGCGCTAGCCCCAATTGGAATGTTTTAGCTTGATAGTCATCAACCCGTTCGAATTTTGCAGTGCCAGAGCCGCTACCATCTCGGCTCGGTTTACCCCATTCCCCTTGACGAAAACTCATATTTGCCATCAATTGAGTATTTTCACTTAGAAGATAGCTGCCCTGGGCATAAAAGTTGTCTAAGGTTTTATCGGCATTCTCTCGCACATCGCCTTGCTGATACTCAGTATCGTCGTAATCACTCGACATCGGCCAGCCGTCGGTTTGCTGTCGGCTGTAGTTAATCAATCCTTGCCAGTTATCACCGCTGCCTGCTGCGCTGATATCACCGTTAAAGGTATGATCTTGCGCCGCTTCTAAGCGCCCAGATAAACGAGGAGCATCTTCGCCCTGCTTGGTAATGATGTTAATCACACCACCAGCTCCGCCTGGGCCATAGAGTACTGATGTTGGTCCAACAGAAACTTCGACAGAGCCAATCTGACTTGCGGGAATTAAGCTTGGGTCAAACTGACCATCTTCAGCACCATTCGCTGGCACACCGTTAATTAGGTAGATAACATGTCGCGCCTTAAAACCACGAACATCGACACGCGGAGTGCCCTGGCCGCCAACACGAACATATAGCCCCGGCACATTTTTTAGCAACTGATCTAGGCTCTGAGCGCCAGAAGCCTTGATTTCGTCTTCATTAAGGCGCCAATGAGTTGTTGCGGCTTCTGTTACTGCTGCTTTCTCTCCATGAACCACAATAACTTCGGTCACATTCAAAATAGGGTCCCGCTCCATGTCATCGGCTTGCACTTGATAGCTCAAACTCAGTGCCAGCGCAATCGAAGACATTTTTAGGGTTTTATTGTTGTTTCTCATTGGTTTTCATCATCCTAACGACATTGTTAGCGCCTATTGTCAGAAAGTGCACCGCTGCGCACAAGCTAAAGAAGGACGAATAACGACCTAGATCGACTTATTCGAACAAATGGAAAGGAGCAGCAATAGCCAACGCGACATTTTGACCACCAGAAATCATATGACAGACAAAAAGGCGCACTAGATCCCATAAAATGAACAAGCTGAGATCTTTATCTCACCAGTCAAGGGATATGCAGAGTGCAAAACTAAAGCATGATGATTAAATAGTCAGTGATAGCTCACAGCAGAAGAGCAACCGACTTGACACTCTACCCACTGGATATTACTTTGTGTAAAGATTCTTATTATCAATTTGAAACTGGGTTAATTAAAAAGTAGAGGTCCACTCCTCAAAACTTTCCATAACTACCCATACGAAATGCTATTTGGAGTATTTATTGGCCGCCCCCTTGCTGTCTCACGCGATTACGTCTTTAACTGACAAGCTCACATCCTATACTCTTCAACCACACAGCGACCCTATCATTCAGCTGTCGGTGACGATTTCTGCGATCCCTGTTATTGCTTGGCTAGCAGCACAATCGACTTGTCCTAAAGTCTATTGGAAAGGACGTGACACTGAAGAGGAAGTCGCCGCCATTGGCAGCTGTAAGGATTTCTTTTTCGGTGATGATGTTGACGATCTGGAAATGTCTGTTGAGTACCAAAAACAACGCGCACTCACTAACAATCAAGACGTACGTTATTACGGTGGCGTTGCTTTTGACCGAAAAAATGAAAGTTGGCCAGAGTTTGGCAAGGCGCGCTTCATCCTGCCTCGCATAGAATTACGCCGCAGTGGTAGTGAGTATAAGCTACTAGTCAATCTTAACTTTACAGAGAATAGCCTCGAAGAAGAGATTGCTATTGCAGTGCAAGCTATTGCAGCGTTGGATAAGCCTAAGCCACTGACACCACCCAATAAAGTGGCGTTAATGGGTCGCAGCGATAAGCCTGATCGTTATCGCTGGAACGAACTCGTTAATCAAGTTACCCATCCAAATTTTATTGAAGACACCCCAAAGGTGGTGCTATCGCGTCAAACTCAACTTGAGATTAATGAGCCGATTGATCCATGGATGCTACTGGCGTGCTGGCAGGGAAGAAACCCCACTAGTTTTCAATTTGGTTTTCAATTTACCCCTGAAAGTGCCTTTATTTCTTGTACGCCTGAGCGCCTGTATCGACGTAGACAGCGAGAGCTGTTTACCGAAGCACTTGCTGGTACCACGGTAAGAGGCATAAATGAAGAGCAAGACAAGGCACTCGCACAAGAGTTGCTCGACGACACTAAAAACAGCCATGAAAATCAGTTAGTTAGACAGCAGATTGTCGATGTACTCGGCCCACTAAGCCATTATGTTGGGGCTGAAGAACTACCGACTATATTTAAGTTAAGCCATATTCAACACCTGCACCGCTCGATTAGAGCCGAATTGAAAGCGGGTGTTGATGACTTTCAACTAATCCAAGCACTACATCCGACCCCAGCTGTAGGCGGACTACCAAAAGAACCTGCAATGAACTTTATTCGTCAACAAGAGGGTTATGTTAGAGGTTGGTATGCCGGTGCTTGTGGTTACTTTAATAAGTATGAAAGTGAGTTTGCAGTGGCTATCCGTAGTGCCCTAATTGAGCCTGGACGCATCAACTTATTTGCCGGTGCGGGTATTGTTGCCGGATCAGAACCAGATGAAGAATGGACTGAGCTTGAAAACAAGCTGACCACCATTTTATCAATATTGACTGAGTTATAGCCCCTACTAAACTAAAATTCAAATAGTTAGCAACGAGTGTGGCGGGAAATTAGCCGCTATACGACTTTTCTGCTTGCTCTGTCAAAATTCTTCTCTATAATTTGCCGCCCCGATTATGGGTTAACTAACCAAAAATTGTAAAATTATAGCGCTTATCGCTATTGCGGGTTCCCTCACCCCGCCCGATTAATTAAAAAAGGCCACAAGATGTTGATGTTATCTCCGACGCAGGTTCGCCGCGCGTTACTGCTTTTAGCCGTTTTTCATATTGTTATTATTTGCGCCAGTAATTACTTGGTGCAATTACCCTTTCAGATCTTCGAACTGCATACCACATGGGGCGCTTTTAGCTTTCCATTTGTTTACCTTGCAACCGATCTCACCGTCAGGATTTTTGGTCAACAGGCCGCGAGAAAGATAATCTTTCTCGCCATGTTACCTGCGCTAATTATCTCTTACTTAATGGGGGTGGTGTTCCATCAAGGGAGCTTTCAAGGTGCTGCCGCCTTACTAGAGTTCAACAGTTTTGTATTTCGTATCGCCTTTGCAAGCTTTGCCGCCTACCTCATCGGTCAGCTTATGGATATCTTTGTATTTTCCAAGTTAAGACAAACACAATCTTGGTGGGTTGCCCCGTCAGCCTCAACCATTATAGGCAACCTTGTTGATACGATTGTATTTTTCTCTCTGGCATTTTACGCCTCAACCGATAGCTTTATGGCAGCCAACTGGCCAGAGATTGCGACGGTTGATTATGGCTTTAAATTAATCGTTAGCCTCGGTCTATTTTTACCGGCTTATGGCCTACTGCTAAAAGTGCTACAGGATAAGATTTTACAAGAGACTGGTCGCAAAACCTTGGTATAAC
>NZ_JAKIKR010000045.1 GCF_023284025.1 Shewanella abyssi | reverse complement strand
AACAATGTTTCCTACCGATGACGGCTACCACTTTCAAATTTATTTGAATCAATAACTTAGTTGGTGTGGCGTGTTGTTTAGTCGGTGCGAATTTAGTGTTAACTAATGCTGGTTTTTGACGTTTAGGTTGCAGTTTGTTCTCAATTTAATACAATGTTGGCAGTTGATTCAAAATGATTTGAGTCCTATAGCAGAGTTGAGAATGACCCCTCTTTATTGTGCTATACAGATCAGCTTAACGCAGTTTTGATTCAACGCTAGCAGAAGTTTACGAACTAAAATAATGCTAGCCTTCAAACCATCATCCTAGTTTTGGTTTACCCCGGCTTTTACCGGGGTATTTTTCTGTTAACGGCTTCAAATCTATCTGTGCCCTACAACTCAAGCTATTTACTAATATAAGTAGAAGTTTGAAAGTGGGTAGATGCTGCTTATCAGTCTAGATGAAATAAAAAAGCCACTATAATTAGTGGCTTTTTTATTGCGTTAGTTTTTTAGTCATGCCAATCAGTACTACTAATCGACGAGCCGCGTAGGTTTAGCTATTTTTCTTTATCCACAGCGCTATTTCAGACTCAAGCACATCAAGTGGCACCGGACCGTTTTGCAATACGACGGTATGGAAATCTCTTATATCAAACTTATCACCTAGCGCTGTTTGTGCTTTTGCTCTCAGTTCGAGCAGCTTTAACATGCCGACTTTATAGGCCGTTGCTTGTGATGGCATCACAATATGCCTTTCTACCATTTTAATGGCGTCAGACTCTGCGTTGGGTGTATTAGACGTGTAGTAGTTTATTGACTCTTCACGAGTCCATTTTTTAGCATGAATGCCGGTATCAACCACGAGGCGACATGCGCGCCATAGCTCCATCGCTAATCGGCCAAAATCTGAATAGGGATCTGCATACATGCCCATCTCTTTCGGGAAGTACTCGCTATACAAGCCCCACCCTTCAATGTAGGCAGTATAACCGCCGTATTTACGGAACTTAGGCACACCCTCAAGCTCTTGAGCGATAGCTATCTGCATATGATGACCAGGTGTTCCCTCATGGTAAGCGAGAGCCTCCATTTGGTATTTTGGCATCGCCTTCATATCATAGAGGTTAGCGTAGTAGGTGCCTGGACGGCTGCCATCTGGTGATGGATTGTTATAGAAGGCTTTACCGGCAGATTTCTCTCTAAATGCTTCGACCTGTTTAACGATCATCGGTGCTTTGGGCTTTACCTTAAACACTTCATCAAGGCGGCTACTCATGGTATCAATGAGTGAAATAGCTTCTTGTAAGTACGCCTGACGGCCTTGGTCTGTATCTGTATAATAGAACTGTTGATCATCACGCATGAAGGCAAAGAACTCTTGTAAGCTACCTTCAAAATTGACCTTTTTCATAATGTCACGCATTTCGGTGTGAATACGATAAACTTCAGACAGACCCAGTTTATGAATGTCATTGGCGCTCATCTTTGTGGTCGTTGTGCGCTCTAAAGCATTGTTATAGTAGCTTTCGCCATGAGGAAACTTCCAAGCACCATCGCGAGTATCCGCTTTGGTTTCAAGCTTAATCATGTAGCTGATAAGTTTGTCGTACGCCGGCTTAACCTCATCGACTAATGCTGCTTTTGCGGCAGAGAGAAGTTGCTGCTGCTCATCAGAGCTTATCGACAGTGCATTGACTTTACGTTTAAAGTCAGCCCATAGAGCACTGTCTTTGCCTTCATCGAAAGGCGCACCTTTGACGATATTCTTACTGTCAGAGATAACATAGGGAAATACAAATTTAGGAGCGATAATGCCTTTATCGGCACGCACCTCTAACGCTGTTTGCAGTTGAACAAGGCGCTTTGATACGCCATTTAAACGACTAATATAGGCTTTAGCATCCTTTACATCGCTGATCTGATGTTGGTTTATTAACAAGGAAGCAATCTGTGAGTGGCCACCATACATCTGATTTACGGGATAGCTATGGTAGCGCCATTGATCGTCTTTTATCTCCTGTTCAAGCTTTTGTGTTAGTAGCTGATAGCTTAGTGTTGTCTGCCTATCAAGCTTGCCTACTTTGAGTGTTTTTAGCTGGGACAGATGTTTCTTGGTGCGCAGCAACTGAGCATCTGTTGCTGCGTCGCTCATCTCGTCCCATTTATCGTAATCTGTTTTGATCCCTAAATGGGTTTGCGATATAGGGCTAGCTAATACATTTTCCATAAAAATGCTTTCGAACAGTAGATTCGCTTTTTCAGATTCGCTATTGGCTTTTTGAGTGACACTTTCACTTGGACTCAAGTCATTAGCAGCGGTTGGCGCTGCATAAACCGAGGCGTTTAAGCAGAAAGAAAGGGACAGGGCGATGAAACTGATTTTTGTTTTTATTGGCATTTTTAGACTTCCTTAGAATTATGATTGTTATCCTAAAGAAGCCTAAAGTTAATGTTTTGATATATATGTTAGTAAATGTTTCCGGTAAACCATTTTGTTTAGTTATAGCTAATTTATTCAAATGGTTATAGGAATTGTGACAATAAGTCATTGACAAACATATGCCCTTTAGGCGTCAACTGCCAATGTTCGCTGCTTTGAGTCATTAATCCTTTTGCGCAAGCCAGCTCAACTCCTGCAGTTAATACTTTTCGATCTAAGCCTGTGCGTTGTTCAAACTCAACTTTAGGGATGGGCGTCATCAGCCTTAAGCGGTTCATTAAGTATTCAAGCGGCCTATCTTCCTCCTCCACGATGGTCACGTCAGAGGTGTAATCGTCTGCAGCAAGATAGCCTTTAGGGTGCTTAATCTTAACCGTACGCAGTATTTGATTTTCAGCTAGCTGAGTAATTTTGCCGTGGGCGCCACAGCCAATGCCTAAGTAGTCGCCAAACTGCCAGTAGTTAAGGTTATGCTGGCATTGGAAGCCCTCTTTCGCATAAGCAGATATCTCGTACTGTATATAACCAAGTTCTGCCAGCCTTTTTTGCCCTTGCTCATAGATTTGCCATAGCTTCTCGTCATCAGGCAGCTGAGGTGGCTTGGAGTGAAACAGGGTATTTGGCTCGATAGTGAGTTGATACCAAGACAGATGCGGCGGAGCCAATTCCGCAGCGGTTTCTATATCGGCTAATGCCTCAGCAAAACTTTGGTTAGGCAGGCCGTGCATTAGGTCTAAATTGAAACTCTGATAACCTGATGTTTTTGCTTTTTGGGCTGCGACTTGTGCTTCTGTTTTATCATGGATGCGGCCGAGTAAATTTAGCTTGTCACTGGAAAAGCTCTGCACCCCAATGGATAAACGAGTGACCCCAGCTTGGCGGTAGGCAATAAAATCATCATGCTCTAAGGTACCAGGGTTTGCTTCCATGGTGATCTCGATATTGTCTTTAAACTTAATAAGCTTATCAACTTCAACGAGAAGACGTTGTATTTGCGCTGCATCAAACAAAGAGGGGGTGCCGCCACCAATAAAAATAGTGTGTAGCTGCCGATCTTGGACATAATGGAGATCTTGTTTTAAGTCGGCGATAAGCGCGTCTACATATTCAGTTTGTGGTAACTCGCCATGTTGACCGTGAGAGTTAAAATCACAGTAGGGACATTTCTGTACACACCAAGGAATATGAATGTATAGGCTTAATGGTGGCAGGATTAACATTAGCTAAAAATACCTTGTTGTTTCATCGCATCAATGAGCAAAACCAGTGCTTTGCCGCGATGGCTTAACTGGTTCTTCTCATCACTGCTCAGCTCGGCAGCACTACATTGATGCTCTGCAGGAATAAAGATAGGATCATAACCATGGCCATTATCACCTAGTGGTTCAAAGCCGATAGTGCCCTCCCATGATGCTTGGCAAATAATGGGGGTTGGGTCCTTTGCATGGCGCATGTAGACCAATACACACTGAAAACGAGCACTGCGTTGTGACTGGTTATCTAGTGCGTTAAGTAGTTTGCGGTAATTTTGCTGCTCTTGGGCACCTTCGCCAGCATAACGCGCCGAATAGATCCCTGGAGCTCCTTGCAGAAAATCAACTTCTAAACCAGAGTCATCTGCGATAGCGGCATGGCCAGTAATTTCGGCGGCATGACGTGCTTTTATGATCGCATTCTCAACAAACGTGGTGCCAGTTTCAGCAACTTCAGAGACGTTGAAATTACTTTGGGCGAGGATCTCTACACCGTAATCAGCCATCAGTTCAGAAAATTCTTTGAGCTTACCTTTATTACCGCTAGCAAGGACGATTTGATTCATGGGAGATCTTTAAAGTGTCTGAAAATATGGCCGCATAATAGCGAACCGAACAGTTAATTGCCATAAGGCTAGCGTTATTTTCAATCCTCACTGAGCCAAACCTTAAATGTGAGGTGATTGGCTTAATCTTTTGATCTGTTATGAAGGCTAGTGGATATATCGCTACTACGCTGCAGTGCTATTTCAAGGGCGGGGGATCTCTCCCCCGGACAAACGACTACTCTACATAGAACTTTTGCTTAAATTTAAGCTGTGTATTGAGCTTTGAGCCATGTTTTAAGGCTATGTTAAAGTTGATCTCTTGATCATCGCGGTAGGGTACTTCTGCAATATAGTAGATAGAGTCGCCTTCACGTATTTCTCTAAATTTTAACTCAACGCGCGCATCAAGTAGGTTGTTGGCTATACCGGTAATTTCAATTGCAACCGCAGGATTACCCTCTACGCTGGTATCTAACACCGAAATATTTAAGATCCCCGTATAACCACTGCGTTTAATACCGTAAGCCTTGGCAATACTGGGCGTTAAAAAGGTACTGCTTAGGGCTACATAATGAATATCGTAGTTACCGACTTTTTGTTTTTGCTCGGCAAATGCGCTACTGATGAGGCATAAACTGAGCAATAAAATGGCTGTTAGAGAGCGGAACATATTGGCTTTCCTTAGGTGATAGCTTTGGTATGAGTATAGAACTTAAGTGCGATAAACGCCTTAAACTTCTTATAACTATACGGTTACAAAAGGTTTTGTATTGTGGGAGGAATAAGCCTAGGCGAATTGATTAACACTTGTTTGTGTCGTCCCATTTGACCTTTCACAATGGTGATATTCCCCTTAGGGACTTTGAAAGCTTTAGCGAGATACTTGGTCAGGTGTGCGTTGGCCTTTCCGTCAACAGGGGGAGCGGTAATCGCTATTTTTAGCTCTTCACCATGAAGTCCAACAATTTGGTCACGACTCGCTTTGGGTTGAATATACAGTTGAAGCAGCAGGTTTCCCTGCTGCATGCTTACTGCAACCACTATACGTTTGCCCAGAACGGCACATATTGTGCCAGTAAAATATTGACAAAATTAAGAATAATCATCATTACCAGCAAGGATAGGTCTAATCCACCCATTTGCGGTAGCATGCGGCGAATGGGTGACAAAAGAGGCTCAGTCAATTGGGTCATTACCATCTCTATCGGGTTTTGCCCTTGGCTTACCCAGCTTAATATAGCGCGCAGAATAAGCATCCAAAATAGCAGCACACCCGCTTCTTTAAATACCGATACTAGAGAGACAAGTAAGATACTCGGGACGTTTATCGCAGCGCCAGCGATTAAGCTTAGCAGGACAAATTTCACAATCACGACGGTGAACGCGAGTACAAATGACGCACTATCAAAATTGCCGAACGAAGGGATCACGCGTCTTAATGGACCAACGATGGGGTGAGTCGCCTTAACAATAAACTGGCTAAAGGGGTTATAAAAATCGGCGCGGGCGAGTTGTAGCCACAGTCGTAAAATGACCACCATTAAGTATAAATCGAATACTGTACCTACTAGAAAACTAAATGCATTCATCTGTTCACTCTACTTATCACGTTATATAAAAGGAATTAATATTGTTTTGCCATCTCTTGAGCCCGTGCAACACAATTGCTCATCGCATTGTCAACCAGCCCTCTTAAATTACCCGCTTCAAAAGTGGCCACAGCTTGCGCTGTTGTGCCCCCCTTTGAAGTTACATTCTGTCGCAGCTGCGCCAAACTTAAGTCGGGGTTTTGTTTGGCCATTAATGCCGCACCTAATGCTGCTTGTTGCGCCATCTCTCTTGCACTAGCCTCCGATATACCGCCTTTTATTGCACTTTCGACCATAGACTCTAAAAATAGAAAGAAGTATGCCGGTGAACTCCCTGCTAACGCTATCACTTGATTTAAATCATCTTCTTTGTCTACCCAAACAACTTCTCCACCGGTAGCCATGAGCGTTTCGCACAAGGTTTTATATTCAGTCGATATATTATCGCCAGCAAACAAACCCGTTAAGCCTACACCGATCTGAGTAGGGGTATTAGGCATAGTGCGTATTAATTTGATCTCTTGCTTGAAAAAGTCACTATAACGCTTGGCTGTTACCCCTGCGGCAATAGTAATAATTAATTTAGTGGAAAGATCTAGGCCACTTAATTGCTCGCCAACGTGCTGCATTAAATGTGGCTTTACACCCAAGATGATGACATCGGCAGTTGTGGCCGCGTCAATGTTATCGTTAGTGACGCTAATACCGAAATCATTGCTAAGTGCATCTAGCTTTGCTTGACTTGGATTTGAGGCGGTTATGTTCTGAGGAGAATAACCACTTTTAACTAAACCACTGACGATACTGCGGGTCATGTTACCGGCACCAATAAAACACACTTTCTTTTGTGACATTAAGTTCTCTTTTTATTCTTGTTAGGACGACACATTTTTATAGTTCACAAACGCTATGGAAAACAATTTCTCAAAGGTTACCTGGTTTAATATTTGGGTTAGATAACTCAAAACCAAGCCACGTTCGGATTAAAAAAAATTCATTTATTATTAATCTGTTTGATTTTAATCTTTTAGGGATAATCACGAGCACCAAAAATGGCACTGCCAATCCGAACCATCGTAGAACCGTGGGCTATTGCGAGCTCCAGATCGTTACTCATACCTACCGACAAGGTATCTACGCTAGGGTATTGCTGTTTTAATAACAAATACAGTTTCTGCAATGCCGCAAGTTCAGATGTCGCGCTGATATTGTCGACATTGGCAGACGGTATCGCCATTAATCCACGTAGGTTCAAATTGGGTAAGGCGTTGATCAGCTTTGCAAGGGTAAACACATCTGCTCCACTCACACCTGACTTACTTAGCTCTTGACTGATATTGACCTGAATACAGACATTTAACGCTGGCATACTCTGTGGTCGTTGTTCATTTAACCTAATCGCTATTTTTTCGCGCGCAACGGTATGCATCCAGTCAAATAAACTGGCGACCACTTTTGTTTTATTAGATTGTAACGGGCCGATGAAGTGCCACTCGATATCGGGATAATCGCCGCTTAGGCTATTGACCTTCGCTTCGCCTTCCTGAACGTAGTTTTCGCCAAAACGTCTTTGTCCTGCAGCATAGGCGGCTACGATCTGGCTATTGGGCTTGGTTTTACTCACGGCCAACAGTTGTACATCTATAGGATTTCGTGATGAATTTTGCGCCGCTTGGCTGATCCTGTGCTGGGCGAGTGCTAGTCTGTCTGTTATTGTTGTCATGTTAACTATTTTTGGTTGAATGGATATCCCAAACTATGGAAATCACAGAATTACTTGCCTTTAGTGTAAAGCACAATGCATCAGATCTACACCTTTCTGCGGGGGTTTCTCCTATGATCCGTGTTGATGGTGAAGTTAGGAAGATCAATCTTCCTGCTTTAGACCATCAAGGTGTACATAGTCTTGTGTACGATATAATGAATGATAAGCAGCGAAAAGATTATGAAGAACATCTTGAGATAGATTTCTCCTTTGAAGTGCCGGGCCTTGCCCGCTTTCGTGTCAATGCGTTTAACCAATCTCGTGGTTCGGCGGCGGTATTTCGTACCATCCCCAGCGATATCTTAAGCCTTGAGCAACTCGGCGCCCCTGAAATTTTCAAACAAATCGCGAGTTTCCCTCGAGGATTGGTATTGGTCACCGGCCCCACTGGTTCAGGTAAGAGTACGACACTCGCTGCGATGGTCGATTATGTGAATGAAAATCGCCATGACCACATATTGACGATTGAAGATCCAATCGAATTTGTGCATCAAAACAAGCAATGCCTGATTAACCAACGTGAAGTACATCGCCATACTCATAGTTTTAATGCCGCATTACGCAGTGCGTTACGTGAAGATCCCGATGTTATTCTCGTCGGTGAGATGCGTGATCTTGAAACAATCAGATTGGCGATGACGGCAGCTGAAACCGGTCACCTTGTATTTGGTACCTTGCATACAACCTCCGCCGCTAAAACCATTGACCGTGTGGTTGATGTGTTCCCAGAGGGTGAAAAAGGCATGGTGCGGACAATGTTATCAGAATCTCTGCAAGCCGTTATTTCTCAAACCCTGATTAAAAAGGTTGGTGGTGGTCGTGTGGCTGCTCATGAGATTATGATGGGTACACCAGCTATCCGTAACTTAATCCGCGAAGATAAAGTGGCGCAAATGTACTCCGCGATTCAAACGGGTATGGCCCATGGTATGCAGACTCTAGATCAGTGTTTACAGAATCTGGTTAATCGCGGTCAAATTACCCGTGAAGACGCCATGCTTAAAAGCTCAAACAAGCAAACCAAATTTTAAACGGATAAATACTTATGGATGTTCGTCCCTTCTTAAAGGCTATGATCGATCGCAAAGCGTCAGATCTCTTCATTACGGCAGGCTTTCCACCTAGTGCAAAAGTTGATGGTGAATTACGTCAATTGAGCGAGAACGCATTTAATCCTGCGCAGGCATTAGATTTTGTTGAGTCATTAATGACTGAAGTGCAAAAAGAGGAGTTTCATCAATCTCGCGAATGTAACTTCGCTTTTGCCGCTAAAGATCTTGGCCGCTTTCGTGTTAGTGCCTTTTGGCAAAGAGAAGCTCCAGGTTGCGTAATGCGTCGTATTGAGACGCAAATCCCAGACGTCGATGACTTAATGTTGCCGCCTATTCTAAAAGATTTAGTAATGAGTAAGCGTGGCTTACTCATCATGGTTGGTGGTACCGGTACCGGTAAATCAACCTCATTAGCAGCCCTGGTTGGTTATCGAAACGCACATGCGCGCGGGCATATCTTAACCATTGAAGATCCAGTTGAATTTGTTCACGATCACCGTAAAAGTATTATCACTCAACGTGAAGTCGGCATCGATACCGAATCTTTTGATGCGGCGCTTAAAAGCTCACTGCGCCAAGCTCCAGATGTTATTTTGATCGGTGAGATCCGTAGCCAAGAGACCATGGAATTTGCGTTGTCATTTGCCGAAACCGGTCATCTGTGTATGGCAACATTGCACGCTAACAATGCTAACCAAGCACTTGATCGTATTATGCATTTGGTACCAGAAAGTAAACATCATCAATTGTTATTTGATTTGTCGCTAAATTTACGCGGCATTGTTGCCCAGCAACTGGTGCCTAAAATCGATGGTTCTGGCCGAAGAGCCGCTATTGAAGTGCTAATTAACACGCCCCGAGTGGCCAGTTTGATCGCTAAAAATGAGTTGCACTCGTTAAAGGAAACCATGTCCAAGTCGAATGAACAGGGCATGCAGACGTTCGATCAGGCATTGTTAAAGCTCTATGCTGATGGTGAAATTAGCTACGCAGATGCACTGCACCATGCTGATTCACCGAATGACTTACGCTTAATGATCAAGTTGCAAAGCTCAGATACAACGAGCTCAAGTTCAATGGATGGGGTAACCCTCAACTTGGATTAATTGCAATAATTTAGAATTGAGATTTTTGGGCATAGTGAATATTTGCCTAAAATTAAGCTGGCAATATCTTGTATTGGCAGCTTTTTTATAAAACACTGATCTTTAAGTTGGCTAGCGCGTAGTGCCCATTAAGTATGGCAATGCCCGTTGTTTGAGGAGAGCTGATGTTAGTCAGCTCTGTCGTCGATTAACATATTCACAATGCAAGTTTAAGGAGTTCTCTTGGCCAGATTTTCAGGATTAACCAAGGATGAAGGTCATAAAAGACGCGGCAAAACCGGAGTGTTGTTAGTTAACCTTGGGACACCTGATGAGCCAACTGCTGCAGCAGTACGACGTTATTTAGCGGAGTTTTTAGCCGATCCTCGGGTTGTTGAGATCCCACGATTAGTTTGGATGATTATTCTGCATGGGATTATTTTGCGGGTAAGACCGGCTAAGTCTGCCGCCTTATACCAACAGGTTTGGAGCAAAGATGGCTCACCCTTGATGGATATCACTCAACGCCAAACCCGAAAGTTATCTCAGTATTTTGAGCAAACGGGTAAAGATGTCTCGGTGCAGTTTTGTATGCGTTATGGTCAGCCTTCGGTGGCGACGACATTACAAAAAATGCACAAGGATGGAGTCGATAAGCTGGTCGTGCTGCCGCTATACCCGCAGTATGCCGCACCAACAACCGCATCAGCTTTTGATGCCATCGCCAAGGAGCTGACAACTTGGCGCTATTTACCAGCCTTACACTTTATTAATACTTATCATGATAACCCCGATTTTATTGATGCTCTCGCGGCTTCTATCAGCAAAGATTTTGTGCTCAATGGTCAGCCGCAAAAGCTGGTCTTGTCTTACCATGGTATGCCAGAACGTAATCTTCACCTTGGCGATCCCTATTACTGTTTTTGTATGGTCACCAGCAAGTTGTTAGTCGAAAAGCTCGGCTTGACTGAAGAGCAGTATATTACGACGTTCCAGTCGCGATTTGGAAAGGCTAAATGGCTCACGCCATATACTGACGCCACAATGGGAGATTTACCTGCTAAGGGCGTTACCGATATCGCGGTAGTGTGTCCAGCTTTTAGTGCTGACTGCCTTGAAACATTAGAGGAGATCGCCGTAGAGAATAAACTGATATTTAAGGAAGCGGGCGGGGAGCAGTTTAGGTATATTGCTGCGCTAAATGATAACGACGACCATATTCAAATGATGGCTAATATTGTTAAGCCTCACATTTAAATTCTTATAACGACATCGGCAAGTCCCTAGATAAATTTGCCGATGCTGTCCTTTGTGCCGTGATGGGTTAAGACGGGCTTATAAGCTATCTAATTGGCTGGCCAGATATTGTTGATAGGTATCTTCACCCCAAGCAACCAGCTTGCCCTGTTTAAACAAAAGAGGAGTACACTCCTCCTTTGTTGTTTCACCATCAGACTCTTTGTGTTGAGTACGGTAAAACAAAATCTGTAGATTCTGCTCATTAGAGATCTTAGCTTCACTAAAGTCTGCTTTACCAAACATCGTTTTTACTTCACCGATACTCTGTCCGATGGTAATTTCTGTCAGCTTAGCTCTATTGTAAGCCTGCCTATCTTCCCAATCCATCTCATCTGGGGTTGGCTCATATGACAGCATAATGATTGCAACAAAGGCAATGTAGGCAACAAAAATAGATCCAACGATTACGGGGACTCTGGATTTCATCTGAACTCGGTTTCCTTGACAAGCAATTCCAATAAGTTGATACGATACTATGCAAATTAATTGGGGTAAATGCCAACGGAACAACTTTTTGTTAACAGTTGTAAGGTTTTGTTAACTTATTTTTGGCAGCCTAAACTGCTTTAAGTTTGCATTGAGTGGCATATCCAATTGAAGCTGCACCAGTTTATAGCTTAATCTGGCCATTTTTTTACCATCTTCAAGCTTTTTGGCTTGTTTAGAGCCTACTTGTTCAATTGAACTATAAATATTGGCCAGTGAACGAAATATCTTTAGTAACTCAACCGCAGACTTAGGTCCTATACCCGGTACACCAGGTATTTTATTGCCACTGTCACCAGCAAGTGCGAGATAATCAATAAATTGCTTATGTTCGACGCCAAGCTTTCTCTCCATCGCTTCAACCGTCATGTATGCTTGATTGAAGTGATCCCATTGCTTGATATGGGGATGGTTTAATTGACAAAAGCCTTTATCAGTGGACACAATAATAGCTTCGCCGCCAATACTGACGAGCTTGGTTGCTAGGGTCGCAATAACGTCATCAGCTTCAGACTCGGCATTAAGCGAGGCGATGTTATGTTCTGCAAGATAAGCTTTTATATCCGCCAGACCGTTCGCTAATGCTTCAGGCATCGGCTTGCGGCCCTTTTTGTAATCTTGGTATAGCGCTTTGCGCCATGATAATGCTTTACCATCCCATACCATCGCTACATGAGAGGGCTGGTGATACTTCACTAGCTTTTGACAGGCACCATTGACTCGCTCTTTTAGGCCGTTGATATCTGATTCGTTGGGTTGAGCGGCGTGGATCCGCCGCACTAAGTTCATACCATCTAAAATTAAAAATTTATTCATTTCATTACTTTATAACAGGGAATATAGGCACTTCCCGGTAACTTCATTCGTTGTTGTAAGACAAAAGCGTTAAGAAGATCATCCATTAACGCCATGAGTTTTGGATCCCCTTTAAGCTGAAAAGGGCCTTTTTCGTCAATTCTCTTAATTGTTTCCATTTTTACATTGCCAGCCACAATACCTGAAAAGGCCTTTCTTAAATTGGCAGCCAGTTCTGCTTTGTTTAATTGATCGTGCAGATCTAAATTACTCATCATTTCATGAGTTGGTTCAAAAGGTAGCTGAAACTCTGGCTCGATTTTCAATGACCATTGATATTGATAGGAGTCGCCATTGTCCTTGCGGAAGGTTTTGATCTTTTGCATGGCTTCTTTTTGAATGCGAGCCACCTTTGATGGATCGTCAATCACGATTTGATACTTACTCTGTGCTTCTGGGCCCAGTGTTGCCGCAATAAACTCATCAATGCGTAAGAAATACTCCTCACTCTCTTTTGGTCCTGTTAGCACCAGAGGGAAGGGGATCTCTTGGTTATGATCATTTAACAATATACCCAGTAAATAGAGCAGTTCCTCAGCAGTACCCGCTCCGCCAGGGAAGATGATGATACCATGCCCTAGTCTGACAAAGGCTTCTAGTCGTTTCTCGATATCCGGCAGGATAACCAGTTCATTGACGATCTGGTTTGGCGGTTCAGCTGCAATAATACTGGGCTCAGTGAGGCCAATATATCGCGCATGGTTGATTCTTTGCTTGGCATGACCAATGGCTGCACCTTTCATTGGCCCTTCCATAGCGCCAGGGCCACAACCGGTGCAAATATCTAGCTTACGCAGGCCGAGTTCATAGCCCACCTCTCGAGTATATTGATACTCAATGGGGTTGATGCTGTGTCCGCCCCAGCAAACAATAATATTGGGGTCGAGCATCGGCATTGTGCGCGCATTACGTAATATGTCGAAGACAACGTTAGTGATGTGACTGGCATTGGTTAAGTTGATGTGTTTTAGGTTGTCATAGCGATCATAGATATAGACGATATCGCGTAGCACCGAAAATAGGTGCTCTTGTATACCAGAGATGATTTCGCCGTCGACAAAGGCTGCTTGAGGCGGATTGGTTAGCTCGATCTTAATGCCACGCTCTCGCCTTAGGACATTAATATTAAAATCTTTGAATTGATTGAAAAGACTTTCGGCATTGTCGCTTTGTAAACCTGAAGCTAATACTGCAAGGGAACAACTGCGGTAGAGCTGGTAAAGCTCACTATTGGCGTTCTGTTTGAGTCTGTCGACTTCGAGTTGTGAAAGCTGATCTAAGCTTCCTCTGGGACTAATTTTCACTATCATAGCAGCTCCTTAGCAGTGATAGATTAACTGTCCCTCAAGATAAATGGCGGTAAAAATGCTGCTCGCCGAGGTCAGTTTATGAGTCGATGATGACTCTATCTCTGCTTTCATGTTTGGCTTTATATAGTGCCGCGTCTGCTCGTTCAAAAGTTTCACTGATGAGCTCATTTTCAATAATTTGTGCAGCACCTATAGATACTGTAACTGTAATTCTCTGATTTTTAAACTTAAAGGGAATATTTTTTACTTTTTCTCTGACTCGGTTGAGTAAAGGTTTAATATCATTCTCACCAATGTCAGGCAGTAAAAACACAAACTCTTCGCCGCCATAACGAGCAACAAACTCAGTCTCTCTTAAAGAGTTTTTTAGCGCCATAGCAATCACTTGTAGTGTTTTATCACCTGTGCTGTGGCCAAAACTATCGTTGATTGATTTGAAGTGGTCAATATCAGCAATAGCAACCCACAGTGGTTGTTGAGTACGCTTAAAATTACGATACTCAATGTCCATACGTTCTTCGAGTGCTGCTCGGTTGGGCAGTTGAGTTAGCGAATCGAGTAGGTTTAGCTTTTGTTGCTCAAACAAGCGCTCTTTATAGGTTTCGGTTTCTTTAGCTAACTGGTTAAGCTCGCTGCGTAGCGCTTCAACAGATTGTCTTAATTGGATCTGCTCTCTGTTCTCTAGCGCCTCTTTACGGCTTAGGGCGGTTCGCAGTGCTAATAGCTGTTCTGTTACCTGGGTCTTCAGCTGATTTACATCGTCAATTTCAGCAACCGATTCGCCAACATTATCAACTTGGTTATTAATTTCGCAGTTAAGTCTTTTGGCAACTTGAAAGCTTTTTACCGAATGTGTGTAGGAGTCAGTGACAACCTCCCTAACATTGGTTAATGCACCGTTGAGTATGTATAAAAACTCTTGTGATGCGGTTTTTTCTTTAGCGATATTATCGAGTAATAGGCTAAGAACGATCTGATAAGCGTTTAATAAAGTATCGAGTTCAAAATCTGAAGTTAATGATACTTTTATCGAAGTGATTTGTTCTCGTTGCTCTTTTCTAAACTCTATTTCCGACAGCATCTGTGCCAGCTCGTGGGCTGATTGCCGATGCCGTGGTAATACTTCAAATTTATCGCCAAGGCGGAGTTGCTCGCTAAGGATCTCATCGTAAAAAGCCACAATTTTTTCTACTTTAGGAATGTAATCCCAATAAGTATGAAAGGGCTTGGTCAGCTCCTTCTTGAAGTAAGAGATCTCTTTTTTGAGTTTTGTCGGTAGAGACTCAATGCGCTGAATTTCGCTTACAATATTAGATAACGAGCCGCGACTCTCTTCGAGTTGTTGCATGACCTGGTTATACTGCTGCTTTAATATATCTTCAACTTCAGTTAGATCGGTGATGGCATTATCAATTTGGCTAAAACGACTCAATTTGTGTCGCAGTTTGGCGAGCTTATTGTCTAATTCGAGGTTTTGGCCTTTGCACGCCAAGCTTAATTGACTAATAAATTGCAGCAGGAGTTGAAGCTTTTTATTTTGGTCTTCACTCATATCATCAAGGGCTTGCCTTGCTGAATAAAGTTTTTGCTGTAATACGCTTAACTGAGGCGTGTTGGCGACGGCGTCCTTCATTTATTTAGATGTTCCTTTATCAACCGTACGTACTAAAGATACTATGACTTTAGTGCCACTTTAACAGCAGTTAGCCAAGAAACGAAATGAACGTCACTTGAATATGATGCTCATTTAAGCCGTTAACTTAATTCTGCGGTCAAGTCGACATTCTGATGACTCTTCCACCTTGGCCAAACAATATCACCCTTAATGCCGTTGGTCTCTATTTTGATGATGCCACGAATGATGCTTTTCTCTATATTGAGATATAGCGGGGGTTCAAAGATGCCTGATGATGCAAAGTTAAGCGGTTTTAGTGTGACATAGTAATCTTGCTGGTGGCCTAAGGTCATTGCCGCCGATAGCATCATCTGTAATGTGCCAAAGTGCTGCTCTGCTGAAAGCTTCAGTGCGGTGTCTGCGAGTAAGGGAAGGTTTAGTAGCCCCATATGTAGGCGAGTATTACCATCGTTGTCTTTCAATGAATCTCTTATGCTGTTCAGTAGCGTATTGGGGGCAATTTTGATGTTAAAACTTAATAGAAAAAGCCCTGGTCGAATGATGTAACTTTGGCAGCTTAAACACTCAGACAGTGAACGCAGCTGTTGCTTGTTCATTTTTGAGTTACATTCATATCCTTGAGCGAGATCAGAGTTAAGCTGATCCGTTAAAGAGACTAAGGCTAACGTCTTAAATGTATTTGGGTTATTAATAAAGTCTCGAACAAAGGCCGAATGGTTTGCCGTTTTAGTCAATGGATCCAAGCCGCTGCTCTGTTCTAGTTTTGTGCACTTTTCGCGTAAGTTGTGCTTAATTCGCCACAGGTAAAGAGCAAGAGTTGCGGTTAATGCGAACGCCAATAAACAGCTAATTAACATTAAGCGATTAACGGATAACAGCCCCTCTTTTTGCTCTAAATCAATATATTTTTGGTTTAGCTCTAATTTTGCTTTTTGTAATTGAAATAATGCTTTGGCTTGCTCTTCATCATCAACCTTGTTTCCGCCTTTAGCGCTTAAGCTAAGCACTTTAAGAATGTCTTGATAAGCTTGCTCAAACTTTCCTAGATGTTTTGACGCGGTTGAACTGAACGTAAGTGCTTGAATAAACTCATCGCTAAGTTTCATCTCCTCTGCGATATCGGCTGCTGAGTTGGCGTATTTTAATGCGGCTCCCCAATCTGAAATACTACTATTTACCTCGGCGAGCAGAAGGTGATTGTAAACTAAATAGTGATTGCTGTTACGTGAGATAAAAATGTCGCTTGCACCTAATAGGTGTGAAAGTGATGTTTGACTATCGTCAATATGAAAATAGGCTTCACCAAGGTTATGCAAGGTTAACGCTTGCGCCATATAGTTTCCGAGTTTGACATCGATTTGTTGTGCATTTAAGTGGTAATCAATGGCTTTGTACCATTGACCTTGCTTGGCATAGACGGTTGCGATGACCGTCATACAGGTCGAAACATAATTCTCATTACCAAGGCGTTTGAACTGCTCTGACGCGCTGTTGGCATAGCGTAGTGCGTCATCCCAAGATTTTAAGTCACGGTTCACTCGTGCTAGTTGCAACTTAATATGCGCATCTTGAGAGGGATGTTCACTACTTTTTGTAAACCTGATGGCATTTGAGTAATGGGATAGTGATTTCCCATATTGGGTATTTTTTAAATAATACTTTCCTAACGTCGATTCTGCATGGGCAATCATGTAGGGGGATGCGGTTTCAAGTGCAACAGACTTAGCGTGTTGCAGGTGTTCCAATGCGGGTGTGTTTTCGCGCATCATCAAATGCATCATGCCGAGGTCGATGTGCAGCGTAAAGCGCAATGTTTGCGCTTTTGGACCCTCGGTTTGTGAAAGCGTGTCGAGTGCTTTTTGGTAGAGTGCTATAGCCGATTTAAAATCCTGCTTACTTTTGCCAATATATCGACCGTTAAGCATCAGAACATAGCTACTGCCAAATGGGCTGTCATCCAACAAGGTTAATTGATCTATCAATTGTTTAGCAATGGCGTAGCGGTCGGTGTTTTTTGATGACAAGTCTAATGACAATCTCGCTAATAATTGCAGCTCAAATAAAACCTCTTCAACAGGGACCCCTTTTTTCATCGCATGGTTATCTAGCTCTTCTTTGCTGCGAAAGTTTGGCGTGGTGGGGAAGTGTTTTTGGATAGATTGGCGTAAATTATTGGGGAACTCTCTAAATTCAAGTTCTGTTTCGATGGCATCTCTACCAGTGGCAGCAGCGAAGTGGCTGATAAAAAAGGACAACATTATTACAACGAGAGTCAGCACACTACGCATGGGGAGGTAATTCCTTGCTCTAAGCTAAAGCTCTAGAGCTATTTATTTTTGTTATTTTAATTGGTGTAATTAAGCGAAATGTTATACTTTTTGGCTTAATGGAAACAATAATAACAGAAGGAAGCCAGAGTGAAACCAGTAGTTCCCCTAATCTTAACTTTAAGTGCGTTAATTTCTCCGTCTGCAATTGCAGACGTTGATTACTCTATCGATTTACTCAATCCACAGCATCATTTAGCTAAAGTTGCAGTGAGCTTTCCAGAAACAAAATCAGCTGTTTTAGTGGTAAATCTACCCGTTTGGCGTACGGGCAAGTATGAAATGCTGCCCCTTGCTGATTCGGTGAGGCTTTTCACTGCAAAAAATGCCGCGGGCGATATACTTCCATGGGCTAGAACAGCCAGCGGTGAGTGGACCGTCGCACTTGATAAACCAACAAGGGTTACCGTTTCTTACCAGTTATATGCCAATAAGCTTGGGCAACGAGTGAATCATATTGATGCGACCCATGCTTTTCTCGATGCCAGTGGTACTTTTGTTTATAGTCCAGAATTTAGAAATGAGCCGATTAATGTCAACCTTGCCGTTGCTAATGATTGGTATAGCTATTCAGGAATGGATCGTGGCTCAGAAACCCATAGTTTTACTGCCGACAATTACGACATATTAGTCGACTCGCCTATTGAAACGGGTATTAGTGAACATCGAGAGTTTAAGGCTGATGGCAAGCAATATGAGCTTGTCATTTGGGGCGAAGGCAATTACGACATCGACAAGATGGTCGTTGATTTAACTAAGCTAAGTGGCCAGGCTGAGGTCATATGGGATGATTACCCCTTTGAACGTTATGTTTATATGGTACATGCAACCAGCGGCGCTCGTGGTGCAACTGAGCATTTGAATTCAACGATTATTCAACGCCCACGTTTTAGTTATCGTGATCGTAAAGACTATCTTGGTTTTATAAAGACAGCTTCGCACGAGTTTATTCATACTTGGAATGTCAAAGCATACCGTCCTGCAGGGCTAGTGCCTTATGACTATCAGGAGGAGGGGATTACGCAGCTACTGTGGATTGCTGAAGGTTCAACTAGTTACTTTCAAAGCCAATTGTTGCTTCGTGCTGGTGTGATGACTGTCAAAGAGTTTTTTGAAGATTTAGCCAAGCGTATTACACAAAGCGAGAAAACACCGGGTCGTGAGGTTCAGTCTGTTGCAAGTGCCAGTGCCAACCAATGGGCGAGCACTGGCGGTGATTATGCGGTAAATCATAGTACTAACATCTACTCTGAGGGTTACCTTACCTCGTTTGCGCTGGATTTCTCTTTGCTTAATGAAACCAATTTAAAGTACTCATATCGCGACGTGCACCGCGAACTTTATAATTCGCACCGCATTCCAGCGGGTTATAACATTGCCGATGTGAAAGCTATTTTAGAAAAGGTCTCGGGAACGAGTTATGAAAAATGGTGGCAAGAGCACGTTAACTCCCCTATCAGTTTAGATTTCGAAAGTATGTTAGTCCGAGCTGGCTTAACAGTGGGTTACGGTGACAAGGCTAAGTCAGAACCTTTTGTTGGGGCCACACTAGAGTCTAAAAGCTTAGTGCTTTCACGCGTGTTGCGTAATGGACCTGCATGGAACGCTGGCATCGTGCTTGGCGACCAAATTGTCGCCATCAATGGCTTAAAAGTGACGGCAGCTGGATTTGAGTCGCGCATTAAAGACTTTAACGCGGGCGGTAAGATAAACATTACTCTATTTAGTAATGACAGACTGAAACAGGTTGAGTTGACTCTGGGCGAGAAAAAAAGCGGTAAGCTGGCGATAGCTTGCGTTGATAAACCCAACCGTTCTCAAAAAGCATTTTTAAAAGCCTGGTTAGGCATTGACTGGCCATTCGATAAAGAGGGTAAATTAAAGTCAGCTAAGTAAGTCCGCTGAGTAATTTAGCTTGGTATTTTGCGTGAGTTTAGATAATAAAAAGGCGCCTTAGGCGCCTTTTTATTATCGATATATGGATAAGTCATCATTAACGATTAGGTTAAATACTGTCTTCTAGGCCACCTAGTGCGTCAATCACTGAGTTAACTAGGGCAATTAACTCGCTACCCATTAAGGCAAAATCGGCATCTAAACGCGCCATAGGATCTTCGTCACCCACATCGTCATTGCCGGCTCTAAACTCTTCAGAGAATTTAAGACGCTTAATCGCAGCATCTGATTGAAGCAGAAAAGCGATTGATTGGCCAAAATGCAGTGCTAGCTTGTGGACTTGCTTACCGACTTCGATATGCGCTATTACTTCATTTTCAGTTAAGTCTTGCTGCTTAAAACGAACAATTCCACCTTCATCTGAATCGCTCTTTAGCTCTGCTTCATCTTGCATTTCAAAAGCGGCAGGCGTTTTGCCCTCTTTTAACCATTCCGTTAGCTGGGTTTCAATTGGCGTTTTAAAACTCATTGGAATGATAGGTAAAGTGCCAATCGCTTTACGCAGCAACGCCATAAGCTCTTCTGATTTAGCGGCACTTGAACTGTCGACTAAAATCATCTGGATTTCAGGCAATATTAGCGCGCGAATTTGACTGCGACGAGAAAAGGCTCTCGGCAAAAGAGTCATGATGATCTCATCTTTAAGTGCATCTTTCTCTTTTTTGGCCATTTTGCGACCGTCTTCAGCTTCCAGCAAAGCCACTTTATCTTCTAATGCTTCTTTAATCACTTGAGCAGGTAGGATTTTCTCCTCTTTAGTCGCGCAGATAAGGTGCCTGTCTGCAGCGGTATGGACCAAAGTATCGCCATGCTTACCGAGGGCTTTAGAGAAACCAAACTTACTAACATCTTGGCTTGAGCAAGGAGAGAAGGTGAAGTCTTCCAGTGATTTTTCCATTGATTCTGTATCAACAGAGAAAGGCTTGTTAAAGCGGTATACAGTTAGATTTTTAAACCACATAGATAATTGCTCAGTCAAAATTAAAGCCGCAGTGTAAGCCATTGTCAGGTTCGGGTAAACCGCCTAGGCATGTTCTTACTCGGCAGTTTTGTCACATTTAACTAAACTGTCATATTTCACCTTTTATTGCCGAAAGCCTTATTCCTTGGGGCTTTCTCTATTCAGAACGTCATGAATTTAACATTTTCAGTTTGCTTTAGCGTTCACTGAAATAAAAATGCAACAAACTTTCTTCATTATGGCGCTCGTCCAAACCAATAACCAAGACGAATAAACGTCGAAAGGATTTAATGATGAACGTTTTTTGTAAAACTCTACTGGCTTCTGCTCTTGCTACTGCAACTATGGCTTCTGCCCACGCTGCAGACCCACTAACGGTTTACGGTAAGTTAAATGTTACTGCGCAGTCTAATGATGTAAATGATGAAGCAACAACGACGATTCAATCTAATGCTTCTCGTTTTGGTGTTAAGGGTGCTTTCGAACTGAGCAACGACCTTGAAGCTTTCTATACCGTTGAGTATGAAGTTGATACTGGTGATGACGTTAAAGAAAACTTTAAAGCTCGTAACCAGTTTGTCGGCCTTAAAGGTAATTTTGGCGCATTTTCTGTGGGTCGCAACGACACCATGCTCAAGGTTTCTCAAGGTAAAATTGATCAGTTTAACGACCTTTCAGGTGATTTGAAAAACTTGTTCAAAGGTGAAAATCGTATCGAGCAAACAGCAACTTACGTAACACCTTCTTTTAGTGGTTTTAAAGTGGGTGTGACATACGCGGCTGAGGGTGCTAAATCTCAATATGCCCAAGATGGCTTTAGTGTTGCTGCCATGTACGGCGATGCAAAACTTAAAAAATCTCCTATTTATGCCTCTGTAGCTTATGATGCAGATGTTAAAGGTTACGAAGTTGTTCGTGCGACTGTGCAAGGTAAAATTGCCGGCTTTAAGCTAGGTGGTATGTATCAGCAGCAAGAACAGACTTACGAGAAAGATAGTACTGCAACCGTCGGTGGCGAAAGCAAAACCGGTTACCTATTTAGTGCTGCATATACGATTGATGCCGTGGTATTAAAAGCGCAGTACCAAGATATGGAAGATAAAGGTGATTCTTGGTCAATAGGTGGCGATTACAAACTGGGTAAGCCCACTAAACTGTTCGCTTTCTACACTAATCGTTCATATGAAAAAGTTGAAAATGATGACAAATACTTCGGTGTTGGTCTAGAACATAAGTTCTAAATCACAGTTAAGTATTTAAAAAAGGGGGCATTTGCCTCCTTTTTACGTCTTATACTTAGCTGAATCGTTTAGCTTTATGACATCAATTTAGTTTATTATGGCAAAATGTTACGTCGTTTAATATTAATGTAATAAAACTGACCAATAATAGCCTCATAGAAATTCACTGAAGAAGATCGATTATGACAGCAAGGATATTGATAGTTGAAGATGAGTTGGCAATTCGAGAGATGCTAACTTTCGTGTTAGAGCAACATGGCTTTACTACAACCGCGGCAGAAGACTACGACTCAGCGTTAAATATGTTATCGGAGCCCTATCCCGATCTTGTATTGCTTGATTGGATGTTCCCCGGTGGCAGTGGTATTCAACTGGCGAAGCGATTACGCCAAGATGAATTTACCCGTCAAATTCCAATTATCATGCTGACGGCTCGTGGCGAAGAGGAGGATAAAGTAAGAGGTCTTGAGGTGGGCGCTGATGACTTTATCACCAAACCTTTCTCACCTAAGGAGCTGGTTGCACGTATTAAGGCGGTAATGCGCCGTGCCGCACCAACGTGTCTAGAAGAGCCCATTGATGTGCAAGGGTTACTGTTAGATCCTGTAAGCCATCGAGTCACGGTAGGTGAGCAAGTATTAGAGATGGGGCCAACTGAGTTTCGCTTACTGCATTTCTTTATGACGCATCCAGAGCGTGTTTACAGTCGTGAACAACTGCTTGATAACGTATGGGGCACCAACGTCTATGTTGAAGATAGAACGGTTGATGTGCATATCAGGCGTTTACGCAAAGCGGTAACAGAATCTGGACATGATCGTCTTATTCAAACTGTTCGTGGCGCAGGCTATCGTTTCTCAACGAGACTTTAGTTAAACATCTCATAGGCATAAGATAGCTTTTACGTTATCTTGTGCTCAGTTCTTCCATATGGTCGGTCTATGTTTGATTCATATTCTGGGTATCGTCTAATTTCTCGATTGGTGATCTATCTACTGCTGTGTTTAGTGGTGGGCTTGCTGATGGGTGAAGTCTTTTGGATACTTTTACTCGGTAGTATCTGTTTATTGCTATGGCATTACCGTCAGCTCTCACGGCTTAACTATTGGCTGTGGCATGATCGCCGCCTAACACCGCCGAACGGCAGCGGAAGTTGGGAGGGGGTATTTAACGGTATCTATCGCTTACAGGGGAAAAATCGTAAGCGTGTATCGCAACTCGCATTCTTACTCGGCCGTTTCAGGCAGGGCGCTGAAGCGTTACCTGATGCCGCTGTGGTACTCGATTCTGAACACAATATTCTCTGGTGTAACAAGCTCGCGCAGCTGTTGTTGGGCTTTGTTTGGCCACAAGATAATGGCCAGCGGATCGATAACCTTATCCGTCACCCTGACTTTTCTAACTACTTAAAAAATGCCGAATACCAAGAGCCGTTAGAACTAGCAGCCCCTTTGTCTGAAGGACGCTTGTTAGAGATTCGGATCATGGGTTATGGCTCTGGTCAGTTACTGCTGATTGCGCGTGATATCACTCGAGTTCGTCAACTGGAGGGGATGCGTAAAGAGTTTGTCGCCAATGTATCACACGAACTGAAGACGCCTTTAACGGTGTTGCAAGGTTATCTAGAGATGATGCAATCAATGGCGGAGCCAGATTCTCCCAATGTGAGAGCACTGGATCAGATGCAGCAACAAACTTCGCGAATGCGCTCTATGGTTGAGCAGCTGCTGGCATTATCAAGAATAGAAGATGCCGGGGATATCAACCTCGAAGTTAAAGTGAACATGTCATCGATGATGGACATACTGCGCGATGAGGCGCTGGCACTGGCTCAAGATCAGTATGATGTAAGCCTGTATTGCGAGCCAGGTCTTGATATGTATGGTAATGAAATTCAGCTTAGAAGTGCTTGTACAAACCTTATCTCTAATGCCATTCGCTATACCGAGCCCGGTGGATCAATTGATATTAGCTGGCGAAAGATCGCCTCTGGCGGCCAATTTAGCGTGAGTGATAGCGGTGAAGGCATCGCGCCACAGCATATTAGTCGCTTGACGGAACGTTTCTATCGGGTTGATAGTGCGCGCTCAAGACAAAGTGGTGGCACTGGTTTAGGCCTGGCGATCACCAAACATGCGCTAAACCATCACCAAAGCGAGCTAATGGTATCGAGCCAGCTAGGTAAGGGCAGTACCTTTAGTTTTGTTATTCCGCCTAACCTTATTGAGTTTACGGCACCTGAGCCACTCATCGCTGTTGAATGATGTTTAGGGTTAAAATCAGATGACATAAAAACAGGCGCTTAGCCTGTTTTTTCATATTAACGATATCTATACCCTGCTTTGTCATCTAACTGTCACCTTGTAGTCATAGACTTGTCATCATAGAAGTTAATACTGACAGCGTTTTAAGAAACCAAGATATTTAAACACTGGAGCAAAGAATGAAATTGAAACAACTTGTCGGCGCTGTAAGCTTAACTGCCGCGACTGTATTTTCTGCAGCATCAATGGCCGCAATCGACCAGTCTTTACCAACCTATGAAAAAACAAGTGGTGTGTCTGGTAACTTATCGTCTGTAGGTTCAGATACTCTGGCTAACATGATGACCTTGTGGGCTGAAGACTTTAAACAATTGTACCCTAACGTCAATATTCAAATTCAAGCGGCAGGTTCATCGACTGCGCCGCCAGCACTGACTGAAGGTACTTCTCAGTTCGGCCCTATGAGCCGCAAGATGAAGCCAAATGAAGTAGAAGCATTCGAAAAGCATTACGGCTACCAGCCAACCGCTATTCGTGTTGCCATTGATGCGTTAGCAGTGTTTGTGCATAAAGATAACCCAATCAAAGGCATGAGCATGGAGCAGATCGACGGTATCTTCTCCTCTACCAATAAGTGTGGTGGCGAAAACATCACTCGTTGGGGTGACGTTGGCCTAGACGGCAGCTGGTCAGGACGTGACGTGCAGCTATATGGTCGTAATTCAGTCTCTGGGACTTACGGTTACTTTAAAAAGAAAGCGCTTTGTAAAGGTGATTTTAAAGCGAATGTTAATGAGCAGCCGGGTTCAGCGTCTGTGGTTCAGTCTGTATCTCAATCACTAAACGCCATTGGTTACTCAGGAATCGGATATAAGACTGCGGGTGTTAAAGCGGTTGCTATCTCTAAGAAGGGCACCAAATACATCGCAGCTTCACCGGAAAATGCTGCCAGCGGTAAGTACCCACTTTCACGTTACTTATATGTTTATGTGAACAAACACCCAAATAAAGCGCTGGCGCCAATGGATCGTGAATTTATCCGCTACGTACTATCAATGCAAGGACAGCAAATCGTTGAGAAAGACGGTTATGTAGCGCTTCCTCGCAGCGTTATCGCTAAAGATTTAGAGAAAGCCGGTATCCGTCTTTAAGCTTAAATCGAGCAAGATAAACCTAAAAAGGCCTCATCAGAGGCCTTTTTTGATCGTTATACAAAATGACGATTTAACTCTGTTTTGCGAGTTCTGTTAACCAAGTTTGAAATTCTGCATCCATACTGGTTCCCCACTGGCTAATGAGTGCTTGGTATCTAGGGTAGTCGCCTTTACGCGTAAAAGTTAGCATCTCATCAATTTTGGCTTTATGCTTTTCAAGCATAAAGCGCACCGCTAAATAACCCCAACGATACACTCTATCGCCGCCGCCATTATGTTCGTAGCTGGTATTAAACAGTTCGCTCAAGAGCAAATTTTTGTCGCCAATGACCTTAATCGCCTTTGAGTTGCTATCGCCAAGTGATATGTACTCAGCGACACCTTCGCTCCACCAAACGGTGTGAGGATATAAAGGCGCTGGTTTTGCGCAATATTCAGGGGCACTATGTGAGTCATGTAGTGATGCACAAAAATCGCCATAAAGGTTGAAGCGGCCATCTAGATAATGCACATACTCATGGGCAAGGTTCCAAATTTGGCCCTTTTTCTCATAGGCAACAAACTCAGCTTGATTATCAGTCTCCCAAGGAAACCCCTCTAGGTACATGCCGCCATTATTGCTTGGTACATCAAAGTGTGCGGTCACATTAACGGTATAGTCTTCTCGGGAATGGTAAACGTTGGCCCGCATACTGTGGTTGTTATCGTTGCTCACCGGTTGATTTAATGTGCCGAACAAAAGGTGAAACTTAGCTTCCTGTTTTTGTAATAACTGGCATGCTGACTCGATTTGCGACGTGGTAAGCGCTTGAGAGCGGATAATTATAGTGTCGCTACAAGCATGATTTTGGCTGAGTACGGTGTCAAGCTCTCCCGTAGACTCGGCTGCTACGAGTAGCGGTGTCATCAATAGAGGGCTGAGCAGTAAAGCGATGGTACGGTGTTTATTTTTCATGGAGGGTTTCTCTTGTTTTTATATTTGCATACAATATCCTCAAGTGTTTCATTTAACGTTATTGAAGTCAATTTCATCGACAACGATGATTTATGGCTAAAATACCCCTCAGAGATTCAGTGACTAAAAAGGATATGCCGTGTTAAAGCCGTGGGATAATAGCCGTGACTACCATTCATTCGCCAATACAGATCAAGTGTGTGTAAAACACTTATCATTGATGTTAGATGTGGATTTTGTCGCTAAACAATTGACTGGGTTGGTGGAACTTAACCTTAGCTATTTAGATAGTGAGACTCGAGAATTGATGCTCGACCTGCGTGATATCACCATCTTTAATGTGTCTACGGGTACAGATCAAAAGTTAGAGTACGCCATCGATAAAGAGGATGAGATCTTAGGTCAACGCCTCTGCGTGAAATTAGACTCGTCTGTCAAGAGTGTTAAAATTCATTACGCTACATCACCAGAAGCGCAAGGATTGCAGTGGTTAACACCGGCTCAAACAAGCGGTAAACAACTGCCGTTTCTTTTCAGCCAATCTCAGCCCATCAATGCCCGCAGCTGGATCCCTCTACAAGATACACCCAAGGCTAGAATTACCTTTGATGCGGTGATCAATGCCCCTAAAGGCATGCGCGCAGTCATGAGTGCCATGAATGATGCCACCGCTGCGCTTGATGGCCATTTTAGCTTCACCATGGAAAAAGCGATGCCGACTCACCTGCTTGCCATCGCCGTGGGAGATCTGGCATTTGGCCGATTAGGGGCGCGTACCGGAGTCTATGCCGAGCCTGAGGTCGTTGACTCAGCCGTTGCAGAGTTTGAAGACACCGAAAGCATGGTTGAAGTAGCCGAATCCTTGCTGGGTCCATATCCTTGGGGTCGTTATGACATGATAGTTCTGCCGCCAAGTTTCCCATTTGGTGGCATGGAGAATCCTCGACTGGCTTTTATGACGCCGACGTTAATCGCAGGTGATAAAAGTTTGGTGTCTACCGTTGCACATGAGTTAGCGCACTCCTGGACAGGAAACCTTGTCAGCAATGCCACTTGGCGTGACTTATGGCTAAACGAGGGGTTCACCACATACTTTACTAACCGTATCGTCGAAAAGGTGTTTGGCAAGGAGTTAGCCGAGCTTGAAGTGGTGCTTGAATATGGTCGGCTAAAAGAAGCCATAGAGTCGACCGCACTGCAGGCACAAACCTTACCAGCCAATATGCAAGATCAAGACCCCAACGAAGCGTTTAACCGCTTCACTTATGACAAAGCATCGATGTTTGTGCACGACTTAGAAAAAAGGCTTGGGCGTGAGTCTTTTGATAAATTCCTCTATGCATATGTGCAAGCGTTTGCTTTCGAGGCGATAACAACAGAAACCTTCGTTGAGTACGCTAAAAAGACCTTGTTAGTTGATCATGCTGACACCATTACAGAAACTGAGCTATTGGGCTGGATCTACGGTGAAGGTATGCCTGAATGCTTTACTGAACCCACCTCAAACAGCCTAGATAAGGTGAACGTTGCACTAACAGCATTCACATCTGGTTGTCGTGCTAAAGCGCTAAATACCGATGGTTGGTTAGTGCATCATTGGCAGTACTTTCTGACCAATCTTCCATTGGTGATCGAACACGAGCAGCTGAGCGATCTCGATAATGTCTTTGCATTAACAGTGTCGACTAATGCAGAGATCGCATGTGATTGGTATAAGGTCGCCATTCGCAATGGCTATAGTGCGGTATTACCAGCAGTGAGTGACTATTTAGTTAAAATAGGCCGAGGTAAGTTTGTTAAGCCTCTCTATGCCGAGTTACTGAAAGCGGGATTTACTGCTGAGATTAAAAGTATCTATGCGCTGGCTCGAGAGGGTTATCATCCATCGATCGTGGTGATGCTAGATAATCAGCTTGAGGGTGTATTATAAGCAGGTAAAAAAAATGGCAACCCAAATAGGTTGCCATAAAAATTAAGCTTCTTAGGGGTTAAACAGGCTAGTGCGCTAGCGTAGCGGTTAACTCCAATGACAAACCTCAACAGGAGTGTCCAAGGGAATGATGATGAACAATGAAACTATAGACTCTAAGTGATGAGCAAAGAGAATAGGTGTTAAGCCAACGATGAAATTCACTTAACCAGAATCGGTTCATATAGTCAGAGTGCGCTATTTCAATTTAGTTCCCAACAAAGGTCGTTTTATCTAAGTTTATTTAAATTTATTTTTTATGTCATCCATTTTTATTGTACCTTCGTTTATAAGTCTGTTTTTATTCGCCATTTATAGCGCGGCGTATTCCGTGGTTATAGAGAGGAAATCGAAAGGCTTAGAACATCGATAATCTGCAGCTAAAAAAAATGGCAACCCAAATAGGTTGCCATAAAGATTAAGCTTCTTAGGAGTTAAACAGGCTAGTGCGCTAGCGTAGCGGTTAACTCCAATGACAAACCTCAACAGGAGTGTCCAAGGGAATGATGATGAACAATGAAACTATAGACTCTAAGTGATGAGCAAAGAGAATAGGTGTTAAGCCAACGATGAAATTCACTTAACCAGAATCGGTTCATATAGTCAGAGTGCGCTATTTCAATTTAGTTCCCAACAAAGGTCATTTTATTCGAATTGATTTAATTTTATGTCAGTTGTTCTTATGGCGCAGGGAGATGGTTATTATCGTGATGCGGATTTATTTTCGTTTATAAGTCTGTTTTTATTCGCCATTTATAGCGCGGCGTATTCCGTGGTTATGGAGGGGGAATCGAAAGGCTTAGAATATCGATAATCTGCAGCTAAAAAAAATGGCAACCCAAATAGGTTGCCATAAAGATTAAGCTTCTTAGGAGTTAAACAGGCTAGTGCGCTAGCGTAGCGGTTAACTCCAATGACAAACCTCAACAGGAGTGTCCAAGGGAATGATGATGAACAATGAAACTATAGACTCTAAGTGATGAGCAAGGAGAATAAGTGTTAAGCCAACTGTGAAATTCACTTAACCAGAATCGGTTCATATAGTCAGAGTGCGCTATTTCAATTTAGTTCCCAGCAAAGGTCATTTTATCTAAGTTTATTTGAGTTTATGTCAGTTGTACTTATGGTGCTGGGAGTGGGTTATTATCGCGATGCGGATCTATTTTCGTTTATAAGTCTGTTTTTATTCGCCATTTATAGCGCGGCGTATTCCGTGGTTATGGAGGGAAAATCGAAAGGCTTAGAATATCGATAATCTGCAGCTAAAAAAAATGGCAACCCAAATAGGTTGCCATAAAAATTAAGCTTCTTAGAGTTAAACAGGCTAGTGCGCTAGCGTAGCGGTTAACTCCAATGACAAACCTCAACAGGAGTGTCCAAGGGAATGATGATGAACAATGAAACTATAGACTCAGAGTGATGAGCAAAGAGAATAGGTGTTAAGCCAACGATGAAATTCACTTAACCAGAATCGGTTCATATAGTCAGAGTGCGCTATTTCAATTTAGTTCCCAACAAAGCTCATTTTTTTTGCTGCTTTTGGTGTTTTCCATTGAAATTGATTGTTTTTGATGATTTTAGATAAAAAAAGGGCAACCCAATGGGTTGCCTGACTGACCTACTTAGAGATCAAGGGGACCGCGCTAGAAGTCCCAGGGAGAATGATGAACATGAAAAACAAATTAAATGCTCGTAAAGTTAGAGGGTGGCGTTCCATTAAAGTTCAAAAAATAGACAGTAAATTTTATTTATTTTGACCTTCAAGCGTAAGTTGTTGTTTTTATGGTTTTTAATTTACAGTAACTCTAAGATGTTTTTTTCAATAGCCATTGGTTTCGTCGTCGAAGCAAAGCGATGTTCAACTTTACCCTGCTTGTTAATGAGGAACTTTGTGAAATTCCACTTTATCCGCTCTGAACCTAATAGGCCTTTTGCTGCAGATTTTAAGTGACGATATAAAGGGATTGTATTCTCGCCATTGACCTCTATTTTTTCAAATAAGGGGAAGCTGACCCCAAAATTGAGTTCGCAGAACAAACTGATCTCCTCACTACTTCCTTTCTCTTGCGCGCCAAACTGATTGCAGGGGAACCCGAGAATAGCTAAGCCTTGTGATTGGTACTTCTTGTATAGCTGTTCGAGTTCCTTGTACTGCGGAGTAAAGCCACATTCGCTCGCGGTATTCACGATTAAAACCACTTTTCCCTTGTAGTCTTCGAGCGATACCTCCAGCCCCTGAATATTTGTTACCGAAAAATCGTAAATTGAAGATGACATAGTGTGCTCCTTATTCTGCTGATATATTTAGATGAAAAAAAAGGCACTAACTAAATAGTACCTTTTTTCCGCGCAGTGATGCTAAATCCTGCTTACCCTACTACTCCCCTGGCAAGAATGACTCAGGGAAATGGCGTGTTGTGGTTTCATCAACGGCAACAGCAACCTCCTGCTCGGCGGAATCGATGAAAAATGCAGCAGTTCCATCCTGAGGATCACGAATATTTGCTGCTTCAGGATCATCATTTTGTGCAAGGCAGGTATAACCTAAGCTATAGGTGTCGGCAACGACAAAACCGAACTCATAATCATAACCTAAAGTGTTCCCTTCACTGTCTTCAATAGGGTTAACTCTAGCGGAAGTTATTGGGGCAACTTGAGTGAGTACATTTGCAGCGGTTCTAAAGTCAGCCATATCCTCTAATGCTGTAGCGCTTGGGTAGAGGTACACTGCAGGAGAAAAATCTGAACCACCCGCATTCGTTTCGCAATTAATCATGGTTTCAGGGCTTATCTGCCCTGCGATTGCGCCAACGTCGGCGCTATTGACCAATTGAACAGAAGTTGGTTTTAGCGTCCAATACTCCTTATTGCCATGAGGTCCTTGAAGGCCTTGGGATAAATTGAATTCAGCCACAAATGCGTTGTTACCTGCCGCAATTGTAAAGGCTTTATTGAAAAACAGCCGGCCAGTATTGTCTTCATCTGCTCCAACACCACCGCATGAACCGTTACTGTTTGTCACTAACCCTTCGACAACACCACCAACGTATTCGCCATTATCGTCTTTAGTTGCACCAGAAAGAACATATGAGCTATCGGTATCTGAGATCTCGTTATTTTGCATATAGATACACATTTGGTACTCACCAACAACGACAGACTGGCCACTGACCAGTGTTGCTACATCTTGCCCTTGCACGCTTAGCAAGTCGACGTGTTGTAAACCATCTTCACCGACCGCAACGTCGAAGGAAATAGAGCCTTCGCTATTCTTCAATACCACTTGCTTAAAAGCGATATTAACAATGTTTGCATCGGCAGGGTTATCTGAGACGCCGAGAGTAAACTTACCAAATTCAATCTCTGGTGATGGATCTGAATCAGAACCACAGCCTGATAGTATTATGCCTGCAGTGATAGCGATACTTAACGTTGTGAGTTTTACCTGTTTCATACTTGCTCCAAATCATATCACTTAGGATAGATATTATAGTTGTGATAATTTTTTTAGTAATGTTTAAATCAGGTATACCAAAGCCTGTAGACCAGATGAAAACGGGCTTTGCCGACCAATACCGTGCGATAAGTATAAGGGAGAAAAGGTAAGATTGTCGCTCTAGGGGAATCGCTTTACTCATAAAGTATTCTGTTATTTATACTTGATATTTAAATCAAGCATTTGCATTATTCAATGTCAGTTTTTCTATGGCTACCCACTGATACCTATGTGGCGTTAATGTTGCTGTTATTGGCCCTTGGTTGGCTTTAGGTTGAACTTTATTGAAATGCGAACTGAGCACAACGGTTTAGATAAAAATCGAGATGAGTTTTGTGTATGCTCCTCGCAAATAAAACGATGTGTCGGGACGATGAATGAAAATTAAAGCTTTAGTGGGGGCGGTTTCGCTGTGTTTGGTCAGTGTTTCAGCGCAGGCGACAGATTTAAGCCTAGGGTTAAATGATGACACCTTTTCAACCGAGCTACAGGTTGACCTGAATAAAGATGTTAATGCATCTGCACAATACATCTATTCAGATAAAGGCGGGCAGATGCTATCGGGTGCGATGCATGTCGCCCATGATGCGGGAATACACCATATTGAGATTGGTGCAAAGTTTTCTCAGCTATGGTCTAACAAAAGCCAAAATGGTAATTATGTCGCTATCGGTGGACGCTATGCAGTGCATTTAGGATCGAATATTTCGGTTCACGGTTCGGGTTATTACTCGCCATCAGTTCTATCATTTGGTGATATCGATGGTTCATGGGAAGTTGATGGCAAAGTCCAATATCAGCTTAATCCTGCCATTGCGCTATTTGTCGGCTATAGGAATATACGCATACAGTACGATGATGCAGCAAATACAACATTTGAATCTGGCTTCTATTTAGGTGGCAGAGCAACATTCTAGCCTTGTTGTAACTTAATTTGTGCAGCTATATGCAGCCCATCATGCGCTTGTAATGCCAGCGATTGGCTGCATATCTTTTTTTACTCCCCATCCTCTAAAGAACATCCTCGCGATAACAAAGTGCGTTTTAAGTTTTTGATAACCTCATGCTTCATGTAGACTTAAGTCAAAATATTGTCGAATACGTGAGTTTTGTCACGTTGATTTTGATTCTATGTGGCTTTAAGAAATGGATTTATCTCCCATGCACGTAAAAATAATAACAATCACTTTGTTTATATTATCTATCTTTGGCTGCAATGAAAGGGTTCATGCAAGTGCCATTTTGGATCAAACGTTTCTTTTTGAAGCTTCAGCAGATGAAAGCTTTCCCCAAGACTTTATGGCCATTATGCCTTGGATAAAATCGCATCCACAGCGGAGTAAAGTCTCATTGGCGGGTGGAGATTACTGGATGGCGAGTGCTTTTGTTATCTCTTCAGATGAAGGGCGATGGAGTGTTAATGTTAAAAATGCCATTATTGAGTCTGTTGACTATTGGATCATTGGCGAAGACGGTTCAAAACAGTATTTCCACAGCGGTTATTATGCGCCTTATGAGTTCCTGTTCGACTATGCACGAAAAGTTGAGCTTAAAAAGCACACTAACTACTGGTTAGTGACTCGAATAAACAGTCGTTATTACTCTTCGCAGCCTAAATTACAAGTCCAATCCTACGAGCAACATCATCTTTCATCTGACTTAAGTGCCATGTTGGTGGTGCTGTGTTTGGGCGCACTCGCCTCAATTGCTTTTTATAATCTACTTATCTACGCATCGATAAAAGACAAAGCTTTTCTATATTATGGATTTTATGTTTTAACTTACGCTATAGGTTGGGCGTTAACATTTCATATTCCTGCACACCTTTTAGGTTTTCATAGCTTGCAATTGCACCATCTGTTTTTTATCGGTTTACCCATTTTTAATATTCTTTTTTATAAACATTTCTTGCAATTACCTGAACTGTCGCCCAAATTATGGCAATTGAGTAAGTATCTAATGTGGGCATGTATTATTGCATTGCCAGCCAGTATTTATTTGATTTCATACACTGCCATCATTGCCTCTATCTTAATTGTGCTTTGGATCGCGTTAGCGATTACCTGCGGTAATGTATGCCTATTAAAAGGTTTTTATCCGGCGCGATACTTTATCGTCGCATTCACCTGTTTGCTGCTCCCTGCGGTATTAATCCTCCCAGGAAATATGGGATTAACACCAGACTTTTTTGATAATGCAGAGTTAGCGACGTTGATCGGCGGCACAGCCGATGCTTTGCTGTTATCACTAGCACTGGCAAATAAAATTCGCATGTTGTCAGATGAAAAAGAGCGTTATATCGAAACGCTGGATATCGCATGGAAAAATGCCCGTGTCGATGTACTAACAACAACGGCTAACCGTTTTGCCTTTGATGAGTTTATGCGTCAAGAGCAGCCCATTGGACCAACCGCCAACTCTGAGTGCTATCTAGTGCTGATCACGATAGAGGGCTTGTCCCAGGTAAACAAAAAAATGGGCCTTGGAGAGGGCGATAAGCTAATTTGTTTTGTGGCTAAGCAATTAGATAGGCTGATTAACAAACGGAGTCAGAAAAGCATATTCCGAGTCGGGGTCAACGATTTTGTGCTCTTTATTGATAAAGACGATATCGTAGAGTTAGAGCTGGCAACAACCCAGATAGAAGCTCAATTTAGTCAAGAAGGCTTCACTGATGCAAGCCTTCATGTTGGTCGCTGCTTAAATACCGAAGTATTGAATAATCATGAATGGCTGCGTAATGCAGATCAAAACTTGTATGCTAATAAAAGTGTTAAGCGGCGCCAATTATACGCGCAGCGGTTAAGCCGCACGCTTGATTTAGAGATGTGATGCTCAATCTTATAGAGTAATTGGATGGCTATGAGTTAGCTTTTTCGGCACATTTTAACAACGAACATCCCATCAGTGTCTGCCTCTTGCGGCCATACTGTTAGCATCTCTGATGCTTTCCCTGTAAAAGGATGCTGCAGTTGCTGTAATGCAAACAGTGGCTGTTGAGTGAGAAATGCATTCACAACCTGCTCATTTTCAATCGGTGATAATGAGCAGGTGGCATACACTAACTGGCCACCCACCTTTACCGCCTTGGCACTGCGCATCAGGATATCCAGTTGCAATGCTTGCTTGTCATTAACGACGCTAACATCGTCTAACCAGCGCATATCTGGGTTACGGCGCCAAGTACCGGTGCAGCTGCAAGGTGCATCAACGAGTACTCCATCAAAGTGTTCGGCAGAGACGGGGAGAGATTCGTCTTGCCAAGGTGAAGTCGATATTCCATTAAAGCCCGCACGTTTAGCCCGCTTCATCAGCTCTGCTAATGGCCTTTTGCGGATATCGGATGCGATGATTGAGCCGCTGCCATTATCATCTTGATTGAACATCAAAGAGCGTAGTTGCAGTGATTTTCCACCCGCGCCACTACAAGTGTCCCACCAATTATCATCGGCTTTAGGGGCACAAATTTGTCCAATGACTTGCGAACCAAGATCTTGGATCTCTAAATGGCCCTGTAGGTAAGCTTTTATCCCATTAAGGTTAATGCTCTTGTGCCCAAGATTGACGCTATCACTAAAAAACGGACAGGTATTGGCATCGATGTCATCGCTTCGCAGTTCTGTAGTGAGTTGCTGCGCCGAGCGCTTTTGCGCACGCCCCCAAATGGGTGGACGAGAACTCATGGCCTCAATCAGCGCAAGCTCATGCTTAGCGTCGATATTGGTCACATCCCAAAACCACTGCGGTAACAGGTCTTTTTCCTGAAACTCAATGCCAGCGAAACATTGTTGAACAAATTGGCATTTATCTGACACTGTCGGCAAAGGTTGAGTGCTAGCATCAATATTGAATGTAACAGACTGATTAGCAAAACCTTGCCAAGCTTCACTAAACTGGCTCCAGCTGTGGCCCTCTAACTCTGCTACGACCGCTAGAACGGCAAACCAACTTTCATCTTGCTCAGTGCTGGTGTGGACCTTTTTAAGCCAGCCCCACCAACGGAACAGCGCAAATAAGCTCTCTCTAATCACTCGTCGGTCTTTAGAACCATGTTTCTTATTGGCTCTAAAATATTCGCCGATGATGCGATCTGCGGGCATTTTCTGCTGGAACACGCTGTTAAATAGCTGATGTATTGTGTTGCTGTAGCTCAATGCGCGCTTTTGAGCGCTGGTTTCAGCTTGAAATGCATTAACAGGAGATGTGGATGATTCGACCATGTAAATGTGCCTGACGCGTGAGCCTTCAAAGGCTCAGATAAAAAGTGGCGCAATTGTAGCAGAGTCTGCGGTTGCGCGCTTCAGTGAAGGCTGACTAAAGCGCACCGTTGCGGACCCGATAGCGACTGTTTGTTTGTGGTTAGTAATCTAAATCCAGTGCAAAACACAGGTAACGCATCAGTTGCTGACATTGCTCAAACTCTGCCGCGCAAAAATCGGCAAATTGCGCTGAGGTAACTTGCTCTATATCAATGGGTTTAATGGCGATAAAGTCTTTTCGTTTAAGCTCTGCTAGCATCGGATGGGCTTTATCAAATCCTTTGGGCGGTCTAATGAGTTGACTACCCTCCATGTTAAAGCCATTTTCGGTAAGTGCTGTTAAGGCTTTTTTATAGCCATTAGGGTTTTCGTCGATGCAACTGCGGATCGCATTGAGTGCTTTGGATTCAGGGTGCCAAATGCCAGCACCTAGAAAGCAGCCATCGTTGGCGATATGCAGGTAAAGACCCGGTGCATGGACATCTTTACCTTGGAAGTGACGGAACTGAATACCGACATTGGTTTTATAAGGTGTTTTGTCTTTACTAAAGCGGCTATCTCGCTGTGGACGCATCATGCTGCCGCCGACCTTTTTCGGGACTGCGGTTAATCTAGGTGACAGTGCTAAGATGGCCGGCTGCATGGTTTCGATAAACTGCAGTGCCGGGGTTCGCACTTGATCTTCATATCTTGACTGGTTGGCCTTAAACCATTCTCGCTCATTGTTGACCGATAATTCATTTAAGAAATCAAAACTTGCATGAGTAAACATTACTGCACTCTCAAAGAAACTTAATTGCTGATTAACATAACAAACTAGCGCTGCAATTTATATCCGCTAGTTGAATATGTTGCCAGTAATCTTTTCGCTATAGGGAAGTTAGCTTAATATTATTGAGGACGAGGGGGTTACAGCTGCAAGGTTTAACCTCATTGTCTCTGATTGGTTTTGTTCGCTTTTCTTGGTCAGCAAGCACTGCTATCCTATCAACATAAGCGCTCTTTACTGGTTCGATATTTAAAGGAATGTTATGAAAATTTGGGTTGATGCCGACGCCTGCCCAGGGGTAACTAAAGAAACACTTTTTCGCGCTGCCGATCGCGCCGAAATTGAAACGACACTGATCGCCAACCATAGCGTTAGAATTCCACCTTCACGCTTTATCAAAATGGTGACTGTTGCTTCAGGCTTTGATGTCGCTGATGATGAAATTGTTAGACGGCTGCAAGCGGGAGATCTAGTGATTACTGCCGATATTCCCTTAGCGGCTGAAGCGATAGAGAAAGGTGCGCTTGCATTAAATCCTCGCGGCGAACTTTATACGGATCAGAATATTAAGTCGATTTTGAATATGCGAGACTTTATGGATACGATGCGAGCGAGTGGCGTGCATACTGGAGGCCCCGATACTATGGGCCAAAGTGAGCGACAAGCCTTTGCAAATCAATTAGATCGTCTTATTACCAAGTTTAAACAGCAAAAGTAATTGCGCTGAATTCGAGCCCATGAGTCCTTAAGCGAAATAGTGACAGCTGCAAAGGTCATCAGCTTTAAAAAGTTTAGCGGGTTATGTTAATCGATGGCATAAACCGCCAATCAGTTTATGCCATCGTTGGTTTCGTTCACTATCTTCTCTTTTCTTCTCTTTTCTTTTCTATAGTCATAACGAATCAAACACAGCCTAAAGCTGTTCTGGCTGCCCTAGCATCAGCTCGAGAATTCTCGCGATATTAATATGTAGACGGTTAATTATTCCAGACAGTGCAGAGGTTAAACGGGCAATTTGGGGGTATTCTTTAAAAACTGACTATCATTGTGATGATTAAGTTAATTATTTAACTGCCTTTTTGCTTTTTGTTAGTTAACATAGCTAAAAAGTAGCCCAAGTAAACTAACGCTGCTTTTTCGAAAGGCAGTGACTCACTAGGTTAACGTTATGCGATGGTTGATATTAGGGCTGTTATTTTACTTGTGCTGTACAAGCAGTGCCTTTGGGCGCGACGGGTTAGATAGCGATGCTGATGGTGTCCCCGATCTTAAAGATGCCTGCAGTGGCACTATCGCAGGTCAACAAGTGGATGCCAGTGGCTGCGCTAAAACAATATTAACGACAGAAATATCAGCCGAACTGACAACAGGGCTTTGCTTTAAAACACTCAATGACGACTTTTACCCCGCTAGTTGCATGCCGTTGTCGTCGCTTGTGGTTCATTTCGACTTTGCTAAATCGGAGTTGTTAATTAGCCAAAGGCAAGTGCTGCAACGCGTTGCCGCTTGGTTACGTGCAGTGCCAGTAAGGTTGTTGCTTCAGGGGCATACAGACTCTATCGGCAGTGAGCAATATAATCAGATATTGTCATTGTCACGGGCCGATAGCGTCAAACAAGTTTTAATTGATGAGTTTAATTTCAGTGCCGATCGCTTCGATGTGCAAGGCGCAGGCAGTCAGAGACCCATTGCCGATAATCAAAGCCGTAGTGGTCGAGGGTTAAATAGAAGAGTCCAGTTTTTCGTTATTTTTTAAATAAAATTATTATATAAGTTAAGGGAGTATATACATGGATAACTTGCAAGGTCTGATGGATCAAGCACCAGAACTCATTGTCACCTATGGCATGAAAATTCTGTTCGCAATCATTATTTTTGTGATAGGTAAGTTTTTATCTGGGGTAGCAAAGAAGCTTACGACAAAACTACTTAAGAAGCGCAAAGTCGATGAGACGGTGACTTCATTTGTCGGAAATATTGCTTGGTCATTGGTATTTGTATTTACCATCGTGGCGACATTAGGACAAATTGGCGTACAAACAGCCTCTCTGGTGGCTGTTATTGGTGCCGCCGGTTTAGCCGTTGGTTTAGCACTACAGGGTTCGTTATCTAACTTTGCCGCTGGGGTGTTAATGGTGTTATTCCGTCCTTGCCGTGTGGGTGACTATGTTGAAGCTGCTGGCATTGCGGGTACGGTAAGCGAAATCACCATTTTTTCAACTAAGCTACTTACCCCTGATAATAAGGTGATTATTGCACCAAACTCGGCAATGATGGATGGCACTATTGTCAACTATTCGGCAATGGAGACCCGTCGTTTAGACTTGGTCATTGGTGTCTCTTATGATGCAAACCTTGCTGAAACCAAGAGGGTATTAACCTCAATACTCGACAATAGCCAATATGTACTTAAGGATCCCGCTTACACTGTGGCGGTCGCTGAACTAGCTGATTCTTCGGTTAACTTTGTGGTTCGCCCGTGGGTAAAAGGCAGTGACTACTGGCCTGCTCATTTTGAAATATTGGAACAGATTAAGGTCGCTCTAGATGAGGCGGGGATCGGTATTCCTTACCCACAAATGGATCTCTATGTGAAAGAAGCCCCGACAAGCTAATGGTTTAGTTGGTTAATCGTCTAATTTGGTAAATAGAAGGTCAGCATATGCTGACCTTTTTCATTTAGCATCAAAGAGGTAGTCGCTACTGAATATTGTCCGACTGATACTGATAATCAAATTTCGGCATCGACCAATGATAACGAATAGCAAGCATTCTAAAGCTAAAACCAAAGGTGAGGGCAACGGACAAACTTATCCATTCAGTAACACCGTTTAGCTTCATCGCTACATAGAGAGCGGCAGTGAGCAAAGCAACAAGTGCATAGAGTTCTTTCTTAAAAATAAGCGGTACTTGATTACATAAAATGTCACGGATCACTCCGCCAAAAACACCAGTAACCACACCCATCACAATCGCAATCTCAGCACTGTAACCAAGCATTAAGGTTTTTTGGGCGCCAACAATGGAAAACACCGCTAAACCAATAGCATCAATGGCTAGAAATAATCTCGATAAATAGCGCATCAAGGGGGCAATCATCACCGTGAGTAGTGAGGCTGCAGCAATTGCGAGCAAGTAATGTGCATTCTCGACCCAAATAATGGGGTAATTACCGAGGAGCATGTCGCGCAGCGTGCCACCACCAATTGCGGTGACACAACCGATAATCACCACACCAAAAAGATCCATCTGTTTTTTACCGGCGGCGAGGGCACCTGTCATCGCTTCAGCTAAGATGCCGATGAGCCATAAAGCACTGATTACTTTTACTTCTAACATAAGATGTTCTAGCTAACAAAAAGGAAGCGAATTTTGCCCGTATTTCAGTATAAAAGATAATGATAAATATTGCTTTTTAGCATTATAAAAACTAATGGATTCCTATTTTGCTTTACCAATATTTAGCATGTTAGCCAGTGTTTACGAATAGTTTTAATAATTGAGTAAAATTAATGATGGCTTATTATGCGGCTTTGGTTGTTCTCAGCGTGTGTGAGGTCGCTTCGAATTATTAAACTATCTCGTGACTTGGCGCTGGTAGAAGCCTTGCTGTCGCAGTATTATTGGATCATAGAGTCCAAAATAATATCGATAATGGGGTAAGTAATGATAGATTTCCGTAGTGACACAGTGACTAAGCCTACTGCCGCGATGCGTGCTGCAATTGGCGTCGCTGAAGTCGGAGATGATGTATATGGTGACGATCCAAGCGTTAATTACCTTGAAGATATGGCTGCTGAAATGTTTGGTTTTGATGGTGCTTTGTTTACCTCATCAGGGACTCAAGCTAACTTATTAGCATTGATGAGCCATTGTGAACGCGGAGATGAATATATTTGCGGCCAGCAAGCGCATAACTATAAGTTTGAAGGTGGCGGAGCTGCTGTGCTAGGAAGCATTCAACCGCAACCACTGAACAACCAAGCCGATGGTAGTATTTTACTGTCGGACATCGAAGCGGCGATTAAACCCGATGATGTTCATTTCGCTCGTACTCGATTATTGAGTCTAGAAAACACCATAGGTGGTAAAGTTGTGCCGCAAAGCTATTTGGCTGACGCGCAGTCCTTAGCATTTGAAAAAGGGCTTAAAATTCACCTTGATGGTGCACGTGTTGCAAATGCCGCAGTTGCTCAAAATTTGCCGATGACAGCGATTACTCAGTATTTTGATTCAGTTTCCATCTGCTTATCGAAAGGTTTATGTGCGCCCGTCGGCTCAATACTATTGGCTGATGAACGGCTAATTAAAAAGGCGCGGCGCTGGCGAAAAATGCTTGGCGGCGGCATGCGTCAAGCCGGTATATTAGCGGCAGCGGCGCAGTTAGCCTTGACAGACCAAGTTGAGCGCTTGGCTGAAGACCATGATAATGCCGCTTATTTAGCATCGCAGTTGTCTGCGATTGATAGCTTCGATGTTGATATGTCGCTGGTACAAACCAACATGGTGTTTGCTGCTATTGTTGGCGAGTTAGATATTAATAACGTCGCTCAGCAGCTGAAGCAAAAAGGCATATTGATAAGTGCGGGTAAGACACTACGCCTAGTGACTCATGCGGATATATCGCGCGCAGACATTGATTGCTTCATCCGTGAACTTAAGACTATTTTGAAGCGCTAGTTCGGAGCACCTGAGATGCTCGTTAAACTAAAAAGCCCTTATTGCGCTATATAAAGTGATAAGGGCTTTTTTTATGCTTTTATTTATACATATTTTGAATATGCTAATCGTTAATGCTGGTGGCCACTTTCTCCGTTTTGGATTTGATTGCCCTGGCTATCATAGAATCCACTGCTGCCATGTTGAATAAACCCCTGATGGATCATTTTTGCGATAAAGGGATCTGACTCATTGTCGCCCACATCGGCAAAATCGATATCTTGGTAGCCCGCTGTTAGCGCATTAAACGCATTTTCTGTCAGCGGTTTTACCTCGACTAATTCATATTGGATGCTACCGCTTTTATTGGTTAGCTTGAACGATTTAGGTAGTTGCAACTTGTCGAGCCAACGGATTGCTAGCTGATGACTTTTTTGTTGGCCTTGATACTGCTGCTCTGTCATGCAGTTGTCAGTAACCGCATCAACGGCTTTACCTGAGCTCGCTGGCAGCTGTTGCATGGCGGCGATAGTTGTTGGAGAGATAAGATGATTGAGCTGCTTGAAGTCAAAATGCATATTCAAAGAAAGCAGATCACCTTTTCGGTAGCTGACAGAGCGGCGCTCGCTTGGAAAATAACGCACGTATTCACCGCGAGTGTTCCACAGCTCAAAAGTTTGCGGACTGTGTTGATAGATGACTTGTTGATGGTTTCTTAGCAGGGTGATCTCTTTAGTGACCCCATGGTCATTGGACACCGCGTAGCGTGCACTTAGATGTGATGAGTCTAGTGATTGGCATTGTGCGGCATGGACTGCAGAACTGTTAATTAACAGCGCGATGAACCCGCCAGCCATAACTAGCGCTGCAGTATAAGAGAACGGCTTTAAAATTGATTGCTTGTGCATGCTCACTCCTGGGAAGGGCTTAATGTTGATTGCTGTTTGTCTAATTTGAGTTTTCAATTACTAACCTAGAACCTATCTTAAAACTGAGAAGGTCCTAGGTACTAGGACGTTCGCCAGCTCACTGCTAGGACAGACTACGTCCTGCTAGGAAATCAACAGAAAACACCCTTTGGCTTTTGATGTTGACTTTATGCTTTGCTAGCATTTAGAACCTTCTTTTAAAGTAGGTCGGCATTTATGCCGTCGCTTTGCTCTTTTCTAGTTTTACCGTAAGAGAAGGTCCTAGGTACTAGGACGTTCGCCAGCTCACTACTAGAACGGACTACGTCCTGCTAGGAAATCAACAGAAAACACCCTTTGGCTTTTGATGTTGATTTTATGCTTTGCTAGAACCTAGAACCTAGAACCTAGAACCTAGAACCTAGAACCTAGAACCTAGAACCTAGAACCTATCTTAAAACTGAGAAGGTCCTAGGTACTAGGACGTTCGCCAGCTCACTACTAGAACGGACTACGTCCTGCTAGGAAATCAACAGAAAACACCCTTTGGCTTTTGATGTTGACTTTATGCTTTGCTAGAACCTTCTTTTAAAGTAGGTCGGCATTTATGCCGTCGCTTTGCTCTTTTCTATTTTTACCGTAAGCGAAGCGTTCCGTAAGGCCCTAGGCCGTTCGTCTAAGGTTTTACCGTGATCTTAAAGCTGAGAAGGTCCTAGGTACTAGGACGTTCGCCAGCTCACTGCTAGGACGGACTGCGTCCTGCTAGGAAATCAACAGAAAACACCCTTTGGCTTTTGATGTTGATTTTATGCTT
>NZ_JAKIKR010000044.1 GCF_023284025.1 Shewanella abyssi | reverse complement strand
ATATTTATATAGCTTAGTTGCCCGAATAGCTCAGTCGGTAGAGCAGAGGATTGAAAATCCTCGTGTCCCTGGTTCGATTCCGGGTTCGGGCACCAACATTTTATAATGAGTTTTTCTGTGTAAAGAGATAACTTGTTAGCAAGATAAGCCGGCATAGCTCAGTTGGTAGAGCAACTGACTTGTAATCAGTAGGTCCCGAGTTCGACTCTTGGTGCCGGCACCATACAAACAAAAAAGCCACTCAATAGAGTGGCTTTTTTGTATCTGAAATTTTTTAACTTTCGCTCTATCCAAATCCCCCAAATCAGCATACTTACTACCAGATATCTCACCACCAGCCTCAACATGGGTTTTTTCTATACATATAAAACAGCTAAATTATGCTTTATCGTGATTAATTCGTTTATACGGCTATTTGTTAGCCTGTTATCGAAAAAAGCACTTGCGTGATGTAGAGCCTCGCTATAATATACGCGCACTCCAAACGACACTGGCTTTCACAGCTTAGTTTGAAGTAGCAAATCTAACGCTTATATTTATATATAGCTTAGTTGCCCGAATAGCTCAGTCGGTAGAGCAGAGGATTGAAAATCCTCGTGTCCCTGGTTCGATTCCGGGTTCGGGCACCAACATTTTATAATGAGTTTTTCTGTGTAAAGAGATAACTTATTAGCAAGATCAGCCGGCATAGCTCAGTTGGTAGAGCAACTGACTTGTAATCAGTAGGTCCCGAGTTCGACTCTTGGTGCCGGCACCATAAAAACAAAAAAGCCACTCATTAGAGTGGCTTTTTTGTATCTGAAGAATAGCTAATCAACTGATAACGGCGCTAGTGGTTATTAACTGCCTTAACCCTTAATTCTGCCTAATATCCTCATTACAGCTTGAGCAGAGGTGCGCAAGCTTCTCCCTGCTATGCCTTCCCTTGAATTGATTAAGTTGGAATTGATCCAGCTGGAGTTCATTAATTTGGAATTCTGAAGTAATACCAATTACATTAAGTAGTTGTTCATTCAGCGGGAAGGAGTTCAAAAAATAATGCTGTGCGGCTTTTCCTTTAACTGTAGAAAACATACTGCAATAGCTTGAGTGTGAAATTGCTACTCCGACTTTACAGGTGATAAAAAAGGGAGCCTATGGCTCCCTTCGTTAGAACAATGCAAATTTACTTACCAGCTGCGCATCTTATGACCTTTAAGCGCATAGAACAGGATAAAGAGATAACAAGGCAAACATACCCAATAAGCTAGTTGAGTATTCTCAGCAAAGTGAGCGACCTTACCAAATATCAATGGCAGGATGGCACCGCCTGAGATCCCCATGATCAACAATGCAGAACCTTGCGCGGTATACTTACCTAAACCTTCAAGTGCTAACGGCCAGATAGATGGCCACACTAAAGCGTGAGCAAGTCCCATCATAGCCACAAAAGTAATAGTATTAGGAATAACCGGGATCCCACTCCAGCCCCATAACACATCTGCAATAAGTGTGCTTTCTGCAGAGCTAGTTGTAGCGCCAATGACACACAATATTCCGGCAATAGCCGAACCCAATAGCGCTTTCTCCTGACTAATGAATCGCGGTATACACGTCACACCAATAATGTAACCCAGCACCATAAAGACCATGGTGTAAGAGGTTAACGAGGCAAAGTTATTCACCCCCAAACTTGCACCAAACAAACCTATAGTATCACCAGCGATCACCTCTACACCCACATAAGCAAAAAGAGCTAAAGCACCTAATATGACTTGCGGAAAATGAGTAATACTGCCTTTGCTTTGATGATCAGCAGCTTCTTCAAATACTAATTCAGGTAGTGATGAAAACTTAACTAAACCAATTAGAAAGGTCAGCGCCACAGCCATATAAATATAGGGAGTAACCAGTCTTGATGACAGTTCTTTGATTTGAGCCGTTCGCTCAACTTCAGTTAATGCCGCTAAATGTTCTGCGGTAAAGTTCTCAAAACCAGATAACACCAATGCAGTGAACAAAATCGGCACTATGACGCCAGCGCCTTTGTTAATCAATCCCATGATACTAATGCGCATCGCTGCACTTTCTTTAGGACCAATATGCACAACATAAGGGTTAGAAGCGGTTTGTAAGATAGTTAATCCGGTACCTAATACAAACAGCGCGCCTAAAAATAGCATAAAGTTGGCACTCTGCGCAGCAGGAATAAACAGCAGTGAACCGACCACCATAATGGCTAAACCAATAGCCATACCATTTTTATAACCGGTTTTTTTCAGTATCGATGACATAGGTAATGCCATCACGGTGTAGGCGATGTAGAACGCAAACGTGACAAACAACGCCTGAAATTCATTAAGCTCACAGATGATTTTTAGGAAGGGGATCAAAGAGCCGTTAAGCCATGTCACAAATCCGAAGATAAAAAAGAGCACACCTATAATGGTCATAGGCAGAAAACTGCTCTTAGGGCTGACCTGCGCCTGAGTCATTGCTGTCATGTATTTAAACCTGCTTCTTATAGTAATTAATTTTATGATAACAGACTGACCTGCTACCCCATCCTTCATTATATTGACTTGCTAACAACAGATTTAAATCTGTTTTTATCATCTATACCCAAGCCTTTTGTTTCATTGATGTTAAAACATTGCGACCAAAAAGACAACGCTGTCATTTGTATCGTTAAGCTATTTATATTTGTAGAGCGACATTGCACTATCAGTGAGGCAATTCACATACGTTGTGCATCGTAATGACACTGCCTTAAACTTTAATGAAAATAGCGCGTTTGTACATCCAATAGAGCACTTGCCATTGCACCAGCAAAACGCTATCACAGCGATAAAGCTTTGAGCTGAAACAGGAAACCATTTGATAACCCAGCTAAATAGGCTATCTGCTGTGTACTGCCAGTTGACAATGCGAGTCGCTAAATAGATCACAATGGCGTTACAGCCACGTAGTACATCAAGCGAATTAATCCTAGATAACAAAAAGCCTCAGTAGCATGTGCTACAGAGGCTTAACAGTTAGGCAACCAATCACTTTTACTGGTTAGAGTAAATCAACTGCCCCGCCATGAAGGTTTGCTGCACTTTAAGCTGGTCGTTCATCACCACCATGTCTGCACATTTCCCGACTGCCAATGTACCAAACTGGTTACTTATACCAAGGAACTCAGCTGGATATATTGAAGCCATTCTTAACGCTTCATCAATAGAGAGGCCTAACATTGAAACTGTATTTGCCACAGCGCCAGCCATATCGAGCACACAGCCAGCAAGTTCGCCAGTAACCGCATTTAACCTATCACCGACACGCACCACTTGGGTACCAAACAACTCAAAGCTCACCTCTTCATCAAGCCCTACTGGTGGCATAGCATCGGTAACCAGCATGACTTTTCCTTGGGGCTTAGCATTTATTGCCACTTTGGCTGCTGCAGGGTGTACATGATGGCCATCAACAATAAGCCCGCACCATGCATCAGCACTCTCTAGTGCTGCGCCAACCATACCAGGATTACGCGAACCAAAAGCTGACATCGCATTAAACAAGTGGGTAAAGCCTGTGGCACCTGCATCTAACGCCGCTTTGACCGTATCATAGTCGGCATTAGAGTGGCCTAAACACACCTTTACATCAGCGTTAACCAATGCAGTAATGACATCTGCAGAGACAGTTTCAGGCGCTAGCGTAACCACTTTAATCCCTAAATCTTGGCGGCTAAAAACCTCAAGCTCGGCATCGGAAATGCGCCTAATATGCGGTTGAGGGTGCACCCCCTTTTTAGGTATCGATAGATGCGGACCTTCAAAATGTACCCCGAGAACGCCGGCACTACGATGGTTAATCGCATCCGCCACCGCATCTGCAGCTTGCTGCATCACACTGATGTTATCGGTAATTAATGTTGGCAGATATGCAGTGGTACCAAATTTGGCATGGGCAACACCAATAGCCTCTACCCCTGCCCTTGTCGGTGATGAATTAAACAATACTCCACCACCGCCATTAACTTGTACATCAATAAAGCCAGCAGTAATGGTACCGCCAAGACGGGACTCTTTTGCTCCTTTTGCAGTATCAAAAGCAACAATATGCCCGTCTTCAAAGGTAACGGGTAGGTCATGATGAAACTGCTGACCATCAAAAATACGGTCTGCTATTATTGTTTGCTTCATTTGCAACTCACTCTAAATATTGACGGTACACTCAACGTAATGAAACTAGCTTATTTTGCCTTTTTTCTAGCATACTGTTGCTGTGCATAAAATGCTGCGCCCCATTCAGGAGGTTTTAATGTCGGGGATATTCTTGCAGTAACATCATCACCCAACCATGGCGCTAACGGTTCAGCCAGCCCGCCAATCATTGAAAAACGTGGCGGCTCTATCGCAAAAAGCTTTCTTGCTAGCTCGCTTATATATCCTGCACCTTCGCGTACTATATCTTGTGCGACACCATCTTTAAGCTCGGCCGACTCAAACACCATACGCGCTAATTTTGCATAAGTGCTTGAAGATTGCCCCGCCAAGTTCTCGACAATCCCCATCGCATGATTAACATTGAAATGGGTAAATAAACATGCAGTCAGTATTGTTTTTTCGCCGAAACCATCCAAGTCTAATAGTGCTTGTTCACTGGCTTTTTGCCCAAGCCAAGCGCCACTGCCTTTATCACCTAAACCAAAACCATGGCCGCCTAAGGAAAGCTCTTTACCTGCAACATGAGCGTAGCCACAAGACCCAGTTCCAGTGATGATCACCGCACCATCACCACCTTCGTGTGCGCCGATACACGCTGTATGCAGATCTGTGGTTAGATACATGCAAGCAAATGGGTGCTGCCAGTTCATCACATCTTGGAACAATCTCGATACGTTAACGCCAGCTAAGCCCATTCCCGCAACCAAACGCTTACTGTCTGTACTTTTCAGCCCTGCATCCGCTAATGCAAGTTGAGTTGACTCTTCAATAGATTGGAATGTTTGTGCTAAACCATGCAAGGGGTTTGCACGTCCCGCGACACCAGTGCCCACAATGCTGAAATCGCCTGTATATATTGTTGCTCGACATTTACTGCCGCCACCATCAATGCCTATATACAAGGATGCTTCTTTCGCCTGGCCTATGCCCATGACAAACCTCTTTATCGTTCAATATTTAGTGTTGAGCTTCACACAGCTCTTTACTAACAAAGCCACTAGGTTAACTGCATGTTACAACAACAATGACAGCGTTGTCATTTACTTTTTTAGATCACGATTAAAAATATGAAAAATGCGGGCACACCTTGTAGCAACCGCATTTCAGCAGAGTAAATACTTACACAGGCAAAAAAAACCGCTAACAATTGTGTTACTTAACCTTTAGAGTTCGGCCTTTTCGTACACCATCAGCTGCAATTGCTCGTACCTCAACCTCACCTTCTACGGTGATCCCCGCTTGATAGGCTTGCCACTTACCACCATTATCCCGATACTCTATCAATAGCCCTGGGTAGATTAGATTTGCGTATAACTTCCCCTCCACTATTACTGCGCCAACAGTGGGCACACGATAAGCAATATTCGCCTTATCCAGTTTTATCAGTTCTTTATGCCCTAAGGTATTCGCAATTGCCTGCCACTCTAGCGACTGTTGCAGGCGCATTTCTCGTGTAAAAAATCCGCTCTGTTGATTGTAAATAGCACCTTGGTATTGATATGGCACTTCCCAGCTAGGCTGGTGCCAAGCTCTCTCCGCCAGCATGATCACCCGTGGGAACATTAAATACTCCGCGACTGCGTCACTGCGAACTGTTTCGCTCCATAACTGCCCTTGAATACCACTAAACTTGGCAGCCTTAGATAATGGTTCGCTTAAGATCTTGCCACTCTCATCACGCTTTATAGTATCGTCCGCTTCGAACGGTAACCCCTCGATATCGAGCCACTGCTCGGCATTGGCAGGTAAATTTCCGGTCATGAAACTGTGAACCCGCTGAGTATTATTTTGTCTGCTCCCCCAGTAGTAACCTGGCTCTTTTGGATCGGCTTCGTAGGGGAAATCAAAGTAAAGCACTTCGGGCTGACTGAGTACGACTTGCCAATCAAGATTCGCTTGCTGATGTACTCGCTTATGACCGCCATGGGCGACGATATCCCAAACATTAGACTGGACGTTCTTCGGCATGTTTTCAGGGCGAGTATGACTCATGCCGTCACTCCATCCTGCAGCCTTAATCCCTTTATCTGCTAACATTCTTGAGGTGCGCTCTACAAAGTACGCTCCAAGCTCACTGACATTTGTAACGCCTTTATCATTGTTGGCAATAAACGCCGTACACATTGGCGACTCAAGCCACGCACCCGCTGTCTCATCAGCACCTATGTGATACAGCGACAGTGGCACACCTGCAGTTTTGTGCAAATTGGCAATCTCATCAATCACTTTATTTATAAAATCAAAGGTCGACTCCATACAAACATTGAGGGTGTTATCGTCATAATACTGTACCGATGAATAAACCGTTTTATCGTCGCTGTCTGACAATAGGTATTGCTGTGCTTCTGCCGTTAATCCCGCTTTAACCAGTTTTCGATAGCGAGCTTCCATTGATTTTATCGCCGCGCGTGAGTGACCAGGCATATCCATAGATGGAATAACTTGAATTTGGCGAGCCGCGGCGTATTGCAAGAGCTCAATATAATCGGCTTTAGAGTAATAGCCGTTAACCTTTACATCACTAAAGGGTCCACTGCCCAGTTGAGGCAGTAAGCAGTTATCCTCATTTAGATCGTGGCAGCGCTTACTGCCAATATCCGTCAATTCAGGCAGGCCTTCAATCTCTAAACGCCAACCCTCATCGTCAGCCATATGTAGGTGCAACTTGTTTAACTTATAGGCCGCCATTTGATCTAGCAGATCGAGGATCAACTTTTTACTGTGGAAGTTTCGAGATACATCAACATGCATGCCACGAAAAGCATAACGGGGTGAGTCTTCCACCAGCATAGCGTTAACAGTTAATGTGTCGACATCGACCAATGATATTAATGAAGCTAACCCGTAAGAAAATCCAGCATCATCACCTGCATATATAGTGATCTGCTGTTGCTTGATATCCAATTGATAACTGCCAGCGCTGCCTTTAATTGGCATTGGTAGAAGCTTAATCGAAACTCCATCTGCAGTATCAAGCACACCGAGACGTGCTAAGCGAGCAACTGCAGCCTCCACTGATTTGGGTGCAACATCATTGTAAGTCAGTTTTATCCCCTGCTTTAAAGAGACTGGCTTATCGGCGCTACGAACTTCTACATTACTTGGCGTGGGTAGAATACGGTTTTCAGCAAGCTTGGGATTCGATTGAGTCGCTTTGTTGTTACGATACAGAACACTCGTAGTGGCCCAATCAAGGGTATCGGTCTCCGAACGTGTAAATTGTTTCTTGGCGTCAGTAAAGTCGCTGACATAGGGGCGGGTTTCCATGCCAGTTTCCGCATCGATTTGCACCTTGGTACTGTCAATTAAAACAGGCGCTAGCTCATTAGCAACGATATAGTAGTTCGGCATAGCGTCAGTTTCGGCTAACTGCCAATTATCGCCTCTAAACTGAATCGTTTTAGTGTCACCTTTAGCCACACCTTTAAAGCCAATTGAAGGCACTATTTTATGTAGATCGCCTTTAACCCGCAAAATAGTAAATTCATCGCCGACGATGGATTGAATCGGTCGCATCTGCGAAAAGTAAATAGCCCAGTCTTTGCTTTGGATACCTATAGGGAAAGTAAGGTCAATCTCGGCAACAAAACAGCTGCCACCAGCGGCATCTTTGTCACATTGTTCATCTGCAACATTGGTTAGCACATGATAATTAACCGCCAGTGATTTACCGATAGTATCGAGTTGCTGTTGGGTCAATGCCTCGGGAGAAGTACTGCTAAGGTCACTAGCAACTATTGTTTCAACATCCTGTTGAGTACATGCGCTCACCGCCAGTACTAGGCTTACAGCCACTACAATCAATCTTTTTCTCATTACTTTCCTTATTTCCATAGTCTATTTTATAGGTGGAACGATTTTACCAAGTCTCGCAATTTCTCCCCCTGGTGAAATAACCGATCACTTGATATAGCAAGGTTTTCACTGTCTAACGATGCTGAACCAGACACTGCAACTAACTCATCCAAGCTGTTAGATATTGCTGCTGTGACCTCTGTCTGCTCCTTAGCTGCACTGGCGACATCTAGGTTCATATTACTGATATTAGATACAATTTCAGTCACGTTACCTAGTAGAATTTTTATCTCTTTAGAGTGAGATACAGCATCATTAGACAAGCTTTGACTAGAGCGCATCGTCGACACGGTTTCTGTCACGCGCTGCTGCACCAATTGGATCATCTTTTGGATCTCGCCGGTGGCTTGCTGAGTACGACTGGCCAAAGTTCTGACTTCATCGGCAACTACGGCAAAACCACGCCCCTGCTCTCCCGCTCTAGCGGCTTCAATAGCAGCGTTTAATGCCAATAAATTTGTTTGCTCTGCAATGGAATTAATCACCACCACAACTTCATCAATCTGTTGCGTCTCTTTTTGTAACTGCTCTACTGAAGTTGCTGATAACGCAAGTTCACTCGCTAGCCGATCTGTAAGTACGAATCCTGCATCAAACTGTGATTGGCTATGCTCAACTTCTTTATCCGCTTTCGACGCCTCATCTGCTGTAGCTTTAGCGCTACTTGCCACTTCATTAGCACTACCGCTAAGCTGAGTGATCGCAGTGACTGCCGCTTCAGCATCAACCAATTGCGATTGCAGCCGCTGATTATTAGTATTTGAAAGCGTATCAAGTGCGGTAGCATCAGCTAAAATTTGTTCAGATGTTTCACTGACCTTGGTAATAGTACCGTGGATCTGGGCTATAAATTGGTTAAAAGCCAAACCTAATCGGCCGATCTCATCTTTACTCTCTGCCGGTAATTTCCGGCTTAAATCACCATCGCCAGTGGCTATTTCATTCATTGCATTGACAACATGCCCCAGCGGCACAATAACGAGCACTCTAAGGATGAAAAAGATAACCACTAAGCTTAACCCCAATATAAGCAACGCCATGAAGATGTAAGTCTTCACTAACTCATTCATCGCCGAATTTATTGGCAACGCTGAGAAGCTAATTTGTAGTTGACCAGTGTCATTGCCATTATTTTTAAACTGCAATGCATGGGCAGATAACTCAGGGCGATCAACAAAAAAGGTCTGAGTTGTTTCAGCCAAGGTTTGGCCTCTATGATCTTGCACAGAGATGGAGTAAATTTGATTCGATTTAAGTAGCGTAGATAACACGGCATTGATCTGCTCAAAATCATAGTTAAACACGGGTTGTGTCAAAGTCACTTCTAGATTTGCTAAGGTATTTGTCTGATAATCATAGAACTGCTGCTGCAACTTAGATTTTTCCAACAAGTAGGCGCTGCTAAATAGCACGCCAATAACAATAAAAAGTGCTGAAGCTAAGCCCATTTGAACCTTAACGGATAGAGATTTCATGCTTGAATTTAGCATCAGTTTGCTCCTTCTATATTAAACAGATCCAACCAAAGCTCAGGCCGGGCAATTGGCGTTAAGGGACTTAAACCTGGTGTATTTAAACGAATGATGACCCGCTGGTCGAAGTTTGCTTTTGCGTATAGAGCTTCGATCGCTAAATGTTGATTGAATAACTGACTAAAACTGCCGTCTGCAATCATAAGCTCCAGCCCTTTTAACAGGTCGGCAGCCAAATCAGGGTGCTGTGGTGAAACAAAGAAGTAGGCTGGTGAGCGGTATTGCAATAGCACTCGATTGTCGACTTTTAAGTTCGGGTTTGGATGCTTAGCTAACTCCCCCCAGATCTCTTGCGCCCCAAGTGCTAGATAGTCGAATCGTTCGCCCTCAAGCATCGGGTACAAGTTTTTATATTTATAAGTGGTTACTATTGGCAATGAGGCGGCTTTAATAATGTCAGCATCTGGCCAGTAGTGATTTTGGCCTGCTGTAAAGCTGCTGAAATCAGACTTGTTGCTTACCGAGTTGAATTGAGGCTGAGACTGCTTGCGAATGATCAGTAAACGATTACCCAGTAGACCTTTAAATATTGGGATACGAATAGGAAGTAGCGCTGATTCAAGTTCTGCTGAAGTCATGCTCCAAAAGATGTCGATATTGCCAGCAAGAGACTCTTCAACTTTACGTTTTTGATTCATCTCAGTGGTCACAATCTTTGTTCGGTACTCCTTGTCCGTGCGTTTAAGCGCGTGCTCCATCAGCGTAAGCTGCCAGCTTTTAGGGATCGTAGTTACCACTTCGCGCGCAACAGCATTGCCAGTCATCATAAAAACTGACGTAGCAACCATTAGCGCGATTAACACTGTCTTTTTCATATTATTCACTCCATTGAAGACCTAACGGAGGAGCTGTTATCAGCTTCGCATACGTTAGGTAGAGCTATTATTTTTATGATTTAACCCACTTTCGAGATCCAGCCTCTTAAGAAAAAATGGCCAAGTACTGGTTAAGTACTCGGCCTACATTAGTTTCTGGGGAGAGACTATAAAAAAACAAACATCTTCGTTTGTTAAAAAACACGAATTAGGAGACCTCATCCCATCCATGCAGACCTTACAAACGACGTGTCACACAAGCAGATGACAACGCTGTCATTCACAAACATACACAAGAGAGAACAAGATATCTACATTTTTATGACAATTATTTTCGTCCTTATAGATGATACAAAATGCCAAAAATCGATAGCGCCTTTTGCTTGGCAGCTTTCACGACAATACTGGCAGTTTAAACTAATGACAACGCTGTCCAAAATGAGTAACATCTTGGACACATCTAAGTGGCATTTCAGATGTTCACGAATTTGCGAAGTGTTTTTGACCAGCCGCTTTTTAATAGGGATCTGTCAGTAAAGTAAAAACAAAAACAAAAACAAAAATATTACTAAAATTAAGGAATTTAAAATGGAAGCTAAATACGTCGCTTTAAATAATAACGAACATAAAGATGTTCGTATAAAAGACGTTCAAAATTTTGAAGAGTTTAGCAAGGAGCATATGGCGCCTTTGATGGTGCAAGAGTTCATGCCGGCTGCCGCTTCTTTTCCCATCATTTTCACCAAGGATCCCAATTCAAACGTTTTTAAAGCGGTCGCTTTATTTGCATTGAAACCTGAGACAAACCAATTTGTAAAACAAGGCAAGTGGACTGCTCGTTATGTCCCTATGGTGTTAAGAGGGCAACCTTTTATTGCTAGAGAGAATGAACAGCAAAGCGTAATGATCGGTTTTAACAGCAATTCAGCCCTTGTTAATACCACTGAAGGCCACCGTCTGTTCGATGATAATGGCGAACAGACGGATTATCTAAAACAACAAGTCTCTTTCATGGGAAAGCTTGCTGAATGTCATCATATCACTGCACATTTTATCAAACAGTTAACAGACAACGAACTGTTACAGCAAAAAGTACTCACCATTAAGGGCACTGACGGCAAAGATCATAAAATTCAAGGTATCTATACCGTTGATGAAGAACGTCTTAAAAACCTTGCGGATGACAAGTTATTAATGTTTGCTAAGCAAGGTGTTTTCGGTCCTATCTACGCTCACCTATCCTCTCTAGGCCAGGTTGATTTACTCATGAAGTAACCAGGTACGCTAGCTGTTCTAGGGTGTTTTTAGACTGTGTTTTATGGGAGTGTTTGTGAAAAAGAAACCAAGAAGCATCGTCATTGTCGGTGGCGGTACCGCTGGCTGGATGGCAGCAAACAGTTTACTGACTTCATGGGGAGATAAGGTCAACATCACTCTCGTTGAATCCGAAGATATTGGCATAATTGGTGTTGGTGAAGGCTCTACACCCTATTTAAAACAATACTTTACTAGCCTAGGCATTGCTGAATCAGAATGGATGCCTGCTTGCGATGCAACCTATAAAGCAGGCATCAGCTTTCCCGACTGGTCAACTCAAGCAGGATACGAAAGCTATTTCCACCCCTTTTTTTCAGAATTAGATCTAAAGCCAGCAGAGCTGTTCTTTCATAATAGTGGCTTACGGCGAAGAGGAAAAGAGGTTGACGCCCTACCTGATCATTACTTTGTATCATCACAGCTGATTGCTTTAAATCGGTCTCCAGTGCCTAAAATTACCCTGCCATTTGATGTCGATTACGGCTACCACTTTGACTCCGCGAAGTTAGGCCGGTTTTTAAAGGCCCGTGCCCTTAAGCTTGGGCTTACCCATGTCATTGGTCACGTTGAAAGTGTAGAAACATCAATTAGCGGCCATATAACATCTGTAAATATTGGATCTCAACCGTCCCGTAGTGCTGACTTTTTCATCGACTGCAGCGGTTTTGCTGGGCTACTTGTCAATAAAACCTTAGGGCTCACATTCAACAGTTACAAAGAGTCCCTCTTTAATGATGCAGCAGTCGCTATGCCAACACCGTTAGACTTGGGCGGCGAGATCCCTGCCCAAACGGTTTCAAGGGCACTGACTAATGGCTGGTCGTGGAAAATCCCATTAACCTCTAGATGGGGCAATGGCTATGTATTTAGTTCTGACTTTATTAGTCCCGATAACGCCGAAACTGAATTGCGTGCTCAACTGGGATTATTAGACGCTGATATCGAAGCTAGGCACTTAAAAATGCGTATTGGACGCCTAAACGAACATTGGCACAAAAACTGTTTAGCCGTCGGGCTGTCACAGGGGTTTATCGAACCACTAGAAGCCACCGCATTAATGCTAATCCAATTTACAATTGAGCGTTTTATTAGCAGTTTTGATGATGAGTCAAAGTCTATTGAATCGACTCAAATAGCTTACAACAAAGACTTAAACAGAACCTTCGATGGCGTCAGAGACTATGTGGTTGCTCACTATAAGTTAAATACCCGCACTGACAGTCGTTATTGGCAAGCTTGTCGAGAAGATGCAATAACACCTGACTCATTAGCAAACTTGATTGCAACCTGGGATAGCGGCGGTGACTTCGAAAAGGCACTTAAGCAACAACAAGACAATCTGGTATACCTGCGACCCTCTTGGTACTGCATTTTTTCAGGAATGGGACGCTTCCCCTCCAATACAATCAAAGATCCTCAATCAGTGCCTGCATTGAAAGCAAAGGAGTATTGCTACAAGATCGCCAATGAATACTTTTTGAACCATAAGGCGCAACTAGATAAGGTTTATCTGAGGTGAATCTACAATAAACAAGCACAATGGTAGCCAATAAATGCGCTTGCTTTATAAGCTCAGTGTAATAAGCGCAGAGTTAGCGGTTATAGATAACCTTCAGTTGCTCTTTGTGCTCAACAAATCCTTCAGCCTTCGCAAGAGATGCTTCTTTAGCCCTGTGGTGATTACGCTTAGCCGCTCTAACAGCAGGTTTACTTGCTTCTTCAAAATGATCCATACCCGCTAATATGCAATACCAAGATGTTTTAAAGTAAACTTGATTATGTATGTTATCTCGTAATACTTGGTCAAAATTAGTGTTACTAATCCAGCCGTCCAAGATAGCCTTGAGTTCCTTAGATTGATTTATGTTACTTCTACAATCTTTCCAATACTGCGAATCTTCACGGCTATTCAATTTATAGTGCGCTTGTAAATAATCCCGTGTTCCATCAATGAGTGAATTAATATCCTGATTAAATTCCTGTTGATACTCCCGTGTAAAGCCTGATTTTTCATACAGTTCAACAAAGTTCTCAATGCTTCTCTGAATAATGTTCAACATAGGTGCTTCAAGTGGTTCTAGGAAGCCCTGAGATAGTCCAATCGCGATGCAGTTATTCTTCCAATGATGAGTGATTCGCCCAGGTGTCCAATTTAGGTGCAGCGCCTTAACTCCGTCAGCTTTGGCACCTAAATGTTGCCTTAACTCCTGCTCTGCCTCTTCGGGCGAAAGATAATCTGCACTATATACATAGCCATTACCAAATCGGTTTGCTAAAGGTATATGCCACACCCAACCATTGCTAAGTGCTTTTGAAACCGTTTCTGAGGGAAGCGCCTCTGAACAATCGATTGCCGTTGGGATCGCCACCGCACTATTATTAAATAGCTGCGATTGGTAGCTGACCATCTCCTCACCTAAGGCTTGTTGGATTAGTAATCCTTTAAACCCTGAGCAATCGACAAAGAGGTCTGCGGTCAATTCTCCCGCATTAACCGCAATGACACTGCTAATGTCTCCATTGGCATCTAAGCGGACGTCTGAGACTTTATCATCTATATGCCTCACTCCCCTTTGTATCCCCTTCTGCTTTAGAAACTCCCCTAATAGTCCTGCATCAAAGTGGTATCCATAATCTAAGCGTTGCAGGCTATCTGATTTGGCAATAGGAGAGCGGCACTGATCAGCCAGTTTAGCAGTAACAAAGAAATCATCGGGGTGTGCATCAACCTCCATCCCCTCTCGGCGAAAGTTGGCATTGGCAAAGAATAGTGGCACTTGAGGGCTATCGATATGCGAGTAGAAAGGATGGAAGTAGCTGGTTTTATTAGCGTTTGAAACCCAATCAGGAAAGCGAATACCACACTTATACGTTGCATTAGCCGCTTGCATCCACTCTGACTCTTGAATGCCTAACCGGTCAAAAAAGCCTTGAAAAAAAGGCGTGGTGCCTTCGCCAACCCCCACTGTACCTATGGCCTGCGACTCGATTAACGTTATAGTGCAATTTAACTTCGCCCATTGATGAGACATTAAATTTGCTGCCATCCAACCCGCTGTTCCACCGCCGACAATGACGATATGATTTGGGGGAGTATTCATATTTTTCGCTCCATAAAATTACGCTATAACATCTAGATTAATACCACTGTTTTTGTATTCTAATCACTAATTACTAACCTATAAAAAGAAAAGAAAAAGCCAGTCAACTGACTGGCTTCTATTACGTTTTATCTAACAATCATCACTCAAGCTTGGCTTACAGGCGGAAGCTTGCACCAAGGTAGTAACGACGGCCGTTTGAGCTTTGCGTGCCCCCTAGACGAGCACCATCAGAATCTCGCTCGTAGTAGTTTTCCCAAATTTCATTGGTAATGTTTAGCGCTTCAAACGTTAGGGTAATGTTCTCTGTCGCATTCCAACTTAGCTGCGCATCCACTTGCTGCTGCTCATCACGGTATTGATTACCGATCTCAGTTTTAGCCATGAAATATTCACTACGGTAGTTATAGTTAACGCGAGCGCTAAACAGATCGTCCTCGTAGTAAGCACCTAAGTTATATGAATTCTTAGAACTATTTGGTAATTCAACAAAACTATCTTGTGTTGCAGCTACCACGCTTCCATCAGGATTGGTAATCAATACAGCTTCAGTCACTTTTGCATCGGCTACATCTGTGTAGGTGTAGTTTACATAACCACCAAAACCATTATCAAATGCGTGTTGCATCTGGAATTCCAGGCCGTCAATTGACGTATTCCCGCCATTAACAGGTGTTCTTAGTTGGTTAATCTGTTCGCCTTCAATTTCAGCAGAAACAGTCGTGGTATAGATGAAATTGCTAATATCTTTCTTAAATGCTGTTAGACCAAGTATAGACTCAGGAGTAAAGTACCACTCCGCACCCAACTCATATTGAGCTGCTGTTAACGGCTCTAAGAATGGGTTACCGGCAGAACCAGAACTCGTCTCAGGTGTTAAGTTAACCGCTGGCGCTAACTGGAATGGAGCAGGACGCGTTAACGCTCGGCTTGCTGCGGCGCGTAAAATAACATCTGATGACAAGTCATAAGCGATGTTAATACTTGGCAACCATTCAGAATAATCACTTTCATATTTAACAGGGTCGCCAGCTGCGGTGCCTTCTGAAGTCGTATCAGTTTCTACATAACGCAGGCCAACATTACCGCGTACACCTTCTACATCAAATTTAGCCATGGCGTATAACGCACTGATTTTTTCTGATACATCGAAAGACGAGCTACCTTGGAATACATTGGTATTACGACACAAATCGGTACTGCTAGCAGTACACTCATCAACCGCATAAAGCGCATCGAACATAGTGTCGCGATCAGGCATGAAATAACTTTGTGATGGCATGCTGGTATCAGCGTGATCGACATTGACCATATCGCCTGACCAGAAATCACTTGCAGGACCTAAGCTACCATCACCTGTTGGCGCTAGACCTTGAAGGTCTGTCTTCCAACGATTCTGCTCCATAGAACGGTCACGGTACTTAGCACCCACTTTAATCTCTTGTACGCCGCCAAAGTCGACATACCAAGAATAATCTAGCTGCGCATAAGTCTCTTTATCTGTGGTTTCATTTAACTGGTCGAAAATACCACCTAGCCACATTTCGTCACCAGGATTAGTTAACCATGGGCTCGCGCCGGTAAAGTCGATAGCTGGAGCTGTTCCGCCTGGGTTGGTGAAGTCAAATGCCGCACGTGGATCCGTAGCATCAACCCAAAACTCAGTGAAGAAATCACGGTTAGTTCCCTTACCTTCCGTCATACCCACTTGCCAATGTAGCTTGCCGGTATCGAGTGAGTAGTTACCATCAAAATCGATAACTTGAGTCGACATTTCAGAACCATCACGGAAGATATTATCGTACGCCATGTGGCGTGCCCAACCGGGACGATTAGGTAAACCGGTGACATCCAGTGAATCAACGATACCGTTAGTCACTGTACCTTCGTTGGTATCTTCGCCTAAGAAGGCTACACCACGAAAAGGAATACCGATAAGATTCGAGTTGACGTTATCTGCTTTCATTGTCGAACTAAGATAATGCAGTGTCATATCAAGCTCATCAGTTGGCGCCCATTGAGCAGTAACATCATATCCAACTCGCTCACGCTCTTGTTCAAACAAAGCCGAACCAATGCCCCAAGGGGTGGCACCTTTCTCGTCAGCACCTTTTGGCGGCTCCATGAGTGGGTCAATACGTTCGATTGAAGGACCAAACCAACCAAAATCTTCGGTCGTTTCGCGGCGGACTGAACGTTTTTGATATGATGCAGAAACTAACATGCCAAATGTTTCTTCTTCATTTTTCCAGCTATACAGACCTGATAGACCAGGATCCCACTCTTCAGAGAGATCGCCATATTGGCTTTCGACTGAGGCATTAAAAGTATTAGATTCTAAATCAAGGGGTTTACGAGTATGTAAAATAACGGTACCGCCTAAGGCACCTTCATCGATATCCGCTTGAGATGTTTTATACACTTCAAGTCCAGCGATCATTTCAGATGCTAGCAGCTCAAAGTTAAAGTTACGTGTCGCGTCAGAAAGAACAAACCATTGGCTTGTACCAACAGCTTGACCATTGAGTAGTGTCAAGTTTTGATCTGGCTGTACACCACGAATAGTCACACCCTGACCTTCACCAAAAGTTCTATCAATTGTTACGCCAGGGATACGAGCTAGAGTCTCAGCTACGTTTTTATCTGGAAATTTACCGATATCTTCAGCAGTAATAGCATCAACCGTACCATCAGCAAAACGCTTTTGGTTCAAGTTGGCAGCTTGTGAAGCACGAATACCGCGCACTTCAATTTTCTCTATATTTTCATCTGCAGCGGCGGTTGCATCAGCATCAGCATCAGCTGCCATGGCTGACATCGATACAGCACTTCCGAGGAGTAGTGCAATGTTTGTAGCAAGTAGAGTCTTCTTAAAAGTAGATGGTCGCATCTCGTTTCCCTTCCATAACTTATTATCTTTTTTTATATCCATAACCATTCCCCAACCGGAATGACAACGCTGTCATGTCTAGGGCAAACATTACACAATATTTAACAGCTTCGCCACAACAAAATAACTACTGCGTTAATTTTATTCATTAAAAACAACAATAGAGCAAGGCGTGGAACATTATTATTCATAAATTACAAATAGTTAAACAAGCATCAAACTTCAATCACTGCAGTGACATTTTTTTCAAAATTAGAAATAAATACAAAAAATCAGCATCAGATGATTGCTAATTAGCGTAAAAGTTCGCACTATACGGCTAAAATCGATAACAATTATTGTCGTCAAACCTCAAGATGCTAACGGTATGTTATTTGCAATAATTTGATTGCCACGCTCTCTTATTAACGAGAAATCAGTTTTATGAAAGTCACTATTAATGATGTCGCTAAACACGCAGGCGTATCGATAAAAACCGTCTCTCGCGTCACCAATAACGAGCCTTCGGTAAAACAAGCTACAATCGATAAAGTGAACGAAGCGATTAAAGCGTTAAATTACCAACCCAATCTGGCAGCAAGAAACCTTGCAGGAACAAGTTCTTACGTTATTGGCTTTATCTATGACAATCCTAATGCTTATTATATTATTGATATGCAAAACGGTATTTTGTCTGCCTGTAAAGATCTCGGCTATGAATTATTGATCCACCCGTGTGATTCTAAATCTGCGGATATTTGCGATGAGCTGGTAAAATTGGTCAAGCACAATAGATTGTCAGGCTTAGTTCTTACCCCTCCTTTATCTGAAGATCCGGTGATACTGGCCGCACTTGATAAAATTGAGGCGAGTTATGTGCGCATTATTGCAGGTGAAAAACTTGAAGATAATAATGGCCTAGCCGTTCTTGTCGATGATAAATCTGGCGCGATATCGATCACCCAGCATTTAATCGATCTCGGTCATAAACACATTGCATTTTTAAGTGGTGATGAACAACATGAATCGACTAAAGAGCGCTTAGCGGGTTTTAAACAAGCCCTTAAAGACAATAATATTGCCATCGATAATCACTTTATCATCGATGGACAGTATTCGTTTGAGTCGGGAGTGGAAGGGGCTAAAAAGCTGTTAGCCCAAACTAAAAAACCAACAGCCATTGTTGCTTGTAACGATGAAATTGCCGCTGGAGCACTGTTTGCGGCAAGACTTGAGGGAGTGGATATTCCAGCGGATATTTCGATTGTCGGCTTTGAGGATAGCCCTTTTTCACGCCAAACTTGGCCTAAGCTGACCACAGTGCACCAGCCAAACGAAAAGATTGCTCATATCGCTACAGAGCTATTAATTGCCAAGCGTCGTGCCCAAGCCCCAGATCAATCGAGAGTCTTTGTTCCAGAACCCGTCATTCGCGACTCTTCGACCTCGCCTAAAAAGTAATAGCGGTCTTTTTACATGATTTGCAAGCCAAACCATGTGAAAAGACTTCCGTTAGCTTAAACAGCTTCTTCGTTTTCTTCGCCAGTACGAATACGGATAACACGTTCAATATCAGTCACAAAGATCTTACCATCGCCAATTTTACCCGTACGTGCAGTATCAACAATCACATCTATCGCTTGATCAAGCAGTTCATCTTGAATAACCAATTCAATTTTTACTTTAGGTAAAAAGTCGACCATATATTCTGCGCCGCGATAGAGTTCTGTATGACCTTTTTGACGGCCAAAGCCTTTAACCTCAGACACCGTCATTCCGGTAATTCCAATATCAGCAAGTGACTCGCGCACATCATCTAACTTAAATGGTTTAATAATGGCTTCGACCTTTTTCATTGTAGAACTCCTAAAAACTTGCTGAATTGACTAAATTTATCGCCTTCCAGCTTAGCACGCAGCTCCAAAACTCTGAAGCCTAAAGTGATTTGGTACCGGCCTTAAAAGTAAATGCTGTCTTCTTATAACGGAACAATCTATTGAGTCAACCTAGGTTGAGCTGCTGTTATCACTATACTGGCTGAAGTTACTTATAGTCGCAGGATGCGATATAGCTTGTTCAGGGAAGATACAAAATGAATAATCACCAAACTGGCTTCACCTTGATAGAACTTATCGTCACATTAGCCATAAGTACTATATTAATGGTTATCGCGGTGCCATCATTTACGTCGTTATATGCCTACATAAGAGCAGATGTCAACATTCGAAAAATCCAACAATCTATTCAATTTGCAAGGAATCATGCTATTGCCTACGGCATGAGGGTAACCGTTTGCCCTATTGAATCTCAGCGCTGTTCAACTGATTGGCGGCAAAATATTTCAGTCTTTAGTGACTCAGGTCAAAACAACCTTATTGATGGAAATGACCAGCTACTATTCACCATTGGTCCCTTTAATTCAAATGATCATGTTCAATATAATCGAGGTGCTATTAGGTTTCAAAGTGATGGCTTAGCCTCTGGTACAAATGGTACTTTAAGTTATTGTCCAGATAGCTATGATAGTCAGCTATCTACCGCCGTTATCGTTAGTCAGTCAGGCCGTACAAGGTTTTCAACCAAGAAAGAAATCAGCTGTATTAACGAATAAGTGTATAATATCTAACTGTCAGAATTTAGTTTTATTGTCAGTAATTTGACGAGGATAAAACCAGTTTATTTGCTGTAAGTCTCTATAAACTCACATATACTGTAGCTGTTATAGCAATAGAGTATGTCGAATGAATTTTAATAAATATTATCTCAACGCTTTCACCTTAATCGAGCTAATGGTCAGTATTGCCATTGCAGCAATATTAATTGCTATCGCCGTGCCCTCTTTTACTGATTTTTACGATAACTCTCGCAGTGAAGCGGCAAGCAGTAATATTCAACAATCATTTATCACAGCAAGAAGCCATGCCATCAGCTATGGGGCCACTGTATCTTTATGCCCAGTGTCTAGCTCTTCATGTGGTACCGATTGGATCAATGGCTACGATATTTTTATCGACGTAAACTCTGACGGCACATTTGATAGCTCTGATGATCAAATAATACGCTCTATCGATGCTTTTAACAGTAATGACTTTATCAAAACAAGCCTAAGCACTATAAGCTTCTCAGCCGAAGGTATGGTGACAGGAAGCGCTGCCAGTGCCAGCTCACGCCAGTTTATCTATTGCCCTTCAAGTAAAACAAATTCAAATGCTAAAGGCATAGACGTTTCAACATCAGGAAAAATTAGTCTGTCTACAGGCTCGGTGAACTGCAGCTAGCCCCAACATACAATCACACCAACCCAGTTACCGAACTGTTTTGTAATCTAAACGTTGAGCTTTTTCAGTTGAAAAGTCTTTATCAAGAACGACACATTCAGCCACAGACTTAATATATGCTTTGTTTCCCTGCGCATTTTTCGCCGTTTGAGTCGCTGGTAATGCAGCCATCAATCGCGCTACTTTATTGATGTCCCATCGATAAAAGACTACCTGCTTGTCTATTGTAGTTTCCACATAGCATTTAAAATCTTGTTTGGTCACCTCGCCAGCTAGAGCCGAACAGGAAAAGCCGACGACAACACTAACAACCATTATCCATTTCATCACCAACACTCCGTAGGAGTCTTAGCCCCTGTTTCAGTAATTTCCAAAACTTTACAACTCGTATCCCGAGATGCCTGTGCCCCTTGGGCAGTCGCTTTTAATATAAAGCTTCCAGTGCCGACGATTGTCGCGCTGACACTGTAATAGTCACTCTCTGATATGAAAGGGTTAACAGCAAAGCCTAAATCGATCATGCTTGCGGTATAAGTGCGGTTATCTAAATAGAACTGCTCCTGCAGGTTAGCAGCATCAGTTAATACAGTGAGCCCTTCAGCCCTTACGCCTTTAGCGACGTACTCGATATAGGATGGGTATGCAATTGACGCTAAAATACCGATAATAGCGACTGTAACCATCAACTCAATCAAGGTGAAACCATTTTTCCAGCTCATCATTACCCTTAATTATCAACGTGGTAGTAAATTCTATTGACTCCAGGCCCGTCGCCGACACACTTGTTATCACCAGACTCACACGGCGGTGGTGGAGGGCAATTCAAGCTTCCAGCAGGACAATCCTTATATTCCATCTTATCACCAGCTGCTCCTATACCAATCAAGTACATATAGCTATCGCCTTCACCATTTGGCGGTATAACAAGTTGCGGCGTATCAGGCACTCTTTCACCCATCTCATAATATTCTTCAGTATAGGAGCGAATACCTCGATGCAGGTCAAAGCCGTATAACCTGCCGACCCCAGAGACTAAACATTGATTATCAACCGAGTTATCACCTGGCACATAGGATGTAAAAAATACCCGCCCTTGAATAATGGTTGCCGCAGAAAGGCTTTTCTCTCCAGCTCCTGAGAACTGATAATACCAACCACGCTTAGTGCCAAAGGTGACATTTTCAGCATCTGTTGCTGGGGCGTTAGTGGTAACATTGTACAAATTGCTTAACGTCAGCGCAGCAGGAACAGTGTTGCCATCGAGTCCATTAAAAGATTTTGACACTACATTTCGGTCTTGCAATGTAAAAAAGTTATCACTTCGCAATAGATCTAATGGATGGGGGCGGTTGCCCGACCCAATAACCACCGCATCGTATGGAACATTTTGATATGTTTGAGTTGTCGTCGTTTCTTCCCCTACCGTGACACTGACCTCTGACACATTAGTAAACATGGTTTGAGCCACCGCGGCTTCAGCAAAAAAGCGTCTATCGGTTGCCGATGTCCCGCCGCCAAGGTCTGCAAACTTAAATGCAGTCCAAGGTTTTTTAGCATCACTCGGATTACCGCTGGGTAAGTCAATACGCCAAACATTAGCCCCGGTATCAGTGGCGTAAATTCTATCGGTTAATTTATCACCATTACTGTCCAATACGGCAACGGAATTGGGAACACTGTCGGTGATACCTGGCAGTTGCGTTACGTTAGACCCTGCTGTTGGGCCAAACGAATGTACCAACACTCCAGTCTCAGCATCGACAATAAATACACCTCGTCCTTGTGTATCGGGCCGGCCCACAGCTGCTCCGTCTTTGGTAGCTGGAGAGTAACCCGCACCAAATATCAGTACTGGTTTAGCCTTTGAAAATTCAGTATTACCTGCGGGCCAACCCGGTATATAGGTGACGACAGGCTCAGCCCAACTCTGGCCAAGCTCACTCATTCCTGGACTATCGGAATTGATCTTCCACATAAAGGTGGGAGCATCAGGATCGCTGATATCAAGTGCATAGTAAGACTTGCCACCTCGCCTCATTCCGACAAATAGCCAAGCTGTTTCAACTGCGCCGCTAGCGGCCGTTTTAACATAAGAGATGGGCGGACTATCAATACCGTATACCGAGTGCACCCCCGTCGGTACATTCGCTTTCAGTTCTGGAATATTAGGTAATAACTCATAAGGCATAAACGCCCATGTTTCTGACACACTGCTCCCTTCATCTTTGAACATGTGTAGAAAACCATGGTTGGTGCCAACGACAACTCGAATATCCGGCGCGTCAACAGAACCAAAATTCAACGCTAACGGCTTTGAGTGTAGTGGATCGCCAAATATGTCTTCTCTAGCGTCTGTTGTTGAAGAGTCACCATCATCATCGTCAGTGTCTTTGCCTTTAGCCCAGTCAAAGTAGGTCGATAAACTCGACTTAGTAACTCCCATATAACTCGCTAATGCACTATTGCCGCCTGCCTTTGATGAAGCATTACTCTTGGTAAAGTTGACCAATGCACCGTTAGTGCCAAAATCCCCATAGAGGGTGCGGCTTGACGTTGTTCTTAACTCATGGGCAATACCACCCACTCGAACATCGTTTCCATCACCACCACCGCTACTCGCGTTGCAGACAGAGTTTGGCGTCCAATAGGAGCATGCAGTATTTTTAAGGTTTCCATCAGCGCCAATGGCATTGGCACCATTCTTATCGACAATATCCCCACTCCCCGTCACTTTGAACTTCTTAATATTGCCCATCCACCGCGGGCCTTTATTAGGAAGAAACATCGCGTAATACACGGAATCAAAGGTTTGAGTTCTGTCAAAATTATTGCTGGCGATCGAAGGTGAGGTGAAACTAGCATTAACTTCCAATATTTGTGAAAACACCTGCTGCAGTGCCGACTGCAGTTGGGTAGCATCTTTTGCTGCAAAATATTTCGCACCGCTAAGCTCTGCGGTTTTTTTCAAAATAGGTTCGGCATCCGCTGCGCCGTCACTAAAGCCAATAGTGAAGGTTGACACAAACTGATCGCCCTCAAGGTTAGGGTTGACATCTTTGCGGTGCATAATACTGGCTAAGGCAGGCAAATAACTACCATCGACTCTTTCAGACGATTTATAACCAGCCATATTTTTTACTTTGTAGTCTGCTTTTGTATCTTGTGTCGGCGCGCCATCGGTGATGTACACCACATAGGAACGGTTTGAACATTGAGTGCTCTTAAAAGGTGAAATGTATTTGCTTCCGCTCTCAATAGTGCGGTCTCGAACTGGCGTCATACTGCCCGCTTCTTTGGCAAAGTACACTGCACCACCAGAGAAATATCGATATGCCTCATATAAGGTTTCACAAAGAGGGGTATTGGTTTGCGAATTAAGATCATTAATCTGTTCTACGAGATCAACCTTGTCAGAGGATGACATACGTTTTATACCGGAAATAATTCGACCACCATCGGAACTGCTACTGGTATTGTAATTAAATATAGCGAGTCCAAAATCAACGCTGGGAGTTGTTACCACCGTATCCTCCATCACGCGTTTAGCGATATTCATCCGCGTTTCCCAATCTCTTGATTTGCTTGAATGATACCAATTCACGTAACGTTCGGTGTAAATAGTGACGGATTTACCAGTACCAAACTTGGTTAAAAAAGCGCTGTCTACTGCCGCTGATATCTCCGCTGATGATGAACTACTGGTGACATTCGTATAGCTCACGGGGCTGGATTTAGAGCCTAAACTATCGACAGGAAAACCGTTCGGAACAGCCGTCGCGTTTTCAAATTGTAAACTGGAATCGGTTTCGAAATCTTCGAAGCAATCGACTTGATTAACAGTGCTACCTAATGTGTCAGGTAGTTCAGACCAGGTGCCATTTTCTCCAGTGAAACTATACTCTCGAACAAAACCAGTAAAAAAACCGTAATCAGTTAGGTATGTTTTAGATGTTTTACAGCCATTAATTGAACTATAGAAGTAGTTACTACTCGTCACTTCCGGGACTAGACCACCACCTTTTGCATAATAAAGTTTAGTGCCATCAGTCACTGTCTCGCCACGAGAATAGAACTCTTCGGTGCTCTCCCATGTCCCCATACTTCCGGAGTTATCGAAAATAATAAGCACTTGTGGACGCGAGCCTGAACGCGCTGAAGATTCAAATACGTAAAGCTCAGTATCATCACTATGACTCACACCAGACACCATGATAAGAGCACTGGCGATGGCGATGATAAATCGGTTAATATTCATCACTGATTTCCTGTTAATCATTTAAGTTCTTGCTCAATTCCCGAAACAACCGTTAGTTGTCCCATGCCATTCCTGCCGAATGTTACTCGGCTAGACACTTCGATGGGGATACAATAAATCATGCCTACTTGATCGGGTTGACTGCTACGCACACATCCAACCTCACCATCTGACAATGGAGTTAATGTGCTAATAACACTAAACTCACTATCGCGCACTGTAGAAGGAGTTACGGGTAAGTTGGTAAAATTAGTGCTACTAATTAATCGGTCTTGAGCGCCATGAGCGTGAGACATGGCTTCTATTCGCTCGGAACCCGCTCCTGCCATTCTAATCGATTGGGTTGAATTAACGGCTAGTGCAACACCAATAACCGTCATAATCAGCAAGATGATGATAGAGAAAAACAGCACCACCCCTCTTTGCTTCCTCATCTGTATTCGCATTTTAGTTCCCTACCAAAATAGGATTTTCTAGAACAATTGTTGATGACAGTACCCGTCGTCGAAATCCGTCGTTAGTGGCTGCAATGGTTTTATCGCCGAGCTGATAGTCATTGTCATTGCTATAGGAGTTGTCCTCTTCATTAGTACGGACGAGGATATAGATCCTCATCGCCACTAATCTTTGGTTTGGAGAGCCATCCCACATGGTTGAGGTCACATTCTCCGCCGGCATAAAGCTATCGGCGCTATCGTCACCATTAATATCAAAGCCGTACATGACCCGAAAGTTCTCAACCCCCTCTACCAACTGCTCATAGCTAGCCCCTGTTTTCATGCCGCCAACACCCAAGACTCGACGCATTAAAACAGGCACTCCATTATCAATTTTAATAAAATAAATATGGTGCTGGAACTCCCAGAAGCGACCATTATTAATTGAAGGCGCTCCCTGACTGCCCGCAAAGATAATAGCTTCACTCGGGTTCGTCGCCATGTAGTAAGAGTTGCTATTAAACGTGGTCACATTCGGGCCAATGAGACGTTTCAACTGTAATACATCGGTGCCCGATAGTACCGAAGATAAGCAAGCAAAAGACTCGGTACTATTGCCGCTTTCGTAGCCCCAAATCTTTCTAAAATTGGCAGGACTGTTGGGTGCAGGAAAACTGGCGTTATTGATGCCTCCACCGATACAATCGCTTGCGGCTGGTATAGAGGGTGCAGAAATAGTGGTGTTTTTCCCAACCGTTAAGTCTGTCCCCGTTAGCTCTGCCATAAAGCCGGATTGACTCACATCACGCTCAATGAGTGCTAGCGCAACCCTACCATTTTCTTGTAATTGATTAAATTGACTCGTGGTGGTGACATTAGCCGAGGACATGGCAAACATTGAAAACAAGCCCGCTGATAAAAAAAGGCTTATGACCATAGCAACCATAAGCTCTACGAGTGAGAAGCCGATTTGAGTACGGTTTGACATAAATTTATTCATAAGTTAAATGATGACCGTTTTTAGCGAATAAATTCTGCGGCGCTTATTAGCGGTGCCACAGCCTTTCGCCAGCGTAGACTTATTAGTTGCTGCACCACCGTCCATGACCTCTCTAATTCCCCGCCAGCTCATTACAACCTCAACGCTTCCACTACTCAAAGCTGACACACAAGCAGTTGCACCATCAAGCTCCTCAAGATGTGACTGCCACTGATACAGATCCCAAGCCAAAGTCTCTGCAGTTGAGCAAGTAGCATTAACACCTACCGCAACATCACACGATTTTGCGGGTTTTGATAGCGTACCACTGTAGGTGCCTGTATATGAGGATAATAAAGAACGGTTTAATTTCATACGATTAACAATGTCATTAACTAAATAGGCAGCTTGGGTTTGCTGAAAGGATTCGAAGCTACCGCGTTTGGCAACAATATGCAGATTAAAAATACCAATGAGACCAACAACTAAAATAACCAAAGAGACCATTAGTTCAATTAAAGAAAGCCCCCGCTGTTGATTTTTCATTGCTGTCAATTCCTTTGCTTTAGTCATATTTTTGACAATGCTTTTGTGTTTTTAGTGTTTAAAATCGGTAACTTAGCGTAACTTAACTAGCATACAGGTTAATATGTATTTAGTCGAATATTAGCCCAAAGGAAGAGAGAAGTTTAGGATTCACACCACTGATGTGTCTGAATTTTAAGCATAAAAAAAGAGGCCTTAGCCTCTTTTACGTTTCATAAAAGTACGCTTTTAGCGTAATTCGGCTGGGACCGCAAATACAGTATCTTCCAATCGCCCTTCGACTTCTGTAATCACACTGGGCGCCATATCGGCTATCGCGTCAACAACCTGCTTTACCAGCACTTCTGGTGCCGATGCTCCGGCCGTTACCGCAACGCGTTTAACTCCATCAAACCATGCAGAGTTAACATCATCTGCATTATCAACTAAATAGGCATTGGTGCCTTGCTTTTGTGCCAATTCACGCAACCGATTTGAGTTAGAGCTGTTTTTAGAACCAACAACAATAAACAGTTCAACCTCTTGAGCCACATTACGCACCGCATCTTGGCGGTTTTGCGTTGCATAACAGATATCATCTTTGCGGGGGCCTTCAATAGCCGGGAACTTCTTTTGCAACGATGCAATAACGTCTGCGGTATCATCCATTGATAATGTTGTTTGAGTCACAAAACATAAGTTATCAGGATCTTTAACTTCAAGCTTCGCCACGTCAGCTGGAGACTCAACTAAATGCACGCCAGCCTCAGGATTATCATACTGGCCCATGGTGCCTTCAACTTCAGGGTGACCAGCGTGACCAATAAGAATACATTCAACACCTTTGCGGCTGGCACGCGTCACCTGTAAATGAACCTTGGTGACTAGCGGGCATGTAGCATCAAACACTTTTAGGCCACGTGCCTTAGCTTCTGCACGAACCGCTTGCGATACCCCATGAGCACTAAAGATGACAATGCTGTTATCAGGTACTTGGTCTAACTCTTCAACAAACACTGCACCACGGTCTTTAAGGTTCTGCACCACATAACGGTTGTGAACCACTTCGTGTCGCACATAGATAGGCGGCGAAAAAAGCTCGAGTGCGCGTTCAACAATGCTAATGGCACGGTCAACGCCGGCACAAAAACCGCGAGGGTTTGCTAAAAGAATTTTCATAATTACAGTACCTTTACCACTTCAAGTTCAAATGTTAGCACTTGACCCGCTAAAGGATGATTCAAGTCGACAGTGACAGAGTCACCCACCACATCGCGTACCATACCAGGGATTTCACTGCCACCAGGACCATCAAAAGCCACAATCACACCCGCTTCAAGCTTCATATCAGCAGGAAAACGACTCCTGTCCATATGGTGTACAGCATCAGGGTTAGACTCACCGAAGGTATCTGCAGCTTGTAAGGTAAAGCTATGGCTATCGCCTACCGCTAAACCGCTAATTTCTGCTTCAAACGCTGAACTTAGGCTTTCATCACCAATATTAAAACGAGCAGGTTTGCCTGCCGCTTTAGTACTTTCAGCGGTTGAGCCATCTTCTAGAACGATGTTCATGTGGCATAAAATTGAATGTATCTCTGACACTTGAATTACCCCTTTATATCATCTGATTTCTTGGCATCTTTTCCAGAGACAAAAGAATCTAAAATGATGAGTCCAGCACCAACACAGATTGCTGAATCGGCAATATTAAATGCCGCAAAATGACTAGTGTTCCAATAGAAATCTAAGAAATCGACCACAAAACCGTGCTGCAAGCGATCAACCAAGTTACCTAGCGCCCCGCCTATTACTAAGGTATATGCCAAGTTCAAACGCCACATCTTGCTTGGCTGTTGACGTAGCCATACTGATAACAGAATGCTGAAACCAACAGCAACGAAGGTAAATAACCAACGTTGCCAGCCACCGGCATCGCTTAAAAAGCTAAACGCTGCGCCATAATTACGCACATAGGTAAAGTTAAATATCGGCAATAAATTTACCGATTCATACAGCTCAAAGCTGGACAACACCCACTGTTTAGACAGTTGGTCGGCAAGAAACACCAACACAACTATCCAATACCAACGTAGGCCACTGTCTTTCCAAGAAGTGGGCATTACAGATCCTTTATGCAAACTGACGAGTTTCGCCTTCACCTTCAATGTTGGTGACACAACGAGTACATAGCGTTGGATGTTCAGCCACTTGGCCAACATCTTCTCTATGGTGCCAGCAACGCTCACACTTCTCTGCTGTAGACTTTTTAAGTTCAAGCTTCAGTGTCGCAAGCTCGGTCTCAATAGCATCTGTTGGTGCTTGGGAAAGTGCAACCACAGTAGTTTGAGAGGTCAGTAACACGAAACGTAACTCATCATCTAAGGTGTTCAGTACTGAAGCCAGTCCATCATCAGCAAATAAGGTAATTTCAGCTTCCAGCGAACCGCCAATCTGCTTTTCACGACGGGCGCTTTCAATCACCTTATTCACTTCAGCGCGAACGCTAAGCAACTGTTCCCAGTATTCATCGCTAACATCTGACTCAAGCGTTACAGATGTTAGGCCTTCGTACCAAGTTTCTGTAAATACGAATTCACCACGTTCACCAGGCAGCAGCTTCCAGATCTCATCAGCGGTGAAGCTTAAGATGGGTGCCATCCAACGAACCATAGCCTCAGAGATAAGGTACAGTGCCGATTGGCAGCTGCGACGGGCAACGCTGTCGTCTTTGGCGGTGTACTGCCTGTCTTTAATGATATCAAGGTAGAAACTACCAAGTTCAACAGAGCAGAACTGCATCAGTTTTTGTGTTACAGAGTGGAAGTTGTATTCGTCGTAAGCTTCAACAATTTCTTGCTGCAGAGCCGTTGCACGGCGAACAGCCCAACGATCTAGCGCAACCATGTCTTCAACCGCTACCATATCGGTTTCAGGATTAAAGCCATTAAGGTTAGCCAGTAAGAAACGAGCGGTGTTACGAATACGGCGATAGGCATCGGCGCTACGCTTGAGGATTTCATCAGAAACCGTCATTTCGCCACTGTAATCTGTTGCTGCGATCCAAAAACGAAGAATGTCTGCGCCCAGCTTATTGGTGACATGCTGGGGAGCAATCACGTTACCGACAGATTTAGACATCTTGCGGCCTTTACCATCGACGGCAAACCCGTGAGTCAACACTTGCTTATAGGGCGCTTTGCCATTCATCGCAGTAGAGATCATCAATGATGACATAAACCAACCACGATGCTGATCGCTACCTTCTAAATAAAGGTCGACTTCATGGCCTTTAAACTCTGGACGCGCGGCTACAACGGTTGAGAATGTTGAACCTGAGTCATACCAGACGTCTAATGTATCAGTCACTTTACGGTATTGATCAGCTTCATCGCCTAACAGTTCAGCAGTATCTAGATCCCACCAAGCTTGTATACCTTCTTGCTCGATACGATTAGCAACACGCTCCATTAAGGACACGCTATCGGGATGCAGCTCATCGGTTTCACGATGTACAAATAAGGCAATTGGTACGCCCCAAGTACGTTGACGCGAAATACACCAGTCTGGACGGTTTTCAACCATTTTTTCGATACGGCTTTGGCCCCAATCAGGGATCCACTTTGTTTTCGCTATCTCGCCAAGAGCTTGAGTACGCAGCCCCTTTTGATCCATTGAGATAAACCACTGCGGCGTCGCACGGAAAATAATCGGCGTTTTATGGCGCCAGCAATGCGGGTAGCTATGGTTAATCGCAATATGATTAAGCAGCGCGCCCTTCTCTTCCAATAGCGCAACTACGCTCTTGTTAGCTTTGAAGACGTGTTGTCCGGCAAATATCTCAGTGTCGGCTTTATAAACACCGTTATCACCGACAGGATTAGCAACTTCTAGACCATACTTTTGACCAACAACGAAATCGTCTTGACCATGACCTGGAGCGGTATGAACAATACCCGTACCAGAATCAACAGTAACGTGATCCGCTATAATAACCGGTACATCAAAACCGTAGAATGGGTGGTTAAAACGTAATAACTCAAGCTCTGAGCCCAATACGTTAGCCAGTACTTTATGCGACTGCGCTCCAAATCGCTCAACACAGGATTCAACTAGCTCTTCAGCTAATACCAGAGCTTGAGTTTGGCCATCTTTGACCATCTCTACTAAGGTATATTCTAGGTTAGCCGCGACAGCCAATGCTCGGTTTGCAGGCAATGTCCAAGGCGTTGTCGTCCAGATAACCATAGAGATATTATGTGGGTATTCAGTCAGACCAAACTTAGCGAGCAACGCGCTCTTATCCACAACAGAAAAAGCGACATCGATAGCTGGAGACATCTTGTCTTCATATTCAACTTCAGCTTCAGCCAAAGCAGAACCACAGTCGGTACACCAATGCACAGGCTTAACACCCTTATGCAAATGTCCGCTATCAACAACTTTTGATAGTGAGCGGACAATGTTTGCTTCAGTGTTGAAATCCATGGTTAGATAAGGATTTTGCCAATCAGCAAACACACCTAAACGGATAAAGTCTTCACGCTGACCATCAACTTGCTTAGCCGCATACTCACGACATTTTTGACGAAACTCTGCCGCGGTAACCTTGTGACCTGGCTTACCGATTTTTTGCTCAACTTTGAGTTCAATAGGTAGACCATGACAATCCCAACCAGGGATATATGGCGCATCGAAGCCAGACATGGTCTTTGACTTGATAATAATATCTTTAAGAATTTTATTAACTGAGTGACCAATATGAATATCACCGTTTGCATATGGAGGACCATCATGCAATATAAACGGCTTGCTATCTTTACGGCTCTCACGGATCTGTTGGTACAGTCCTTTCTCGTTCCAGGACTTCAACATCTCTGGCTCACGATTAGCCAAATTACCACGCATCGGAAACTCTGTTTCCGGCAAATTCAAAGTAGATTTATAGTCGCTCATTGATCCTTTACCGTTTTGTTCGCTAAGCTATTAGCCTGCATCGTTGCCGAGTAGAGCTATCGCTCTGTCTGCATCATTTTTAATTTGTGTTTTCAGCGCATCTAGTGATCCAAATGGCTGCTCGTCTCTAATCTTTGCCACCAACTCAACTTCAACGGCTTTACCATAAAGGTCGCCGTCAAAATCAAATAGATGGACTTCTAACTGACATATCTGACCATTCACTGTTGGTCTAAAACCGACGTTTGCTACGCCTTCATATATATCACTATTATCCCAATAAAGCTTGACAGCAAAAACGCCTCTAACAGGCGTAACCTTGCGCTTTAATGCAATATTAGCGGTGGGAAAACCTATCGTCCGCCCAATTTTTTGACCATGGGCAACCTTGCCACTAAGGATAAAAGGGTGTCCAAGCAAACGCCTTGCTTGTTCCATCTTACCATCCGCGAGCAGCTGCCTTACTTGCGTAGAACTCACGCGTTTATCGCCTAAAATAAAGCTTTGTGTACTCACCACCGCAAATCCGTATTTTTCACCGGCTTTACGCAGCATATCAAAGTTACCCTGGCGCTGTTTACCAAAACAAAAGTCATCGCCAACCACTAGGTACTTAATGCCGAGCGCTTTAACCAACAACTGTTCGACAAAATCTTCAGCGCTAAAATCGGCAAACTTCTTATTAAAGTTCACACAGAGCACCCGATCAATCGCTAGCTCATCAAGCAACATGAGTTTATCGCGTAATAAGCTCAATCTAGCCGGTGCATTCTCACCCTGAAAAAACTCTTGTGGTTGCGGTTCAAATGTCATGACAACAGCAGGTATGCCCAAATACTGTGCTTTAGCCACAAGTCGATTAATCACTTCCGCATGGCCACGATGAACACCATCGAAATTGCCTATTGTTAATACGCAACCATGATGCTTTGGCAATATATTATAAATACCGCGGATTAATTCCATTATCCTACACGACACATGAGAGTAAATGGGCGGATTATATACCAGCTAGTCTTTATAATCAGCACTCAAACTGCAGCTTTCATCTTCCAAGGGCGAATTCCGAAGCAAACGAGGCAAATAAAGTAACAGACTGCTGCAATTATAATCAATTTAGCAAGTTCAAATCCACGCTCCAACAACGAAAAATCTAACCAAGCAGTGATTGATGGCTGTAAATAGTAAACAACTGTTAACATAATCAGTGCCGCAACCAGCGTTTTAACTGCAAACATCATTGTCGCTGCACTAAATCGATAAACATTCGCTTTGTGTAAACCTCGGTATAGCAGACAAGCATTAAGTGCCGCTGACATTGAGGTTGCAATAGCCAGCCCGACATAGCCAAATGGTATAGCAAAAATGAGATTGAACACCATATTGCTCACCATGGCAATGATGCCGTAACGGACTGGCGTTTTAGTATCTTGGCGTGAGTAATAACCCGGCGCCAAGATTTTAATTAACATAAAGCTAAGGAGTCCACTACCATATGCCATCAAACTATATGATGCCATTTCAACATCGTTATAGGTAAATGCACCACGCATAAACAGCACCATAAGCATGGGTTTGGCCAGCATAATCAAGCCGAACATAGCCGGTAACCCCAATAGAATAATGGCTTTAACGCCCCAATCCATGGTCTGTGAAAAGCCTTCGCTTTCAGCATTAATATGACGTTTTGATAGTGCGGGTAATATCACCGTCGCAATCGCGATGCCAAACAATCCCAAAGGAAATTCAAGTAATCTATCAGAGTAATACAACCAACTGATTGAGCCCGTCATTAAAAAGCTCGCAATAAACGTATCGAATAGTAGGTTAATTTGTGACACCGACACCCCAAACAGCGCAGGGAGCATTAACGTTCTAATCTTAGTCACACCTGGGTGACTCCAGCCCCAGCTCGGCTTTACAATCGCTTTTTCTCTAAGAAGAAACGGGATTTGAAACAAAAATTGAATCAAGCCACCAAAAAACACCCCCCAGGCCAAACCAATTTCAGGCTGGCTTAAATTAGGTGCTAAAAACAGCGCAGCAGAAATAATGGCGATATTGAGGAATACAGGCGTAAAAGCTGAAACGGCAAAACGCCCGCGAGTATTTAAAATAGAACCCGCCAATGCGGTAAAAGTGATAAACCATAAATAGGGAAAGGTTATCTTCAACATTAACGCTGCTAGCTCAAACTTCTCACCACCAGGAGCGTCATTCAACCAAGCGTAAAACCAGCCCCCACCGAACAATGCCGCCAACACAGGTGAGGCGATTACGCCAATTAAGGTTACAACGCTGACGAGAATACCGAGTGTTCCGGCAACTTTCCCCAACAATTCTCTAATCTCTTGGTCACTATTTTTTTCTTGGTATTCGGTTAAAACGGGGACAAATGCCTGTGCAAAAGCACCTTCTGCAAATAGCCGTCTTAAAAAGTTAGGAATTTTATTAGCAAAGAAAAAAACATCTGCACTACTGCCTGCACCCATAAGATTGGCAATAACAACGTCTCTCACTAAACCTAAAACACGTGAGATTAATGTCATAGCACTGACAATCATGCCTGACCTAAATAGCTTTCTGCTCAAAACGCCCCCTGAGAGCTAAAAAATTGGACGGTATCACGCATAAAGTCGCGCCCGCCCCTATTGTCTCATAGCAATACCTGCTAGAATTGTGCATTATATTACACGAGTTAGGTTGGAGAAAGCCAAGCTGGTTGGATTATTTTGAGTAAATCAAACTGATTCAGTCGTTGTCATTGACAAAGTGACATAAATAGGGCATATTCCTCGACCTCAAAAATACCAAACCCAGTTTTAGGAGTTGCACCTTGGCTAATAGCAAGTCTGCAAAGAAGCGCGCGCTTCAGTCTGAGAAGCGTCGCCAGCATAACGCTAGCCGTAGCTCAATGTTACGTACTTACGTTAAAAAAATAATTGCTGCAATTAATGCAGGCGACCACGAAGCGGCTAAAGCTGCTTTCGTAACAGCACAACCAATTATCGACCGTTTAGCGACAAAAGGTCTTATTCACAAGAATAAGGCTGCTCGTTATAAGTCACGCTTAAACACTAAAATTAAAGCACTTGCTGCTTAAGTCTTAGTTTAGAGCAATTAAAAACCGGCCTCGGCCGGTTTTTTTATGTCGGAAATTTGAGTTTAATGCCTAAGTCATGCTCTGAATCATTAGATTTACAAATTTTGGACAAAAAAATAGAGAGGCATGCCTCTCCATTTGTAACCACGATTGAAACTGTAACGGTAAAGTGAGATATGAACTCACTTGTAGTCTTTAGTGCTATTACGCTACCGTTTGTAAGCTATCACTATAAATATTATTAAGTAGCTTAATGATCTCGGCCACTTCTTCACTCTTTAACGAGTAATATACCGTTTGAGCTTCTTTACGTGTTTCAACCAAATTGTCTTTGCGTAACCACGCAAGGTGCTGCGAAAGAGCAGATTGGCTTAATCCCAATTTCTTGTTCATTTCGCCAACGCACATTTCCCCTTCGTTAAGAAGATAGCACAAGATAAATAGGCGACGCTCATTCGCCATCGCCTTCAATAATACAACGGCATGGTCTGCTCGTTGCTGTATTAGTTCTATATTCATTACGAGCCATTTCTCCTAAAAAAAACCGACGGCCTAATATAGCGTTGCCTTACCGATATAGTCGGGACATGAAGCACACTTTTTGCTAGATTGTTTTCAAAAATGGGACATAAGTAATAAAAACAAAGGAAACTCATGAAAAGCGTCTATCTCAAACTTGCTGCCAGCATATTTTTAGCCAGTTTAATTGGTTGTCAAAGTAACAAAACAAACACCCCTAACGACCAAGTAATAATGCAACTTCAGCAGCAAGCGCTCAGCTCCAGCCTGGCTTACGACATCGTTGAATCACTCACTGTAGAAGTTGGACCGCGGTTGGCCGGTAGCGAAAAAGATCTTATAGCTGTGCAATGGGCGATATCAAAACTCAAGTCACTTGGCTTTGATAAAGTCTATAAAGAGCCGGTACAAGTTCCTGTATGGGTCCGTGGTGAAGCCAAAGCTTCGATTGTAGCCCCTTTCCCTCAATCATTAGTTATCACAGCACTAGGCGGCAGTGTTGCCACAGCTGAAAATGGTATCGAAGCCAATATTATTCGCTTTGATAGCTTAGCGGCACTGCAGGCAGCTTCTGCTGATGATGTAACAGGCAAGATTGTTTTTATCGATCACATCACTGAACGCCATATTACGGGTAAAGGATATGGTAAAAGTGTTGGCGGACGCTCAAGAGGCGCTATTGCAGCGGCAAAGAAAGGAGCCGTCGCCGTAATGATCCGCTCTATTGGAACGGATCACGACCGTATGGCACACACAGGTATGATGAGATATGAAGACGGCGTGACTAGGATCCCGGCCGCTGCAATGTCTAGCCCCGATGCTGATCTCATTAATGCGATGCTTAAACGCGATGCAAATATCACCATCAACCTGCTGTTGACCGCCAAAAATCAAGGCTTTGCCACCTCTTACAATGTCATTGCAGAGGTCACAGGTTCTAGCAAGCCCGACGAGATAGTCCTTATTGGCGCTCACTTGGATTCTTGGGGAGGTGGCACTGGCGCGATTGATGATGGTGCAGGTGTGGCCATAGTCACTGCAGCGGGGAAGCTCATTCAAGACCTGCCAGTCAAACCCGCCCGAACCGTTCGCGTCGTATTATATGCTGCTGAAGAGCTTGGCTTAGTCGGCGCTAAAGCCTACGCCAAAGCACACCAAGCTGAGTTAGATTTGCACTACATTGCCGCAGAATCAGACTTTGGCGCTGGGAGGATCTATCAAATTGACTTCAGAGCCAGTGAAGCTGCTTATACCGAGTTATTAGCTCTTACAGCACCCATGACCAATAATGGTGTTGCTTTGGGCAATAACAAAGCCTCAGGCGGCCCTGATGTCTCTATGTTACCGTCACAAGGTGTACCCGTCGCCTCATTAAGACAAGATGGTACTGATTACTTCGACTATCATCACACGCCAAACGACACCTTGGACAAAATTGATCCCACAGCTCTACAGCAAAATGTCGCCGCCTATGCACAATTTGCTTACTTTATGGCGCAATCAACAATCGCGTTACGGCCAATTGTTATCAAATAACCGCCGTTAACTCACACAAAAAAGCAGCCTCTCAGCTGCTTTTTTATTTATTAAACCTAAATAAATTACTGCTCTTCTCGCAAGAATACCGGTGCATTCACTGTTGAATCAGCTTCACTGTAATAGTAACCAGCACGATCAAATTTTGTCAGCGCATCTAGCGAGTCGACATTGTTATCTAATAAATACCGCACCATCATGCCTCTGGCTTTTTTAGCAAAAAAGCTAATAACCTTGTATTGACCGTTCTTTTTATCTTTAAAGACCGGGGTGATAAGGTTGGCAGTTAACTGCTTATGCTTGACTGCTTTAAAGTACTCATTTGACGCTAGGTTAATAATGAACTCGTCGCCTTGTGCCGCTGTCGTCTGGTTAATCTCATCGGTGATGATATCCCCCCAGAATTGATATAAATTGGTTCCTCTGTCGTTACTCAAACGCGTTCCCATCTCCAATCGATAGGCTTGCATCAAATCCAGCGGTTTTAGCAAACCATAAAGACCTGAGAGAATACGTAGCCGTTGCTGCGCTTTTTGAAGACTAGCCTCTGACAAGGTATCGGCGTCCAGGCCAGTATAAACATCACCTCTAAACGCGAATATGGCTTGTTTTGCATTTTCAGGGGTGAAATCTGGCTGCCAGCAGCCAAATCGAGCAACGTTTAAGCCAGCGATCTTATCGCTCACTTTCATTAACGATGCTATATCACTCGGCGATAATGTACGGCAGACATCAATCAGCTGTTCACTTTGACTCAATAACGTCGGTATAGAGTAACTGTCAGTGCCCGCTGGGTTTTCGAAATCTAACGTTTTTGCAGGTGAAACCAAGATTAGCATTATGATGTCCTATACAGAGATATTGTTAAACTGAGACAATCATACTGATCAAAAACAAAAAAACCACGCTTATAAAGCGTGGTTTTTTAGATTGTGTTAATTCAAATTACCGCATCAAGCGGTTTACCCTATATTAGGATTTATTCGCCACAGGCTCATCATCCGCCCATTCACCAGATTCAATCCCCTTTATTTCCGGGAATTCACGAGCATCAAACGTTGGCGAAACACCGGCCTTTATTTGACGTTCATAATCCTTCACGACCGCAAAAGCCACTTTAGACAGCATGACTATCGCAGCGATGTTAACTAACGCCATCAGCCCCATTGAGACATCGGCGAAGTTCCACACCAACTGCAAAGAGGCCACAGAACCAGTCATCACCATCGCCAGTACTAGGACACGGAAAACATATAGCACCTTCTTACTTTTCGTTAGGAACATAATGTTGTTTTCGGCATAGCTATAGTTAGCAATAATCGACGAGAAACAAAATAGTATAATCGCGAATGCAATGAAATAAGCAGACCAACCCCCAAGCTCGTTGCTTAGCGCCAGCTGTAATAGGCCAATACCTTGTTGCTCACCAGGGTTATCTAACACGCCCGATAATAAGATAATTGCCGCAGAAGCAGTACAGATCACGATAGTATCAACAAATACCCCTATCATCTGTACAAAACCTTGTGAGGCTGGGTGATTTGGGTTTGGCGTCGCTGACGCTGCAATGTTTGCCGCGCTGCCCATGCCCGCTTCGTTAGAGAATAGACCACGTGCAACACCGGCCAACATAGCGCCCATGGCACCACCAGCCGCTTCTTCCCAGCCAAATGCACTTTTAACAATTAGCGTTAATGCGGCAGGGACCTGCTCAATATTCAATACCAACACGACCATTGCTATGCCCAGATAGGCGACAGCCATTACCGGCACAATCAACTCAGACGCACGAGCGACTTTTTTCAAGCCACCGCAAATAATATAAGCCGATGCGAGTACTATGACTAAACCAACAATCGTCTTATCAAAACCAAATGCATTGTTTAGCGCATCGGTCATGGTATTGGCTTGTGCTGCGTTGAAGGCAAAACCGAAAGCGATAATGAGTAGAATAGAGAACAAGGTTCCCATCCATCTCTTACCTAGGCCTTTTTCCATATAATACGCGGGGCCACCACGATACTGGCCTTCACTATCTTTAACTTTATAGACTTGTGCTAGCGTTGACTCAATAAAGGCTGTAGCCATACCGAGCAGCGCAATCAGCCACATCCAAAAAATCGCCCCCGCACCACCAACAGTTATCGCGACCGCAACACCTGCCATGTTACCGGTACCGACTCGCGCTGCCATCGAGGTACAAAAAACCTGAAATGAGGAGATGCCATTAACTTTTTCACGGCCTTGAATCACCAATTTGACACCATGGCCAAATAACCTGAATTGAATAAAACCTAGACGAAAAGTAAATAGCACGCCCGCTGCTACTAAGACATAAATGAGCAGGCTTCCCCACAACAAGCCATTGACGGCATTGACGGCAGATTCAACTGCATTAACTAACGGTTCAAACATAATTTTTCATATCCCCATGACAAACATAATCGAGCGCTCTCACACTGAATTAGGTTTGGCTTGTGTTTTTCCTTCCTAAGTATTTAAATGACAACAGATTTTCTTTTTGAAGTATCCTATTCGTGATTAAATTACTACCACGCCTGTCGCATTCCGCGCTGCAAAATAGCATAGCATTGGTTCAACCCTGAGTGATACAGCTCACACATCATCATTTAGCTGACAACCAAATCACACAAGACATCAAGCCCACCCAACAAAATTAACCTAAATAACATCACCATTACATCTAGTTTTACTACATTTATTAGTGCAAAAAACTTTCTATAAATAAGATATAGGGCACATTTTTGTAATAAAATTACAAATATAGTAAGTCACATAAAATTTGTTTAACTTTCTGATTACGTAAATGGGGTTATTTATGTCACATCAACAAGAGATCGTTTCCTTAAAGAAATTTGTTAGAGCGACTAACTTTCTGGCGACATCACAAATTTACCTGAAGCAAAACGTACTGCACAAACGCGCTTTAGCTCACACAGACATTAAACCAAGACTACTTGGTCACTGGGGTACATGTCCTGGTATTAACTTTGTCTATGCTAACGTTAATAGATTGATTGCTAAGCATAATCGTTCATTTGTTTACCTTGTTGGCCCTGGTCACGGTTTTCCTGCTGTGCAAGCTAACTTGTTTATGGAAGGTTCGCTAAGCCACTTCTATCCTGAAACTATTCCTTATAATGAAGAGGGTATCACTGATATCTGCCAGAAGTTCTCTGCGGCATATGGTTACCCTTCTCACGCAAACCCTGAAGCGCCAGGACAAATTCTAGAGGGTGGCGAGCTTGGTTACTCACTTTCAGTCGCTTGGGGCGCAGTGCTTGATAATCCAGATTTGATTGCTGCTTGCCTAATTGGTGATGGTGAATCAGAAACGGGTCCTCTTGCTGCATCTTGGTATGCGAACCGTCTGGTATCGCCAAAGAACAACGGTGCAGTTCTGCCAATCGTTCATATCAATGGCTACAAAATTTCTGGTCCAACTCGTATGGGCAGAATGAGCCACGAAGAGTTAGATCTTGAATTCAGAGGCTTGGGTTACCACCCAATCATGGTCGATGACCAGCTTGAAGAAGATGTTTACGAGCAGATGCTCGCGGCAATGGACTTGTCATATAAGATGATTAATGACATTCAAACGCGCGCTAGATCTGGCGAAGATGTTGTTAAGCCTCGCTGGCCTGTCATTCTAATGCGTACCGCTAAAGGCTGGACTGGTACTGCTGAATATGGCGGTAAAAAACTTGTAGGCAACTGTGAATCTCACCAAGTTATCGTCAACAAGTGTGCCACTGATAAGGGTCACCTTGACGCGCTTAACACATGGTTAGCCAGCTACAAATTTGATGAGCTATACAGTATCAACGATAAAGGCGAACTAATTTTTGATGAAGATATTCTGTCATTAATGCCGCCAAAAGAGTTAGCTTGTGGTCGTCAGCACTTAAGCTACGGCGGTGAAGTGGTTCGCGCTTTAACCAATCCAGATCTTGAAAAACTCGCCTATGGCGCTGAAACACCTCGTGGTCAACGTGGACTATCAATGTTCAAGATGGGTGAATGGATGCGTGATGCGTTCAAACTCAACCGTGATCAGCGTAACCTGCGTATTTTCTGCCCAGATGAGACCTATTCAAACCAACTGCAAGCAGTATTTGAAGAAACAGATCGTGCATGGCAGTGGCCTATCGAAAGCTGGGACGAAGATATGTCTCGCGACGGTCGTGTCATTGAGTTGCTATCAGAAAACTTACTCTTCGGTATGCTGCACGGTTACACAGTAACCGGTCGTCACGCGATGTTCCCGACTTATGAAGCCTTCTCGCAAGTTATTTCATCAATGGCTGACCAATATTGTAAATACGTTTATGCAAGCCAAGGTGTACATTTCCGTAAACCAGTACCAGCTTGTAACGTAGTATTGTCTTCGCTGTTAGAGCGTCAAGATCATAATGGCTACTCTCACCAGAACCCGTCATTCTTGGGCGCTATGTTAGAGAAGCATCCAAAGATCATCTCAGCTTATCTACCTGCTGACGGTAACAGTACTTTGGTTTACACCGAACGTGCTTATGCCGACCGAGACAAGCTCAATATCTTAGTCGCTGGTAAGAAAGAACTACCCCAGTGGCTAACACTCGATGAAGCCCGCCGTCAGGCTAAAGACGGTGTGATGGTGTGGGACTTTGCTTCAGACGAGAACCCAGATGTGGTACTTGTAGGCTGTGGTGATTACGTTACCCAGGAAGCAATGGCATCACTGGTACTTATCAGAGAGTTATTACCCCGTGTACGTATTCGTTTCGTTAGTGTCACAGAGCTAACCAGCAGCGGCTTAGGTAGCTTAAAGTTCCAAAGCAAGCCATGGTTAATGGACGAAGTATTTACTGCTGATAAAGGCGTTGTCTTTAACTACCACGGATACCCAAATACCATTAAGAAATTGGTATTCGATTATAAGGGTAGTGATCGCTTTAGAATTAAAGGCTATGAAGAGGAAGGTTCAACGACAACTCCATTTGATATGGGTGTTCGTAACGGTACATCACGCTACCACCTTGTTATCGACATGGCATACAAACTGTTCCAGCAAGGCGTCATTGACGAAAGCCAACATATCGCTATTACTACCGATATGCTGCAACGTTTAGTTGACCACAGAAACTATATCAAGGCTAACGGTGTAGACCCAGTTAGCATTGAAAATTGGGTGTGGACACGATAACGCCTACATCAGGTTAGTGTATTAAAACTAAATAAAAGGGTGCTTTCCTAGGAAAGCACCCTTTTTCTATTAAGTTAATCATAAAGTGGAAAATGTTACATTTACGACTGATGCTAGTGGTAGCTGACGCTGCAGACGGCATGAGCCCCTGGTACGTTGGCGGGGGTTGGTATTAACAACTACAAAGCTAATTGCAATCAAAAAACCATGAAAACCTGTGGCTATGATGATTTGGATCCGTGCCCCAATACACCATCACCCCATAAGGTTGATGCTAATGACTGTACTCTCTACCAAGAAGCTGATGATTAATTCGAGATTGCAGCTAATCGCTGTATTGACGCCCAAGTTACCGGCAGCGAAAAAGTTCCGCTATTGAAATAAGCCAGTAGCTTTATTCTATAGCAAGTCATGCTCGTTATTGAGCAAGTTATCGGACCTAGCTCACAGCCATTTTAAGGTTGTGAGCTTTTTTTGTATCACATTGATTGGCAGTCGCTATAGTCAACGACGATTGTTTAATGCTATTAGTTAATATTTATGTCTATTACGCGTGCCTAAAGCTAACCTGTAATACAACAGCAAGATTTACACGCTACCTTTAGTTGCTATATTACGAAAAAAA